>CAYVKA010000005.1:0-12989 GCA_964451925.1 uncultured Nevskia sp. | reverse complement strand
ACGCAACGAATACCGATGGACTACATCTGAAAAATAGTCATCGCTCACATAGCAAGTACCGGAAACGCCCACGACTAATTTGAAGCCATAGTCTGAATCTTCAAGAAATGATTTCCACTTCTTGGGCGTTGTACCTGACTCATTAGCTACATGGTGTGCCTCGTCATTGAGAACAGCGACACGTGCACCCTTGCCCTTTAGACTGTCGCGAATTGAGGACTTTGTGCCATCCAAAATTGCATGGTAATTCTCCACGCATATCGATCCATCGACTATTGTTTCATTAGCATTGATAATTTTCGGCGCCCGACACTTTGATTCCGCCGGCATGGCGTCGCGAAGGTCTGCGCTACCCGCAAGCCCCCTGAACTTCTGAAGCAAGCCGTCCTCAATAGTGTTCGAGGGACAAAGAACCAATACTCTATCGACGACACCTTCTGCCAGCAGGATCAGCGCCAATCCGTACAGCACGTAGCTCTTTCCGGTGCCTGTTGCCTGGTCCACGGAACATGCCATTTGATCTGGAAACTGCAGGTGCTGTTCCATGCCAGTCCACGAACCGTAACGCTCTTGCAGCTCGCTATTGGCATCAAAGTTTTCTTTGGCGAGTGCTCGCAAATTTGCGTACCTGCCACTCAATAAAAAGCGCGCCACCGTTCGTATCGCGTTTTTCTGATACTCCCTATAACCACAGAGTTCATCTAAAAAGGCTTCGTACTTTGATTCGTTCCATTTATTTGGATCAATATTGTTAGTGACCTTTAGTACTAGGTCTTCATTTCGAAAGGTTCTTTTGTCCCCCTTAATGCTCATGATTTGTTACTTCTTTTTTCGCTTCGAAGCATTTTTTGAACCATGCGCGAGACTAGTCCGGCTAAACTTGTTTGCGGGAATAACCTCTCGGGCTTCGTTTCCATACATATCTACGAATACGGCCATCACGTGCTGACCAATCGATTCGAGTGGCAGTCGCACCTTCCAACCGTCCGCCTCAATTGCTTCAGCATAGTGCACAGCGTCGAGTTCGAAAACGTCAGAGTCGCTATCGAAGTCGAAATCCAGCATCACCATAGAAAGGGCCTCTCGATTGCCCCTTTTCGTCGCATCACGCAGGACAGCTTCGCTCTTGAAGGTCTTAATCGAGATAACCCCTTCTAAAAATAGCTCACCCTTCCGCGTCTCAGTGGTAACTGTATATTCCAGTTCTGGAGAGCGGATAAAATCGAATCCAACCGCATCCACCGTGTCATTTACTGCCAGCACGTCCGCTGGCTGTTTCAGTGCTGCGAATTCCCTCTGATGAAGTTCATTAACAATGGAGTATGGAATTCGCAATGCGTAGTAACTCACGCCGTCCAGTAATAGATAATCTTGCTGAAAATCGAACACCAACGCTGGGGCGATAATGAACATGCGGCCGCCAATTTTCGTACCTAGCGCCTCATGCAGGCTCTGTACAGTCTCCTCATCAATTCGGACGCCTGGCTGCCTTTGGTGATTGAAGACTAGTACGCTCGAACCTCTGAGATGGCCATCAAGGAGGATACCCCCTATTTTGTGCGGAGCATCGTGGCACTGAAAAAGTTGAAGGGCAAAAAATCTCCAAGCATCCCAGCTTAGCTCTTTCAACTTCGAAAAATCATACAGGCCAGCGTTGTACAGGCTGAAAGCCTTGGGTTTTAGAACAGCGCCATTGTTGCCAATCCCCGTTCGCAAATTGAGCAACCGTTTCTGAATTGTGTAAATGGAAAACTTTCCACAGTCAATTCCTATCCACTTACGTTCCAATTTTTCGGCAACAGCGAGGGTTGTGCCGGAACCGGCGAATGCGTCAAGCACGATATCGCCAGGATTCGAGGACGCGCGAATAACGTGTGCAAGCAAGTGTTCTGATTTCTCTGTCGGATAGCTGGCGAGTCGGTCACCAGGATCTTTGAAGTCCCAGATATCTTGTACAGCGTACCCTTCGCTATCGTCGGCATAAATTTTCTTGCGCGGATTGCCATTGTCGGACCATTCAACAAGTTTCGCCTTATCAAGTGCATCCAACGTCGCATGGACGTAACGCCAGTGATTGCCTGGAGGCGGCTTGATTCCTCTCCATGCCCTACCTGTCTCACCTTTACGAATTCCGGTCGCATGCAGCGGAGCTGTTTTATAGCGCTTTCCGGCCTTTTCGTCGTAGTACGGAAAGTCTTCCAACACCTCAGTCAGTATTCGTTCAAGGTATAGCTCGTTTACCTTGCTATTAGCATCCATTGAATAGAAGAACAGCATGTCATGGATGTTTCCGAATGAGCGCGACGTGTAGTTCTTCGGACTGCATTTAATCCGCGCAATGCTGTTGCGTGCACGATGCTCGCCGAATACCTCGTCCATGATCACTTTAATGTAGTGCCCTTTCCGCTGGTCAAGATGCAGATAGATCGAACCCGTTGGCGAAAGTAATTCGCGCAACAGTACTAACCTCTTCCGCACGAATTCGAGAAACTGGGCCCCGATAACCTTGTCTTGATACGCCCTTTGGTCGCCGCCTCCCTGAAAGTCACGCTTGGTTGCAAATGGGGGATCGATATAAATCAGGCGGACGCCATGGCTACCATCGGGATTGACTAGCTCGCCATCCTCCTTCAACTTGAGGAGGGTCTTCATCACCTGCAGGTTGTCTCCGAAGATCAGCTTGTTGTGCCAACCATCTCCATTCTTGCCGAACGTTCGAATTTTCTGGAGCGGTACGGCAAGCGTGCTTGCGATGATGTCTTCTTCACGCTCTTTTCCGTGGTAGACGAGTTCGTATTCTCGCTTCTGGGGGGGGAACAGAATGCGCACCCACTCGGGCGACAGTTCTTCCCCAAGCTGTAGGCGGCGAACAATTTCCTCACGCTGCTCTTGATTCATAAGTCTTTGATTAACAAGCCAATTATTAATTAAAGAAGGCGCACTGAACGGGTGCGAAACCCGGCGCGCATGAGTGTGTGCCCCCACAATGGATGTTATAGCTTCTGCGGCCCGCGTGGAGCATAGTTGAGGGGCGTCGAGTGCTATCCGCTCTTCAACAAGTCGTCATCCCCTGCGTGAAAGTGACACCTAGATGCTCCACGCGCCGATCGTTGTCTAGGCGCTTGGGCTGGGCGTTTGAAATAGTTGACGGGAGCGCTTATCGCCTATGCCGACCGCTGCATTTGCCCACAAAAACCAGTGTGGGGAAATTTGTGGGGATTGGTACGGCTTTGTACGGCTTTGTACGGCTTTGTGCGGCTTTGTGCGGCAAATTCGCTGTGGTCGCCCGTACCGGGGTGTGGACTGACTTTTGCCGTTTCTCTTTCCGCAACAACAACTTACAATGTATTCCGCAAGCAGGGCTAGGCAGCTCAGACGGTTAGAACGCGGCACTCATAATGCTGAGGTCGGCGGTTCGATCCCACCTCTAGCCACCATTTATCCCTCCAAAGCAGTCCAGATAGCCGCACTTTTACGCGGCTTTTCATTGACTTATCGGCTTGACGTTGCCCCAGTTTTCAGGCGACTCACAAGTGAAGCCGGCCACTTCACCTCTGGGAACAGCGTACTCGCTCGGGGGGCTCAGGTGACCGAGCGCGCCATGGGGACGAAGCCGAATGTAGTCCTCCCGCCAAGCTTCAATAAGATGCGATGCGTGGATCAGACTGGCGCAGTCATGGATGTTCAGGCATTCATCGCTTCGGCAGGGCTTGCTCCTGATCAGAAGTGCACACGGAGAAACTGTACCCGGGCTCCGCTATCCATGATCAGTGGCGCCGGCCGCTCGCTGACGGAACGCGCTGGGAGTCTGGCCGGTCCAGCGGCGAAAGGCCCGCGTGAAACAGATGTGCTCAGCGTAGCCGAGTATCGATGCAACCGTTTTCAAATCGACGTTCGGGTTCTTCATCAGCCGCAGCGCATCCTTGCAACGCGCTTCGTCCAGGAGCTTTTGGAAAGTCGTGCCGGATTCCCGCAATTTTCTCTTCAAAGTGCGAACCGACATGAACAATTTCGCTGCGACAGTATCGAGGCCGGGATACCCGACATGGGATTGCAGCACCAGCAGAGCCCGCACCTGCGCGGCGGTGCTCTTGCCGGCGATCCCCGATTGCGTTTCTTCCTGGCGCAACTGCTCCAACGCCATCTTTGAAGCCGCTGGATCAGCCAACGCAAGCGGCATGTCCATGTATCGATTCGGGATCAGAAGACGGTTTGACTCCTGCTCGAAGCGCATCTGCGGCATGCGGTCCCGATAAGCATCCGCGTAGGCCGGTTCGGGCCAGTCGAACCACATTTCGCAATCGCGCAGCGGCTCGCCGACGAGAAACGAGGCGTTCTGGTAGACGATCGTCATCATCTCCTCGAACAGCATCCGGCGCTGCGCACCAAGATCGTGTGCCTCGCTGAACAGGAAGGCCACCCGCTCCTTTTCCTGGCGCAACTGCAGGGTGAAGTGATCTGTGCGCAAGGGTAGGTACTTACGCAACAACGCCGCTCCCTGGCGCAGCGTGGAGCAACTCATCAACGCATAACCCAGATAACCGTGGCTGGTGGGCTTGATGCGCAGCCCCAGCTCGAAGCCGATGCCTTCCACGCCGGCCATGTCCATCAGGCGCTGGGTCAGCTTGGACGCCTCGCGGCCCGGAATCAGCAGGTAGGGCTGCGACAAAAGGCCGAGGTCCAGGCCCGACCCTGCCAGTGCTTTTTTCAGGTTGACACCTTGTTCCGCGGCGATCTCCACGATCGCGCGCATGTACTCGGACGCGACTCGAACCTGACGTCGTCTGGTCTTTCCGATTTTCCCAGCCATGCACTGTGGCCCCTTTTGTCTAGCAGTTTGGCACCAAATGTAATTCCACGGCAACGCCTACCCGTCGGAACATTTGTGCACCCGCAGACCGAAGCCGCGCGCCGCGCGGAAACCATTAGCGGGGCACTCAGAGGAGTCGGAAGATGAGCATCAGGATATGGCTGCCGTGCCTGGCAGCCGGAGCATTGCTGACAGCGCCGGCGCATGCCGCGGTTTCCTACGTGGCGCTTGGCGATTCATACACATCGGCACCGCTGGTGCCCGATGCCTCGGGCTCGCTGGTTCCCTACGGGACGCCGCTTGGCTGCGACCGCTCGGGCCAGAACTATCCGCGCCTGGTCGCCCAGGCGACCGGCATGGCGCTGACCGACGTCAGCTGCGGCGGAGCGGTGGTCGCCAACATGACCCAGCCGCAATTCGCCGGCGACGGCTTCAACTCACCGCAGCTCAACGCGGTTGGACTGGGTGCGCAGGTCGTCACGATCAGCATCGGCGGCAACGACTTTTCGTTGGGCGAGTACGTGGCAGTCTGCGCCCCGCTGGGGGCAGCCGATCCCTACGGCGCGCCCTGCAAGGCGGTCTACACCGCGGGGGGCACGGACCAGAGCGTGCAGAACGCCGCCGCAGTGCAGACCAAGGTCGCGGCCGTCGTCGCGCAGGCACGCCAGCAGGCGCCGGGCGCACGCATCCTGGTCGTTGGCTATCCCGACCTGCTGCCGCAGTACGCCACTACCAGCTGCTACTTCAACTACGGCGTCACCATCGCCGCGGGCGACGTGCCATACCTGGACCATGTCAACCAGTTGCTCAACCAGGCGCTGGCGAACGCTGCTGCCGCCAACGGCGTGGAGTTCGTCGATACCTACACCTCGAGCGTGGGTCACGACATGTGCGAGCCGAGCGGTGTGCGCTGGGTGGAAGGCTTCAACCCCACCGATGCCGGACAAGTCGTGACTCCGGTCCACCCCAACCTCTACGGCACCAGGAACGCGGCGGCACAGCTGCGAGCGAAGCTGGGTTACTGAGATCAGGGGGCGGGCATGGCCCGCCCCCTTTTTTCAGCGGGGGGCTGCCGGAACGCGCGCAAGGGAGCATTTTCCATGAGACTGATGGACCCCAACCACGCCGGGTGCAACCTCGTCGGCAGCATCGCAGGGCGAGCCGGGCACGCATCTTTATCACGTTATTATTCAATGGTTTGAGCACACATGAACTAGCCCTGGTATTTGCCTGGCTTGCATTGGCTAATTTAATTAATTAATTTGTGAAATAGATTAATTAATGATCGAAAGGTTCTGCGGCAATGGCCGGACTCGCATTGCGCCGACGCACCACCACTTCCGCCCGCGGCCGCCCGCCGCGCGTCAGCGCGGAAGGCATCGTTGCTGCGGCCATCGAGATCGGCCTGTCGCGCGTCACCCTGGCCGAGGTCGCGAGCCGCCTGGGCGTCACCGTGCCGGCGCTGTATCGCCACGTCCACAACCGCGATGAAATCGTGAAGCTGGCCGCGATCCAGCTGACCGTGCGCCGCCAGCAACCGGCTGGCGCCGCCACCCACTGGTCCGACGTGGTCAAGAACTGCGCCCATGGCATGGTCGAGCTGTTTGTGGCCGAGCCGCAGCTGATCTGCGAGGTGATGAACGGCACCCTGGGGCCGGACGGCGAAATGGATTTCGTCGAGCAGTTCCTCGCCGCGCTAACCCCGCACGGCTTCGAACCGGCGGAGGGCATCCGCGTGCATCACGCGGTCGCCATGCTGGCGATCGGCGCGGCGGTCAGCGCCACCGCGATGAAGTCCGGCTACAGCGGCGGCGCCTCGCACGAGACCTCGATCCGCGCAGCACTGGCACGCCGCGCACCGCACGAGCTGCCGCTGGTGCGCAGCGCCCTGCCCGCCTATCTGCGCATCGATCCGCGGCAATGGCAGGAATCCCTCGACGCCCTGGTCGCCGGCATCGCCGCGCGGCGCGGCGAGACCTTGCCGTGGCTGGCGGCCGTGAACGCCGGAGCGCAGGCACGCCAGAAATAGCGGCACCCAAAAAAATGTGACCACGGAGGAGAGCCGTCATGATGTCACTGCTGATCCACGCCGGACTGGGCCTGTTCTGCCTGGTCCTGTTCTTCTGGTTCAACGCCTACCTGTACAAGCCGGGATGGAGCGGAGCGCGCGTCTCGTTCCTCGAGGCACTGTACTACCTCATTGCCGTCACCTCGGTCTGCATCGGCTGGCACTTCAACATCGAGTACGTCATGGCCGATCCGGCCCAGGCCGGCTGGATCGATTACACCAGGAAGCTGTTCACCAACCCCGCTGCCGGCTCTGGCTCGCAGGATCTGATCACCGCCAACGTCTTCCTGTTCCCGCTGTGGACGATCATTGACGGGCCGAGACGCGGGCTGAAGCAGCCCTGGATCTACTTCGTGCTGAGCCTGTTCACCAGCTTCGGCTTCGCCATGGGCCTGTACCTGGCGGCGCAGGAGCGGCAGGTCCGCTGGCTCAAGGCCGGCAGGTAAGGCTGCATCCACGCAGGCGGGGGTCATCCTGCCCTCCGCGACAGGCGGGATGGCTCCCGCCGTACCAGGAACATTCCCATGTCCACCGCCCCTTCCATACCTGCCCCGCGCGCCATCCCCAAGGTGCCGGGCCTGCCCCTGATCGGCAGCCTGTTCTCCCTCACCGGCGACCCGGTGCGCTTCTTCGTCGAGTGCTACCGCAAGTACGGCCCGGTGTGCGAGATGCGCATTCTGAATCAGAGCTACCTGCTGCTGGCCGGCGTCGAGGCCGCCAACCTGCTGGGCTCGCGCACCGGCAAGGACTGCCTGCGCTCGCGCCAGTTCTGGGAAGGCCTGCTCACCGAGTACGGCGCCAAGCGCGCTCTGGTCAGCGAGGACGGCGAATCACACAAGCAGTTGCGCGACATCATGCGCCGCGGCTACTCGAAGGAATCGGTGAAAGGCCGTTACGACGAGCTGGTGCAGATCCTCGACAAGGTCTACGCCCGCGACTGGCGGCCCGGCGCGCGCGTGCCGGTGGTGCAGGCAATGCAGTACATGGCGGTGGGCACACTGGGGCCGCTGCTGACCGGCGCCACCCCGGTCGAGTACATCCGCGACATCCGCACCGCCATCCTCTACATCCTCAATGTGCTGGTGACGCGGCAAAGGCCGAGGTTCTACCTGTGGGCGCCGGAGTACCGCCGCGCCAAGGCGCGCGTGGTCGAACTGGGTCACCGCATGATCGAGGAGGCGAAGCAGCGTGTCGGCCAGGTGCCGGACGAGAAGATGAACCTGATCGACGACATCATGGCCGCGCATGCGAAGGATCCGTCGGTCCTGCCGACCAATGACCTGATCGTCGCCGTCACTGGCCCCTATGTCGCCGGCCTCGATACGGTGGCCAACACCACCGCCGTCACCATCTACATGGTGCTCAAGCACCCCGAGGTGCTGGCGCGCATCCACCAGGAAGTCGACGCGCTGTTTGCCGCGGGCCCGCTCGACGAGGACAACCTGCTCAGGAACCTGCCGGTGCTCAACGGCGCCATCATGGAAAGCATGCGGCTCTACCCCATCGCCGTGGCGCAGATTCGCACCGTGGTGCAGGACTTCGAGTTCGAGGGACACCCCATCCGCAAGGGCGACATGCTCTACGTCAGCGCCGTGGTGCCGCACTTCATGGACGAATACTACCCCGAGGCGGCGAAGTTCGACGTCGACCGCTACGAGAAGCCGCGCGCCGAGCACATGCAGCCGGGCGCCTATTCGCCCTACGGCCGCGGCCCGCACACCTGCCTGGGCAAGACGCTGGCGGAGGTGCAGCTGGCGCTGTCGATGGCCCGGCTATTCCACCTGTACGAGCTGGAACTGGACCCGCCGGACTACCAACTCAAGACCAAGATGGCGCCCACGCCGGGCCCAGCGATGAGTTTCAGGGTGCGGGTGAAGGGATTGCGGCATTGACCGATGCGTCACGGCGCATGGCGAGGATGCTTCTCCAACAACTCGTTTGATCCCCGTCATTGGACCGTGCTGCGATTGCCGCCGGATGAAGCATGCGTCTTGCGCAGCGCGCCGGATTGGGTCATCGCGGTCAGCCGGTTGTAGTAGGCGCGCACGCTATCGACGAAGGCCACGGCTTCGGCGCCGCGGGCAAAGCCGTACTTGGTGGTTTTCTGCCATTCCACATCGCTCAGCAACGGCAAAGCCATCCGCACATCGGACCACCGATCGGGATCGCCACCCAGATTGACTGCAACATCCCGCGCGTCAAGCAGGTGGCCTATGCCCTGATTGTAGGCGGCAAGCACCATTGCGGTCCGGTCCGGCTCGTGGATCTGCGGCGGCAGCTGCTCAAACAGGCTTTGCAGCAAACGGCCGGCGCCGGCAATGCTCTGCGCCGCATCTTCGCGATTCACGCCCAGGCCATGGGCGGTGTCGGTGGTCAACATCATCAAGCCGCGCACGCCTGTGGGACTTTCGGCCTGTGAATTCCAGCGCGACTCCTGGTAGCCGACGGCGGCAAGGAGACGCCAATCGAGTCCATTGCGCTGCGCCGCCCGCTCGAAATCACCCCGATAGCGCGGCAACAGCACCTCGAAGTCGGCGCCAAAGCCCGCACCACCGGAACGACGCGGCACACTGTGAGCCAAGGCGCGGACTGGCCATTCGGGCTCTCTCCTCGCGGTTGCAACCGGCTTCGGTGGCGATTTCCGGCCCGGCGGGGACACCACGGCCGGACGCCCCGTTTCAGCCGGCAGGGCGCGGTGCTGAAGGCTGGTGATCCATCTGCGGCAGCGTTCGCAGCTCAGCCGGCGCCCGTCGGACAGCTCGATGCCCAGATCATCCTTGATACCGGGATTGGCGAACGCTGCGACTGCCTGTTTCATCGACGGCAGCAAGGCCGCCCCCAGCAGCATCAGAAGCATCAACAGGCCGAGCATCGGCACGCGCCACACGCCCGGTATCGGCGGCGCCGCGGTCCATGCCGGATGAAGCTCCGCCTCATGATCATCCAAGAATCTGGTCATGCGAATTCCAACTCCGCAGATGCCGGATGCACCGCACCAGAAATCAAAAGAAAGCTGCGGCGCGCCTTGTGAGCACGCCGCAGCCAAGTAACCAGAGACTGTGGGGGCAAAACCAGCTCTGGCGCTGCGGGGAAAGCGGTGAATTCAATCGTCCCGGTTCAAAACGTCCCTCATCGGCGCGGCAACTGCCGAGTGCAAAACCGCGAAACAAAAAAAACGTCCACGCTGGCGGCAACGGTGCCGTTCACGTGGACGTCGGTGTCCTGCGGAAGCGGACCTCATGGTCCGCTTCGTGTCAGAATCAATTATAGCAATCTACATGCCATGTTTTGAGCGATGATGCCAATCACCGCACGAAACTTGAAATCACGAAGCCACAAAACTGATCGGATAGTTCGGATAGCTGAAAGGCGGCACGTTCTTGGCGCCGAAGTTGAGCAGGCGGACGCGGGCCAGGATTTTCTGCTCAAGCTCGGGACTGTTGAAGCTGCTCGAAACGATGCTGCAACTGGTCACCGATCCATCCGGCGCAATCAGCAGGCTGAGCACGATCCGGCCGCTGTCCATACCCGGCGTCTGCCTGGCACTGCGATTATAGATGGCGACCATCGGCGCCTTGTTGCGGTCGAACACTTCCTGGATTTCGGCCAGGCTGCGGCTGGCGCCGCGACCGTTGCCCGCCGCCGCACCGGGGCCACCGCCCAAGCCGGCCAGCGCCCCTTGCACACCCCCGGTGCGGCGCGCACCCAAAGCGGTGCCGCCCTGCCCCGCGCTGACGCTGCCACCGGCGCCTATGCCGCCGCTGGTGGCGGCCGCGCCGCCGGCAAGCCCATTCGCATAGAGTGCGCTGGTGCGGGTATCGCTGCTCGCCGCCGTCGAAACCAGATGCTGGCTGCCCAAGGCACCGAGCGACTGGCTGCGCAGACTGACCAGCTGGTCGCGCAGCTGCAGCAGGCCCGAGTGCTGTGCCACCTCGCGCGCGCTCGGGGCGGCCGCTGGCTGCGCCGCGGCACGCGCCTGCTCACTGTGCGATGGCGCCCTGGGCTTGCTCTTCTGCGCCTCCGGCTGCGGCTGCGTCCGGGCCAGCATCTTCGGCGGCAACAGCTCGACATAGCGCTTGGGAGGCGGCGACGGCTTCGGCACGGTCGGCGGCTGCTGCAGCTGCCACAGAGTGAGCAACAAGGCCAGCGTCAGCAGCGGCGCCGCAGTAGCGGCGCAGATACGGCGAAACCTGCGATCCGCTTCATCAGCAAGAATCCAGCTGTCCCAGCGGATGAGATGAACCGGCGCGGCATAGGTGGACATGGCGCGCCCCGATCAGCGGTTGGGCAGGCGCAATTCGCGCCGGTAGGCACTGATCGTGGCGGCATCGCGCAAATGCTGCGCGAAGCTGTGCGCGTCCAGCGGCTGCGGCGGCTCGTCAAGCAGGCTGGGCGGAGGATCGATATTGTCGGCGTGCTCCTCTTTCCACGGCGTCAGATACAGGCCGACTTCCGAATCACGCTCGCCGACGATGGTGGTGCCCCCCTCGCCGGCTTGCGCCTGCTTCATGGTGTCCACCGCCGGCGTCTCGGACGGGCCGGCGGCGGCCGGCGCTTTGGACGAACCGGCACCGGCGGCGGAACACGCCACGGCCAGCAGCAGGCCGGCCAGCAACATTGCGCGACGGCGCTTCACTGCAAGGCTCCAGCGGCGGTGGCGCTCGAAGCCACGCTGGTCGGCTGCATCTTCAGTTCGAGCTGCTTGATCCACACGCCCACCATCAGGTTGCCGTTTCCGGCCAGGCTCTGGTACTGGCGGTACTGTGCCAGCGCGTCGCCAGGACGCTTGAGGTACAGGTCGTAGAGGATGCCGAGGTTGAGATGGGCGGCGGCATCATCCGGCTTCAGCTCGATGGCCTTGCGATAGGCCTGTTCGGCGCGCGCGTAGTCGCCGCTCTCGCGATAGAGAATACCGAGCCAGCCGTAGGCAAAGGCATTGCTGCCGTTGGCGGCGATGGCGCGGGCGAAGCTGGCGATGGCTTCGTCGCGCTGCTTGCCCTGCGCCTGCAAGACGCCGAGATCGTTGAGCGGGCCGGAATATTGCGGGAAGTCCTGCGCCAGCTTGGCGAACGCGTCCTTGGCATCCTGCGGCTGCTGCTCCCTCATCAGCTTCAGCGCGGCCTGGAAGCGCTGTTCCGGATCGCCTTTGGCCGGATCAGGCTTGGCCGCCGGGAGCGCGGCGGCTGCGGCCGGAGCCACCGGCGCGGCCGGCGGGGAGCCGTAGTAGTGCGGCGCCGGAGCGCTGCAGGCCGTCAGCAACAGCAGCAGCGCGGCGGTGCCGGCTTTAGCGAAGAGCTTCATAGGCGTTCTCGCGCTGCTCGTTCTTGCCGTATTGGGCCGGGGCCAGTTCGGCCAGCTGCGTGGCGCTCTTCTGGATCCAGTCGTTCCACACCCCCTGGCCGAAGCGCTGCAGATTGGCGCGGTGCGCCTCGATCGCTTTCTGCTCGAACGGATCGGCCTGCTCCTCCAGCAGCAGCTGATACTGCTCCAACTCGTCGCCCTTGAGCTTGGCCGGGCGCTCGGAATCCAGCAGGGCCTGGCCGAAATCGCGGTAGACGGCGCCGATCTCATACGTGGCGGCGGTGGTGACCTCGGCATAACCATAACCAGCCGCCGCATTGAGACCGCTGATGGCGCTTTCGGTGGCCTGCTTGCGCCGCGCCAGGCTGGCGGCCAGCGGCGCGTTGAGCGCGACACTGCGCGCGCCCGCCGCGTCGATGCGGCCCAGTTCCAGCTGCGCCTGGGCTGCGGCCAGCTTGCTGCGTTCGCTGCGCGCCGAGCCGGCGCCGGCGTCGGCATTGATCAACTCGTGCAACCAGTGCTGGTGCTGGGTGCTGTCACCGAGCGTCAGCGTCGCCAGGCGCTGCCGTGCCTCGATGCCGCGATCCAGCGGCTGCGCGTAGGCCTTGATGTAGGACTGGTAGCCAGCCAGCGCGGGCTGGGTGAGCTGCGCCTGGTCATACAGCGCTGCGGAAAGCCAGGCGGCATCGCGGCGGTTGTCCTCGCTTTCACCCGGGCGCTGTGCCAGGCGCGCGTAGACCTCGGCGGCGGCACCGGGCTTGTGATCCTTCTCGTAAGCCAGGGCCAGCTTCTTGTCGACGTCGGCGGTGA
>CAYVKA010000004.1:0-128455 GCA_964451925.1 uncultured Nevskia sp. | reverse complement strand
CGTTGTAGTTGCCCACCGCGCCGTTGATCTTGCCCAGGATCGCCACCTCGGCCAGCTGCTGGCGCTGGCGCTTGAGGCGTTGCGGGAACACCGCCATCTCCTTGCCCAGCGTGGTCGGGCTGGCCGGCTGGCCGTGGGTGCGGGCCAGCATCGGCTGCTCGGCATAGCGCCGCGACAGGGCCGACAGCGAGCCGATCAGCTTGTCCAGCGCCGGCAGCAGCACCTGGCTGCGCGCGTCGCGCAGCATCAGGGCGTAGGCCAGGTTATTGATGTCCTCGGAAGTGCAGGCGAAATGAATGAATTCCTTGATCGCGGACAGCTCTTCGTTGCCGGCGATCTTTTCCTTGAGGTAGTACTCCACCGCCTTGACGTCGTGGTTGGTGGTGGCCTCGATCACCTTGACCCGCTGGGCGTCCTGCACCTCGATCTGGTCGGCGACCACGTGCAGGCGCTGCCTGGCTTCGGCCGACAGCGCCGGCACCTCGGGAATGCCGGGATGGGCCGCCAGGGCTTCCAGCCAGCGCGCCTCCACCTGCACACGGTAACGGATCAGCCCGTACTCGCTGAAAATGGCCCGCAAGCCGTAAGTTTTTTCGGCGTAGCGCCCGTCAATCGGCGATAGCGCGGTGAGCGAGGTCAAATTCATCGTGTAATCTGCGTTTGTTAAGATTCGGTGTTCATTTTAGCTGACCGGGGCGGGGTATCGGTTTGCGCTGGCCCTGGCATGATCCGTAACCCAGGGGTCGGACTGATGACCAAGCAGGCTGCAGCGAGCGGTTTCCGCATCGAGCACGACAGCATGGGCGAACTGCGCGTGCCGGAGCAAGCGCTTTGGGGCGCCCAGACGCAGCGCGCGGTCGAAAACTTCCCGGTTTCGGGCCTGCGCATGCCGCGCGGCATGATCCGTGCGCTGGGCCTGATCAAAGCCACGGCGGCCGAGGTCAACGCCGAACTGGGCCTGCTCGACGAGGCCATCGCCCAGGCCATCGTCGCGGCGGCGCTGGAAGTGGCCGGCGGCAAGCACGACGCGCAGTTCCCGATCGACGTGTTCCAGACCGGCTCCGGCACCTCCACCAACATGAACGCCAACGAGGTCATCGCCCACCTCGCCGGCCGGGTGGTGCACGGCAAGGTGCACCCCAACGATCACGTCAACCTGGGCCAGTCCTCCAACGACACCATCCCCACCGCCATCCACGTCGCCGCGGCGCTGGCGCTGCGCGAGCAGCTGATCCCGGCGCTCAAGCACCTGGGCAAGGCCATCGACAAGAAGGCCAAGAGCCTGAAGGGCGTCACCAAGACCGGCCGCACCCACCTGATGGACGCGATGCCGGTGCGCTTCGACCAGGAGTTGGGCGGCTGGTCGCAGCAGATCCACAACGGCATCGACCGCCTCAAGGCCTGCGGGCCGCGCATCCGCCGCCTGGCCCAGGGCGGCACCGCGGTAGGCACCGGCATCAACGCCCACCCCAAGTTCGGAGTCAAATTCGCCAAGCTGCTGGCCAAGCGCACCACCATTGCCTTCGAGCCGAGCCCGGACTACTTCGAAAGCCTGTCCAGCCAGGATGCGGCGGTGGAGCTGTCCGGCGCGCTGAAGACGGTGGCGGTGTCGCTGACCAAGATCGGCAACGACCTGCGCTGGATGAATTCCGGCCCGCTGGCCGGCCTGGGCGAAATCGCGCTGCCGGCCCTGCAGCCCGGGTCGAGCATCATGCCGGGCAAGGTCAATCCGGTCATCGCCGAGGCCACCGTGATGGTTGCGGCCCAGGTGATCGGCAACGACGCCACCATCACCGTGGCCGGCCAGGCCGGCAACTTCCAGCTCAACGTGATGCTGCCGGTGATCGCCTACAACCTGCTGCAATCGATCGAGCTGCTGGCCAGCGTGTCGCGCCTGCTGGCCGATTCGGCCATCGCCGGGTTCACCGTCAACGAGCCCCAGATCAAGTCCGCGCTGGCGCGCAACCCGATCCTGATCACCGCCCTGAACAGCGTCATCGGCTACGAAAAGGGCGCCGCCATCGCCAAGCAGGCCTACAAGGAAGGCCGGCCGATCCTGGACGTGGCGCGCGAGAACACCAAGCTGCACGCCGATGAGTTGAAGGAGCTGCTCGATCCCGCGGGCCTCACCAGCGGTGGCATCAAGGGACCGGGTGGGGGTGGCGGGTAACACTTTTCCGGACAATGCCTTAGCATCGGAAAAACCCCGGCATCGACGCCGCCGGGCTGCTATTCTGTCTAGGGCCTGTTAACACGGATTGGATCGCTGCGTTGCTGCGCAAAAATAGCCGCCGTCGCAGCGACCCAATCCGTGTTAACAGGCCCTAGTGTGAACTGTCGGGCAGTGGCACCGCGGGTCATGGGTGACAATACCCGGCAGTGACGAAAGTTTTCGTCGTGTGGCGGCAGCGTCCGGCGCGCGACGGGGGACGTACCGGAACAGCCAACCTGAACCGCTCGTCGGTATCGGGCGCCTGTTCGTCGGCAGCCCGAAGGGTGGCCGGCTGCGTCCCTTAGCCTAGCTTGCTCAGCTCGACGGTCCAGGGGAGATGCGGCGATGTTTCGGATTGGTTCCAAGGTAGAGCAGCCGCAGGTGGTCGACAACCGGCCGCCGGCTTTTCTGACGGTGGTGGGCCAGGAGGTGCTGCGCACCGACCGCGAGGGCCTGGCGCTGCTGCAGAAGCACGTGCCGGAAGGCCAGCGTTTCGAGTTCATTTCCCCCCTGGAGCAGGGCGCGGAGCAGCCGCTGGAAAGCGACTTCGTGCTCAGCCTGTTCGTCGACCCCTCGCAGCTCGACAGCATCGCCGACCGGGTCATCGAAGCGCGCCGCAACGGCCGTCACTCGGTGTTGATCGTCGCCATCTACACGTCGCAGTTCGTGGCGCTGGGCAACTGGCTGGACAAGCGCGCCATCGCCGGCCGCCTGTCCGGCATGCGCCTGATGGTCGGCGGCGACATCAGCGCCATCGCCCGGCAGTTGCCGGAGCGCATGCTGCGGGTGACCGAGGAAAATGTCATCCGCATGCCGGCCTCGGCTGAAATCGAGAACAGCGTCTACAAGAATTTCTACGTCTTCAGCCCCGAGCTGCAGACCCTGGTGGCGCGCGTGCGCGGCTTCGCCCGCAACGGCGTGACCCGCGCGATCCTGATGGGCGGCCCCGGCAGCGGCAAGACCACGCTGGCCTACTACTACTACCTGGTACGCGGCCTGGGCCAGTGGGTGGCGGTGAACCTGGCGGCGGAAAACGTCGGCGACAAGGCGGCGATCAAGTCGCTGCTGTGCGGCCACGTCTCCGGCGCCTTCCCCGGCGCCGCGGCGCGCAACGGCGCCCTGACCACGGCGCGCGACGGCGTCTGCTTCATGGACGAGAGCCATGAGATCGCCGGCGCCGTGATGGAAGTGCTGATGGAGGTGCTGGACCAGGGGCAGTACATGCCCTACGGCGCTTCGGCCAAGCGGCAGATGGAGTGCGCGCTGCTCTACGCCACCAACCGCAGCTGGGCGCACCTGCAGAGCGGCGTCAACCTCGACGAATTCACCCGTCTGGGGGCGGCGCGCCTGGAGGTGCCGGAGCTGTTCCGCCGCGAAGAGGACATGATCGCGGTCGTGGCCAGCGCGCTGGCCCGGCTGGCCGCCCCGTGCAAGGACTGGAAGGCGCCCACCGGCATCAGCCTGGACGGCTGGAATGCGATGCGCGAATGCCGCTGGCACGGCAACATCCGCGGTGTCATCCGCGTGCTGGAAGCGGCCTTCGTTGATACCGCCTCGCTGACCGGCGACAGCCTGATCCAGCTGGCCGAGATCGAGCGCGGCATCGAGATGTGGGAGCCGAAGACCCACCACAGCCATCAGATTTACGCTGCTGCGTAAATCTTTGGGAATGGGGAATCGGGAATAGGGAATCGTAGAGGCAAGGCCGAAGCGGCTGTTACGACTCCCGACTCCCGAATCCCGTCGTCTAAGGCAGCAGCACGCTGCTCCCGGTGGTACGGCGGGCCGCCAGCTCGGTGTGCGCCCTGGCCACTTCCTGCAGCGGATAGCGCTGGCGGATCTGCGGCTGCACCACGCCGGCGGCGATCACCTCGAACAAGGCCGCCGCCGCAGTTTCCAGCTCCTCGCGCGTGGCGACGTAGTGTCCCAGCGTCGGCCGGGTCAGGAACAGCGAACCTTTTTCCGACAGCAGCAGCGGCTCGAACGGCGGCACTTTGCCGGAGGCGTTGCCGAAGCTGACCATCATGCCGCGACGCTTCAGCGAGTCGAGCGAGCCGGCGAAAGTGTCCTTGCCCACCGAGTCGTAGACCACGTCCACACCGGCGCCGCCGGTGAGCCGGCGCACTTCGCTGGCGAAGTCCTGCTCGCGGTACAGGATCACCTGGTCGCAGCCCGCTGCCCGGGCCAGTTGCGCCTTTTCGGCGGAGCCGGTGGTGCCGATGACGGTGGCGCCGAGGTGCTTGGCCCAGGGCACCAGCACGCTGGCGACGCCGCCGGCGGCGGCGTGTACCAGCAGGGTGTGGCCGGGGCGGACCGGAAAAGTCCGCTGCAGCAGGTACCAGGCGGTCATGCCCTTGAGCATCAGCGCGGCGGCGGCCTCGGCGCTGACGCCGGGCGGCAGTTTCACGGCATTGGCGGCCGGTAACAGCCGCTCCTCGCTGTAAGAGCCGAGCGGTCCTCCGGCGTAGGCGACCCGGTCGCCCACGGCAAAGCCGCCGCTGTCCGGGCCGACCGCCGTGACGGTGCCCGCGCCTTCGGTGCCCAGGCCGCTGGGCAGCGGCACTGGATAGACGCCGCTGCGCTGGTAGATCTCGATGAAGTTGAGGCCGATGGCCTGATGCCGCAGCCGCAGCTGGCCCGGTCCGGGCGCCGGCAAAGGGTTGTCCACCAGCCGCAGCACTTCCGGGCCGCCATATTGTTCGATGCGTACGCTCAGGCTCACTGCGTCTGCTCCGCTCGCCGGAAAAGGCGCCCAGGGTACCCCGAAGCGGCGCTGTCCGCTCAGGCCCCTTCCAGCTCGCGTAAGGCCTCGTCGGTGTAGTCCAGCATGCGCTGCAGCGCCGGCACCGAGCGGCGGCAGGCGGTATAGCCGAAACCGAGATGATCGCAGCAGCCGTTGAGGGTGATGTTGAGCGCGGCGTAGTCGAAGGGGATGGAGATCGGGTAGGTTTCGTCGAGGTGGAAGCCGTTCATGTACAACGGCTTTTTCGGGCCGGGCACGTTGGAGATGACGACGTTGAAGATCGGGCGCCGGCCGGCCTGGCCGGTAAGCATGGTGGCGCCCAGCGGCGTGGCCATGGCGGCGGCGTGGGCCATCTGCTGCAGTTTGGACATACGGCCGATGCGGTCCTTGCCCTGGCTGGTGGACTGCATGATCAGCCGCAGCCGCTGCGCCGGGTCATCGACATGGGTGGCCAGGTTGGCCAGGATCATGCTGACCTGATTGCCGCCCTCCTGCCCTTCGGCCCGGGTCGACACCGGCACCATGGCGATCAGCGGCTTGTCCGGCAGCGCGTCGTGCGCCAGCAGGTATTTGCGCAGCGCGCCGGCGCAGATCGCCAGACTGACGTCATTGAGGGTGGCGCCGTTGCGCTTGCCCAGCTTCTTCAGCCGTTCGATCGAGTAGGACTGCGCCGCGAAGCGGCGCGAGCCGGAAATCTTCACGTTGAACATGGTCGCCGGGGCGTGGAACGGCTGCGCGTCCGCCGGATTGGACTGCGACGAGCGCACGATCTCCCACAGGCCGCTGCCGATGCCCGGGGCGATGTCCTTGCCCAGGCGTACCGCGTCGAACAGCGGCTGCAGCAGCTTGCGCGCCACCGGCGCCACCTCGGCCTTGGTGCCGCGCCGGCGCGGCGACTGCGCCCACACCGGCGGCTTGCGCTCCTGCGGGTCTTCGGACAGCGAGCTCTGCAGCATGCGCGTGGCGGCGACGCCGTCGAACATGGCGTGATGCACCTTGACGTAGACCGCGACGCGGCCATCGGCCAGGCCTTCGATGATGTTCAGCTCCCACAGCGGCCGGCTGCGGTCCATCAGGCTGCCATGCAGGCGCGACACCAGGGCCAGCAGTTCGCGGATGCGGCCGGGGCGCGGCAGGGCGGAGTGGCGCAGGTGGTAGTCCAGCTCGAACTCCTCGTCCTCCTCCCAGAACCAGTGGCCGAGCTTGAACACCGGGCGCAGGTTGAACGGCGGCTGGGCTTCGGTGTGCTGGCGGAAGGCTTCCACCAGTTCCTGGATGAAATCCGGTCCGGCGTCCGGCGGCGGCGTATAGAGTTGCAGGCCGGCCACGTGCATCGGCTGGCGCCGGTGCTCCATCCACAGGAACATCGCGTCCATCGGGCTCAGCGGCTTCATTGGGCAAGCTCCCCCTTTTTTTCTTCTGCTGCCGTTGCCGCAGTATCCACCCTGGCATTCGTCAGGTACAGCGCCGGTGACCGCTGCCGCGTTGCGACCCGGAACTCCAGCCGTTAATCTGCGGTCATTGCGCCGTCCCGGCCTCTGCGGCCTTCTCCATCTTCACCTCCATGACGAGATTCAGCTTTCGCGGCCTGTCCCTGCTCGGCTTCCTGGGTTGTGCGGGCGGCATGGGCTTTGCGTTGTTCCTGCAGCATGTCAAGGGCTTCGAGCCGTGCCCGATGTGCATCTTCCAGCGCATCGCCATGGTCGGCAGCGGCCTGTTCTTCCTGCTCGGCGCGCTGCATGGTCCGCGCGGCGGCGGGCGCTGGGCCTATGCCGCGCTGGCGGGCCTGGCGGCGCTGATCGGGGCCGGCATCTCCGGCCGCCAGGTGTGGCTGCAGTCGCTGCCGCCGGACCAGGTGCCGGCCTGCGGGCCGACGCTGGACTACCTGATGAAGATGATGCCGCTGCAGAACGTGGTCACCTATGTGCTGAAGGGCGAGGGCAGCTGCGCCAAGATCGACGCGCAGTGGCTGGGCATCGCCCTGCCGGAGTGGACCCTGTTCGCCTTCATCGGCCTGAGCCTGTTTGCGCTGGCCGTGCCGCTGCTGGCCCGGCGCGCCACCCCTTGATTCCCTCCGCACGCGAGAACCCGACATGAGCTACGCCACCACCGACCTTTCCGACGCCCACCCCGAAGCCCAGGTCTGCGATCCCGAATTCGGCGACTTCGGCGGCAGGCTGGCGTTCCACGGTCCGATCAAGACCCTCAAGGTGTTCGAGGACAACGCCCTGGTCCGCGCCACGCTGGAAACGCCGGGCGAGGGCCGCGTGCTGGTGGTCGATGGCGGCGGCTCGCGCCGCTGCGCCCTGGTCGGCGGCAACCTGGGCGCGCTGGGGGTGAAGAACGGCTGGGCCGGCATCGTGGTCAACGGCTGCATCCGTGACTCCGAGGAGATCGCCAGCCAGGACCTCGGCGTCAAGGCCATGGGGCTGCACCCGCGCAAGAGCGAGAAGGGCTTGCACTCGGCCCAGGCCGACAAGGTGGTGAGTTTCGCCGGCGTGACCTTCAAGCCGGGGGCCTGGCTTTACGCCGACGCCGACGGCATCGTGGTTTCCGACCAGCCGATCCACAACTGATTGCCCTGGCGGGGCTCATCGCAGCCTCTCCGGGCAGGCGCTCCGGCTGCGGAACGCGCTATGGTGATGCCGGTACCGGGAGGCCGGCATGCTCCACCAGATCGAAATCACCACCCGCTGCAACTTCGAGTGCTTCTATTGCGCCGGGCGCAACATGGCGCAGCGCAACATGGCGTTGGCGTTGTTCGATTCCATATTCGCGCGAATCCCGCCGGGCAGCCCGGTGTCCCTGCAGGGTGAGGGCGAGCCGTTCCTGCACCCGCACTTCTGGGACATGGTGGACCGGCTTTGCCGGGGCGGCATGGTGCCGTACACCATCACCAACGCCACCCTGATCGATTCGCCGCAACGCGTGGCGGAGTGCTTCCCGCGCATCGGCGTGTCGCTCGATACCCTGGATGCCGACCTGTCCAGGCAGACCGGTCGCCTGTTCCCGGAGCGCGTGCTGGCGGGGTTGGCGCGGTTGCGCGAGGTCATGCAGCCGGCGCAGCGCATCGTGTTGCACACCGTCGATTTCGGCCAGCCGCTGCAGGCGCTGCGCGATTACGCCGCGGCGAACGGTTTCCGGCACATCGTGCAGCCGCTGCAGCCGAAAGACGACTACGCCCGCTACTACGCCGCCGAGTCGAACTGGGGGCCGTGCAATTTCCGCTGCGGCTTCGTCGAGCGGCCGCTGTTGCGCTACTTCAACGTCGATGGCGTCGAGATGCCTTGCTTCTATATCAAGGACGCGCACCTGTTTCCGGGCACCGAGGCGATCGCCGCCGAACTTGCCGCGCGGCGGGTGCCGGCGACCTGCCGCGGTTGCCGGGAGATTTTCCCCGAGGCCCGGGTCAGCTGGTGAGAAAGCCGGCGCGGCGGTTTCCGCAATTTGTCCCATAGTGGTTGTCCGCGGGCCGCAGTGCGCGTAGCCTGTGCCGCCTTTTCCAGATCCGCATCCGCTATGAAAGACCTGACACAGGGGTCCATCCCGCGCCAGCTGCTGGGCCTGGCCGGCTTTCTGATGGTCGGCATGGCGGTGCAGACGCTGTACAGCCTGATCGACCTGTACTGGGTGGGGCGGCTCGGCGCCGCGGCCCAGGCCGCGGTAACGCTGTCCAGCAACCTGATGATGGTGACCCTGGCGCTGTCGCAGATGCTCGCCGTCGGCACCCGCGCGCTGGTGGCGCAGGCAGTAGGGCGCAAGGACCACGAGCAGGCGCACCACATCTTCAACCAGGCGCTTGGCCTGGGCCTGGTCATGCTGCTGCTGTTCGCGGCGGTGGCCTGGCTCGGGCAGGGCGCTTACAGCCGCGCCTTCGGCGCCGACGCCGACACCACCGCCTACGCGCTGGCCTACCTGCACTGGTTCATACCCTCCATGGCGCTGCAGTTCCCGCTGATGATCATGGGCTCGGCCCTGGGCGGCACCGGCAATATGAAGCCGGGCACGCTGGCGCAGATCGGCAGCGCCATTCTCAACATGGGGCTGGCGCCGCTGCTGATTTTCGGCTGGCTAGGCCTGCCCAGGCTGGGCGTGGCCGGAGCGGGCCTGGCCACCTTCCTGTCGGTGCTGGTGGCCGTGCTGGGCTTGTGGCTGTATTTCCTGCGGCCGCAAACCTATCTGCGGCTGCGGCCGCGGGAATGGCGCACGCAACCGGCCACCGCCTGGCGCATCGTGCGCATCGGCCTGCCGTCGGCTGCGGAATTCGGCCTGATGGGCTGCTACATGATGTTCGTGGCGGTGCTGCTGCGGCCGTTCGGCGCGGCCGAGCAGGCGGCGTTCGGCATCGGCCAGCGGCTGCTGCAGTCGGCGATGATGCCGGTGATGTCGATCAGCTTCGCCGCCGCGGCGATGGCCGGGCAGAACTATGGCGCCCGCCTGGGCCAGCGGGTGCGCGAGACCTTCGGCGCCTCGCTCAAGATCGGGCTGGTGTGCACCTTCGTGCTGTTTGCGCTGGGCGAGCTGTTTCCCACCGGCCTGATCGGCGTCTTTTCAAAGGAGCCGGCCGTGCTGCAGGGCGGCACCGTGTTCCTGCGCGTGATCAGCGTCAACCTGATGGCGGTGGCGGTGGCGTTCGCCTGCTTCGGCGTGCTGTCGGGCCTGGGCAACACCGTGCCGACGCTGATCAGTTCGGCCACGCGCATCGGCCTGATCGTGCTGCCGGCCTGGCTGCTGTCGTATCAACCCGGCTTCCAGCCCTTGTGGCTGTGGCTGCTTTCGGTGGCCGCCACCGTGGTGCAGATGCTGATGAATCTGTGGTTCCTGCGGCATGAACTGCATCGGCGCCTGGGGCCGTCGCAGCCGGCCGCGGTCGCCGTCTGACTCCAGGGCGGCGGGCGCCGTGCGCTTCCGCGGCGCTTGAAGTTGGTTTTGCAAGTGTAGGAAAAGCTTGATTGTTCCAATTGTTGCGGCGCGCCAGGGGCTGGCTTCGCAGCTTATGCCCCGGCGCAATGGCCGTGGTGACGCTGTGCGCTGGCCTTGTTGCATTGCAACGGAATTTTCATTTTTGAGTATAATGCGCGCCTTTCGCGGCGCACCTTCACCCCAAGGGCGCCGTCAGAACGCGCGCCCAAGAACAGGCAGGAGTTTAGGATGAGCGTTAACAAGGGTATTGAAGTCACAGGTCCGTTGACCCCGGCGTACCGTAAGGTACTCACGCCCGAGGCCTTGAAGTTCGTTGCCAAGCTGGTGCGCAAGCACGGCCCGCGGCGTGAGCAGCTGCTGGCTTTGCGCGTCGAGCGCCAGGCCAGGATCGACGCCGGCAAGCTGCCCAATTTCCTTCCCGAGACCAAGAGTGTCCGCAGCGGCAAGTGGACCATCAAGGGCATTCCTGCGGACCTGCAGGACCGCCGCGTCGAGATCACCGGTCCGGTCGACCGCAAGATGATCATCAACGCGCTCAACTCGGGCGCCAAGTGCTTCATGGCGGATTTCGAGGATTCGGCCGCTCCGACCTGGGAACTGATGGTGCAGGGTCACATCAACCTGCGCGACGCCATCCGCCGCAGCATCAGCTACACCTCGCCGGAAGGCAAGGAATACAAGCTGAACGATCAGACCGCGACCCTGATCGTGCGGCCGCGCGGCTGGCACCTGCTGGAAAAGCACATCCTCATCGACGGCAAGCCCGCTCCGGGCGGCATCGTCGACTTCGCGCTGTATTTCTTCCATAACGCGAAGGAGCTGCTCAAGCGCGGCACCGGCCCGTACTTCTACCTGCCGAAGATGCAGTCGCACCTCGAGGCGCGGCTGTGGAACAGCATCTTCGTCGACGCGCAGAAGGAGCTGGGCATCCCCAAGGGCACGATCAAGGCCACCGTGCTGGTCGAGACCATCTGGGGCACCTTCGAGATGGACGAGATCCTGTACGAGCTGCGCGACCACATCGTGGCGCTCAACTGCGGCCGCTGGGATTACATCTTCAGCTGCATCAAGACTCTCAGGAACCGCACCGACTGGATCGTGCCGGACCGCCTGCAGGTGACGATGGACAAGCACTTCCTCGACTCCTACTCGAAGCTGCTGTGCGAGACCACGCACAAGCGCGGCGCGCAGGCGATGGGTGGCATGGCCGCCTTCATCCCGGTGAAGAACAACGAGGAACTGAACCAGCAGATCTTCGCCAAGGTGCGCGCCGACAAGCTGCGCGAGGTGAAGAACGGCCACGACGGTACCTGGGTGGCGCATCCGGGCCTGGTGCAGATCGCGATGGACGTGTTCAACGAGAACATGCCGGAGCCCAACCAGGTCGGCAAGAAGTTCAAGTACGGCATCAAGGCCGCCGACCTGCTGCAGTGCCCGGAAGGGCAGATCACCGAGGCCGGCCTACGCAACAACGTCAACGTCGGCATCGGCTACACCGAGGCCTGGCTCAACGGCAACGGCTGCGTGCCGCTGCACAACCTGATGGAAGATGCCGCCACCGCGGAAATCTCCCGCACCCAGGTGTGGCAGTGGCTCAAGCACGGCGCCAGCCTGGCCGACGGCCGCAAGGTGAGCCGCGAGCTGGTGCTGCGCATCATCGACGAGGAGCTGGGCGCCTACCGCAAGCAGCTCGGCGACGAGCGCTTCTACAAGGGCCGCTTCGCCGAGGCCGCGGGCATCTTCGCGCGCATGAGCACCGCCAGCGACTGCGTCGAATTCCTGACCCTGCCGGCGTACGAGTACCTGGATTGAGGCCGGCTGCCGGAACGTTCCTTGCAAGAACCTTCCGGCACTGGCGGGCAAGATGCCCCCAAACCGCTTTTGACCACCGGGCTAAAGGCCCAAGAGGACCGCTGCAATGAGCCGTGACGAGCAAATCAAAGCCCTTGAGAAGGAATGGGCCACCAACCCCCGCTGGAAGAACGTGAAGCGCGGTTACACCGCCGCCGACGTCGTCCGCCTGCGCGGCTCCCTCCAGGTCGAGCACACGCTGGCCCGCGCCGGCGCCGAGAAGCTGTGGAAGCTGGTCAACACCGAGCCGTACATCAACTGCCTCGGCGCGCTCACCGGCGGCCAGGCGATGCAGCAGGTCAAGGCCGGCATCAAGGCCATCTACCTGTCCGGCTGGCAGGTCGCCGCCGACAACAACAGCTACATGTCCATGTACCCGGACCAGTCGCTGTATCCGGTGGACTCGGTGCCGAAGGTGGTGGAGCGCATCAACGCCAGCTTCAAGCGCGCCGACGAGATCCAGTGGGCCAAGGGCGTGGGCCCGGGCGACAAGGGCTACGTCGACTATTTCGCGCCGATCGTGGCCGACGCTGAAGCCGGCTTCGGCGGCGTGCTGAACGCTTACGAGCTGATGAAGGCGATGATCCGCGCCGGCGCCGGCGGCGTGCACTTCGAGGACCAGCTGGCTTCGGTCAAGAAGTGCGGCCACATGGGCGGCAAGGTGCTGGTGCCGACGCAGGAAGCGGTGCAGAAGCTGATCGCCGCCCGCATGGCCGCCGACGTCTACGGCGTGCCGACCGTGATCCTGGCCCGTACCGACGCCGAGGCCGCTGACCTGCTGACCAGCGACTACGACGCCAACGACAAGCCGTTCATCACCGGCGAGCGCACCAGCGAAGGCTTCTACAAGACCAAGAAGGGCCTGGAGCAGGCCATCAGCCGCGGCATCGCCTACGCGCCCTACGCCGACATGGTGTGGTGCGAGACCGGCACGCCGGACCTGGAGTTCGCGCGCAAGTTCGCCGAAGCCGTGAAGAAGGCACACCCGGGCACCATGCTGGCTTACAACTGCTCGCCGTCCTTCAACTGGAAGAAGAACCTGGACGACGCCACCATCGCCAAGTTCCAGCGCGAGCTGGGTGCGATGGGCTACAAGTACCAGTTCATCACCCTCGCTGGCATCCACTCCATGTGGTACAACATGTTCGACCTGGCGCAGGACTACGCCAAGCGCGGCATGACCGCCTACGTCGAGAAGGTGCAGGAGCCGGAGTTCGCCGCGCGCGACCGCGGTTACACCTTCGTCTCGCACCAGCAGGAAGTGGGCACCGGCTACTTCGACGACGTCACCACCGTGATCCAGGGCGGCGCCTCCAGCGTGACCGCGCTGACCGGCTCGACGGAAGAAGAGCAGTTCCACTAAGCATTTGATGTTGCAGTAAAAAAGGGCCGCTCTGCGGCCCTTTTTTTATGTGCGCGGCAGAAACCCGTGGAGCGGCCGACGAACGGTGGCGGCGTGCCACACCCTGTCACCTTGTCCCGGGGGTCACCCCGCTATAAGGTGTGTCACAAACGACATAAGGGGGAGCGCCATGTTCCGCAACATCGTTCTCGGTCTCGTTTTGGTGGTGGCGCTGTTCTTCGCCATCGGTCTGGTATTGCCGGACAAGGTCACGGTGCAGCGCAGTATCAAGATCCAGGCGCCTGCTTCGCAGGTCTTCGCCCTGGTCAACGGCTTCCGCCAGTTCGGCAAATGGTCGCCGTGGGCGGACAAGGATCCGCAGATGAAAGTGCAGATGGATGGGCCCGCTTATGGCGTCGGCGCCCACTACCTGTGGCAGGGCAACGATGCCGTGGGCAGCGGCAGCCAGGAGATCGTCGCCAGCACCGAGTACAGCGAAGTCCAGACCCGGCTGAATTTCGTCGGCTTCGACCGGCCGAGCCTGGCGGTCTTCACGCTGGAACGCGATGGCGAGCAGACGCGGGTCACCTGGAGCCTGCAAGTGGCGCTCGGCGGCAATCCCGTCGCCCACTACTTCGGCCCGCTGATGGGCCGGCGCATCGGCCCGGACTACGAGCGCGGCCTGGCCCGGCTCAAGGCCCTGGCCGAGGCTGGCGACAAGACCGACTTTTCCGCGCTCAAGGCGGAGCTGCTGGATGGCAAGGCACAGGCCTACGCCTACGTCGCCGGCAGCAGCAGTACCGATCCGGACGCCATCGCCAAGGCCCTGGGCGCGGCTTACGCCAAGGTGGGGGTCTTCATGGCGGCCGCCGGCTTGAAGCAGGCCGGGGCGCCGCTGGCGGTGACGCGGCGCTGGGATCCACAGGCCAATGTGTACGAGTTCGACGCCGGCATCCCGCTGGATCGCAGCGATGCGCAGGTGCCGGATACGGTCAAGGGCAAGCCGGGCGAGGTCAAGATCGCGCAGACCTATGCCGGGCCGCTGCTCAAGGTCGAGCACCATGGCTCCTACAAGGAAATGGGCAAGACCTATGCGCTGCTTGACGCCTTCAAGAAAGCCTATGCCCTGCAGGACAACGGCCTGTCCTGGGAGCAGTATGTCAGCGACCCCGGCAAGACGCCGGAAGCGCAGTTGCTGACCGACATCTACGTGCCGGTGAAATAGGGGCGCCGACCGCTGGTCGGGAGCCTGGGCGCGTCCGGCGCCGCAACACCGGGCAGCACCGGCAGCCCTCAACTTGGCGGCCGCTGCTGCCGATAAGCAGGAACGGATTCCGATCCTGGACAGAGGCGGCGCTTGGATGAAAGTTCTACTGGTCGATGACTCCCGCGCTTCGCGGGCGCTGACTGCCTCCTATCTGCTGGAAATGGGTTATCCCGCGATCGAGGCTGCCGACGGCGCGAGCGCGGTGGAGTTGTACCAGCGTGAAGCGCCGGATGTCGTGCTGCTCGATGTGGAAATGCCTGCCATGGACGGGTACGCGGCCGCGCGCGAAATCCGCCGCCAGGAGCGCGACGGCGCCTGGACCCCGATCATTTTTCTCAGCGGGCGTGTCGCCGACGAGGACATCGCGCGCGGCATCGATGCCGGCGGTGACGACTACATCACCAAGCCGGTGAGTCCGGTGGTGCTGCGTGCCAAGCTGCTGGCGATGCGGCGCATCACCGAGATGCGCAAGCGCCTGCTGGACGTGAGCCAGCAGTTGCAGGACGTGAACCGCGCGCTGGTGAAGCTTTCGTCGCAGGATGGTTTGACCGGTATCGCCAACCGCCGTGCGCTGGATGTGGCGCTGGAGCTGGAGTGGCAGCGTGGCGTCCGCGACGGCAAGCCGCTGGCGCTGATCCTGGGCGATATCGACTACTTCAAGCGCTACAACGACCGCTACGGTCATCAGGCGGGTGATGGCTGCCTGAAAATGGTCGCCGCGGCGCTGGCCGCGCGCGCGCGCCGCATCGGCGACGTGGCGGCGCGGTTCGGCGGCGAGGAGTTCGCGCTGCTGCTGCCGGATACGCCGCTGCCCGAGGGGTTGAAGATCGCCGAGGAGGTGCTGGCCTCGATCCGCGCCCTGGAAATCCAGCACGAGGGTTCGGAAGTGGCGCCCTGGGTCAGCATGAGCTTGGGGATCGCCGTTTGCGTGCCGGGGCGCAGGCTGACGCCGCTGGACTTGATCGAGGCTTCGGACAAGGCCTTGTATCAGGCCAAGTCGCAGGGGCGCAATTGCAGCGCGTTCCAGCTGATGGGGCAGACGGAGCCGCGGCGCGTCGTGTCCTGAGCCCGCCGCGGGCGGCGTCCCGCGGGCGCAATTTGGGTATGCTTGCGGCTCGATGAGCCAGCCGTCCGCACCGTTTGACTCCCGCGCCTTCCTGTCCCAGCTGACCACGCAGCCGGGCGTTTACCGCATGTACGGCGAAGCCGACGAGCTGCTCTACGTCGGCAAGGCGCGCAATCTGCGCAAGCGTGTCGGCAGCTACTTCCTGCGCGCCAGCGGCAATCCGCGCATCGAGAGCATGGTCGGGCAGATCCGCCGCATCGAGGTGACGCTGACCCATACCGAGGACGAGGCGCTGCTGCTGGAGGCGGCGCTGATCCAGTCGCAGACGCCGCGCTACAACGTTTCGCTGCGTGACGACAAGAGCTTCCCCTACGTGCGCATCACCGCGCACCAGTACCCGCGCATCGCCTTCTATCGCGGCGCCAAGACCGGACCGGACCAGTACTTTGGCCCCTATCCCAGCGCGGGTTCGGTGCGCGAGACGCTGCAGACCCTGCAGAAGCTGTTCCTGTTGCGGCCGTGCAACGACACGTTCTTCAGCAACCGCCGCCGGCCCTGCCTGCAGCATCAGATCAAGCGCTGCTCCGCGCCCTGCGTCAAGCTCATCTCCGAGCCGGACTACGCCCATGACGTGGCCAAGGCGGTGCGCCTGCTGGAAGGCAAGGGCGACGAACTGGCCCGCGAGCTGGGAGTGGAGATGGAGCAGGCGGCGGCGCAGCTCGAGTTCGAACTGGCGGCGCGGCTGCGCGACCAGATCGCGGCCTTGAACCGGGTGCGCGAGCACCGCGCCATTACCGGCGGCGCCGAGCAGCTGGACGTCATCGTGGCCGCGCCGCATCCCTCCAGCACCTGCGTGGTGGTGGTGTCGGTGCGCGACGGCATCAACCTCGGCCACGGCAGCTTTTTCCCCCGCCATCCGCCGGGCATCGCCATGGATGAGCTGCTGGCCGGGTTCATCGCCCAGTACTACCTGGAGCGGCCGCCGCCACCGGAGCTGCTGGTGAGCGAGCTGCCGGAGGATGCGGAGTGGCTGGAGGCGTCGCTGTCGGCCAAGGCCGGGCGCAAGGTGCGCATTGCCCGGCCCGAGCGCGGCGTCAAGCAGCGCCTGCTGGAGATGGCGGCGGGCACCGCGCAGCAGGCGCTGTCGACCCGCATGATGGAGGCCGCCAGCATGGACCAGCGCCTGGTCGAGCTGCAGCAGGCCCTGGACCTGGAGCAGCCGCCGCGGCGGCTGGAGTGCTTCGACATCAGCCACACCATGGGCGAAAAGGCGGTGGCTTCCTGCGTGGTGTTCAACGAGGAAGGGCCCCTGAAGGCGGCCTACCGCAAATTCAACATCGAGGGCATCACCCCCGGCGACGACTATGCCGCGATCAAGCAGGCGGTGGCGCGGCGCTACGCGCGCATCAAGGGCGGGGAAGTGCAGAGTCCCGATGTGCTGTTCATCGATGGCGGCAAGGGCCAGCTCGGCGCCGCGCTGGAAGCGCTGGCGGAGCTGGAGATCGACCAGCTGCGCGTGGTGGCCATCGCCAAGGGGCCGACACGGCGCCCGGGCCTGGAGCAGCTGATCCTGCCGGAGCAGGAGCAGCCCTTGCTGCTGCCGGCGGATTCGCCCGCCCTGCACCTGATCCAGCGCATCCGCGACGAGGCGCACCGCTTCGCCATCACCGGGCACCGCGCCCGCCGCGAGAAAGCACGCATGACCTCCGGCCTGGAGGCGATCGAGGGTTTGGGGCCGGCCCGCCGCCGCGCGCTGCTGAAGACGCTTGGCGGGCTGCCGCAGGTGAAGCGGGCCGGCATTGACGAACTGGCCCGGGTGGAAGGGATCAACCGCACGCTGGCGGAGCGCATCTACGCGCATTTCCATTGAATGGCTGGGTCAGATGCGGCGGAGGAACGCCCGGATGGCCGCGGATTCTGGCCGGTGGCCGGCCGTTGACTGGAAAGTGACGGCTGGAACCCGGAAACTAGGGCCATGCGGCTGAACCTTCCCACCATCCTCACCCTGGGCCGTGTCGCTGTCATTCCCGTCGTGCTGGGCTTGTTTTACGTGGACTGGAATCCGGCCCGCCATGTGGCGGCGGTGCTGTTCATTCTCGCCGCGCTGACCGACTGGCTCGACGGCTACCTGGCCCGCCTGTGGAAACAGACCAGCGCCTTCGGCGCCTTCCTCGATCCGGTGGCGGACAAGCTGCTGGTGGCGGTGGCGCTGGTGATGCTGCTGCGCGACGATCCGCGCAGCGTGATGGGCGTGCTGGTGGCGGTGATCATCGGCCGCGAAATCACCATTTCCGCGCTGCGCGAGTGGCTGGCGGAACTGGGCCAGCGCGGCCGCGTCGCGGTGGGCCTGCTGGGCAAGCTGAAGACCGTGTTCCAGATGACCGCCATCGGCATGATGCTGTGGCAGACGCCGCTGGGACCGGTTCCGCTCTACGATATCGGCTATTTCCTGCTGTTCCTTGCTTCGGCGCTGACCATCTGGTCGATGATCCAGTATCTGCGCGCGGCCTGGCCGGTGATGCGTGACAGCCCCTGAGGGCTCATTCCGCGGCTCGCCGCAGGGGTAGAACAGCCCATGGGCGGAAAGTCGCCGGGTTGGCCAAAAAGGGCTTGCCTGAGAGGCTTTCGATCCCTACAATACGCAACTCGCAAGCGGGAATAGCTCAGTTGGTAGAGCGCAACCTTGCCAAGGTTGAGGTCGCGAGTTCGAACCTCGTTTCCCGCTCCAATGATTAGCCCGAAAAAACCTCGTTTCTGGACGAGGTTTTTTTGTATCAGGACCCTGTATTCGGGCTTTTTGCGCTTGTTTTTGGCAAAAGCGGCCACAGGAACCTTGCTGGGGTAAAATTCCAGCGTCGCAGCGGCTCGATGGCAGAGTGGTTATGCAGGGGACTGCAAATCCCCGTACGTCGGTTCAATTCCGGCTCGAGCCTCCAACTTTCTCTTCTACAATCCCCCTGCTGCGGCATTTCGCGCCGGCCCGAATGGCGAAATCGGTAGACGCATGGGACTTAAAATCCCCCGGCCGCAAGGCCATCCCGGTTCGAGTCCGGGTTCGGGCACCAATAAAAAACAAGAGGTTACGGGCAAGACGGAAAGAGGACGCCGAGCAGCCATTCCGAGTTTGTGTAGTTCCTGTGTAGTCCGGCATTGAATTTTTGCTCTCATTGGCGACCAGTCGCACGGTCAGCTTGAGGCCGCTTTTTTGCTATATCGATCTTCGAGCTTGTCCATCGCCGCCTGGATGTGCGCGCCACTTTGATGCGCGTAGCGTTCGACCATAACGAGGGTCTTGTGCCCGCTGATTCTCTTGACCGTTGGCAGGTCAACACCTGCTTGAACAAGGTGCGTGATGGCGGTGTGACGCAGCGTGTGCCGCACGACCTCTTTAGGGTTCAGTCCAGCCGAGATTACTACGCGGCGAAACGGAGTCCGCACTTCGGTCACATGTCCTGATTTTGAGTCGAGCGACTCGAAAAGCCACTGGCTCTCCGCCGGTAGTTCAGCAAGGTAGGTCTTGAGATATTCAGCAAGGCGGGCGGTAATCGGTTGTTCCCGTGCACCTGCCTTCGCTTTGGGGATGAAGACGACACGCTTGGTCAGGTCTACATGCTCGCGTCGAATGGAAAGAATCTCGCTCCGACGCATGGATGTTTCAAGTCCGATCAGAATGAACGGGTAGATGAGGGCACTACCATCCGCCCTTGCTGCCGCGAGCAGATCGTCCGCCTGTTCCACGGTTAGATACGTGATTCGGCCCTGACCTTCCTTGCAGCGCACAATCTTCGCAGGCCGTGAAGCAATCCAGCCCCACTCAATCGCTTTGTTGAACAGATGTGAGAGCGCAGCCAGTTCGCGGTTGACTGTGCCTGGCTGCGTTAATTTTGGCGATTCAGAATGGGCGCTATCGCCAAGCTCCCGCCGCTTTGATGGTTCGCTCAGGCGATGCTTCTTGTAACGTTCAACGTCGAAGGTGGCGACCTTCGAGAGCGGCTTGTCGCCGAAGAAGGGGACAAGATGCAGGTTGAGCCGTTCCCTCTTTTTCTCAAGGTCTTTCCCGCCTTCTTCCGCCAGACGCCCCAGATATTTTTCGGCGGCATCCCGGAAGCTCAAGGCAGTCTTCCGGCCCTTCGGTAACGCTAGGCGATCTTCCTTGGCATCGCGCCTGAGCTTCTCGATGTACTCCTCGGCCTGCGTCCGCGTCGTGCCGTCCGATTCCTTCCCGACAGTGCGATGAATCCGCTGTCCGTCCACCATGACATTGACCGTGTAGCGCCCATCGCTGTTGGGCAGGCGGGCAAACTCGATTCCGTGTTCGGTCAGCACCTCGCCCGGTTTCAAGGAACGGATTGCGTGCCGGGTCAACTTGGAGAATTTCACCGCCATCTTCTGCTCCGACCTAGCCTTGCTTATCGAGCAGTGACTTGGCCTCGGCGTTGAACTGATCCCAAGCCTTCCGGATCGCCGAAAGGTCTGGCTGCCCCCGGTTGAAGCATTGGCTGTTCTCCTTAATCAGATTCCAGACCACCTGCTCATGATCGCTCAATGCTTCCGGCACGAGCGTCGCCAGCTTCACCAAGCGGTCGGATTCCAAGGGATTCCACACCTCCTCTATCAACTCCGCCCAAGGACGGGAACCACCCTTCAGGGCAACCGGTTTGTTCGCTCGCTCCTTGACGGCCCCCTGCAAGGCTTCGGAAACCACTGTGGAGATGTTCTTGTGCTCCAGCCGCGCCCAAAGCTCCAGCGTGAACTTGAGTTTGGTGTTGATGCGGATGCTCAGCGCATCGCCGCGCTCTTTACCCGCGACGTTTACCTTGTATTTGACGGCCATTGATCCTCCGATGCTGGCTGTGGGTGTTGCGTTATGCGGATTATGTCGTATGATGCACGACACTGCAAGACAACGCGAGACGGAGAACACCAATGGCTGTCGAATCTCAAATCGTTAAGGCTTTTCCAGATGGACGGATGGATACCAGGAACGCGGCGCTGTATTTGGGGTTGTCGCCCAAGACGCTGGCGATGAAACGCTGCACAGGTGCCGGGCCGCTGTTCGTGAAGCGTGGCCGGATTTACTACTTCAAATCCGACCTTGATGCGTGGCTCAACGGCCAGGGGCGGCTTGCGAGCACCGCTCAGAGCAAGCCTCAGCAGCCTACACACTGAGAGCCCCATGAGCTTCGACGCAATGGAGTGGGTGTGGGAACCGGTGTCACTTAGCCCCCACGAACGGCTCACGCTGATGAACTTAGCATGGCGTTTGAATCAGCTAACTGGAAGATGCTACCCGAGTCTCGGCCGAATCGCGGCGGACACTGGAATTAGCGAGCGTGGTGTCCGATATTGCCTGAAATCCTTAGAAGAGAAAGGACATATCCGCCGGGTGCCGCGGTATGTGAGGGACGGTGTGAAGGGCAGAAACTCCAATGGGTACATCTTAACTGCGCTGACCCATATCAAGAGTCCCTATCGCAAGCTAGACGGTGGGGCTGGTGCAGTGCCTGCGCCAGATGGGGCATCTGTTGCAGGTGCTGATGAAGCTGATGCCTCAGCAGGCGCAGCGACTGCCCCCAAACAAGGAAGTAACTCGGGAATGGAACAGGGAAGCAACGCTTGCCCCTCCGCTCACGGCAAAGCCAAGAGCGAGGAAAAGCAAAGCCCGAAGCATGGAGGAAATGAGGCTGGGGCAACTGTTGCCGTACCTCACTATATCGCGCCTGATCCGCCATGTACGGCTGAAGAAGCGTTGGCAATCATCAACGGGCTCCCGTGACGATGGCAAGGACGAAGCGCTCCCGCAATCATTCTGCAACTGGTTGCAGACGAACAACGGTTCCCAATGGGGGAGTAGGTAATGCGATGCCCCGTTCTGGACGGCTTCTGTGTCGCCGTGGCGCTCTGAGCACGCTGCGGTAATGGGTTGGGTTGGCGCAGCACTTGAACGTCGTGGCGCTCAAGGTGCGGTGTGGGGCGTGGGGGCACATTTCTCTCGCCAACTTTCCATCCGATGCTCCGACAGAAGACCTCGGCCGGCGCATGTTCTGACTTCGTTCCACACTACCGCACGGAACGTCGGATGCACCGACCTCGGGATGAGCTTGTACCAGCGGTACTCATCCATCAGCCTGATCGCGTCCGCCCATGACCGGGCTATTTCCGATTCATGCTCGATATCCGGCTCGCCGATGAGCGTGGCGGTCCAATCGGATACCTGACGGTGAAACACCCAGCCCTGCTTGGTTTCTTCTCCTAGCAGGGTAATGCTGCCACCTTCTGCGCTGACCGCGATAATGGGTTCTTTCATTGAAATATCTGGACGCTCGTGACGGAGAAGCTACTGCCGCTGCGGCTAAGCTTCACGATGTAACGTGTACGCAGCTTAGCTCCGAAGGAGTTCTCGGCATCAACGTATCCACCGACGACGAAATTCACCTTGTCAACATCGCTCCCAATGGTGTAATCCCCTGCCCAACAACCCGGAAAATCAGCGGTGCTGGGTGACTTTAGCTGCTCCCTAACCACCTGAACGGCTGCGTTGCAGGCGTCGATGCGGTAGTCTCCTTCTTGTGTAGTAGGTGCGCATCCACGAACGACCAGAAACAGCGGAAGTCCGATGACGAGCAGGCCACCCAAAACGAGGCCGGCTATTTCGTCGATAGTATTGGGTCGCTTCAGCGGATGGCACTGCGGACAGCTTTCCGTTTTGAGGTGCATCTTTTTGCATTTTCCGCATTGTTGAAATAGCTGTGGTTGCTCCACAAATAGGCGCTGACGTTCGGCATCACGCTTTTTCACCTCGGCAAGAAACTTGGCGTTCGCGCAATAGGGGCACGACACCAAGTGCTTCTGGATGTCGCGGCCGCAGGCCGTGCATTTCTTGGTCTTCACGGGAGTTATCCGTTCGGGCTTCGCCCAGCAATCTGACTTCCGAGGCCATCAGCGAGCGTTTGAACGAGCTGGGCGAGGTAGTCGCTGATCTCCGGGCTGCGCTTGTTGATGATGACGAGGCCGAGGTCGATGTCGCGCTTCTTGGAGCTGATGTTTTCGGCATGACCAGCGCCGCGCCACACCACGACACCTGAATTCGCGTCAATCAAGACGGCAGATGCCTTCAAATCCGTGCGCCAGACATTGTTTGCGTCGGAGACCGTTCCTGAGTAGCCGGCCGCAGTGGCGTTGATCTTCTCGCGGTTCAGATAGAGCGATCGCACCAGCAGCAGGTAGTGCACATTGCCCGCCTTCGCAAACGACGGAACCGGCTTGGGGTCAACCACGGACGTGGATTCATAATTCGATGCCCACTGCCCGTATGCCTGAAGCAACCCGGCGCTCCCGAGATTCGATGCGAACGTTTGCGTGTCAACCACTCTCGCGGACGGAAAGCTCTTGACCAACCCCTGCGGCAGCGCCACTTCGATTTGCTGGGACAACCCTTCCACGGCCGCGTAGTCCTTAATCGGCAGGATGGCTATGGAGTCAATGCTGATTGGGCTGGGTGTCCGGGCAATAGTAGCGGACTTATCGCGCGTTCCCTCGATGGATGCGCAGCCGGCGATTGCCGCTGAGAGAGCCACAACGGCATAGAGCAGTAGCTTCTTCACGAAATTTCTCCAAAAAAATGCGCCGGCACGGATACCGAAGGGTAGATCGGTTACGGCTGGTGCCCGCGCAAGTTCTGTCAGCGGATAGGAACGACCTGGACCGGGGTTTCTGAGCCAAAAACCGGGTCTGGCAGCCGGCCGCCGAACGAATAGCGCAGCTCGATCAACGCTGCATTTGTCATGTAATGCGGAGACTCGACAGACTGGCCCTGGATGGTGAATTTGGGCTTGTCGAGGGTCGCCAGATGGCGGAAGTCCAGCCCGAGGGTCAGGTGCCGGGTCAGAGCGTTGCCGAAGCCGAAACCTACCTGCCAAGCCGGCAGGGTGTCCGACCCGCTGACTCCGCCCGAGTTTGCATGAAGGTCCGTTGCGCCGAACCCGCCGCCGGCATAGAAATAGTAGCCGTCCTGCCAGAAGTCGTACCAGAGGTTGCCCATCGCGCTGGCGGCATGTTCGGCAAAGCCATTCTTGCTGTTGTAGCGGTACGAAAACTCCGCTTCCGGTCGCAGGCCATTTGCCAGCGTGTAGCCGACGGAAAGCATCGGTAGCACGCCCAGCTTGTTGTCGCCCACCGCCAGCGGTCGGCCAACGCCAACCCCTCCTCCGACATACAGCCCCATTTCATCCCCGGCGAAGGCCGGTGCCCCGGCAACAGCGATGCCGAAGATCGAGAGCGCAAGGACGTTGCTGCTGACAGTGACCAGTTTCATTTTCAATCTCTCCAAGTGGTACATCCCAAGTTGAACCCGCAGAATCCAGCGCGCATCCATGAGCCATCCGCTATTCCTTTTAATTCATAGACTTACTGTTAAATCTATAAAGTAAAACTTTATACCATGAGCATGGCAAGAGTGCGGATGCTTTGCACTCATGCCCGCCTCAGCTAAAACAAGACAAAGCCGGAAGGCTCAGACGCCTATCCCGAAGCGGATTCGGGAAGTCCGAACGGCACTTGGCCTTTCGCAGAGCGAATTGGGTCATGCGCTCAAGCTCGACCGCGACGTAGCAATTCAACGGGTGAGTCAGTACGAACTCGGGACGCATACCCCCGTGTACTCCTTGATTCAGCGGCTCGCCGCTTTCACGAAAATCCCCGAGTCCTATTTCTACACGACCGACGACGAACTTGCGCAACTGATCGCCGACTTCGGACGGCTGAATCAGGCCGCCCGTCGGAAGTTGCTCAAAGTTTCCGCCGAACTTAGGGATGAGAGTGTGACTTAAAGCACAGCGCCCGCAGCGATATTGACGAAAAGCTCCCTGTGCCACACGTAGCATCGTTTCGCGTTGCGTTGCGGACACCCCCGATGGCCCCGCTAAAGCGCATAACACAACAGCGCAAAACGAGTGGAAATGAATCCACGCCCTCAGTCCGGCCAAACGAGAACAAGAGCAAATCGCCGTCGAGAGCGGAAAATGTCTTTCGACTGCTGCCGGCGCAGTCTGAGTGTCACCGTGACACACTTACTCTGTAACTTACACGCTCAGTGATCGGGGCCGCCGCATCTGCAATTGATTGCAGGCGCGAAGGCGTTCATAGCCCGAGAACGTTGCCGCACTAGCTCACCGCTTGTCTTGCTGGGTGTCCTTGACCAGCTCGTAGACCGGTTGGAGCGACGGTGTATGCGAGTAGGCGTAGAACTTCTGCATGGTGCCCGTGCACTGGAGCACTTCGATCTGCTCGGGGTCTTGGTCGCAGCGGTCCAGCGTATACACCGCTATGCCGTGGAGGCTCAGCCACCCCTTGAGGACCGGCTCCCACAGTGCCTGCCTGAGTTGCTGGGCCTGATCTTCGGTGGCCGGCAGAAGCCAGCCTTCACGCGATACCCTAATCGCAGCGCGGCGGTAGCCATAGTCGCCATTTGGGTTGGCGATGATCTGCGGCCAAACGTTGTGTTGCACGTCGTTGACCATATCCCCCTGTCGGATGGGATCGTATGGTTGCACCGGAAAAGCCCCTCGCGCGGAATCGTACTTCATCAGTTGAATGGAGGTCTCGAACATGAACTGCTTGCACGCCAGCGCCGGTGCGCCAGCCTGAATCTGCTCGGTGGCCTCCTGCATGAGCGGGGCCATGTCGCCGTGGGCCTCCCTGGTCGCCTCGTAACGGTCGTAGCTCTTGGACTGCGACCACAGGTACTTGTACAGTGTTCCGTCCGGGTCTTGGGGCAGGTTGGCGGCGCCGAAACTGACCAGAAGCTCCGGAAAGGTCGGCTCGCGCAGGCCGGCCCAAGGTTCGAGCTTAGGATTTAGGCGTGGCGTGGCTGCACAGGACGCGAGCTTGGGCTCTTGGCGTGGCGTGGCAGCACAGCCGGCGATCAGCACGCAGCCCAAAGCTGCCGACCAAAGGCGGATCAACTTCATCTCGCATCTCCCCAAATGAGCCGTCCGAAAGCCCGGCGCTGCGGTAGTACGGCGCGCAGACGCGCCCGCAATGTAGCACGCGCCTGGACAGTGTATGCACCATCCACCACCGTGGTCATTTTGGAGGGGCCAGGGCAGAAAAAGCCCCAACGGGAGCCGGGCGTGAATGTGTGACGTTTTTCATGTTTCTTGTCCCCCATAAACCTCACGAAAAGAGACTTGTTGTAGAAAACTTTAGGCTGCCGCTCCTACAGCACTGCTCCTGCTGCATTCATCAGGAACAATTCCCCATCCCGGATATACTTGGTCAGCGTCGCCTCGCTGCGGTGGCCTGACTGCTGACGAATTTTGTAGGTGCTCACCCCCAGCTTGGCTGCCGACGTGATGAGGCCGGCACGCAAGCTGTGTCCGCTGAACCGCTCGGGATCGAGACCGACCTTGGCGGCGTTGTGCTTGATGACCAGTGCGACACTCTGGCTGGTCATACGGGACGGCTGGATGTGTCCGCTTTTCCCCACGCCCCGGAAGATCGGGCCGGCGGTTATTCCCGCTTGATCCAGCCATGCACGCAACGCCTTGACCGGGCAGGCGCGCGAACGTGCGTACGGAATGCCGATGTCGCGCCCTTCGCCCTCCTGGTCCGTCTTGCTGCGCCGCAGCCGTAGGATCAGTCCCTCGGGCACGAACTTCACATCCTCGACATTGAGGCCCACAAGTTCGCTCCGCCGCAGCGCCGCCGCAAAGCCGACCAATAGCAAGGCGCGGTCGCGCGTTCCCTTGAGCGTTGGCGGCAGCGCGTCGATCACGGCCAGAACGTCCTCTTTTAGCAGGGGATCAACCTGCCGCTGAGCAGAACCGTGGACGCGGCGGATGCCACGTAGCACGGAACGCACCAGCTCGTTGTCGCAGGGATTCGCTAGGTTCTGCGCCCCGTGTGCCTTACCGATGGCGATCAAGCGACGGGCGAGCGTGAACGGCGACAGGTTTTCACCGTGCAGGGCAAGATACCGCGCCACCAGCTCAGGGTCGGCGGGGATCGTTCCGCCCCACGCCAGAAAGTGCGCCAGATCGCTGCTGTAAGCACGCTTGGTACTCGCGGACAGGCTGGCCGTCAGATAGATAGCTGCGCGCTCGTCAGCCTTCTGCAAGTCTGCAATTGATTGCAGCGGCTCACCCTTTACACGCTGCCTACACACCGTAAGGTCTGCAACCAGTTGCAGCGCCGTGCAATCAGTTGCAGACGCTGCGGGGGTCTCTGGCGGGTTCTGGATTGGTGTCGAGAATGAAGGATTATCGTTAGTTATTGGCTTTTCCACAGCCGCCTCCGGATGTTGTTCAGGTTGGGATGGTTGCGGCGCATCAGCGTGTAAAGTTCGCTGGCATCCTCGATGTTCAGCCCCAGCGCAGCCATGTCCGAACGCTCGTATTCACCCCGGAGCAGATCAAGACAATCGTTGGTAAGGCGACGGTTAAGCAGCGAGCTTTCGATATGGAACAGAGCAATACGAATGACCCGCTCGGCCCGAGCCGTGAGGGCACGTTGCGCGAAGAACGCCGATAAGTCTCCTGCGCTCTTCACCCACTCTTTGATTGCCCGCTGGCCGAGTCGGGTGTGTTTGTCGGCAGCGGCGCACAGTATCGGACCATCGAGGGGTGCAGCGAAGTCACCAAGTTCCTGCTGTTCGATGTAGGGCGAGCATTTCCCCAGTAGCTCAAAGATCAGTGGGATGAACGTGGCCATGCTGTCTGTGGCCTTGCCAGCGACCAGCACCTGAGTTGCCTGCATCGGGAGCTTGAGTTGTTGACATATCGCATTGAGCATCTCTGCCCTCTGGTCGCCGTTTCGGATCGGCAGACGATCCAGCTTGAGGAAGGCGGCGGCGCGCTGGCGAAGCGGCGCGGCGTTGGAACAAGCGGCTTCCATCGCATCGGGCAGATTGAAGCTGGCGATGTCCTGATCGAGGACGGAGCGGCCCTGCTGATTCTCGACGAGACAAAGTAAATCGCAAGTGCTGCGGCACTTCGGCGCAGCCGCCAGACGCGCACCCAGATAGCCGGCTAAGCCCATGCCTTGAAATTTGCGGTGCAGCGGCAGGTTTCTGCACCAAGTCAGGATTTCGAGGCAGGCACCGAGATTGCCGAGGCCCACGTCTTCCAGCGCGATAACGGGCAGTCGCCGATAGAAATATGCCGGTTCGCATCGGAATAGAGCTTCCGCGGTGACGGCGGCGTGATCGGTAAGACCGTATCTGACGGCCTTGTGAAGATTGCTTGTCAGCAGCCAACGGTCGGCTATTGGGAAATCTAGGTTTTGACGCGGGTTGTGGCTGAGAAACTGCTGAATTGCGAGGGATGGAGGATGCGTTTCGCTGAGTTCCTGTACAAGCGCGGCCCATGAAACGGGGTAGCTGCCTATCGTCTTTATATTCACTTATGTCATTGATTTGCCTTTGAATTATAACGATACGTTCTGTCCGCTCATTGGCAAGTAACCCGGAGGAGATCGTTGCCAATCCGCGTAAGGCATGGAGTTTCTGCGGCATCGCATATCAGCTGTGGCACGCCAATCAACTGTGTAGTTCCTGTGTAAGCGCGCCGTGAAAAATCGCTACGCGTCGAGAACTCGGCAGAATTCTTTTTGAGTCGGCTTTGCCGTAAGTTGTTGAATCAGAGATCAATGAGGGACATGGAAGAACCTCAGAGACAATCTGATTTAGTTACTTAAAATCCCCCGGCCGCAAGGCCATGCCGGTTCGAGTCCGGCTTCGGGCACCAGTTGCGGCTCCGGCGGCGTGCGGGGAAATCCGGCATGCCTCGCCGCGTGCCACGTATAGGGGTGTGCTGAGTAAAAACCACCGGTGACAGCTCCCCGCCATCGCGGGCAGGGGAGATGTCCGCTGCATCTCGAGGCGAAGTCTGCTTTGTGGGCCCGAGGCAATCATTGCCGGCGACACTCCCGAGCATTCTCGAAGCACGGGTGGTGAAGCGCACAGCGGCGAAGCCGCTGCTTCAGTAGCGGTACTTGCGCAGGAACAGGGGTGCGCTGGCGGCGACGGCGAAGGCTGCGGCGTTGACCTCGAGCAGGACGTGGTAATCGCCATAGCGGTCATGCAGCAGCGCAGCCGCCGAGGGGCCGAGCGCAGCTCCCGTAGCCAGCGCAATGAACTGGATCGACACCACGCGGCCCAGTACCGCTTCGGGAAAGTAGCGTCCCAGCATGTACATCAGCACACTGGCCTCGCTGCCCGCGGCCAGGCCCAGGCCCAGCGCCATCAGGTAAGCCGTGCCGCTGCCGGGAACGTTGGCGAGCAAGGCGATGCCGGCCATCGGCACCGCGGCGAACAGCGTGGCCAGCCGCCGCGCATGGACGCGGTCGAGCAGGGCGCCGGCGAGCAGGTTGCCACACATCGAGCCGGCGCCGAGCAGGCTCTGCGCCAGCGCGGCCTGTCCGCCGGACAGGCCGGATTCGCGCAGCAGCGGCACCAGGTGCAGGTTCAGGCCGCCATAGGCGTAGGCGTAGAGCACCAGCCACAGGCCGATGACCCAGAAGTCCCGCTGCGCCAGCGCATCGGATAGCTCGCGCCAGCCGGCGCGCGGCCCGCTCGCGGCAACGCCGGCCGTCCCGGCCTGCGGGTTCTCCCGCACCCACAGGGCCGTCGCGCCGAAGCCCAGCAGCAGGATCAGCGCGCTGAGCACGGCGTAAGCCTGGCGCCAGCCCAGGGCGTCGATCAGGCGTTGCGCCAGCAAGGGGTGCAGCATCGGTCCGATGGTGGAGGCGGCGAACAACACCCCCAGGGCCAGGCCGCGCCGGTGGCTGAACCAGCCGTTGACGATCCGCACCAGCGGAATCGCGGAGACGCCAAGCGTGGCCAGCGCGGTGAGCACGCACAGCAGGTAGTACGGCGCCAGCTGCGGGCCGATGCGGCTGAAACCGGCGAAGGCCAGCGCCTGCAGCAGCAGCGCGCCCAGCATCAGGCGCCGCACCTGGCCGCGGTCGACGATCCACCCGCACAATGGTGCGGCGAGCTGCGCGAGCAGGTACGCCAGGGTCACTCCGAGGTAGACCTGCGTCTGGCTCCAGCCGAGGTCGTGCTGCAGCGGCGCGAGGAAGATGCCCAGGGTCGGCGCCCAGATGCCGGCGGCGCTGAACATCATGGCCACCGCGGCGGCGGCCACCACGGTCCAGGCGCGCAGCGGACGCTGCGCAGCCACGGCGCCGGCCAGGCTATTCATGCGCGGCACCGAAGATCGAGTACGGCGGCCGGCGGCCGATCCAGGGGTCTGCCGCCTCGAGCTGCGCCGCGAAGCGTAGCACCATGTCCTCCCGTCCCATCGGCCCCACCAGCTGCACCCCCGCCGGCAGGCCATTGTCGCCGTGGTGCAGCGGCACCGAGGCGGCGGGATGGCCGGTGATGTTCAGCAGCGGCGTGAAGATGGCGTAGTCGTGCAGCGCCCGCGCGATGTAGTCCTGCGCATCCTCGCCGCCGCGGCACGGATCGAAGCGCCCAAGCTCGGGTGCCTGGCTGATGCCAGCCGGCGTCAGCCATAGGTCGTAGTCCTGGAAGAACGTATCCACCGCGATCCGCGCCGCCTGGAACTCCGCCTTGGCGGCGATCAGATCATCGACCGTCAGTTGCCGCGCCAGCCGCAGCAGCTGCAAGGTCATCGCGTCCAGTGTGTCGGAGTCCGGCTGGCGGCTCGAGGCGGCGCCGAGCTGGCGGATCGCATAGGGCAGCGGATGAATCCAGGCGGCGAGGAAGTGGCCCAGCCATCGGTCCCACGCCAGCCGCGGCTGCGCCTCCTCCACCCGGTGTCCCTGCGATTCGGCCAGCCGTGCGGCGCGGTCCACCGCCCGCAGACATTCGGCTGCCGGCGGCGTGCGCCCCGGCGACTGACGCAGCACACCGATGCGCAGCGGCGGCAACGGCCGTTCGAGCTGCTCGATGTAGGGCCGCTCCGGCGGCGCAATCAGGGCGCCGCCCGGCGCGGGCCCATGCAGCACGTCGAGAAAGGCTGCGGAGTCGCGCACCGTGCGGCTCGACACATGGACATGGCTGAAAGAGAACAGGCCGCGCTGCAGCAGCGGCGTGCGGCCGCGGCTCGGTTTGAGGCCGAAGAGTCCGGTGCAGTGTGCCGGTCCGCGGATCGAGCCGCCGCCGTCGCTGGACTGCGCCACCGGCACCACGCCCGCGGCGACTGCTGCCGAGGCGCCGCCGCTGGAGCCGCCGGGTGAGTGCGCCAGGTTCCAGGGATTGCGCGTGGCGCCGTGGCGGCCCGATTCCGTCACCGGGTAGATGCCGAGCTCGGGCGCCGCGGTCTCGCCCAGGATCCGCACCCCCGCCCGCCGCAGGCGCCGGGTGATCTCGCTTTCTGTGGTGACCTTGATCCCGTTCGCTAGGCGCGAGCCCATCGCCGCGGCGCCACCGCGCCAGCCCAGGCCTTCCTTGAGCAGGAACGGCAAGCCGTAGAACGGGCCGCCCGGCTGGCACGCCTCATCCTCGCAGACCTCGCCGGCCATGAAATTCAGCTGCGGATTCAGGCGCTCAATCGCGGCGGTGGCGCAGCGCTTCAGTTCGTCGGCGCCGACCTGGCCGCTGCGCAGCAGCTGCATCAGCCCGACGGCGTCATAACGGGCGTACTCGTCGAGCCTCATCCCTGTTCCTTCGCGCCGGCTGCCTGGCGTATCAGTCCCATGATTTCCACCTGCACTCCGAACGAAACCAGATGGCCCGCGCCCTCGACCAGGTGCAGCGTGCTTCGTGGCAAGGTGGACGCCATCGCCTGCGCCATCGCCGGCGGCACGCTGCGATCCGCGCTCCCTTGCCAGAGATGCACGGGAACGCCGATCGACTCCAGCGTGAAGCCCCACGGGCGGCTCAGCAGCACCACGTCCTCCACGGCCGGCGCAACGCCCTGGCGCAATGCCTCGGCGCCGGCACGTTTCAGCAAAGAGCGGACCTGCGGCTGCTCGTAGAGCACGCGATCGGCCGCCGGCATCGCCGTCAGCTGCTTGCTCGGCTTGTCGTGGCTGCGGCGATCGTCCCGCAGCTGCGGCCGCAGCGCGCCGCGGCGGATCAGCAGCAGCGCTCCATGCAGCAGAACCGGCGCGTGGCGCGCCAGCCAGAACATCATGCGGTTGGCGCGGTGCATGCCCCGGAGGGCGGCGGGATTCTCCATCGGGCCGACGCCGGCCAGCAGCAAGGCGACGGTGATGCGCTCGGGCAGCGCATGGCACAGCGCCAGCGCACGGGGGCCGCCGCCCGATTCGCCCGCAACCGCAAAGCGTCCGATCTGCAGGTGATCGGCCAGCGCGAAGACATCCTCCGCCCAGTCGAGCAGGCTGCGGCCCGGCTGCGCGTCGGATTGGCCATAGCCCGGCTTGTCCAGTGCAATCCAGCGCACGCCGGCGTCACACGCTGCCCGATGGTAGAACGCGCCTGCGATGCCGGACGTCGGCGTGCCGGTGACATAGATGCAGGGCGTTCCCCGGGCATCGCCGAACTCGTACCAGGCCAGGCGCCGTCCTTCGGCAAGGGACAGGAAGTGCGCTTGCAAAGGGATCTCGTCAAGACCCACGAGTACGCTCCTCAGCGCTTGCCGGGCAGCAGGCCGTGCAGCGCCTGCTCCAGCAGTCGGTGGAAGCCTTCGGCCGGCGGCAGGTTTGGCGTGTCGAGATCGAGCAGGCGGCGCACGGTTTCGAGGCCGCCGCCTTCATGGCCCAGCAGCGCCTCCTTCTGCGCCCGCACATAGTTCTCGGCGGTGGTCGAGCGCGCCAGCTGCGCGCTGCTGATCGCCAGGCCCTCGCCGACGCGGAAGATCACCCAGGCGCGCTCCAGGTCGACTCCCGCGCGGGTCACCGCGGCGAGGAACTCGTTCATGTGGCGCAGCCCCTCGAACCAGGAGGTCGAGCCGATCTCCACCTTGAGGAAGCCGGGATGGCGGTGATAGAGACGACGCAGCCCCTCGAAGTAGCGGATCACCTGCTCGCGCAGTGGCGCTCGGTCGGTGCTCGAGGGCAGGGGCACTTCCTGCAGCAGGCTCCACTGCGCCGCATCGCGCAGCCCGTCCACCGTCTCGAAGTAGGTGTAGATCGTCGTCGGATACACCGATAGCCGCGCCGCCACCTTGTGCAGGGACAGCGCCTGCGGCCCCTCCAGATCGATCACCTCGATCGCGGCGGCGACGATCTGGTCGCGGCTGAGCGTGCGCTTGCGTCCCGCGGGCGCGCCCGACGCGCGGCGGCTGCGTGCCGGCACGGTGGTCTTCGGCAAGGGCGGATCTCCTTTTTTCCAATGCGGATACGATCTTATGCTATTGCCGTATTATTATTTTGGCAATAGCTATAGCAATTTTGTGGGGACCCCGCTAGGATGGATTAGGCAACAGGCATTGTATTTATTGCCTGACCGCCTTCATCTGCCGGCTTTGCCGCTGTGGGAGCGGCGCGAAAAAACCACAAGGGGAGACCATGCACACTGCACGCTCGAAGCACTGCATTCACACCGTACCGGCGGGCACGCTCGCCGCGCTGGTCCTGCTGCTGTCGGCGCCCGCCGCATTGGCCGATGACGCCACGGCGCAGGCGGATGCCGGCAACCCGCCGCAGTCGGCGGCGTCCGCGCCCGCATCGGCCGCCGCGCAACCGGCCGCGCTTTCCGAGGTCGTGGTCACTGCTACCAAGCGCGCCGAGCCGCAGCGCAAGCTGCCTGAGACGGTCAACGTGATCAAGGGCAAGGACCTCGAGGACATCGGCGCGCGCGAGATGGAGGACTTCCTCAAGTACGTGCCCGGCGTCTCGCTGCAGGAGGGCGACACCAGCGGCAGCCGCACCGTGTCGATCCGCGGCATCGGCCCGCAGCCGCAGGCCAACACCACCGCCAACAGCACCGTCGGCGCGCTGATCGACGACGTTTCCCTGGGCGATCCGTACCAGAGCTACCTGGTGCCCGACCTCGATCCCTTCGACCTGCAGGATCTCGAAGTGCTGAAGGGGCCGCAGGGCACCCTGTTCGGCGCTGCCGCGCTCAACGGCGCCCTGCGCTACGTCCCTAACAAGCCGCTGCTCGGCGAGTGGGAGGCCAAAGGCTTCGCCGACTGGCTGCACATCCAGGGCGCCGGTTCCGGCCCCACCTACGGCGGCGCGGTGAACATCCCGATCGGCAGCACGCTCGCGCTGCGCGCGGTCGACGTGGTGCAGGAGGTGCCGGGCCTGTACGACGACGTCAACGCCAACGGCAAGAATATCCGCGACGCCGACCGGGGCTACAAGCGCATGTTCCGCGTGATGGGGCTGTGGCAGCCGAACGACCGCTTCAGCGCCAACGCGTTCTACCTGAAGCAGGCCAACCATCGCGACGACCTGAGCATCGCCAACAACCTCAACGGCGAATTCACCCGCACCGACACGCCGGGCTCCAGCAGCTCCTCGCAGAAATTCGCGGTGGCGAGCCTGGATCTGCGTTACCGGTTCGACTGGGCCACCCTGATCTCCGAGACGGCGCAGAACAGCAAGCTGCAGGATCTCGACTACGACGCCAGCCCCGGCCTCGAGGCGCTGGCGGTGCGGGGCATCGAGAGCCTGCGGCAGACCCGGCTGGTCAGCAGCCGCTCCCTGTCGCAGGAGCTGCGCCTGGTTTCGGCGCCGGGCGATAGCCCCTGGGCCTGGATCGCCGGTGCCTACTACAACCGCTACAAGGCCGATGCCGACAACGACATCCTACTCGCCAACACCGGCGCCCTGAGCACGCTGCTGGGCCTGCTCGGCCTGCCCCCCAATCCGGTGCTGACGCCGGAGGGGGTCTCGCTCAGCGATACCCGCTACCGGCCGCTCACGGCGCGGGAGGAGGCGCTGTTCGGCGAGTTGACGCGCAAGCTCGGCCCGGTGTCGCTCACCCTCGGCGGCCGCTTCTATCACGAGACACTGGGCACCGATGCGCAGCTCAGCGGCCTGCTCTCCGGCTCGGGCAGCGCCAGTGGATTCGGCGGTACGCAGGGCATGAAGGCGGAGGGTTTCAATCCCAAGGCCAGCGCCAGCTGGCAGGTCAACCGCGATGTGCTGTGGTACGCCAACGCCTCGCACGGCTTCCAGTTCGGCGGCCTCAACCTGCCTTCGCCGATACCCGGCGACAACACCTTCCCCACCACCTTCAAGCCCAGCACCATCTGGAGCTATGAGTCCGGCCTGCGCACCGACGCCTTCCACAAGACCTTGCAGTTCGACCTGGCCGCGTTCCTGCTGAACTGGAAGGACATGCAGATCCAGCAGAACACACCCGACGGCATCACCACCTACACCGCCAACGTCGGCCGCGCCCGCAGCAAGGGCCTGGAATCCTCGCTGCGCTGGCTGACGCCGGTGAAGGGCCTGATGCTGGTCAATGCGGCGTCCTACACGCGCGCCAAGGTGGCCGAGCCGTTCACCGCCACCGACGGCACGGTGCTGCCGACCGGATCGGATCTGCCGGCGGCGCCGCGCCTGCAGACTGCGACCACGCTGTCCTACAACACGCGCATCGGTGTGGCCCGCACCGGAGCCGCGCTGACCTTCTCGCACCAGGGCCACGCCATCAGCAGTCTGAGCCGCTCCGAGTCGCTCACCATCTACGGCTACAACACGCTCGACCTCAGCTACAGCCTGGGTTTCCCGGAACTGTTCCTGGCGCCCACTTTCACCCTCAACGCCGACAATCTCACCAACCAGCACGCCCTGGTCGGCGGCGGCCGCGATCTGGCCGGGGGACAGCCGGAAGGCGAGCTGGTGTCGTATCTGCGGCCGCGCACCCTCGTCCTGCGCATCAGCGGCCACTTCTGAGGGGCACGGCGCTGACGATGGATTCCGTCGTACCGGCATTCGAGATGAAGGTGGGCGCGCAGCAGCTCGACAGCCTCTTCGCCGCTTGCGATTGCGACGGCACACCCGGGCTGGCCGTGGGCCTGGCGTTGAACGGCGAGGTGGCCTACCGCCGCGGCTTCGGCCGCGCGCGTGCCGGCCTGCCGCAGCCCTTGGGCCCGGGCACGCCCCTGCGCATCGGCTCGGTGAGCAAGCACTTCCTGTGCCTGCTGCTGCTGCAGCTGGCGCAGGAAGGACGCCTGTCGCTCGACGACAGTCCGCGCCGCCACGTTCCCCGGCTGCCGCCCTGGGCCGATGCGATGACTCTGCGCCAGCTGATGAACCACAGCAGCGGCATGCGTTGCAGCCTCGATCTGCTGATGCAGACCGGCGGCCTCGGTCAGCCGGTTCCCGCGCAGGCCCAGCTCGACCTGCTGTGCGCGCAGACCGATCTGAACTTCGCGCCCGGTACCGGCTGGTGCTACAGCAACGGCGGTTACGTGCTGCTCGGCCACATCGCCGAGCGCGTCGCCGGGGCGCCGCTGGAGGAGCTGTTGCGGCGGCGCCTGTTCGAGCCGGCCGGTCTGTGCGACACGACTTTGCGCCGCCACGACACCGACCTTCCGCCGGGTTGCGCCGCCTCGCATCTGCCGGCTACTGGCGGCGGCTACGCCCGCACCGTGTTCGGTCCATCCATCGGCGGCGAGGGCGGCGTCGTCTCCACCGTCGACGACATGCTGCGCTGGATGGCGCGGATGTCCGCAAGCTGGGACGCGCTGTGCACATCGCGGGCGCCAAATGGTTATGGGCTCGGCATCTACAGCGGCGTCTACCGCGGAACGCGCATCGTCCACCATGGCGGCAATGTCATCGGCGGCAGCTGCCTGATGCTGCATCTGCCGGACATTGCGCTGGACCTGATCCTCATCACCAACCGCGGCGACCTCGACGCCGAATCGCTGGCCCTGCGGGTGATCGACGCCTGTGTCGGCGGACTGGAGCAGGCGCCCGAGCAGCGGCCCGATCGCGGTCTGCCCGATGGCGATTTCCACAACGCCCCGACCGGCTCGTTCCTGCGCCTGCTGACGCGGCAGAACCGCCGCTACGGCCAGTTCCACGCCTCTCCTCTGCCGCTGCGCGAGGCTGATTCAGGGGCGCTGGCAGTAGACCGGCTCGGCAACGACAGCCGGCTGACACCGGTGATCGAAGGCGAGGCGGTTGTGGCGCTGGAGTTGCTCGAAGGCGGGTGCAGCGAGCGCTTGTGGCGTCTGCCGCCGGCAGACCCCGCGTGCATCACTGCCGTGATGCCAGGCACCTACCGCTGCGCAGCCCTGGATGCCGCCGCGACCATCACGCCGGGAAGCGGATCGCTGCAGATGCGCAGCCCGTTCGGCGCGATGCGCTACGCGCTCGAACCCCTCGGCCCGGGCCTGTGCCTGGCAAGCACCGGTGACCCGCTGCTGCCTCTGGGCGGCCTGCTCGAATTCGGCCACTCCGGCTTCCGCTACTCCTCGCAACGCACCCGGCGATTGCACTTCGCGCGCCAGCCATGAGCACTATCGGAGTCCCATGAACATCGCGGATGTGGTGATTGTCGGCGGCGGCATCGCCGGCGCCTCGTTGGCTTTTCGCCTAGCCGGCCGTTGCAGGGTCGTGCTGCTCGAAGCGGAGCCGCAGCCTGGCTACCACGCCAGCGGACGCTCGGCGGCGCTGTTCAGCGCCAGCTACGGCGCCGGACCGGTGCGCGCCCTTGCCGACGCCAGCCGCGAATTCCTGCTGCACCCGCCGGCGGCCTTCGGCGAACCGCCGCTGGCCAGCCCGCGTGGCGTGTTATGGCTCGCACGCGAGGACCAGGCCGCCGCGCTCGCTGCGCTGCGCGCCCAGCTCGCCGGCGGCCAGGCCGATCTGCAGGACTGCCCGGTGGATGAGGCGGAGCGGCGATGTCCGGCGCTGCGGCCCGGCTATGCTGCCGCGGCGGCGCTGGAAACAGGTGCCTTCGACATCGACGTGCACGCCTTGTTGCAAGGCTACCTGCGCGCCTTTCGCGCCGCCGGCGGCGAACTGCGTAGCGGTGCCGCTGTCACCGCGATCCACCGCCGCGGTGGCGCCTGGCAGGTGGACACCGCGGCGGAGCGCTACCAGTGCGCGCTGCTGGTCAATGCCGCCGGCGCCTGGGCCGATCAGGTCGCGGCCCTCGCCGGCGTCGCGCCGATCGGCCTGGTGCCGAAGCGCCGTACCGCCATCAGCTTCGACCCTCTCGGCGTGGCCGGCGGCACACCGCTCAGCCGCTGGCCCTGCGTGATCGACGTGGAGGAGGCGTTCTACTTCAAGCCAGACGCCGGGCGCGTGCTGGCCTCGCCGGCCGACGAGACGCCGGCGCCGCCCGGCGATGCCCAGGCGGAAGAGCTCGACGTGGCCATGGCCGTAGACCGCATCGAGCGCGCGACCTGCCTGCGCGTGGAGCGCATCGCCGCGCGCTGGGCTGGGCTGCGCTCCTTCGTCGCCGATGGCGTGCCGGTGGCCGGCATGGATCCCGACGCCGCGGGATTCTTCTGGCTCGCCGCCCAGGGCGGCTACGGCATCATGACCTCGCCGGCCCTGAGCGCACTGGCTGCTGCGTTCATCACGGCGGATACGCAATCGTCCGATCCTCTCGCTGCGGCCTTGTCGCCGCTGCGGCTGCAGCGCACGCCAACGGCCGCGAAGGAGTCGCCATGAGCATCGAGCAACGCCTGGCCGATCTCGGCCTCGTGCTGCCGCAGCCGCTCCAGCTGCCGGCTGCAGCCACGCTGCCGTTCGCCTTCGTGCGGGTGGTGGGCAACCGTGCCCTGGTTTCCGGTCACGGCCCACAGCGGCCGGACGGCAGTATCGCCGCGCCGCTGGGCAAGCTCGGCCTCGACCTGGACGCGCAGCAGGGCTATCAAGCCGCGCGCCTCACCGCGCTATCGATCCTCGCCAGCCTGCAGCGCCGGCTCGGCAGCCTCGACCGAGTAGCCTGCTGGGTCCGCGCGCTCGGCATGATCAACTCGGCGCCGGGGTTCACGCAGCAGTCCGCCGTGATGAACGGCTTCTCCGAGCTGATCGTATCGCTGTATGGCCCGCAGCGCGGCGAGCACGCCCGCAGCGCAGTCGGCATGAGCGCCCTGCCGTTCGATTTCCCCGTCGAGATCGAAGCCGAGGTCCTGATCGACATCTGAAACCCCGGGGGCGAAGGCCGCCCTATGAGCCGGGTCCGTAGATCAAAAAACCGGGCTGGGCCGGTTTGCAGCGTCATCGCGGTCTTTGGGCGGGCAAGCCTGCACAGCTGATCGAGTTTCGGCCGTTGCGCGCCGGCCTTGTCGTGCTCATTTGGCCCATCTGATGTGCCCGAAAAAATCAAAGCCGACTTTCATGCTCACCGGCCGCAAATCGCTGACGGTGACATAGCGGGTCGCGACATCCGCAGGGCAGTTCGCGTTCGCGGTGGCGCCGACTATGTGGAGTCCCGGTGCGAGGTAGAGTTGCAATGTCTCTCCCGGGCCGACGCCGCCTGCGTGGTCGTTATCGATCAGGACGTTGACCAGGGCGTCGCTGCAGGCGCCGCCAGGGTCGCGGGTCACTTCGATCCTGGCTTTGTTGCCGGAGCTTGCGGCAAAGCCGGGATCGACCCGGTCGATTGCGGTTCGCTGCGCTGCGCAGCCGGCCTGGACGGCGGCGAGGATGATGATCCAGCCAGAGGCTTGCAGCCGCAGTGCCTGGTGCTTGGAGATGGGGGTCGTGCGGTTCATCGGCATTCTCCGCAGCCATTCGCCGTGGGTCTATTCCATCCAGAATTTCATCAGCTGCAGGTTGAATGATTCCTGCAGGTCGACATAGCGAAACGTCCTTGACTGTTCCTCAAAGGGCAGCAGGGACAAGTCGCGGGTGGCGATCTCGGTTGTAAACCGGGATACCGGTTGAGGCTGTCGGCAGTAAACGAACGCCGTCGCACAGTAATCATCGCTGCGCTCGTACAGGCCAAAGCCAATCACCTCGGGGCCCAGATCGGTGATCCAGCCGCGGCCCGCGTCAGCGTGGCTGCGGCGCAGTGCTTCGAAGGCGGCTTGCTGGCCACGCGGGAAAAATGCGCTGCCGATCTGCTGGATCGTCACCCGCAGGTTGTCGCTGAACATGACCGGGTCGGGCAGATGCCAGCGGTAGAAGCTGACAAAATCCGGATCGGCATCGCCGTCCGGGGCCGGCGCCGGGATATTGATGGGGGAGCCGGAGTAGAGGCCGAAGTGGCGGCCCAAACCATAGGCGCTCCCGGCGTAATCCTCCAGGCCGGTGCCGCAGTAGGTGGGGTGTTCCGTGTCGCCGTCGCGATAGATCTTGAGCTCGCCTTCCCCGTACCAGTGGCCTTTCTCCAGCACACGGATGCCCACGGAACATCCCAGGAAACGTCCAGGGCCCTTCAGGCCTTCGCTGAGCACGAAGTCGCGTCCGGGAGTGGTGGGATTTTCGCGGCGGAAGCTGGCATGCAGGTAACTGGGCTCGGATAGGGGTGTGGATTCGAGCGTGTAGTCGATTTGGTAGTACAGCATGACGTGGCGCGCCGACTCGTTGGAGAATTCCACGCGGATCGACTGTCCGAACGGCATTGGAATGTGGCTATTGAGGCCGCGTCCCTCATGGACAGAGGCCAGGGCCGAGTAATATTCGGCAAGCCGGCCGTGTGGCAGACCGAAAAAGTCGAGCAAGGGCACCGAAACGCTCGGCTCGGCGAGATCGTTGTAGAACACTTCCAGGCGCAGTGCCCGCATCACCTCCGGCCGCCAGGTGCCTGCGGTCATCCAGATATGGCGCAGTGTGCCGGGGCCGGAAAGCTCCGCCAGGATGCGCTTTTCCCCGGGCCTGAACACGTGCATGGGACAACCCTTGCGGCCGCGCGCCGATCGGCCGCCTTGCCCGCGCCCACCATGCGGGTTTTCAAAACTGACCGAGCGACAGTCCAGCCGCGGATCGATGCAGCTCGGGTCGAGGACATCGGAGCGGCTCACAGGCGTATCCGCCTTGACGCCGTCGGCCGAGCCCGCGCACAAGGCCGCGGCAGCCCGTCCGGTTCCGCTCAACAAATCCCTGCGTCTGAGCATGCCTGGCTCCTGATTTGATCGCGGCTCCGCCACTGGTGCCCGCGCCTTGGCGTGGACGTGGGCGGATCAGATGGCGCCAGCGCGAATCACGCATTGGCCGCGCCGCAATCGCCAGCCAGGTCCAGCGTCGCATGAATCGGCGGCATAGGCTCAGCCCGCCAGCCGGCGTTCCTGTGTTGCGCCGCTTTTCAGGTGGATGAGCGCTTTGAGCGTTCCCGCCTGCCTGGCGCGGATCAGTACGCATTGTGCATCGGCGGTGTAGTGCCAGTGGCCGCCCGGAGTCAGTTCAACCCGGGGCTCTTGGCAGAGCCAGCGCGGTATGAATACCTCGGTCGGCGCATCGATCCCGGGATCGGCATGCAGCTCGAAGGCAAGGCTGGCCAGACTGCCGTCATAGCGCATGGACAGCAAGGTGCCCTGAGTGCGACGCACATAGGGGCGGCAGAACCCCTCGATCGCGCGTCCGCCGTCGCTGCCGGCTTCAACCTGATCGTAGGAAAACACCGACAGGTCCTCCTGGTTCCAGCCGTCGCCGATGCGCAGGTCGTTGCGGTTGGCGGCCGTGTAGTTCCATTGTGTGGAGGACAGCAGCAGTTCGTCGAGCACGTCGTAGGCCAGCCGCAGCGCCTGTGTTTGCGCCTTCCATACCTGCGGGCCGCGGCTGCCCGCGGCCCATAGCCGGAAGGAATCGCCGTCGTTGAGATCGTAAGGAATGCCGAATTCGCCGATGAGGGTGGGCGCGCCGCCGTTGATGCGATCGCCCAGGCCGCGCAGGTGGGACAGCGAGCGGCGGTAGCGCTGCTTCAATTCGGTTTCCTGCGAAGATTCGAGGTCGACAGGAAAGGATTTGTTCCACAACAGCGCGGTGTCGTACCAATGGCTGGCGTTGACCGTGCCGGGCGGCATGGGCTGCGGAAAGGTGCGGCCGCGCGCGGTGGCATGAGGATTGATCTCGGCGAACATCAGCCAGTCCGGGCGCACCTGGCGGACCGCCTGCGCCATATCGCGGAAATATGGCATCAGGCAGTCCTGTTCGATCTGTAGCGGCTGACCGGCCGCGTTCCTGCAGAAGAACTGCTCATCGAGTACCACGGCACGGCCGTGGTCCAGGCGCCAGGCGCCGGCCTGCTCGAACGGGTCGATGGCCCCTGCCATCCAGATGGGGATCCTGGCGGTGTTGACCTCCAGCGGTGCTGTGCCATCGGTCACCGGCAACGAGACGGCCAGGCCGCGCGCAACTTTCAGGCCGTCGAGCGGAGTCCAGGCGATTGAGCCGCGTCGCGGTGGAGCTGTCGTGGCATCCGGCTCCGACCTGTTGCCCGACAGGGGCTGGCCCAACCAGCCCAGGCCCGGTTCGTTGAGGCTGTCGAAGCCCAGCACATTGGGCAGGTCGCGCAGGCGCCGCGCCAGAGCCTGCATGGCGCCAAACAGGTGGCCCTGCAGGTAGTCCTGCACGTTGCGGCCTTCGACCCTCCATTGCGGCGTGAACAGGGAGCCGGCGAAGAACGCGGTCCAGAGGATGCCGTTGACCGGCATCTGGTAGTTGCGTGTCCAGCTCATCATTGGATAACGACTGTCCTGCCGCGCCTGCGGGCTGGCGTAGTCGTATCGGTACTGCATCACGTGGGCAGCGCCGGCACGGTCGAACGTCCGGAAATCCAGCCCCAGCCGCTCGAACACCCAGCCCGGCGCGCCGCTGCCTCCGGACATGCGGCTCCACACATCCTGGTGGAAGTCGACCAAGACGGCGAGCCCGAACGCCTGAGCCCGTTCGCAGATGCCGCCGATATACTCGATGAATTCCAGGTCATACAGGCCGGGCCCGGCATGTTCGACGGCTTCCCAGGTGACGACCAGGCGGATCACGTTGAAGCCCCACCCGGCGATGCGGGCGAAGTGCTCGTCGGCCCGCTCCAGCGGGAACGGGCGCCCCACGAAGCTGACCGAGCGGTGATCGGAGAAGTCAGTTGGATGGTGAGTGCCGCCGTCGGGGTAGGGAAGTTTGCCGTCGCCGCCGACGTTGAGCCCGCGCAGGATCACCTGCCGGCCCTTGCTGTCGACGAAGCGAGATCCCTGTACTCCCACCCAAAGTTCGGACATTTCGATTTCTGCGCCGGATCAAGTACACTCTGAAAATCATTATACATGTGCATAATCAAATGTCGAATGACACGGGCGGGCATGGCGGCGCGGAGTGGGCGATGATGGCCAACGGGCAGCGCATGAGCCTGTGGCGCAAGATTGCACTGGGCGCGGGTGATTTCGGATTCAACCTGTACTGGCAGATGGCCGCCATCTACCTGCTGTTCTTCTATACCGACGTGGTGGGGTTGTCACCTGCCACCGCCGGCACCATCTACATGGCTGCGCTCATCGTCGATGCGGCGCTGGACCCCCTGATGGGGCTGCTGGTCGACCGCACCCGCAGCCGCTTCGGCCGCTACCGCCCCTACCTGCTGTTCGGCGGAGTCGCACTGGCCCTGGCTTACACGCTGATGTTCATGGCGCCCGGCGGCGGCCGTTTCGCGGTCGCCTACGTGGCCGCGACGCACGTGTTGTTCCGCGTGGTGTACGCGGTCATTTCGATTCCCTATGCTTCCCTGTTTGCGCGCGTCACGCGCGATGCCGGCGTGCGCACCGAGTTGACGGCATTCCGCATGGTCTGCGCCACGCTGGGCGCGGTGGCGGTGGCCGCGCTGACCCTGCCGTCGGTCAAGGTGTTGGGGAAGGCTCATCCGGCACAGCACGGCTGGACGGTGTTGGCCCTGGTCTTCGGCGCCGTGGCCACGGCCCTGCTGCTGCTGGCGGCGTGGGCGGCCAAGGGCTACGACCGCGCCGACGCAGGGCCGGCAAGCGCTGCGCCGCCGCTGTGGACCTCAGCCGGGTCGCTGCTCAAGAACCGCGCCCTGATCCTGGTGCTCGGCGGGGTGATGATCAATTCATTCTGCGGCACGCTGTTCGGCAAGAATCTGGTCTACTACTTCAAGTACGTGATCGGCAAGACCGATCTCGCCGGCCCCGCCACGGCCTTTCCGGCGCTGCTGGCCATGGTCTGCGTGCCGCCCTGGGCCTGGGTCGCCCGCAGGATCGGCAAGCGCGACACCTGGTTGTGGGGGGCGATCTTCAGCCTGCTCGGCCTGCTGGCCTGGAGGCTCGGCGACGGCTCGATTCCGCTGCTGTTCGGCTCCCTGGCACTGCAGGCGGTTGGTACCAGTGCGTACGTGGTGAGCTATTGGGCGATGCTGCCCGACACGGTGGAATTCGGTGAGTGGCGCACGGGCATCCGCACCGAGTCGATGGTGTTCGGCCTGGCCACTCTGGGGCAGAAAGCCGCCCTCGGCCTCGGAGCGGGCTTTCTCGGTGTGGCGCTGTCGCGCATCGGCTACGTGCCCAATGCCGTGCAACCGGCGGGGACGCTGGAAGGCATCAGGCAGATGATGTTCTGGTTTCCGTATGGCGGCGTGGTGCTGTCGGCGTTGCTGGCGTCCAGATACCCGGTGGACCTCCAGGTCCACCGCCGCATCGTCGGCGAACTGGCTGCGCGCGGCGTGGCTCAGCGCACCAGCACGGCCAGCAAGGCTTCGATGTGCGCGGCGGTCACGGCTTCGTCTGACGGGTCGACTCCCCAGACATGACGCACCTCCGGCGCCAAGGCGTAGAACAACTGGGCACCGCCGACGATGATGTAGACCAGCGCCGGCACTGATACTTCGGGCAGCACACCTTCGCGCTGCAGCACCCGCACAAACTGCTCGGCGGAGCGGGCGGTGCCGGAGATGAAGGTCTGCGCCGCCCATTCCAGCCGCGGGGTGTCGTGTACGCTTTCCTGCATCATCAGGCGCGCGTGTTCGGGATGACGGGCGCAGTACAGCACATAGTGGCGCAGCACCTCGCGGGCGTACTCGCGACGGCTCCGCGGCGTCTTGAGCTTGCCGGTGGGACGCTCGAAGCTCATTTCGGCGGCCTGCCGGTCGAACAGGAACGTCACCGCAGAGCGCCAGAGGGTTTCCTTGTTGTTGAAATAGTACTTGATCAGCGCATGATGCACTTTGGCGTGATCGGCGATGTCGCGGGTGGAAGCGCCGTCGAAGCCGCGCTCGGAAAAAATCTGCAACGCCGATTGGAGGATGGCGGCGCGGGTGGTCTCCTTCTGCAGTGCGCGCTGATTGGGCTTGCCGGCTCGCGGGGCCGGGGCCTCGACGGCGCTGTGGCTGGCGGGCGTCCGCGGTCTGCGCCTCGGCGCGCTTCTTTTGACATTCATGATGGATAGATTAATATAAAACCATTTATACAACTGTATAATAAACGTTCGCGAGCAGCTTTTGCCAGAGCTGAACTTGCGAGGGTGGATGGAGGCGGCAATGACCAAAACGACTCCTGACCCGGGCGGCGCCGGCGTGCCGGCGAGTGATGTGCCCGCCTGGTTGAACCCAAAGGCGCATGAGGCCGGCCCCGCCATCGAGGGCGATGATTTCGCCGACTTTGGCGCGCTGATCCGGCGCCGTGCGGGCGGACGTCCAGACCATGCCGCCGCGGTGCTTGAAGGGTGTTCCCTCAGTTATGCGGCACTGGACCACCGCATGGACCGGGTGGCGGCCGCCTTGCAACGGGACGGCCTCGGCGCGGGCGGTGTGATCGCGCTTTGCGCCGAGACATCGCTGGACTACCTGGCGATCATGCTCGGCGCGTTGCGCGCCGGCGTGGCATTCGCGCCGCTTCCACTTTCTGCCGAGCCGCGCTCGATTGCGGCGATGGCGGCAGATGCCGGGACCACTCATTTGTTCCTGGACCGTGCGCGAGACCGGCATTTGCCCGCAACACCGGGCATGCACCGCATTCTGGTCGATGCTCCGGAAGCGGCCTGCGGCATCGAGGCCTGGCTGGGGCTTGCGCATGGCCCTCCCGAACCCGTAGATGTTACCGCGGCCTCCCGTTTCGCCATCCTCTACTCGTCGGGGACCACCGCCGCGCCCAAGGGCATTGTGCAATCCCATGGCATGCGCTGGGCTGGCTTGCGCGGGGTTGGTGCCTTGCAGTACGGCCCGCACACCGTGAGCATGGTGTCGACCCCACTCTATTCCAACACCACACTGGTCGGGTTGCTGCCCACACTGGCCTGCGGCGGCACCGCTGTACTGATGCGCAAGTTCGACGCCCGGGAATTCCTGGCGCTCAGCCAGCGGCACGGTGCGACGCATGCGATGCTGGTGCCTGTCCAGTACGCGCGCATCATGGCCGAGCCGGATTTCGCCGCCTTCGACCTGTCCTGCTACCGCTGGAAGTTCTGCACCAGCGCGCCGTTTCCGGCCGCGCTGAAAGCCGAGGTGGTCGACCGCTGGCCGGGTCATCTCCTGGAGTTCTATGGCATGACTGAGGGAGGCGGCACCTGCGCGCTGCTCGCGGATGTGTTTCGCAACAAGTTGCACACGGTGGGGCAGCCGCTGCCGGGCAACGATATCCGCGTGATCGACGAGGCGGGGCGGGAAGTCGCTTCGGGTGTGACGGGAGAGATCGTCGGCCGCTCCCCGGGGATGATGGACGGGTACCATGCCCAGCCCGGGCAATCCGCGGCAGCCTATTGGCACGATGGCGCGGGCCGCCGGTTCATCCGCACCGGCGACGTCGGCCATTTCGACGAGGATGGTTTTCTGGTGCTGTCCGACCGCAAGAAGGATCTGATCATTTCCGGTGGATTCAACATCTTTCCCAGCGACCTGGAGCAGTTGCTGCTGCGGCACGAAGGCGTCGCCGAAGCTGCCGTCGTGGGGGTGCCCAGCACCCGATGGGGGGAGACTCCCGCGGCATTTGTCGTGCTCCGGCCCGGATGCCGCGCATCTGACGAGGCGTTGCTGTCCTGGGCCAACGAGCGTCTGGGAAAGGTCCAGCGCATCACTCGGATGAGAATCGTCGACCAGCTGCCGCGCAGTGCGCTCGGCAAGGTGCAGAAGCGTCTGTTGCGCGAGCGGTTTGGCGTCGAACCCCTGGCCTGAGATGTGTTTCCTTGTCTAAGCCTAGCTGAATCTTCTCCGTTTCGTCGGACCGGCGCGCCTCGCCGGTGCCGCCGTGTCCGCGTTTCCACTTGACGCTGGTGGATTGCCCATGATGACGAACGGCGGTGCCGGTCATCAGGCCAACGCGCCACTGCCACCGCGTTGACTTTCGGTCTGTATCGGCTATCATTGGATTCATTGTACGACTGCATAACGAAAAACTCGCCACCCGCCCTGATGCGCGCGGCCGGGAGGACGAGGGAGGAGGCGGCCAATGAAGATGGTTCGCGCGGCGGCGCGCGGATGTTGCAGCAATCGCCTGGCGGTACTGTGCGGGTTGCCGCTGCTGTGGCTGTCACCGGTGTTGATGGCCGATCCTGCGCCGAATGCGGGTAGCGTGTCTCCGGCGGCCGCTGCCTCCGGCCCGGCGGGCTCCGCCGACCAGGCGCCCGCGCAGGCGGCTCCCGCTCCGGAGGCGACGGTGGCGACGATTCCGATCGACCAGCATACGCAGGGAACCGCCCAATACACCAATATCGGCGCCATCGTGGTGACGGCGCAGAAACGCAAGGAGAAGCTGCAGGACGTGCCTCTGGCGGTATCGGTCGTCAACGAAGAGCAGTTGCGCGCACAGAACATCACCCAGGTCGACCAGTTGAGCCGCGCCATTCCGTCCATCGAGCAGAACGGCGAACCCGGCAATCCGGAAACCGTGATGAGCATCCGCGGCATCTCGACCTTCACCTTCAGCCCGACCGCGGAACAGGCCGTATCCTACGTCGCTGACGGTGTGGTTTTGGGCAAGGCGCCGACGGTGAACCTGTTCGATGTCAGCCGCATCGAGGTATTGCGGGGTCCGCAGGGGACCCTGTTCGGTAAGAACGCGTCGGCGGGCGTGGTCAATGTCATCACCAACGCTCCGGACCCGAAGAAGTTCGAGATGATCGGCCATGCCGACGTGGGCTTGAAGTACGGCAAGCGTCTGCTGCAGGCGGTGATGAACGTGCCGCTGTCGAGCGACGCGGCCTTTCGCCTGAGCGTGGGTCAAACCCGCGAAGATGGCCTGATCCACAACATTCCGCGCCATGAGGACAGCATGGCCGTGGTCAACGGCGCGCGCGGCCGCTTTCTGTGGAACATCACCCCGGACCTGACCCTCAACCTGATCGGCGACTACGAAAAATCCGATACCACCAATCTGATCTACTTCATTTTCTCCAAATACGACAGTGCGAGCACCGGACAGCCGGTGCCGATCCCCGGCTGCGGCGGCGCGATCGCCTCGTATGGCGCCCGCATCGCCTGCAACAACGATCCGACGTTCGCCAAGCAGGGATCATGGGGATTGTCCGCCCAGCTTGACTGGCGCATCGGCGACTACACAGTTACTTCCATCACGGCGGGGCGCCGCTACACCCAGGTGGCGCCGGTCGATCCGGACGGGTTGCCGCAGGATTACGTGACCAACGAAAACATCTACGACAACAAGACGTTTTCGCAGGAACTGCGCATCGCCTCGCCGACAGGACAGACCCTGGAAACCGTGGCGGGAATCTACTACTCCAAGACCAACGTCCCGAATCTCTACAACCAGGCCAATGGCGCCGACCTGCTGGACAGCCTGGGCGAGGCCTATGGTATCCCGCTGGCGCCCTGCGGCCAGCTCAGCATCTGCCTGAACAACGCGGTGGAGCAGGTCACCAACAGTCAGTACATCGTCTACCTGAAGAGCGCGGCCATCTTCGGACAGGAGACGCTGCATGTCACCGACCGCCTGCGGCTGATCGCGGGGGCGCGGTTGACCCGCGACGTGACGTCCATGAGCTCGAACTCGGTGCAGACCTTCAGTTCCAGCGTGCCTGGCGTGGGGTCGCTGCTCAACCTGATTCCGCCAATCCAGGCCGGCGCCCCCGCGGCCACCGACAAGGTGGGAAATGTCTCCTGGCGGGGCGGGGTGCAATACGACTTCAGCAAGCGCCTGATGGCCTACGCTACGGCTTCGCACGGCTACAAGGGGCCGCAACTGGTGTTCAACGCGCCCAACGACCTGCCGGTCAACGGCGGTCCAGCGCCTGCCTCGATCACCACGGTGAATCCGGAATACCCCATGGACTACGAGGCAGGGTTCAAGGCGACGCTGCTGCGCGGCGCATTTGCGCTGAACTTCAACGCCTTTCACACCATGATCAAGGGATTCCAGTCATTCAACTACACGCTGCAGGGGGCCATACCCGACAACATTCCGCATGTCATCACCGAGGGCGCCGAACTGGACCTGCTGGGGATGCTCGGGCCCGGTCTGTTGCTCAATGGCGGCCTCATCTACGATCGCGCCACGTACCCCGGAGGCTACCAGACCGAGTGCCAGCAGCTTGGCCCGCAATGCCCCAACACCAAGACGCTGGAAAACATCGGCGGAACGCAGCTGGTCGCTGCGCCCCGATTCAAGTTCACGCTCACGCCCGGTTACGAGCGCGACCTGAACGAGCGCATGAGCGCGTTCGTGCTGGCCGACGTCGTATATAAAACGGACATCCACTACGAGCCTTACACCAGCACCGATGACCATACCGGCAATCATGCCGTGATTGGCCTGCGTCTTGGAATCCGCGATCCGGACCTGAAGTGGAGCGTCGCGGTATTCGGGCGCAATATCTTCAATGCCTACAATCCGGCGTTTATCTACGCGCCGTACCTGCTGTCGCAGGAGACCGCCCCGGGAATCCACGCCGTAGGCGATTCGGTCACCGACGAATCGTTCCGGTTTATCGGCTTGTCCTTCGACGGAAGGTTCTGAAGGGATTCGTCTCGCCGATATTGTTATACATATGTATAATGTAAATATTCGTCTATCGTGACGGGCCGGCAGGATGAGCGCACAGAAGCAGCGGCGGCGGATGACCGGCAGGGGCGCGGTGCCATGGCTGTGGTCGATTTGTGCGGCGGTCGTTGTGTTGGGCGGCTGTTCGATGTCCTCGCATATCGAGCCGCCGGCACCGCGGAACCTCGAGGCGGTTGAAATCGCCATCGATAACGGCGTACTGCGTGGAACCAGCGACGGGACGGTCGCCGGCTTCAAGAACATTCCTTATGCGGCTCCGCCGGTAGGCGGCAGGCGCTGGCGCCAGCCGGAGCCGCCCGCGTCCTGGTCCGGAGTGCGCGACGCCGGCCAGTTCGGCAACGACTGCATGCAGAACCGCATGTCGTGGGACAAGGCCAATTCGGCCCAGCCCGTCAGTGAGGACTGCCTGTATCTGAACGTGTGGGTTCCGGCGCCGCTGAAGCCAGCCGCCGGCCTGCCGGTGTTGGTCTGGGTATATGGCGGCGCTTATGCCTCCGGGTCGGGGACTTCGCCGATGACCGCCGGCGACCGTCTGGCAGCTCGCGGCGCGATCGTGGTGTCTTTCAACTACCGGCTGGGCCGTTTTGGTTTTTTCGCGCACCCGGCGTTGACCGCCGAGAATCCGGCGGGCCTGCTCGGCAACTACGGGTTCATGGACCAGGTTGCCGCGTTGCAGTGGGTTCATCGGAACATCGCTGCTTTCGGTGGTGACCCGGCCAACGTCACCATCGTCGGTGAATCCGCGGGCGGCGATTCCGTGCTCCGCCTGATGCTCAATCCCTTCGCCCGCGGCCTGTTTGCCAAAGCGATCTGCGAATCCGCCGGGGGCAACATGCTGCTGCCCCGCTTGAAGGGTGATCTGCCTGACCTGCCTTCAGCCGAAGCGCGGGGCGAGACCTTTGCGGCCGAGTTGGATACCCCGAACGCTTCAGTGCAGGCACTGCGCGCCCTGCCTGCGAAGAAAGTGCTGGGTGGCATCAGTCTGATCGAATGGGAGAAGAAGACCTGGAGCGGTGTCATGATCGACGGGCGGATCGTCATCGGCAGCGTGGCCGACGGATTCGCAGCCGCCCGACAGGCGAGGGTGCCGCTGATCATCGGTACCAATAGCAATGAGTTGGGTGCCATTCCGTGGATCTTCCGTGGTCCGATGACCAAGGCCTTGTACCCCAGGCTGGGCGGGGCGTTTGACCAGGTGGCGGCCGCCTATGGCTCGCAGGATGCCTTGGAGGACGGCTTTCTCAATGATTTCGCGTTTGTCGAACCGGCACGCTATGTCGCCTCGACCGCCTCTACGGACCAGCCGGTCTATCTGTATCGCTTCGCCTATGTTGCCGAGTCCAGGCGCAAGGCCCTCAAGGGCGCGCCACATGCGTCGGAGACCGCCTATGTCTTCGATCATCTGGAAACAACGGGCGACAAGATCAGCCCGGCCGACGAACAGATGGCGCGGCGCCTCGGTGACTATTGGCTGGCCTTTGCCAGGGGCGGTGTCCCCACCATCGGCGGCGCGGCGCAGTGGCCGCGGTACGCGCCGCGCAGCGACCAGCTGCTGGAACTCACAGCCGGCGGCGATGCCGCCACCCGGGCAGGCACTCCGTGGCTGGACGCGATCGCCCGCGCCATTCACGGCGGTTGAAAAGTGGCCGGGCATTTTTCATAAGGCAGTTGGAGTCGGTCGATGCCGCAGCTCAAGGTAAACGGGATCCAGGTTCACTTCGACAGCCGCGGCGAAGGCCCGCCGGTAGTGTTGATTCATGGTCTGGGATCCAATGGAAAGGACTGGGATCCGCAAACCTCGGTGTTTTCCCGCCAATATCGGGTCATCACGGTGGACCTGCGCGGACACGGCCGTTCCGCCAAGCCCGCCGGCCCTTATACCGTGCAGCTGCTCTCCGACGATGTTGCTGCGGTGATCCGACGTCTCGGAGTGGAAGGGGCTCACATTGTGGCCTTGTCGCTGGGCGGCGCACTGGCTTTCCAGCTGATGCTGGATTATCCGTACCTGGTGAAAAGCGCGGTGATCGTCAACAGCGGACCGCAGCTGGTGCTGAACCGGTTTGCCCTCTGGCAACGCCGGCTCCTGATCCGATTGTTCGGTTTGCCATACTTCGGACGGGTATTGGGCAAGCGCCTGTTTCCGGACCCGGCACTGAGCGATGAGCGCCTGCGCTTCGAGGAAAGCTTCAAGGCCAACGAGACCCGGCCCTACCTGGCGGCCCTTAATGCGTTGGCCCGCTGGAACGTCTGGGATCAGCTGGCCAGCATCGAGGCGCCGATACTGGTGGTGGCGGCCGATCAGGATTATACGCCGGTGTCATTTAAGCAGGCCTACGTCGACAAGCTGCCCAATGCCCGTCTGGCGGTGGTTCCGGATTCGCGGCACGCCCTTCCGGCCGAACGTCCGGAGGCTTTCAATCGCCTGGTTCTGGACTTTCTGGCTCAGCATGCCTGACAACGAGGACGTGCCTATGAGGTGGCGCCGGCTCGTTTGCGGCTGGATGGAGTCGCCCGCTCTCAGCCGTAGAACGGCGCCGGAGGATACGCCGCTGCTGCCGTCGCAAGGGTTTCCCGTTGCAAGGCCGCCGCGCGCGCAGGAACCTGGCCTGCGCCTTCGAGGGGGTGCCACCGGCTAAAAGGGGCGCTGTATCGGGCGTCCGTTTTCGGTGTCGAATTGAAATTGCGCCCACGATGCGCCATTTTGTTGCCACACTTGAGCGGCCGGACGTTGTCCGGTTGCCGGAATGTCCGGCCGGTGGAGGAGAAAATGGGGCGCATACTTCACAGCCTGGCCGCCGCCGGGCTGGCATTTTGCAGCCTGGCCGCAACCGCAGCCGGCGACGACAGGATCATTCTGGTTTGCAGTGGTGTGGGCAAGCAGATTTACCTGCCAGCCAAGCTAGCCGATCAGCTGGGCTATTTCAGGAAGCAGGGTCTCCAGGTCGAGCTGCAGAGCGAGACCGCGGATTCGTATGCCGAAGACCAATTGCTGGCCGGCGCGGTCAGCGGAGTGGTGGGATTCTACAATCGCACCATCAGCCTGCAAGCGCGAGGCATGGAGGCCGAGTCGGTCGTTCAGTTCAGCGATGTCCCCGGCGAAGTCGAGATGGTGGCGACGGCGATGTCCGGCCAGATCAAGTCCCCGGCTGATTTTCGCGGCAGGAAGCTGGGCGTGACGGCACTCGGCTCATCCACGCAGTTGCTGACCCGATACCTTGCCCTCTCCAACGGGGTCAAGGCCGGCGACTTCACCATGGTTCCGGCAGGGGCGGGCAACAAATTCATACTCGCCATGCAACAAGGGCGGATCGATGCCGGCATGACCACGGAACCCACGGTTTCGCGCCTGTTGAAAGGCGGGACTGCCAGCATCCTGCTCGACCTGCGCCGGCGCGAAGACACGCGGCAGGTCTTCGGCGGGCTCTATCCGGCGGCTTGCCTGTTCATGGAGACCGCCTGGGTACGCAGCCATCATCTCCAGGTGCAGAAGCTGGTCAATGCCTTTGTCGAAACCCTGCGCTATATCCATGACCACAACGGCGAGGAAATCGCGCAGCATCTGCCGCCGGAATTCTTTGCCGGTGACAGGGCCGCGTATGTCAAGGCGCTGGACCAGGGCAGGGACATGTTCCTGGCTGACGGCAAGATGCCGGAGGATGGCCCGCCAACAGTATTGAAGACCATGGGCGCAGTGGATCGCAGGCTGACTGGCAAGCACATCGACCTCTCCAGGACCTACACCAACGAGTTCGTGGACGCGGCGCGGGCTCAATCCGCGAACTGAGCGGTGGTGGTGCCGGGCTGCCGTGGCGGCAAGGGGAAGACCACCGTTGCCACCAGGCCGCTGCCGATCGCGGCGTCTCCCAAGGCGACACGGGCGCCGCAGGCATTGGCAATTTCGCGCACGATGGCCAGGCCTAGTCCGGAGCCGTCGGAGCGTCCGTCATGCAGGCGGTAGAAGCGCTCGAAGATGCGCTCGTACTCACCGGCGGGGATTCCGGGTCCATTGTCCTCGACGCGCAGCACCACGGACTCCGCGCTGCCGCCGACGATCGCCGTAACCCTGCCGCCGGCTGGCGTGTAGCGAAGGGCATTGTCCACCAGGTTGGCAACCAGCTCCCGCAGCATCGGCGCCGACCCGCGCACCAGCGCCGGCCCGCCTTCGTGCTCGAAGCCGAGGTCGATCGATTTGCCCTGCGCCAGCAGGGCCAGATCCTCGAGCACCAGCTGTACCGTTGCGGCAAGATCGACGGCCGATGCCGCCGCCGGCTGGCGCGCACCCGCCTCGATCGACGACAAGTTAAGCAATTGATTGACGAGACGGATCGCGTGCTGAACGCTGGTGTGGATGGCGCGCAAGGCCTCGTCCTTGTCCTGCGCGTCGGTGCTGCGCATGGCGGCGCTGATTTGCGTGTTCAGTATGGTCAGGGGCGTGCGCAGCTGATGCGAGGCGTTGGCGATGAAGCGGCCGTGCGCGGACATGTGCTCGTCCAGACGCCGCACGTAGTCGTTGATGGCCTCCACCAATGAGGTCAGTTCGGCGGGGACTTCGGCCGCATCCAGCGGCTCCAGTGTCCCTGGCGGGCGTTCGAGCATTCGCGTGCGAAGCTGCAGCACTGGTTCAAGCCCCCGCTGCAATCCGATCCACAGCAGGGCGATCACGCACAGCAGCATCACAAACTGCTGGCGCAAGGCGTGATTCAGCAGCCGGCTGGCGAACGCGGCCTGCCCGTGCAGGGTTTGCGCCACTTCCACCAAAACCGTCAATTGTGGTGTTGCCGTCAGCACCGGCTGGCTGAACGCCACCAGTCGGACCGCTTCGCCGTGATAGTTCGAATCGGAAAACAGCGCCCGGCCGGTCGGCGGCGTGGGTGCCAGTGGCAGATCCGCAAAGCCGGATAGCAGAAGGCCGTCGGTGGTGGCCACGCGGAAGTACACATGATCGGGCACTTCCGACTGGAACAGCTCCAGGGCCGCCGGTGGTATGTCGGTCTTGAGCTCGCCGTCCTCCGAGCCCACCTGCTCGGCAATGATGCGTGCCGAGCCGAGCAGCATCCGGTCCTGCACCGACGAGGCCGCCGACTGGGCGCCGCGGTAGCTGGTCCAGGCATTGAACAGCACCAGGGCACCCAGAGGTATGAGCAGCCAGACCAGCAATTGCCGGCGCAGGCTAGGTTGCATCGCTCTGCTTGAGGAGGTAGCCGAGTCCGCGCAAGGTGACGATGGATACCATGGCCGAATCGAGCTTCTTGCGCAGGCGATGCACGTAAACCTCGATGGCTTCGCAAGAGACTTCATCCCGCATGGAGAACAGGCTGTCGGCCAGCGCCTGCTTGCGCACCGTGGTGCCCATCTTCATGATCAGGGCTTCCAGCAGGGCGTGCTCGCGCGGCGTCAGCGACAGCGGCGCTTCACCGATGGAAAAAGCGCGGCTGTTGCTGTTGTACTGCAGCGCGCCGCATTGCAGCAGCGGTTCGCGATGCTTGTTGGCGCGGCGCAGCAGGGCCCTGATGCGGGCCTCGAGTTCGCTGACCTGGAACGGCTTGATCATGTAGTCGTCGGCGCCGCGATCCATCTCTCCGATGCGTCCTTCCATGGAGTTGTTGGCGGTCAGGATCAGCACCGGAACATCTCGATTGCGCTTGCGCAGCCGCGTCAGCACTTCGCTGCCATCCAGGCGTGGCAGCGACAGGTCGAGGATCACCACGTCGTAGGACTGGGACTTCAGGGTGTCGTCCGCGTGCTGGCCGTCGTGCACACAGTCGACCGTATAGCGGTTCTGATGCAGTATGCGGCCAAGCCACTCGGCCAGTTCGCGGTTGTCCTCGACCAGCAGTATGCGCATGGCACTTCTGGAGCATGTCGTCGGCCCGATGTTATCCGCTGGCGGCGTCCCGAGATAGCAGTCGTCTCCGTGGTGCGCCGCAACACGGTCGCGGCTTTCCCGTCCGTGGGGCGAAATGAAAGCCAGTGTTCAGGAGAACTTCAGGTTCACTTTAGGCTCGGCGCTTACCGTGAAGCCGTGACCGATGCAAACGCCTGACCGCCAGGAGCGGCCGGCGAAAAACAACTATATACGAGGAGAACCATGAAATTCAGGTCTTTGCTGGCATCCGCCGTTGTTGCGGGCTGTCCGGCCGTACTGCAGCCGGCCATGGCGGACGAAGGCCAGGAAGCGCAGGCGCCGGCCGCGCCGGCGGAAAATGCACCGGTGGCGGCGCTGTCGAAATCCACCGAATCGGGCGACCTCGGGGGCGTCGCCACCAAGAACGTCATCAAGAACTCCCAGTTCGATCCAGCCGCCACCAACAGCTACGACTCGCTGCGCAATGTCGCCGGCGTCGAATCCTCGGATGCGAAAGCCGGCGCGTTTTCCGACAATCTGTACATCCGCGGCATCCATCTACTGACGACTTCCAGCTACCGGCTGGACGGCGCCTTCGCCCCGGTGAACATCATGGGTCTGCCGGAGGACAAGGAGCGGGTGGAGGTGTTGAAGGGCGCCAACGCGCTGTTGTTCGGCATCACCAGCCCGGGTGGCATCGTCAGCCTGGTGATGAAGCGGCCCACCGCGGAACCCTACGAATCCATCTCGGCTTCAGGCACCTCGGATGGCCAGACGGTCGGTGCCATCGACGTCAGCCGTCGTTTCGGCGAAGGCGGTCAATTCGGTATCCGCTTCAATGCCGCCGGCGGCCACGTCGAAACGTTCGTCAAGGATTCCGGCGGCGCCAAGGGACTCGGCGCCCTGACCATGGACTGGGACCCGTCGGCCCGGATGAGCTTCAAGCTGGACTACGAGATCTTCGACCAGGATGTGGTGCAGCAGGCGGTTCTGGCGTTGCCCAAGGCCGTCAACGGCGTCATCACCCTGCCCAACCTGAGCCGCTACGATGCGACCCTGCTGCGCTCCGGCCTCTGGTCGAAGAACGCCACCATGGGCCAGAACATCCTGCTCAGCAGCCGATACCAGATCAGCGATGGCTGGTCAGCGCTGGTGGAGGGCGGCTATTCCGACGTCAACCGCCTGCGCATCCTCAGCCAGCTGTCGAAATACGACGTGAACACCGGCGACGGCACCCTGACCATCACGGCGACGCCGAAGACCACCAACGTCAACACCTACGTCAAGGCGCAACTGGAAAACCATCTGTCGTTCGGAATCTTCGAAAACGAGTTCGACATCGGCATCAACCGCAACTCCCGCGACGTCAACAATCCGGCCAGTACGCAGTTCAGCATGAAGCAGAACATCTACAACCCGACGGTGGTCTCGGGGCCGGGGCCGTTCGGGCCGCTGAAGTACGTGCCGCAGAACACCAATGACCTGGGGTACTACTTCTCCGACGGCATCAGCGCTTACGGCCGCGTGCATGTGATCGCCGGTGCGCGCTATCTAGAATACGACGGCAACTACACCCAGGCGGACGGATCGGACAGCGTCAGGAAGACCTACGTCTGGTCGCCTTCGTTCGGCACCATCTTCGACCTGACCCGGCAGGTGTCGCTCTACGCCAGCTACATGAAGGCGCTGAGCGAAACCGGTGCGGCTCCCCTGGGGGCAGCCAACTATCCGGTGGTGCTGCCGCCAGCCACGTCGACGCAAAAGGAAGTGGGTTTGCGCACCAGCCGCCTCTACGGCATGACCGGAAGTGTTGGCTACTTCACCTTCACGGAAGCCAACACGGTGCTGGACGCGGTCACCAACGTCTACGAGATCAGCGGACAGTCCACCTTCAAGGGCATCGAGACCTCGCTCAAGATCGACCCTTATCACAGCTGGTCGATCAACGGCGCCGGCCTGTACTTCGTCAGCGCGATGCAGAACGCGCCGCTGGACAACACCATCAACGGACGCATTCCCGAGAACACGCCGCGGCTCGCGGGCAGCCTGTTCGGCACCTATCGCCCGGATTTCGTCGAAGGGCTGGCGCTCACCGGCGGGGTGCGTTATTCGGCGCACAAGTACGTCAATCCGCAGAACCAGGCGAGCCTCGACGCGTACCGGGTGCTGGATGTCAATGCGGCCTATACCACCCGCCTGAACGGCCGCAAGGCGACATTCACCTTCGGCGTGAACAACCTTCTCGACGACCACTACTGGAGCAATGCCGCGGAAGGTGCCCTCGGCATCGGCGCGCCGCGCACCTTCAAGGCCTCGATGAAGACCGATTTCTGAGTCTCCCGGCACTTTCCGGCAGCCAACTCGTTGATTGCCGATCCCCCAAGAACCAACAGGACATTCATATGACCGCAGGACAAATGTTGCGCCGCACCGGCTATCGCTGTATCGCCGCTGCCGCCATGCTGCTCGCCGCAGGCTCCCAGGCGCAGCAGCCGGATCTGAAGCAGATTCCGCCCTACCAGCCGGAGTTTAAGGTGGCGGGAGGCCTGCGCATCGCCGGAAGCGAATTGAAGGGCAATGTCGACCTGCTGGTCGAGGGCTTCAAGAAATTCCACCCCGACGCGATGGTCTCCACCAATTTCATGACCAGCAGCGAAGGCGCCCTCGGCATGATGTACGCCGGCGCATCGGACGTGGCGACGATGGGTGACGACGCCAAGATCACCGACATGATGCCGTTCTACAACACCTTCCGCTATGTGCCGACGGAGATCGCCGTCGCCACCGGCGGCTACGAAAAGCGCGGCACGCTGTGGCCAATGGCGATCATCGTCAACAAGGACAATCCCATCGCCAAGCTGAGCGTGCAGCAGCTCGACCGCATCTTCGGCTCGGAGCGGTCCGGTGGCTGGGAGATCGGCGCCGATGCCACCCACAACCTGTTGTTCACCGCCAAATATGCTCGTGCCGCTGACACCAATATCCGCACCTGGGGTCAGCTCGGCGTGAAAGGGGAGTGGGCCGGCAAGGAGATTCATACCCACGGCTATGTCGCTCCGGGATTCGCCATCAACTTCGAGCGCAAGGTGATGCACTGGTCGACCAAGTGGAATCCGAATTTCATGGAGTATGTCGAGACCAAGGAGGCCACCGACGATGCCGACGGCCGCGCGGTGCAGAGCGACCGCATGCTCGAAGCCATCAGCAAGGACAAGTACGCCATCGGCTTCGGCGCCATGATGCACGTCGACGGCTCCTGCGTGAATCCGGACGGGTCCAAGTGTGCCGCCTATGCCAACGTCAAGGTGCTGCCGCTGTCCAGCACCGATGATGGTCCGGCCGTCGCGCTGACCGCCGACACCGTTGCCAACCGCAGCTACCCGTTGACCCGCGATGCGTTCGTCTACGTTAATCGCGCGCCGGGCCGCGCCCTGGATCCCAAGGTGCGCGAGTTCCTGCGCTTCGTCCTCAGCCGTGAAGGGCAGGAAATCATCGCCAAGAGCGGGATCTACTCGCCGCTGCCGGAAAGCGTGATCCGCGAGCAGCTGGCGAAGATCGAGTAGCGCCAGCCATTGCCGCCAGCCGTCAGGCCGGGAAGCCGCAACAATGACACCCCTGCGTTCCATTGCACGGCAAGTACACCTGTACGCCGGCCTGGCGGCGGCTCCGTTCCTGCTGGTGATCGGCGCGACCGGCGCCTTCCTGGAGTTCGAGTACCCGATCGACCGCTGGCTCAATCCGGGTTTGAGCCAGGTCAGCCCCGGCCCTTCGCGCGTTCCGCTGCAGGTTCTGCTGCAGGAGGTGCGCGCGGCGTTTCCGGAATACGAGGTCCAGTCCCTCGATCTGTCGCCGTATTCGCCCGCGCCGGAACTTTCCTATGCAGCGCAGGTAATGGCGGGCAAGGACGGCCCTGCCGCCACGGTCTATATCGACCAGTATTCGGGAAGAATCCTGGGCATGAGGCAGGGGTCCGGTTTCGCCGCCTCGGTGCACGAGTTCCACACCAACCTGCTGCTCGGTGATGGCGGCGAGGCGGCGGTGATGCTGGTCTCGACGCTGCTGGTTCTGCTGGGTGCGAGCGGACTGGTGCTGTGGTGGCCGCGCAAGCTGGTCCGTGTCGACTGGACGGGATCGTCGCAGAGGCTCAATTTCACCCTGCACCACGCCCTGGGGATCTTCTGCTCGCTGTCCCTGCTGGTCTTTGGCGCCACCGGCTTCGTTGTGTACTGGCAGGGGAACTGGCTGCTGCCGGCAGCCAACCGCGCCTTGCGGATCGTGGACGAGGAGCCGGTGCTGAAGGGCGCAGTGGCGCCGGCGGGGGCGATAGCGGTGAGTCTCGACCAGGCGGATGCGCAGGCGCGCCGCGAGGTTCCCGGGGCCCGCACCACCCGGATTTCGCTGCCCGCCCCGGGCGGTGCGTACAAGGTGTGGATGAAGTATCCGGAAGACCAAACGCCACTGGGCCGGACCAATCTGCTGATCGACCCGTACAGCGGCAAGGTGCTGTGGTGCCGGACCTCGCGGTCGGCGGCGGTGACCACGCGCTATTTCCGCCAGTGGAACCGTGAAATCCATACCGGCGAGTTGCTCGGCTGGCCGACCCGGCTGCTGGCCTGCCTGACCGCGCTGCTGCTGCCGGGATTGGCCGTGTCCGGGCCGCTGATCTGGTGGAAACGACGACGGCGGCCGGCGCTTCGCACAGGAAACGTTTCGGGCTCGAAACACCCATGAACAGAATCGCAAGTCAGCTTGTGCTGGCGCTGGTGTGCGGCGCCATTTCGGCCGCGCTCCCTGCGGCGGACACGCAGCCCCCGTCTGCGGCGGCGACGCTGCCGGACTATCAGCCGGAGCAGATGGTCGGCGGCGACATCCGCATCTGGGCCAGCCCGGAAGACGCTGCGTTGCTGCAGGGTTGGGCCGAGGGATTCCGCAGGTCCCAGCCCCAGGCGCGCGTGTTGGCCACCTTGCATGGCCCGGAGTCGACCATGGCCGGGGTCTACAACGGCGTGGCGGACCTGGCGCTCCTGGCGCGTGAGATGCGCGAGCCGGTCGAGGACATGGCGTTCACCTGGGTGTACCTGCACAAGCCGTTCAGCGTGGAGGTCGCCAACGCTGGCCTGAAGCCCGGCCGGCCGAGCACCACCCTGGCGGTATACGTACATCGCGGCAATCCGCTGCAACAGCTGAGCCTGGCGCAGCTGGATGGAATTCTCGGCGCCGAGCACAGGCGTGGCGGCAGCAATCTGCGCAGCTGGGGCGATCTCGGCCTGTCAGGGGCGTGGAAGGATCAGGCGATCCACCTGCACGGTCCGCCGGTGGACAGCATCCAGGCGCTGTTCGTCCGCACGGCGGTGCTGCAGGACAGTTACAAGTGGAATCCGGCCTACCAGGAGACACCCGGTGATGGCAGCCAGGCCGTGCGGGATCTCAACGCCGATTCCGCTGGAATCGCTTTCGGCCCGGCCGGCATCGCGGATGATGCGAATGTGAAGGCCGTGGCGCTGGGGGTTTCCGACGCAGGCCCTTTCACGACGCCGACCACCGCCGCCGTCGTCGACCGCAGTTATCCGCTGAGCCGCGTCATCACCCTGGTGTTGAACCGCGCGCCCGGCAAGCCGATCGAGCCCGCGGTATATGAATTCCTGCGCTATGTGCTCAGCGCGGAGGGGCAGGCGGCGGTGGCCCGCGCCGGCAGCTACATCCCGCTCAGCGCCGCCAGCGCCGGGCAACAGCTGTCACGCCTGCGATGAACGGAGCCGGCCGATGATGCGTTCCCTCTGCCGCGTCGTTGCCGGCGCGCTTCTGTCCCTGGCTGCCGCGGCGCGCGCCGACACGGCGGAACTGCCGCCGCCCTACGTGGCGCAGCCGCAGCACCTGTCCGGCACCATACGCATCTGGGGTCATGGCGCGTACGGCGGCCGCCAGGATTTCATCGAGACGCTGACGCGCAGCTGGGAAGCCGGCTTCCGCAAGTACTATCCCGAAGTGCAGTTCGAGACACGGCTCACCGGCACGGCCGCGGCGATCGGCGCGCTCTATACCGGAGTCGGCGACCTGGCCCTGATGGGCCGGGAAATCTGGCCCAACGAGGTGGCTGCCTTCGAGGAGGTCTATCACTATCCGCCGACCGGCGTGGACGTGGTGACCGGCAGCTTCGATGTGCGCAACCACGGCTATGCCATCGTCATCTTCGTCCACAAGGACAATCCGATCCGCCAGCTGACGCTGGCCCAGCTCGATGCCGTGTTCAGCGCCGGTCACCGCAGGAGCGGGACTGCGGCGCGCACCTGGGGCGACCTCGGCCTGGGCGGCGCCTGGAAGGACAAGCCGATCCACTCCTATGGGCTGTCGATATCCAGGGGCTTCGCCGAATATATCGAGGACGCAGTGTTCGATTCCAGCCGCCTGTGGAATCCGGAAATGCGCGAATTCGCCGACCAGGCCGGTGGTCCCGACGGCGGCCAGAAGCTGCTCGACGCGCTGGCCGGGGACCCCCAGGGCATCGGCTACGCCGGCCTGCTCTATCACAACCCCGGGGTCAGGCCGGTGGCGCTGTCGGTTCGCGCGGAAGGCCCTTACGTCGAGCCCACGCGCGACAGCGTGCTCGACCACAGCTACCCGCTGACCCGCAAGATCAGCATGTATTTGAACCGCGCCCCCGGCCAGCCGGTTGATCCCAAGCTGCGGGAATTCCTGCGCTACGTGCTCAGCCGTGAAGGCCAGGAAGCGGTGGTCCGCGACGGCGGCGGCTACCTGCCGATGCTGGCGCCGCTGGCCTCGGCGGAACTCGAAAAACTGGAGGACAAACGATGATTCAAAAATACATCCGGCGCGGTGTTGTGTGTGCAACGCTGGCCGCGCTGTTGTCCGGCGCGCTGGGCGCGGCGGCGCAGGATAAGGCGCCGCCCGGCTGTGATGCCGAGTGCGCGGCGCAATCCCAACCCAATGCCGAGTCCCGGAAGCTGCCGGTCGGCTCGGCGGCGGAACGCAAGGCGCGCATGGCGTCGCGCGCCAACCAGCAGGCCTATACCAGGAAGTTCGACCTGAGCGGTCTGCCGGACTACGTGCCGCAGGAAAAGCCGACCGGGGTCCTGCGCGTCGCCGGCAACAACTACGTCGGCGATTCGCCCCTGGGCAGCCTATGGAAAGAGGCGTTCGAGAAAGTCCAGCCCGGCATCAAGATCGACTACTACCTGCCGACGGCGGCCATCGCCATTCCGCGCCTGTACTTCGACCTGGCCGACATCGGCATCAACCACGAGCCGGGCTTCTACGACGATCTGTCGAACCTGCGCCTTAAGGGCTATGCGCCAACCGGGATTTCCGTGTTCACCGGCTCCTACGACTATGTCGGATGGCAGAACAATCTGGTGATCATCGTCAATGCCAGCAACCCGCTGACCCATATCTCGATGAAGCAGCTCGACGGCGTGTTCGGATCGCTGCGCGACGGTGGCTGGGTCGGCACCGAGTGGCACCCGGAGATGCGCCGCGGTGCCGATCAGGACATCCGCACCTGGGGGCAACTAGGCCTTGGCGGCGACTGGGCCGACAAGCCGATCCATGCGCACGGCTACAGCGTGCGCTACGCCACGGCGGTCGAGTTCTCCAACAAGGTGCTGCAGGGCAGCGACAAGTGGAACGGCGACCTCCACACCTATGCCAACTACCACCGTGCGGATGGCACGACCTACCTCGAAGCCAACCAGATCTTCGACCAGGTCGCCGCCGATCCCAATGCCATCGGCTACATCCGCTTCCACCAGGGCTTCCCCAAGGGCGTGAAGCTGCTGGCCGTGTCCAGGGACGACAACAGCCCGCCGGTGGACTACACCATCGATACGCTGCAGAACCGCAGCTATCCGCTGTGGGGCGACCAGTCCTTCTGGATCGACGTCAAGCCGGGCGAGAAGGCCGACCCGAAGGTGCGCGAGTTCATCCGCTTCGTGCTCAGCCGGCAGGGCCAGGAATTGGTCGAGCAGGACGGCAAGTACCTGCCGTTGACCGCCGATATCGCCCGGCGGGAACTCGAGAAGCTCAAGTAGACGCCACCAACTGATACCAACAGACCACAGGTGAAAACCATGATCGGAAAACTCGCCATCGCGGCGGTCGCGGCCTGCGCGGCATTTTGCGGCACCTTGCCCGCCCTGGCCCAGGACGCGGCGGCGCCTGCCGCGCACGAATCCACCGAGGGCCTGGACATGCAGGCGGCCCGGGCCCGCATGATGACGGCGCGCGGCCGCAAGATCGCCTATACCAAGCAATGGGATCTCGGCGGTCTGCCCGACTACCAGCCGAAGCAGAAAGTGAGCGGCACCATCCGCATGTGGGGCAGCAACTACATCACCGACGGCTACCTCGGCGCATACTGGGAAGCGGCGTTCCGCAAATACCATCCCGACGCCAGGCTGGACTTCCATATGAAGACCACGCTGGCGGCGGTGCCGTCCCTGGTGTTCGGCGTGAGCGACATCGGCATCGGCCGCAAGATCACCTTCTCCGAGCTGGAGATGTTCCAGCGCTATACCGACCGTGACCCGCTGGAGGTCGACATCGCCACCGGCTCCTACGACGTGCCCGGCTGGCAGCCCGGCTACGGCATCGTCGTCAACAAGGCCAATCCGCTGGCCAAGCTGACCATGAAGCAGCTCGATGGCATCTTCGGCGCCGAGCGCAGCGGCGGTTGGGAGGGTACCAGCTGGCGCCCGCAATACGCGCGCGGCCCTGAGGACAACATCCGCACCTGGGGGCAACTTGGCCTGACCGGCGATTGGGCCGACAAGCCGATCAACGTCTACGGCCTCAACCTGCGTTATCACCAGGCTGTGGAAATATCCGACCTGCTGCTGAAAGGCAGCGACAAGTGGAACGAGCGCCTGCGCGTCTACGCCAACTTTGTCTCCAAGGCCGGCAAGCTCGAGCGCGGCCTCAGCGAGGATCTGGCCAAGGACCCCTACGGCATCGCTTACGTCGCGGCGCCGACCAGCAATCTCGGCGGCCAGCCTTCCGACCCCGATCTGAAGCTGCTGACCGTCGCCGCCAGCGACAGCGGTCCCTTCGTGCCGTACACCATCGACACGCTGCATGATCGTTCGTATCCGCTCTACGACCGCATCTATGCCTATGCCGACCGCGAGCCGGGCAAGCCGATGGATCCCAAGGTGCTGGAATTCCTGCGCTTTGTGCTGAGCCGGCAGGGGCAGGCCGAGGTCATGCGCGACGGCAAGTATCTGCCGCTGACCGCTGAAGTCGCCAATGCCCAGCTGAAGAAGCTCGACGAAGCCGCCCGGTGAGCGCGAGCAAGCATGCGTAAAGTCGTGAAGCAGCTGTACCTGTGGGTCATCCTGGCGATTGTCATCGGCGGCGCCATCGGCCATTTCGCGCCGCAGACCGGCGTGGCCCTGAAGCCGGCCGGCGATGCCTTCATCGCCCTGATCAAGATGCTGATCGGGCCGGTGATCTTCCTCACCGTGGTGCTCGGCATCGCCGGCGCGGCCGACGTGAAGAAAGTCGGGCGGGTCGGTGCCAAGAGCCTGCTGTATTTCGAGGTGGTCTCCACCTTCGCCCTGGCCATCGGCCTGCTGGTGGTCAATGTGCTCAAGCCCGGCGCCGGCTTCAACGTTAATCCCGCTACGCTCGACGCCGGCGCGGTGGCCAGCTACGCCAGGCAGGCGCAGAGCCAGACCACGGTGGAGTTCCTGCTCCATATCATTCCCAAGACCTTCAGCGACGCCTTCGCCGGCGGCGGCGACCTGCTCCAGGTGCTGCTGGTGGCGGTACTGTTCGGCATCGCCTTGTCGCGCCTGGGCAGGGCCGGCGCGCCGGTGCTGGAACTGTTCGAGTCCGCCTCCAAGGCCTTCTTCGGCATGGTGGGCCTGGTGATGAAGCTGGCGCCGATCGGCGCCGGCGGCGCCATGGCTTTCACCATCGGCAAGTACGGCATCGACAGCCTCGGCCCCCTGCTCAAGCTGATGGGCTGCTTCTACCTGGCCTGCGTGCTGTTCGTGCTGCTGGTGCTCGGCGCGGTGGCACGGCTCACCGGCTTCAGCATCCTGCGCTTCGTGCGCTACCTGCGCGAGGAGCTGCTGCTGGTGCTGGGCACCTCGTCGTCGGAATCGGCGCTGGTGCCGCTGATGCAGAAGCTGGAGCGCCTGGGCTGTTCCAGGTCGGTGGTCGGCCTGGTGGTGCCCAGCGGCTATTCCTTCAATCTCGACGGCACCAACATCTACCTGACCATGGCGGCGCTGTTCGTCGCCCAGGCACTCAACGTCGAACTGAGCCTGACCCAGGAGCTGACGCTGCTCGGCGTGGCCATGCTCACCTCCAAGGGCGCTTCCGGCGTCACCGGCGCCGGCTTCATCACCCTGGCCGCCACCCTGGCAGTGGTGCCCTCGGTGCCGGTCGCCGGCCTGGCCTTGATCCTCGGCATCGACCGTTTCATGAGCGAGGCCCGCGCCTTGACCAACATGATCGGCAATGGCGTCGCCACCATCGTCGTCGCGCGCTGGGAAAATGAACTGGACCTGGCGCAGCTGCGCAGCCAGCTCGCCGGCGGGTCGGATGCGGCGTCCGAGGCCGAGGCGGAAGCCCCGAACCTACAGCAGTCGGCTACGCGGTAAGCCAGGCCCGCCGGGCATCCTCGCCGCGCTGCACCAAACACCGCGCCGGCGGGGTGTCAGGGCGGGACTGCGCAGAGGGCGGCGGGCGCCGTCGCACCCCATGAAAGCCCGGAGCGGGTTACGGGTCCAGTGCGTCCAGGGGACCGGCATCAAGGCGGCGCTGGATCTCCTCCCGCAGCTTCAGGGACTGTGCCACCAGGGCTCCGGTATCCGTACCGGCTTGATAGGCGTAGCCGACGTTCATGGTCCCCACCGCAAGGCCCTGGCCATCGTGCAGGGGCAGGTCGATGCCGAAGCGCTTGCCGTTGGAATACACGCCGGTCGCCGGTGCCGTGGCGGCCAGTACTTTGAGGTCGTCCTGATCCGCCGCCTTGCCGTGGCGTCCGAAAGTTGAGCCGAGCAGGACCAGTTCCCCGGACGCGCCGATGCGGCCGCGCAACGCCAGCACTTCGACCTCGGGATGGGTGGCCTGCATTTCGTCGACCAGCTTCTGCGCCCTGGTCCGCGTGGTGGCGGCCGGCACGAACGGGAACGGGTCGAACAGGTTCGCGGCATTGAGAATGCGCCGGGAAAGTCCGTCGCGGAACTGCTCGGTTTTGTGCGTGAGTGCCGCCACGTCGCTGCCCGGGTGAAATGCCCATTCCACAGTCAGCGCTCCGATGGTCTCGCCGACCACGTCGAGCAGGGGCAGGTCGACTTTGAGGGCGGTGCCGCCGGGCAGCATCACCGAGGCGGTCTTGCCGCCAGCGACGGCCTGCAGTTCGTCCTTGCCGGCTGGGCTGCCGATCTGGCCGATATTCGAGGCGATGACCACGCTGCCGGCAGTGGCGGGCGGCGTGGCGCGCACCAGGATCACCAGCAGGTCACGGTCAGCGGCGAGCGCGCGATCGACCAGTTCCTGGCCGTAGATCTTCAATGGCACCTGGGCGTCCGCGGGCGCGGCGGCGGGCAGCAACGCCAGCAAGCCGAGGCGGATAGTGTACTTGAACATAGTGGGGCGGCTCCGGAGTCGGCCGGCTGCCGCGGCGTACTGCCCCGAAAACCGGCCCTGAGGGCAATGAAGAACGGACCGGGCCTGGGACGGCCCGGTCCTGCGGGCAAAGCCGGCGATCAGTGCGCCGGGTCGAACAGCGCGTCGTAGCTCTTGATCTTGCCGGCCAGGCCGTCGCGCAGCCTGGTGGCCGCGTCGAGATAGTGCCGTTCCATTCCGGCCGGCTTCGGCGGGTTCTTGAACGCATAGACCACCAGGCCGACATTGTCATGGCTGGCGTCCTCCAGCGGCATCAGCACAACAAACTTCTTGTCCTTGTCGTTCACCCGTTTCCAGCGCGGATCGAGGATGGTGATGCCCTTCTTGCTGACGTCGATGTCGTCGGGATCGTCCGGGTTGCCAACGCGGTCCGGGTAAGAGCCGGCGAACATGGTGTACGTGTCCTGCTGGCCCGGCGGAATGCCGTGCAGGGTCATGCTGAGCAACTCGGGATGCTTGGCCATGGTCTGGTCCACCAGCGCCTGGGCATAGATCTTCTGCGCCGGCGGGGTCCAGTTCTTGGCTGGCGCGTCCGCCAGCAACGCCGGCGCGGTCAATGCCATGCAGCCGCCGACCAGCGCGGCACCAACGGTAAGGGATAGTTTCTTCACGGGTTCCTCTGTGGGTGGAAAGGGTCGCAGCGGACCCTGGGTTCGGTGAATCTTCAATCGAGCTTCCTCAGTTCCTCGGCCGCCGTAGCCGCGGGCAGGGGGAGATAACTGCCGTTGCGCCGGACAGCGTCCTGTCCATCACGGCTCAGGACGTAGCGCAGGAACTCGCGCAGCTTGGGGTCGAGCGCGGTGCCCGGCTTGCGGTTGAGGAAGATGTAGATATTGCGGACCAGCGGATAGCTGCGGTCCTCGAAGCTTTCCTTCGAAGGAATCACGTAGGGGCCGCCCTCGCGCGCGGCCAGCGCAACCGTCTTCAGGCCGCTCACGCCCTTGGCCTGCGGCATCACCGTCCAGGCGATGCCGTAGCGATTCTGCGCCAGTTCGTCGCGCAGCATGTGCTGCGCGCCCAGCGACTGCTGTGCCTTGTCCTCGTCGGCGATCATCTTGCTGCCGGTTTCGACGTATTCGCGGTAGTTCTCGTTCCACTTGTCGCCGTTGTGCAGCACCTTCCACTGGAAAAACCGGGTGGTCCCGGACGGCGCGTGGCCATAGGTCTGGATCGGCTTGCCGGCCCATTCGCCGCCGAGGCCGAGCTGCTCCCAGGTGCGGATGCTGCCTGTTGCGTCGCGGCCGTCCGACGGCGCCCACTGGAAGCCGCGCATTCCCGCGGTGCGCTGCGCGCCGAAGATCCCGTCGAGTTGCTGCAGGGTGAGTCTGGAGATCGGGTTGTCCTTGCTGACAAAGACCACCGGGCCATTGGATTTGCCCTCGACGTCGAAGGCCCCCGATGCGACCGTAACCGCGGTCGGCATGTAGCCGTAGACCTCGAAGAAGGACAGGTTCTCGGTGAGAGTCGCCTCACCGCCGTCCGGCGCCAGGTCCGCCACGCCGGTCACCAGTGCCGGAATCGCAGCATCGCTGGTGGGCAGCCTGTCGTCGAAGCGCACGCCGGGCTGCACCTGGTGAAACCCGTCCTCCCATTCCTTCAGCACGCCGCCAAGGCCGAAGCCGAAATTGCGTATGGTTCCGGACACCTGTTGTTCCGGCTGGTACGCGGGGAGTTGGGCCCGGGCATCGGCATGCGCCTGCACGGCGCAGGCCAGCAGGGAGTATGCCACCGCCGGGCCAGCCAGGTATTTGCGCAGGCGTTTCATTGGCATGGGTGGATGGCGCAGGTCAGGATTGGATCGGATCGAAGAGGATGCAGGCGGGCCGGAACGGCCCGCCGTAGGGCGTGGCGTCGAGCGCCCGCAAGGGTACTGTAGTGGCATGTCTCCTCGCTCACCGATTCCTGTTTGCGGACCAGCGATCTGCTTATGCTTCCATACTGAAGCGTCATTCTGAACCACGCCTGTATGAAAGCTGAATTCCAGCTGACATAGCCCGCCTCCAAGGCGCGCTGCCGGGAACAAGCGGCAAAGCAACAGCGGTCGGGCCATCGGCTCAAAAGGTTCCTAGGCCGACGCGGCGGATCGCCGGCGCGTCACAAAGAACAGCACCGGCATCACCAGCAGCACCAGCGGCACGGCCAGGATCATTCCGGAGACGATGGCGATGGCCAGCGGCTGCTGCATCGAGGCGCCGGAGCCGATCGACAGGGCCAGCGGCAGCAGTGTCAGGATCGCCGCCAGCGCCGACATCAGGATCGGCCTGGCGCGATTGTGGCCGGTCTGGATCAGGGCTTCACGAATGCCCACATGCTGCGACACGGCTTCGTATTCCGAGAAATAGAAGATCGCGATTTCGGTCACCAGGCCGACGATCATGGTCATGCCCATCATCGCTGAGATATTCAGCTCGATCCGGGTCAGCCACAGGCCGATGAACACCGCCGACAGCGACAGCAGCGGGATCGCCAGGATCACCGCCGCCGTGATGAAGCTCTCGAACAGGAACAGCAGCAGCAGGAACACCAGCGCGATGGCCGAAGCCAGCACGATCATCAGGCCGCGGAAGGCGATCTGCTGCTGCTGGTACAAGCCGCCCAGCTCGAAGTAGATGCCGCGGGGGATCAGGCCTGGCTGCCGCAATACCTTCTGCAGATCGGCGATGGTCGAGCCCAGGTCGCGCCCGCTGATGCGGGCGGTGACTGCGTCCATGCGCTTGAGATTTTCACGCGTGATCTGCGGCTGGCCGCTGACCGTCTCGAAGCTGGCGACGCGGTCGAGCAGCACCAGGTGGCCATCGGCTGCGGTGATCGGCAGCTTGGCCAGCTTGCGCTGCGCGTCGCGCGCCGAGGTCGGCAGCCATACGCGCACGCCAACGATCTTCGGGCCGGCGGGTATTTCCGTGGCCACGGCACCGGCCAGGGCGTCGCTGACCGCCTTGGAGATGGTGTCGGCATCGACCCCTTCCAGTGCCGCCCTGGCGCGGTCGACATGCAGTTCTATGGCATCGCCTGCGGGGTTGATGCCGTCACGGATGTCGACCACGCCGCTGGTGCGGGCGATCGCCGCCGCCACCTTGCGCGCGGTGGCGGCGAGCTGCGCTGCATCGTCGGAATAGAGCTTGATCTCGATCGGCTGCGGCACCGAGATGAGGTCGCCGATCAGGTCTTCCATCAGCTGCGCCAGCTCGATGTCCAGGCCCGGCACCTTCTTCTCGACTTCGCCGCGCACCTCGCTCATGACGTCCTCGATCGGCTCGCGGCCCTTGGCCTTGAGGCGCACGAAGAAGTCGCCTTCGAACGACTCGGTGATGCCGCCGCCGAGCTGCAGCCCGGTGCGGCGCGAATAGGTATCGACGTTGGGGTTGGCCCGCAGGATGTCCTCCACCTGCAGCAGCAGCCGGTTGGTCTCGGCCAGGGAAGTGCCCGGCACGGCGCGGTAGTCGAGCACGAAGCCGCCCTCGTCCATGGCCGGCATGAAGCCGGAGCCGACACGGCTGAAAGCGATGGCGCCGACGATGACCAGCGGCACCAGGCCAACCAGCACCAGCCAGGGCCGCGCTAGCGCCCGCGACAGCAGCGCTTCGTATCGGCCGGTGAAGGCCTTGCCCTCGCGCCGGTGCACCGCGCTGCGCAGCAGCAGCTTCTCGGCGATCAGCGGCACCACCAGCCAGGTCATCAGGAACGACACCACCAGGCCGATCACCATGGTCATTGACAGTGCCTTGAAGAAGGCGCCGGTGATGCCGCTAAGGAAAGCCAGGGGCACGAAGATCACCAGGGTCGAGGCGCTGGAGGCCATCAGCGGCCGGGTGAATTCCCAGGCCGCAGTCTCGATGCGCGCCAGCATGTCCTGCCCGCCGTTTTCCTCGATGCGCCGGAACAGGTGCTCCAGCATCACCACGATGTCGTCGATGATCAACCCCACCGCCGCCGCGATGCCGCCGAGGGTCATGATGTTGAAGCTCATGCCGAACACACCCATCAACAGCACGGTGATGGCGATGACCGCCGGCACCACGATCATGGTGACCAGCATGATGCGGGCGTTGCGCAGGAACACATACAGCACCACGCCGGCCAGCAAGATGCCGATCAGGATGGCGTCGCGCACGCTGCCGGCGGAGCTTTGCACCAGGTCGGATTGGTCGTACCAGTTGGCGATGTGCACGCCGGGCGGCAGCTGTGCGCCCAGCGCTGCCAGCCGGCCCTTCACCGTATCGGCGATCTGCACGCTGTTGCCGTCCGGCTGCTGGTAGATGTTGAACAGCACCGCCTCATGGCCATCGGCGGTGACATGGGTCCACATCGGCGTGATGGACCTGGACACCGTGGCCACGTCGCGCACCCGCACCTGTCCGTCGGCGCCGCTCTTCAGCACCACGTCGCCGATGCTCTGCGCCTCGCCGAGCTGGGTGTTCTCCACCACCAGGTACAGCTTGTAGTTCTCTTCCAGGCGCCCCACCGCGCTGATCACGTTGGCGGCGCCGACTGCCTTGACCACGTCCTGCAGGCTGACGCCGAAGGCGGCCATGCGCAGCGGGTCGGCGTCGACGTGGTATTCATCCTGCGCGCCGCCCACCACCTGCACCCGCGCCACGCCGGGTACGGCGGAGAGGATCGGGCGCAGCTGATAAGTGGCGAGGTCGGTGAGGCGGGGCAGGGACACCGTGTCGGAATTGATGCTGTAGGCCAGGATCGGAAAGACCGTCGGGTCCATGCGCCGCAGGTCGAGCGTGGTGCCCGCCGGCATCGCCGGCAGCACCTGCGACAGGGCGGCATTGAGCTCCAGCGCGGCCCGGCGCATGTCGCTGCCCCAGTCGAACGTGATCGAAATATCGGCGCTGCCGCGGGTGGTTTCCGAGCGCACGTCGCGCACCCCTGCCACCCGGCGCACCGCTTCCTCCGCCGGCCGCGTCACCTGCAGCACCATCTGGTCGGCGGGCCGGTCGCCGGCGTCGAACGACACCACCACCCGCGGAAACTGCACGTCGGGGAACAGCGCCACCGGCAGGCGCAACACCGTGGCGGCGCCGCCGACGGCGAGCAGCGCGCACAGGAACAGCAGCGAGCGCTGATGCGCCCGCAACCAGGCAAGAAGGCTCATGGCTTGCCCTCGTCCTTCGACACCGGCGCGGACTTGGCGGGAGCGTCGGCCTTATTGTCGTCGGTCCTGCCGTCACTGGCCTTGTCGGATGCCTTGCCGCCGGCCTCCGTGTCGGCTGGGGCCGCCTCGCGCACGCCCATGCCGTCCTCCAGTTCGTAGACGCCCAGCACCACCAGCTTGCGCGCCGGGTCGAAGGGGCCTTCCACCGCCACCTGCTGCTCATTCTCCGCGCCGGTGGTGACGCGGATGCGCCTGGCGTGTCCATCCGCCACCTGGAACAGGTAAGCGCCCTCGTCGTCGTGCAGTACCGCCGCGCGCGGGGCCAGCCACGCGGTGCTGGTCTGCAGGGTGATGAGAGCCTGGGTCATTTCCGCCGGCAGCAGGCCGCCGCCGGAATGCGGCGAGGGCTGTACGGCGACGTCGACCAGGTGCGACTGCGCGTTGACCATTGCCTGCACGTGGCTGACGCGGCCCTCGAACGTCAGGTCGGCGCTGGCGGCAGGGCGCAAGGTTGCCGGCATGCCCACCTTGACCCGCCGTGCATCGTCCGGCGCCAGGCCGACCAGCACCTGCACCGCATCGGAGGGCACCATCCGCGCCAGCACCGCGCCGGCGGCGGTGCGGTCGCCCAACGCTGCCGGAATGTCCAGCACCACCCCGTCGAACGGCGCCTTGAGCTCGCTGCGTTCGCTGGCGGTGCCCAGCTGCTGCTGCGCCGCCAGGGTCGCCTCGGCGTCGCGCAGGCCCTTCTCGGCGGCGCCGAGTTGCGAAGCGCTGGCCAGGTTCTGGGCGCGCAACTGGCGCGTGCGCTCCAGCTCGGCGCGCGCGAATTCAAGGCCGGTCTGCGCCTGCTCGTATGCCAGGCGGCTGGCGGGGTCCGTCACCACGGCCAGCAGGGTGGTACCGCGTGTTACCATTTCACCGGCGGTGACGCGCACCTCGGCCACCAGACCGGCCTGGGGGAAGGTCAGGTTCCGCGCCTTGCCTGGCGCCGCGACCACCGTGCCGTAGCCGGAGACCGTGGTGCCGATCGGACCTTGCTGCAGCAGCGCGGTGCTGACCAGCGCACTATTGTCGCCGGCCGCGCCGGCCTCGGCCTTGTTGTCCTCCTGCGCCAGAACCAGGGCGGAGACCGGGACCAGGATGCCGGCGCCGATCAGCGCCAGGCGGACTTTGCTCAATGCCATCAGTGTTGCTCCTTGCTCTGCAGGGAGGGCGGCAGTTCGCTGCCCAACAGGGTCGTCAGGACCCCCTTCTGTTCGTTCAGACTCAGCTCCAGCTGCACGCTTTCGGCCTGCTTGGCCAGCGCTGCGGTGCTGAGGGTCAGGTAGGTGTTCCAGTCGATCGCGCCGCTGGCGAAGGCGCTGTTCGCCGCTAGGTGGTCCTGGCGCAGCCGCGCGGCATCGCGCCGGGTGTCCTGCAGCTGCCGCGCGATGATCGGCAATTCGATGCGCAGCCGGTCGACCTCGGAGCGCGCCGCCGCCAGTCGCGCCTGGTATTCGTCGAACAGCCGCTGACGCGTCGCCGTCTCCACTGCGATCGCGCCACGGTTGCGGTTGAACAGGGGCAGCGTCAGGCCGATCGAATAGCCGCGGCTGTTCACGTCGCTGTTGTCGCGCGCCCGATTCAGCCCGACGCTGATCGCCGGGAACTGCTGCAGCACCGCCAGGCGCAGCCGCTGCTCCTGCGCCAGATAGCCGGCGCGCAGTGCCAGCAGATCGGGCCGGCGCTGCGGCAGCGCCGCCAGACGCTGATCGATATCGGCCGGCACCGGGCCGGCTTCAGCGGCTTCGGCCGGATCGTCCACCAGCTGCAACGGTGCCTGCGCCCCCAAGCCGAGCAGGCTGCGCAGGTCGTGCTGCTCCTGGTCGAGACGCTGCTGCGTCTCGGACACCTGGCGCTTCAGGTCGGCGGTGCTCAGCAGCGGGCCGTCCGCGACGTCGGCGGAAAGATTGCCCTGGCTGATCTGCTCCGCGATCGAACGGCCCAGCGCCTCATAGACCGGCTGCGCCTCCTGCAGCTGCCGCAGCAGGCTTTCGTCGGCGCGCACGCGGTCGAAGAGCGCGCGGGACTGTGCGACGGTCTGCCATTCCGCCCATAACAGGGCCAGTTCCACCGAGCGCGTCTCAAGACGCGCGGCCTTGACCGTGCTGGAGCGCATCAGCAGGGAGGTCACGTCCTGGGTGATGCCGTAGGCGAACGCCGTGGTGGTTCCCGCGGTCGAGCCGAAGGCGAAGTCGCGGCTGAACGACAGCTGCGGATCGGGCAGCAGCCCTGCGGAAAATGCCTGCGCGCGCTGGATGCCGAGATCATCGCGCAGCAGCCGCAGGTCCGGGTTGTTGGCCACGGCCAGCATCGCCACCTCGGTCGCGTCCAGGCCGTCGGACGGATCGAAGCGGTGCTGACGCAGCGCCGGCGTCGGCATCGTCGCCGCGTCAACCGACAGTGCGGTGGCGCTGTCGGCGACGGGCGCGTCCGAATCGAGCGGCTTGGCATGATACAAGGTGCAGCCCGCCAGCAATGAAAGCGGCAGCGCCAGATGCAGCCGTCGCAGCGGCCTACGGCGCGGGGTGTCGAAGCTTCGCATGTCGGTTCCGGTCATGATTCCGCGGACGTCTCGGGTTGGATCGGCGGGCATGCTTGCAGCGGAAAATTAAAACAGACTTAAAGGGCCGCGGCGCCGCCAGCGGCGCGGGTCATTCCTGAATAAACATTCAGAAAAATCCGCGTTGGATGCCACATTTGCGGTGGTATGCTTTTCCGTCAGCGCCGACACCATGATGCGGCGCGATGCGGAGGAAGCGATGCGGTTGTTACTGATCGAGGATGACCGGATGATCGGCGCCGCCGTGCAGCGGGGCCTGCGCGAAGAGGGCTTCAGCGTCGACTGGATCGACAACGGCGTGGCCGCGGAAACCGCCTGCCGCGAGCCCGGCTACGATGCCGCGGTGCTCGACCTGGGGCTGCCGGACAAGGATGGCCTCAGCCTGCTCTCCGTCATGCGCCGGGCCGGCAACGCCTTGCCGGTGATCGTGCTGACGGCGCGCGACACGGTCAGCGAGCGCATCCGCGGACTGGACAGCGGTGCCGACGACTACCTCGGCAAGCCTTTCGATCTCAACGAGCTGGCGGCGCGCGTGCGCGCCCTGGTGCGGCGCCGCTCCGGCCGCGCCACGCCTCTGATCGAGCATGCCGGCCTGCAGCTGAATCCGGCCACGCGCGAAGTCCGCCTGCACGGCGAGCCGCTGGCCCTCTCGGCCCGCGAGTTCGCGCTGCTGGAGATCCTGGCGGCAAGGCCGGGAAATGTGCTGTCGCGCGGGCAGATCGAGGACAAGCTTTACGGCTGGGGCGAGGAGATCGGCAGCAACACCGTCGAGGTCTATATCCACCTGCTGCGGCGCAAGCTCGGTCATGACTTCATCCGCAACGTGCGCGGCGTCGGTTACATGATTCCGGCCGTGTCTTGAGCGCGATCCGCACGCGCCTGCTGCTGGGCCTGCTCGGCGGCATGCTGCTGGTCCTGCTGGCCGGCGCGGCGGCGATGTTCGTGGCGGTGCGCGACGAGGTGGCGGAGCTGTTCGACTACCAGCTGGAGCAGACCGCTCTGGCTTTTGCCGAGCAGGCCCAGCCGGCCGGCCGGACCATGCTGCGCAAGGACGACGACGATCCGGAAATGAACCTGGTGGTGCAGGTGCGCGATGCCTCCGGCGCGGTGAGTTTCCAGTCGCGGCCGCAACCCGAACTGCCCGCCGTCACTTCGACCGGGTTTTCCCGCGTGGACGTGCGCGGAGAGCCCTGGCGCATGTTCAGCGCGGGAGCCGGCGGCCGCCTGGTACAGGTGGCCCAGCCGGTCGCGGTGCGCAATGAAGTGGCGCGCGGTATCGCGCTGCACGCGGTGTTGTGGCTGCTGCCGCTGTTTCCGGTGGCCGCCCTGCTGATCTGGCTGACGGTCGGACGCGGCTTGCGCCCGCTGCTGCGCGTGGCCGAAGACGTGCGGCATCGTTCGCACCGTGATCTCAGGCCACTGGACACCGCCGGCCTGCCGCGTGAAGTGATGCCGCTGGCGGCTTCGCTCAACGACCTGATGGCGCGGCTCGGCCGAGTCATCGCGGCGCAGAAGACCTTTGTCGCCGACGCTGCGCACGAGCTGCTGACGCCGATCACCGCGCTGCAGCTGCATACCCAGCTGCTGACCCGGGCCGGCGACGAATCGCGCCGCAGCGAGGCGCTGGCCGATCTGCGCGGCGCACTGAGCCGGATCATCCACTTGGCCCGGCAACTGCTCACCCTGGCCCAGCAGGACCCGGACGTGCAGGAAATGGATACGGTCGCGGTCGACCTGGCCAAGCTCGCGCAGCGGGTGCTGAGCAGCCAGCTGCCTGCGGCCGAAACCAAGGCGATCAGCGTCGAATCCAGCCTGCCGGCCACCCTGGAGATCGTCGGCGAGCCGGACGCCCTGGCCACGTTGCTGGCCAACCTGGTCGACAACGCCATCAAGTACACGCCGGCCGGCGGCAAGCTGGCGCTGAGCGTGGCCAGCAGCGCGGGCCGGCCCTCGCTCATCGTCGAGGATTCCGGCCCGGGGATCCCCCCCGAGGATCGGCGGCGCGTGTTCGACCGCTTCTATCGCCGTGCCGGGTCGGCGGCCTTCGGCAGCGGGCTTGGCCTGGCCATCGTCCGGGATATCGCCGCCCGCCATCATGCCGAGGTCGACCTGTTCACTTCCGCCAGATTGGGCGGACTCGGAGTTCGGGTCTCCTTTTGAGTCGGGCGGCCAGCCAGGCTCCTGGTCCATGCGCGGCCGTGAACGGCGAATGCCGACGGCCGCGTCGCCTCGCCGGGCGCCGGATGGCGCGGCCCGGAACCTCCCAAGCGTGCCCGTGCCGTTCCTGAAGACGCTGAAAGGAAGTATTCAGGTTTGATTTAGCTTCGTGCCGTACCGTTCCAAAAAAATAGCGACACAACAAGTACAACACGGTCGAGAGGAGAACGTAGCATGAAGAGCCGCAATCAAAGGTGGCTTGTCGCCGCGCTGGCCCTGGCATCGGGCCTCGGCGTCGGCCTGACCACGGCTGCCGCAGCCGCGGACGGGGAGGAGAAGGGAGCGGACGGCGCCGGCGCGCACGGGGATGCCAAGACGGCCGCGGCGGCCACCCCCGCACCCAAGGAAGTCGCGACCCACCTGGAGACGGTCATCGTCACCGGCTCCAACTTGCCGACTACGCCCGACGCGGTCGCGGTGCCGGTGACCACGGTCGACTCGGCGCAGATGGAGCAGGCCGGCATTACCTCGAATCCGCTCGAGATCCTGCGCAAGTCGGTGCCCTCGTTCGCCGGTCGCAGCAACGCCGGCAGCAGCAACGCCAACAACAACTCGCAAAACACCGCCGGCGGTTCGCAGGTGCAGCTGCGCAACCTGCCGACGCTGGTGCTGGTCAACGGCCGGCGCGTGGCCAACAGCGGCATCGGCGCCGTCAACGGCAAGAATTTCGTCGACGTCAATCAGATCCCGGCAGCCGCCATCGACCATGTCGACGTGCTCACCGACGGTGCCTCGTCCATCTACGGTTCCGACGCCATCGGCGGCGTGGTCAACTTCGTCCTCAAGTCGAATTTCGAGGGCATCGAAACCGGTGGCCGCCTTGCCGGTGCCGACAACTACGGCGAGCGTTCGGCCTATGTGATCGGCGGCAAGGGCTGGAGCAGCGGCCAGTTCACCGCCACCGCGAGCTTTGCCCAGACCGATCCGCTGTACCAGAACCAGCGTTCCTTCACCAGCCCGAAATACGGTGTCACATCGTCGATTCCCGGCGTGGTGGCGTCCTCGTCCAGCACGCCCACCGCGATCCTCGCGCCAGGGCTGAATTCCCCCAGCCAGACCAACCCGACCGGCACCAACGCGACCGCCACGTCGATGAACGATCTCATCGCCAATGGCACCTACCTGGCAACGACGCCCGGCGCCATCTCCAGCGCCTTCGATGTGTCGCCCTACCAGCAGTTGCTGCTCAAGCAGGAACAGGATGCCTTCGTCGGCAGCCTGTCGCAGCAGATCATCGACAAGAGGCTGGAATTCTTCGGCGACGTGATGGTGTCGCACAGCAGCAGCTCGACCAAATTCCTGCCGGTGAGCATGACCGGGATCACCGTCGCGCAGGGCGCGCCGTTCAATCCGATCAACGGCTCGGTCGGCGGCGTGGTGTTCGACGACTTGGACAGGTCGCACCAGTTTCTGGACAGTGTCATGGCCGCGCGCGTCACAGCCGGATTGCGCGGCGCGATCACGCACGACTGGAGTTGGGAAACCGGCCTGGTCTACAGCCAAAGCGACCTGGTGCAGAAGCAAACCAATCTGATCTTCAAGCCGAACCTGGCGCTGGCCATCGCCGGCGGCTATGACGCGCAGGGCAACGCGGTTGCCGGCGGCGGCTACAGCCTGGTGTACGGCGGGCTGTCAAAGAACGGAACACCCAATGTCCTGACCCCTGCGCTCGATCCGTTCGCGCGCTCCGGCCTCAATTCCGCGACCCTGGCCAATATCTACGGCACCGAACTGATCAACGCCACCAGTCGCCTGGCTTCGTTCGACGCCAAGCTGGTCGGCACCCTGGTCGAACTGCCCGCGGGGAAGGTGGGCATTGCGGTGGGCGGCGGCGTGCGGCGCGAAAGCCTGTCCGGCCATACCGACCTCAACGGCCGGAATACCGATCCGGTCACCGGCCGCACCACCGGAAATGACCAGTTCTGGCAGGGCGGCACCTTCGCCGATCCGTTCAGCAAGGGGCGCAGCATCGACGCCGTGTTCTCCGAAGTGCGCATCCCCGTCACCAGTTCCAAGTGGAACGTGACGGGCCTGCATGCCTTCGACGTGACCGCTGCGGTGCGCGCCGAAAAGTACAGCGACGCCGGGTATTCGACGGTGCCCAAGGCCGGGTTCCGCTGGCAGCCGATCGACAAGCAGTTCACCCTTCGCGGCACCTATGCCCGTTCATTCTATGCCCCGGCCCTGTACAACGAGTACGGCCCGACCGATACGCGCCAAGTTGCAGGCACGGTGATCCAGGGCGTGTTCGGCGCCAACTATGCCGCGCTGCCATTCAATGGCGAGGACGGCAACAATCCCAACCTGAAGCCGGCCAAATCCACGTCCCGCACGGTCGGCTTTTCGTTCAAGCCGAAGCTGCTGTCCGGCCTGACGCTGTCGGTGGACTACTCGGACATCGCGCTGTCCGGATACCAGGGCGGCCTCGGCTTCAACAACATCCTCGCCAGCATTAACAACCTTGGATCCGCTTCGCCGTTCTTCAACAATCTCGGCGTCGACGGTTTCGTGGGCACTGCGGGCGCGACGCAGCCCTTCACCAATCCGGGCGACCTCAAGGCCTTTCTGACCAACCAGACCACCGGCAAGGGCGACCCCAACCAGTCCAACCGGCTTTACGCTGTCGACCAGTTCCGCAATCTCGGTTCGCTGACCGAGCGCTCGCTGGCCCTGAGCGCGGAATATGTCGTCATCACCGACCGCGACGGCACCTTTACCATCAGCACCACCGGCGCCAACTTCCGCTCGTTCCAGTTCATCGGCATCCCTGGCCAGCCGTCGCAGGAATTCGCCGGCTTTGCCACCAATGCCGGCGTGTTCGGTGGCACCCTGCCGAAATACCGCTTCTACTCGACGCTCGACTGGGCCTACCAGAACTGGGACCTGACCCTCGGCAACACCTATGTGTCCGGTGTCACCGATATCGGCCCCAACGGTACTTCGCCGCCGGTACCGGTGAACAGCTACGTGACCTTCGACCTGCGCCTGGGTTACGACTGGCATCTGGCCGATGTGCCGTATGTCAAGGAAGTGCGCCTGGGCCTGGGGGTGAACAACCTCACCGACCAGATGCCGCCGCTGGCACCGCAGGCGTTCACCGACAACAACGCCGACGTGTCGACCTACTCGCCGATCGGACGCCTGGTCTATGGCACCGTGGCGGTGAAGTTCTGATTGCCGGGGCGGCGACCTGCCGCCCGGCGCTTCGTGGCGCTCTCCTATGGCCTGCTGCCGCGGCTCGGCGGCAGGCCTGAGAGGAAGCGGCTTCGCCTGCCGCCAGGCGGCGCACCTAAAGAAAGTGTCAGGCTCGATTCAGGTTTTGTTTAGATTGACAGCCTAAGGTTCAAGCATAAGGAAGCACTGTTTTCGCTGGACGCTCAAGGCTGCGCATAGATGCGGTCGCTTACCGGAGGAGAGGTCGATGGAGTATGCGCAGCATCAGAAGACGCCGGCCAATCGTTTCGGCGGCATTGTCTTCGTCATTCTGCTGCATGGCCTGCTGGTCTACGCCTTGATCAACGGTCTCGCCCGCAAGGTTGTGGAAGTGGTGAAGGGGCCGTTGGAGACCCGGATCATCCAGGAACTCAAGCCGCCGCCGCCGGAAGCTCCGCCGCCACCGCCGCCAAAGCTGGATCTGCCGCCGCCGCCGTTCATTCCGCCGCCGGAGGTCAACGTCACGCCCGGCGCGCCGACGCAGAACACCATCAGCGCGGTCAGCAACACGCCGCCGCCGGTGGCGGCTCCGGCGCCGGTGGAAGCGCCCAAGCCGCAGGTGCACGTGCCGCCGGAAGTGCACTCCAGTTCCTGCCGCGAGCCGGAGTATCCCGCCGCCGCGGCGCGCCTGGGAGAAAGCGGCAAGGTCGAGCTGTCGCTGCTGGTCGGGCTCGACGGCCGCGTCACCGACAGCAAGATCGAAAAGTCCAGCGGCTCCCCGCGGCTGGATCAGGCCGCGCGCCAGGCATTGAGCCTGTGCCAGTTCACGCCCGGCAGCGTCGACGGCAAGCCGGAGCAGGCCTGGGGCCGCATCGCCTATGAATTCAAGGACCCCAACCCGTGAAGAGTCCGCTCGCAGTGCCCTGCGCAAACCGCCCTGGGAACCGCCAGGCAAGCAGATACACCGAAGGAGAAGACATGAGAATCACCCGTTATCCGATCAAATGCCGGCCCGCGCTCGCGGCAACGCTGTTGCTTGCCGTTGCAGCGGTCTCGCTGGGCGTGCCCGGTGCGTCTTTTGCCGATGCGCCCGCAACTGTCCCCGCCGCTGCGTCCGCCGATACCGCAACGCCCGCCGCTGCGCCCGCCGCTGCGCCCGCCGCTGCGCCGCTGCCCGCCCCGGCCTCCGCCGAAGCTCCCGACCATGCCACGGTCACCAATCCCTATGGCCTGGACGCCTTGTGGAAAGGCGGTGACTTCGTCGCCCGCTTCGTGCTGATCCTGATGCTGATCATGTCGGCCGGCACCTGGTACATCATGATCGTCAAGCTGATCGACCAGTCCAAGCTGTTCAAACAGCACAAGCTGGCCAACGGCAAATTCTGGACCGCTTCTTCCGTTCAGAACGGCCTGTCCCAGCTCAAGGCCGGCACACCCTTCTGGTATATCGCCGAGCGCGGCAGCGCCGCCAACCAGCACCACGAAGGCACCATGGTCGAACAGATCGACCGCTCCACCTGGATCACCTTGTCGATGAACCGGGCCGTGGAAGAGATCAACAGCAATCTGCAGGGCGGACTGGCGGTGTTGGCCACGGTCGGCTCCACCGCGCCCTTCGTGGGACTGTTCGGCACCGTGTGGGGCATCTACCATGCCCTCACCGCCATCGGCATCGCCGGCCAGGCCTCGATCGACAAAGTCGCCGGCCCGGTGGGCGAAGCGCTGATCATGACCGCCATCGGCCTGGCAGTGGCCGTGCCCGCGGTGATGGGCTACAACTGGCTGGTACGGCGCAACAAGGGCGGCATGGAGCGGGTGCGTGCCTTCGCTTCCGACCTCCACTCCGTGCTGCTGTCCGGCGCCCGCGTCGGCGAACAGGGTCAGTCGCAGGCCGTGTCCGCAGCGCATGCCCGGGCGGCCTGAGCCATGGGCATGAATGTCGGCCCCGCCGCGGGCAGCGACGACGACGAGCTGAATGCGTCGATCAATACCACGCCGCTGGTCGACGTGATGCTGGTGCTGCTCATCATCTTCCTGATCACCATCCCGGTGGTGACCCACACCGTGCCGGTGGATCTGCCCAAGGAACGCAACGTCGTCACCCAGACCAAACCGGAGAATGTGCTGATTTCGGTCAACCGCGACGGCGACGTCTACTGGGGACAGGAATACATCGCCGACAACGAAAAGCTGGTGGAGCGGTTGAAGAAGGTCGCGGTCCTGGTGCCGCAGCCGGAAGTGCACATCCGCGGCGACCAGGAAGCGCGCTACCAGGGCATCGGAAGGGTGGTGTTTGACGCCCAGCGTGCCGGCATCCGCAAGATCGGCTTCATCACCGAGCCGCCGCCGAGGGGTTGAGGATATGAGGCGATTGATTTCCCTGCTGCTGCGCCGGCGCGGCCGCACTTCAAGCGGTGGCGCCAGCGACGGCTACTCCAAGGGCGCGCTGCTGCGTCTGCCCGCGGGACGGATCGTGGCCGAGGAGGGCGTCAGCCGCGGCGGCCGCAGTGTGACGCCAGCATGCGAGGAGGCTTATGTCGTGGTCCAGCTCAATCGCGGCACGCACTGCTACGCCACCTGGTATCCGCTCGCCGCGCGCTGGGAATTGCAACGCATCGAAGCCGGGCGCGCCGCGCCGGCAATAAAACGCAATTGAGGAGAACACTCCCATGGCCATGAACCTGGGCACATCCGGCGGATCGGAGCCGGACGTGATGGTGGACATCAACACCACGCCGCTGATCGACGTGATGCTGGTGCTGCTGATCATGCTGATCATCACCATCCCGATCCAGACCCACGCAGTCAAGCTCAACATGCCGGTCAGCACGCCACAGCAGCCCCTGAAGCCGCCCGTGGTGGTGAGCATCGACGTCGATTTCGACGGCACCATCCTGTGGAACGGCCAGGTCATCCCGGACCGCAATACCCTGGAAGACAGATTCCAGCAGCTGGCGCGGCTCGACGACCAGCCGGAGGTGCATCTGCGCCCGAACAAGCTGGCCAGCTACAAGGACGTGGCCCTGGTCATGGCCTCGGCCCAGCGCCTGGGCGTCACCAAGATCGGGCTGGTTGGCAACGAACAATTCGTGAACTGACATGAAGACCAGACCTCTGCTTCAAGCCGTCACCCTGGCGGCACTGATCGGTTGCAACCTGACACCTGCTGGGCGCTGGGGTATCCCCACGGCCCACGCCGCCGAAACGGTCAGTGCGGAGGTGGGCAAGCAACTGCAAGCCGCCGAAGAGCTGATGCAGGCGCGGAAATACAAGGAGGCCCTGGCCAAGGTCGATCAAGCCGACGCAGTGTCCGGCAAGACCGCCTACGACGCGTTCATCATCGAGCGCATGCGCGGTTCCGCCGCGGCCGGCGCGGGGGAAGTCGAGGTCGCCGCCAAGGCGTTCGACGCCGTCATTGCCTCCAACCGCCTGCCCGCCGACGAACAGCTCAAGCTGATGCAGGCCGTGGCCGACACCTATTACCGCGCCAAGGACTACACCCAGGCGCAGGCCTGGGCGCAGCGCTATCTCAAGGCCGGCGGCAGCGACCCCGCCATGGGCCAGTTGCTGGTGCAGTCCTACTACCTGGCCGGCGACTATGCCAGCGCCGCACGGGAACTCCAGTCCCAGTTGGCTGCGGCGGAGAAGGCCGGAAAGAGCCCCGCTGAAGATCATTTGCAGTTGCTGGCCAACTGTTACCTCAAGCAGAACGACAACGCCGGCTATAGCGCCACGCTCGAGCAACTGGTCAGCTACTATCCGAAGAAGGAGTACTGGGCCGACCTGCTGTCGCGCCTGTCACGCAAGCCGGGCTTCTCGGATCGCCTGCTGCTGGACGTTTATCGCCTGATGCTGGCCACCGGCAATCTTGTCAAGGCGGCGGACTACATGGAGATGGCTCAGCTTGCGCTGCAGGCCGGCTACCCCGCAGAGGCCAAAAAGGTATTGGACCAGGGCTACGCCTCCGGCACCCTCGGCAGCGGGCCGGAAGCCGAGCGCCAGAAGCGCCTGCGCGATCTCGCCGACAAGCAGTTTGCCGAGGACCAGAAGAATCCGGCTGCCGGCGAAGCGCAGGCGGGCAGGGCGGCGGACGGCACCGCCCTGGTCAACAACGGCTACAACGAGGTCGTCAACGGCCAATACGACAAAGGTATCGCGCTGATGCAACAGGGCATCTCGCGCGGCGGTCTGAAGCATCCGGAGGATGCCAGGCTGCACCTGGGCGTCGCCAATGTGCTCGCCGGCCATGCCGACGACGCCGCCAGCGCGCTGAAAGCGGTGCAGGGTGGCGACGGCACCCAGGATCTGGCGCGGCTGTGGCTGATCAAGGCCCGCCACTCGTCCACATAAGCGTCATGGCTGCAGACATTCGGCACGGCCCAGGCGCACACTGGTTGCGCCGGACCGGTTCTAGGAATTGACCATGGAGAAGCACGTGCAACTACCCCCCGAAGTGCGGCTGCCGCCGGCAACGCAAGATCTGCCCACCGGCTTCTGGCCGCACGGGTGGTGGAAGATCATGGAAATCCGCATCGGCATCATCCCCTTGCCGGTGTATTTCCTGCTGCTGGCCCTGATCGTGGGTTTCGTTCTCACCGGCAAGATACCCGGCGAAATATCCGTGGCCATCGCCCTGCTTGCGGTAGGTGGATTCACCTGCTCCGAACTGGGCAAGCACATTCCGATCGTGCGCGACATCGGCGCCGCGGCCATTTTCGCCACTTTCATTCCGTCCTGCCTGGCGTTTTATCACCTGCTGCCCGAGATGGTGGTGAAAGACGTCACCGAGTTCACCAAGTCGACCAATTTCCTCTACCTGTTCATCGCCTCGATCATCGTCGGCAGCATCCTCAGCATGGACCGCACCGTGCTGATCAAGGGCTTCATCAAGATCTTCGTGCCGCTGGCGGCGGGGTCGGTGGTGGCGGGCATGGTCGGCACGGCGGTGGGGACCGCGCTGGGACTGGGTGCCTATCACACCTTCTTCTTCATTGTCGTGCCGATCATGGGCGGCGGCGTCGGCGAAGGCGCGATTCCGCTGTCTGTCGGCTACGCCGGCATCCTGCACCAGGAGCAGGGCGACCTGTTCGCGCAGATCCTGCCCTCGGTGATGCTGGCCAGCCTGACCGCCATCCTGTTCTCGGGCACCCTCAACTACGTCGGCAAGAAGTACCCGAAGCTGACCGGCGAAGGCCGCCTGCAGCCGGATGAACTGTCCGACATGGACCCTTCCAAGGAGGAAATCACCGGGCACGTCGATGTCAGCCACATCGCCGCCGCCGGCATCACCGCCGTGTCGCTGTACCTGGTCGGCATGATGTGCCAACGCCTGTTCGGCTTGCCGGCGCCGGTGGTCATGCTGTTCGTCGCCGTGCTGATCAAGCTGACGCGGGCGGTATCGCCGCAGATCCAGGACGGGGCCTTCGTGGTCTACAAATTCTTCGCCACCGCGGTCACCTATCCGCTGCTGTTCGCCATCGGCGTATCGATCACTCCCTGGGACAAGCTGACGGCCGCATTCAACCTGCCCAACCTGATCACCATCGTAGCGACGGTCTCCGCGCTGATGGCGACCGGCTTCTTCGTCGGCCGCCGGCTCAACATGTACCCGATCGAAACGGCCATCGTCAACGCCTGCCACAGCGGCCAGGGCGGCACAGGCGACGTTGCCATCCTGACCGCGGCCAACCGCATGCAGCTGATGCCCTTCGCCCAGATCGCCACCCGTATCGGCGGCGCGATCACCGTCACGCTGGCACTGATCTGCCTGGCCAGGTTCGGAGGATAGTGCGGCAAGGGCCCTGGGCGGCGCCGCCAGCCGCTCAGTGGGCCTTGGCCAGGGCCGGTGCCGTGGTCTTTTCGGCGGCCGGCGGATGCGCCACGGCCGCTTCGCCGTGCGACAGCGGTATTTCGAATGTCAGCTGCAAGCCCTGGCCCGAGGTGCTGTCCTGGGCGAAGAGCCGCCCGCCGTGCAGGCCCATGATGCTGCGGCAGATGGCCAGGCCCAGGCCGCTGCCCTTGTTCTCGCTGCCGGGCAGGTCGAACCTGACGAAGCGCTCGAACATGCGTTCGCGCTGCTCCGGGGTCAGACCGGGGCCTTCGTCCTCGACGCTGACCCGCCATAGCCCATCGGCCACCGCCGAGCGCAGGGTGATCAATCCGCCTGCGGGCGAGGCCTTGATGGCGTTGGTGAGCAGGTTGAGCAACACCTGCCGCAGCCATTTCTCGTCGAACGCGACATTGCCGGCGCCTTCGTGCGAATAGGCGAAGCGCCGGCCGTTGTGCTCCACCAGCGCCAGGGCGTCGGGCGGGAAGTTGCGGATGAACGCCGCCGGGTCCTGCACCCTCAGGTCCAGCTTCATCGCATGCGCCTCGGCGCGCGACAGGAACAGCAGTCCGTCGATGACCTGGTGCAGGCGGGTGATCTCCTCCAGCTGCACCAGAACCGCCTCCTGGTGCGCCGGCGCCAGATCGCCATCCACCAGCAGCTTCTCGGCGTGCAGCCTGACCAGCGACAGCGGCGTCTTCAGCTCGTGCGAGGCGTCCGCGGTGAAGCGCCGCACCTGGTTGAAGGCGAACTCGATGCGATCGAACATCTGGTTGAGCAGAATCGCCAGGCCCGAGATTTCGTCATGCACCCCGGACACCGGGATGCGCTCGCTCAGGTTGTCCGAACCGATGCGGTTGGCAGTCTCGCGGATCAGGCGCACCGGGCGCAGCACCAGGCGGCTGAGGCCGAAGCCGATCGCCACGCTGGCCAGCAGCATCCCCAGCAGCAGCGCGAGGCAGACCTTCACGTAGCCGGTCATCACCGAGCGCACCTGCAGCAGCGGCGTGCCGATGCTGATGTCGAGGGGCGGCAGCACGAACTCGCCGACGCGCAACTCGCCGATGTCGCTGATGGTGGTGTTGTAGACGCGCTTGCCCGGCACGTCGGGAATCCTCTGCCCCTTGAGGTTGTGCGAGTAGAACATGTGGCGGGCTTGCGGTGTGTCGATGTCGATGAAGAACAGCACTGAGGAATACTCGGTGGTCTCGCGGATGCGGCTGTCGACGATGTCCGGCGTGAGCGTCTTGTAGTCCGGACCAAGATGCGCCCGGATCTGCTCGAACTCGGCCTCGTTGAGCAAGTCCAGGCCGTGGATCAGGTGGTTCTCCAGCAGCTGGAAACCCACCACGAACAAGCAGGCCAGCGTGACCGTGGCGCTCAGGGCGTACCACAGCGTCAAGCGGGTGCCGATGGACTTCATAACAGCTGGTAGCCGATGCCGCGCACGGTCTTGAAATACAGCTTGTCCGGCGGCGTTTCCAGTTTGGTGCGCAGCCGGCTCATGTACACGTCGAGCAGATTGGTGTCCACATCGTAGTGCGAGGCCCAGATCTTCTCCGATATCAGCGTACGGGTCAGTACACGTCCGGCGTTCTGCATGAAGATTTCCAGCAGCGCGTATTCGCGGCTGGTCAGGTCCACCGGCTCGCCGTTGAGATGCACCGTGTGGCTGAGCAGATCCAGGCGGATGCCGCGATGCTCCAGCATGGTCTGCTTCATCGCCGACTGGCGCCGCAGCAGCGCGCGCAGGTGTGCCAGCAGCTCCTCGAAGCTGAACGGCTTGGGCAGGTAGTCGTCAGCGCCGAGATCGAGCCCTTTGATGCGATCCTCCACCGCGTCGCGGGCGCTGAGCACCACCACCGGCTCGTTGAAGCCGGACTTGCGCCACTCGCGCAGCAGGTCCAGGCCGTCGCCGTCGGGCAGGCTCAGGTCCAGCACGATGGCGTCGTAGCTGGTCTCGCACAGCGCGTCGCGTGCCTCGCGGCAGGTGGGAACCCAGTTGGCGGTGTAGGAGCGCTCGGTCAGGCCCTGCTTCAAAAACTGGCCCAGCCGGCGCTCGTCTTCGACGATCAGTATTTTCATGATAGTTGTCCATTCCTCCAGCCACTCCAGTCTAGCTCAGAGTGGCTCACGGAAGACAAAGAAAAGTGGCGCAATCTCCTTCGCCGAACCTGAATAAATTTTAAGGATGCAGGACAGGGTGAGCGGGATGGGAGATGCGGCCGCAGGGGGCATGATCGCCTGTCGGTGGAGCTGGCCTTCGGGCGGCCGAATGTGTCCGGAAACGCCCGGCTAAACGTCCTTTCAGGATGTCTTAAGGATGTTTTCAGGTTGGCCCACTAGCATTCACATCCAGTACGGCGCGGGTTGGCGCGGCGCGCCGGAGTCGGGCGCACGCAACGATGATGATCGGTCCGCTTCCGCCCGCAAAGCACATGCAATGAGCGAAGTGTCCGGTGCGTCCAGGCCGGGCCGCAAAAAATAGCAGAATCATGAGGAGAGAGGTCGCATGAAACGTATGGGTCTGTTGCTGTTGCTCGGCGCCGTCGCGCTGCCGGCCACGGCTGAAACGTCGGGTAAAATCTACGCCCAGCAACTGGTCGACAAGGCGGTGGCAAAGCATCCGGAGCTCCTGGTTCTGGCGATGCACGTGACGCCGCCGGGCAGCGCCGACAACGTCATCGTCGCGTCCAACATCGGCCGCATCGGCAAGAAGGCTGATGACGACGACATGAGCGTGGTCAAGTCGGGCAAGCCCAGGTTGTCGCTGAACAAAACCGGCGACCACTTCGAGGCCCTGCTGCCGTTCCGCGACGCCAACGGCCGCCAGATCGGCGCTCTCGGCGAGGTGTTCGCCTACAAGCCCGGCGATGACAAGGGCGCCCTGCAAAGGAAGGCGGAAGCCATCCGCGACGAGCTGGCCAAGCGCATCTCGCACGTCAAGAACCTGCTGGAACCAGCCCAGTTCGATGCGGCGGTTCCGCTCGACAGCTACGGCCAGTCGCTGGTCGACCAGACGCTCGCCGCCAATCCGGACGTGGTGATCCTGGCCCTCCACGCCACGCCGCCAAAGGGCAGCGACAACGAGATCGTCGCCTCGAACATCGGCCGCATCGGCAAGAAGGCCGACTCCGACGACATGGACGTGGTCAACAGCGGCACGCCCAAGCTGGAGTTGAACGAGGAAGGCGACCGCTTCGAGGTCGAGGAGCGCCTGCTCGATGTCTCGGGCGATACGCTCGGCGCCGTCGGCGTGGTGTTCCCCTACAAGGCCGGTGACGACAAGGAGGCGCGCCACCAGCAGGCCGACAGGATCGCCGCCAGCCTGCGCCGCCGCATCACCAACGCCGGCAACCTGGTCGAACCGTTTCCCTACGACGCCAAGTACTCTTCCGACACCAACTGCCAGAAGCTGGTGGACGCGACCATGGCTGCGCACCCGGATCTGCTGATCCTCGCCGTCCACGCCGCGCCTCCGGGAACCGGCGACTACGTCATCGCCGGCTCCAGCATCGGCCGCATCGGCAAGAAGGCCGATGACGACGACCTGGGCGTGATCAAGACCGGCAAGGCACTTACCGAGGTGAACTCCACCGGCAAGCGTATGGAAGTCGAGATGCAGTTCCACGATGCCTCCGGAAAAGTCATCGGCGCCGTCAGCACGGTCTTCGCCTACAAGTCGGGCGACGACAACGAAGCCCTGCACAAGCGCGGGGATCAGATCCGCGCCGAGATGGAGAAGAAGATCCCTTCCGCGGGCAGCCTGTTCCAGCCGGCGGCCTAGGCCTGGCGCCACCAACCCCCCCCATGGCGAAGGCCTGCCGCATCACTGTCGTGTGAATGGTCCGGCGCCGCCAAGACACACTTTCTTGTTGAGGAGATATGACATGGATGTAAGCATCCGCCCGATTGTTGCGCGCACCCTGATGGCCGCCGCCGGCCTGCTGTTCCTGGGCCAGGTTCACGCGCAGTCTTCTGCCCCGGCGGTCCCCGCTGCCACCGCGGCGCCCCTGACGCTGGTCGGTCAGGCCGATCTGCCGGGCTATAGCGGCGACTTCGACCACTTCGCCTATGATGCCAAGGGTAACCGCCTGTTCCTGGCCGCCGAGGATCACGGCACCCTGGAAGTGTTCGATCTGAAGAGTGGCGCGCACCTGAAGACCGTCACGGGCTTTGAAACGCCTCATAGCATCTTCTACGTGCCGTCGAAGAATCACCTGCTGGTCACCGACAGCGGCGACAGCATGACCAAGGTGCTCGACGCGACCACCTACAAGGTTGTCGGCACGGTCAAGCTGACGCCGGGCGCCGATTCGATCGGATACGACTCCGGCAGCAAGCATCTCTACGTCGTCACCGGCGGCAAGGATGTGAAGATGACGGAATGCTTCCTGGCCGAGATCGATCCTGCCACCGGCAAGCACTTCGGCGATATCAAGTTCGATTCGAATCACACCGAGGCCATGGCCATTGAGCAGCATGGCGGTCACCTGTTCATCAATGTCACCGACAAGAACTACATGGCGGTGGTCGACAAGAAGACCCGCACCGTGGTGAGCACCTGGCCCATCAAGGAGGCCGAGCAGAACGCGCCGGTGGCATTCGACGAAGCCAATCACCGCTTGTTCGTGGTGACGCGCAAGCCGGGCAAGCTGGTGGTGCTGAATTCCGACACGGGCGCATCCCTGGCCAGCTTCACCGCCCCGGAGCGTACCGACGAGGTGGTATTCGACAAGGCCAATGGCCGGGTCTACGTCCTCGGCGGCGAAGGCTACATCGGCGTCTATCAGGAAAAGGACCCCGACCATTTCGCCGAGGTGGCCCATGTGCCGAGCGCCAAGGGCGCCAAGACCGGCATCCTGGTGCCTGAGCTGAACCGCCTGTTTGTGGCGGTGTCCCCTGGCGAGGGCAACAACAGCGGTGCGGCCGTGCTGCAGTTCGCCGTTGCGCCGGGCGACACGGTGCACACGGCTTCGGCCAAGTAAGGCTCCATGGTGGATGGCGCGGGGCGGGCCGGCCGGCCGTGACCGGCGGCACCAAAGGCCCGTCCCTCGCCATTTTTTCTGAACCGAACAGGCGCTGCTGAAGCGCGGAGAGGCATGAATACTTCGAATCACCACAGACCCGGGTTGCGCCACCGTGGCGGACGCTGGGCCGCTCTGGCCCTGACCGCGCTGGCCGCATGGGCCCCCGGCCTGGCACAGGCGCAGGGCTTCTACCAATTGGAATCGGCGTTGCCGCTGAAGGGCGCCGCGCCCGGCTGGGACTACCTCAGCTTTGATCCGGCGCGTTCGCATCTGTTCATTGGTCGCCGCCAGGATGGCGTCACGGTCTACGACACCCGATCCGGAAAAGTGCTGGGCAGCATCGAGCAGTCCCAAGGCGCCAACATGGCCACCCTGGTGAGCAAAGTCGATCGCGGCTACACCACCAACGGCGACGGCACGACCACGGTGTTCCAGCTCTCCACGCTCAAGACCATCGACCATATCAAGCTGGGGGAAAGCGCCGACGCTGCCTATTTCGAGCCGGTGACCGGCCAGCTCGCTTTCATGATGGGTGACGACAAGCAGATCACGTTCGTCGATGCCGCCAGCGGCGCCATCGTCGGCAAGCTCGCCCTGCAGAGCGAGAAGATCGAAGCCGGAGCCGCGGACGGGCAGGGCAATCTGTTCGTGTCGCTGCGCGACCGCAACGAAGTGATCCGCATCGATGTGAAAAAGCGACAGGTGACCGCCGAGTGGAAGACCCCGGGCTGCGAGCAGCCCACCGGGCTGGCATTCGACGCCGCCAGCAAGCGCATCTTTGCCGGTTGCCGCGGCAGCAACCCGGTGCTGGCCGTGCTGGACGCCGAAACCGGCAAGGTCGTCGCCACTCCGGTCATCGGTCGCGGCAACGATGGTGTGGTGTTCGACGCCGAAACGCACAGGATCTACACCTCCAACGGTGTCGACGCCAATATCGTCATCTACAACCAGGTCGATCCGAATACCTACAAGCTCCAGGAGGCGGTCACCACGCGGCCACTGGCGCGCACCATGGCGTTGGACCCGGCCAGCAAGAAGATCTACACCGCGACGGCTGACGGAGTGGTGGACCCATCGCAGCCGGTGAATCGCGCGGCTGCTGCGTTTTATCCGAACAGGTATTTCGACGACACCTTCACGCTGCTCACTTATTCGCTTCGCTAGGATCAAGCAAAACGCGCATGGCCGGCCCGTCGAGCGCGTGCTTGATCCGAAGGTTCATGAGCGGCCTGCCACGAGCTGGCTTGAAGAACCCACGCCGGATTGGAGCCAGCCAGCATGAATGCTGACCGGGAAACACTGCGCCAGGCGGCGCTTGACTACCACCAATTTCCGCAAGCCGGGAAGATCTCGGTGGTGCCGACCAAGCAATTGGTCAATCAGCGTGATCTGGCGCTGGCCTACTCGCCCGGCGTGGCGATGGCCTGCGAGGAGATCGTGGCCGACTCCTCCGCGGCGTTCCGCTACACCGCGCGCGGCAATCTGGTGGGGGTCATCACCAACGGCACCGCCGTGCTCGGCCTCGGCGCGATCGGGCCGCTGGCGGCCAAGCCGGTGATGGAAGGCAAGTCGGTATTGTTCAAGAAGTTCGCGGGAATCGACGCATTCGATATCGAGATCGATCAGCTCGACCCGGACCGGCTGATCGAGGTGATTGCGGCGCTGGAGCCCACCTTCGGCGGCATCAATCTGGAGGACATCAAGGCGCCGGAGTGCTTCTATATTGAGCGCAAATTGCGCGAGCGGATGCAGATCCCGGTGTTTCACGATGATCAGCACGGTACCGCGATCATCGTCGGCGCGGCGGTGCTGAATGGTCTCAAGGTGGTCGGCAAGGACATCCGCACGGTCAAGCTGGTGGTGAGCGGCGCCGGGGCCGCAGCCCTGTCCTGCGTCGATTTGCTGGTGGACCTGGGCCTGCCCGCCGCGAACATCTGGCTGACTGACCTGGCGGGCGTGGTTTATCGGGGCCGGGTTGAATTGATGGATGAGGACAAGGCCCGCTTTGCGCAGCCCACAGCGGCGCGCACCCTCGCCGACGTCATATCGCGGGCGGACATCTTTCTCGGCCTGTCCGCCGGCGGCGTACTGAGTCCGCAACTTCTGGGCGCGATGGCTGCGCGGCCGCTGGTATTCGCGCTGGCCAACCCCACGCCGGAAATTCTGCCGGAAGTTGCACGGGCGGCGCGCCAGGACGCCATCATCGCCACCGGGCGCAGCGACTATCCAAACCAGATCAACAACGTATTGTGCTTCCCCTATATTTTCCGGGGCGCCCTGGATGTGGGCGCGACCACGATCACGCGCTCCATGGAGATCGCCGCCGTGCACGCTATTGCCGGGCTGGCTCGACGGGAGCAAAGCGATGCGCTGGCCGACGCCTTCGGCATCCGCGATCTGTCATTCGGCCCCGACTACCTGATTCCAAAGCCTTTCGATCCCCGCCTGATCATCAGCATCGCTCCGGCGGTGGCCAAGGCGGCGATGGACTCCGGCGTGGCCAGACGGCCGATCGCCGACTTCGACGCTTACGAGCAGCAATTGCAGCAGTTCGTGCACCACAGCGGCGCCTTGATGCGGCCGATATTCGCCATCGCCAAGGGCATCGCGCAAGGCAGCAAGCGCATCATTTTCGCCGAAGGAGAAGAGGAGCGGATCTTGCGCGCCGCGCAGATCGCCATCGACGAGAAAATCGCGCACCCGGTCCTGGTCGGGCGCCCGGCGGTGATTGCCCAGAGGGTCGCCCGTCTCGGCCTGCGCATGCAGGCCGGGCAGGACTTCACCGTGGTCAACACCGAGCAGGACCGGCGCTACCGGGAGGCGTGGCGGTCTTACCACCAATTGATGTCACGCCGCGGCGTCACCGAGCAGTACGCCAAGCTCGAGATGCGCCGCCGCACCACGCTGATCGCCGCAATGCTGCTCAGGGACGGCGATGCCGATGGCATGATCTGCGGCACTGTCAGCGACACCGCGCGCCATCTGCGCTACATCGATCGCATAATCGGTCGCCGGCCCGGCTGCAGCGTATTCGCGGCAATGAACGCGCTGATTCTGCCCGGCCGGCAGCTGTTCATCGCCGATACCCATGTCAACACCGATCCGGGCGCCAGGGAACTGGCGGAAATTGCCGTCATGGCTGCCGCGGCCATCCGGCGTTTCGGCATTGAGCCCAAAGTCGCACTCCTCTCCCATTCCAACTTTGGCAGCAGCGACTCCGCCTCGGCGGTGAAGATGCGCGAAGCAACGGCGATCCTGCGGGCCATCGCCCCCGACCTGGAGTTCGATGGCGAGATGCACGGCGATTGTGCCCTCGATCCGGCGGTACGCGATGCGATCCTGCCCGATTCGACGCTCCGCGGTTCCGCCAACCTGCTGATCATGCCCGGGATCGACGCGGCGAATATCGCCTACAACCTCCTCAAGACCGCGGTCGGCAACGGTACCGCCATCGGTCCGATTCTTCTCGGATGCGCCTCGCCGGTCCATATCCTGACGCCGTCAAGCACCGTGCGGAGGATTGTCAATATGACCGCTTTGGCCGTCGTCGAGGCGGAAGATGGTCGCAGGCGGGGTGCGGTTAAACTGATCTAAGGCAGGCGGCATTCCGTGCACTATGCCATCATGTAAAATGAAACGATGTAACAAAAACTGGCTAGGCGTATTCCGGTATCAGCAGATTTCTCTGGTCGAGCATAGACTGATGCTCCTTGCTGATGGAAGCGAACAGGGGGTGCCTGCCGACGAATCCAGCTGGTGCAATTCCGCTGCGGTCATAGGATTGCAGCCGCTCAGCGGTGGCAGATAGCCGATCAGGTCTGAATCCGCTGAGCAGGTCCAGTTCGGCAACAATCCGCGTCACTGTCGATTCCGGGGCGCGCACCAGTTCGTCATAGCAGACCATGGAATCAATCGGGGCATAATTCGTTCCACGCAGTTGAACTAGGACATCGAGGTACGCTTCGAAGCAGGCCTCGACGAAATTTTCCAGGTCGCCTTTCTGCCAGAACCACAAGGCATAGCGCTGCGCCATGGCTTTCCACATGCGCAGATTGGAATGCCAGACCTGTTCAGGGGCGCGGACCACCCATACAAATTTGGCCTGGGGCCAGATGGCTTTCAGCGCCTTAGCCCGAAACAGGTGATTGGGAGATTTGACAATCAGCGGCTTGTGCGGGTCTTCGACGCACCAGCCGAGGAACGTGCTGAGTTCCCTGATCCAGGCAGCTGACAGGCCACTGGCTGCCCAGTGTTCCGTATGCAGCGCCGGCAGCAGTTCGCGCCAACGCCGAGGATCCAGAAAGAATCGGTAGGCGCTATCGGCGCCCGCAGCCATAAGTGCGAACTCGTCCTCTTGCGGAGACAAGGCGTCGACCAACACCGCATCCATTGGACGCTGGACCGTACGTCCCGAGAGAGGTTTGGCCTTCAGTCGAAACGCCGACGGATCAAAGCACTGCCAGGTTCGCGGACTGTTGGCGTCCACTGATGCGGTCAGCAACTCGTGCAGGTAGGTCGTGCCGCTGCGCCACAAGCCCAGAACGAAAATTGGCTGGAGCTGGGACGAAGGTGAATAGAGCCGTTCTTGCAGACTCCAGTTTCGGTCGAACCAATGCCCGCGCCAACGGTAGGCCCAGCCGATTCCTTTGCCTGCGCGGTCCGGTCTGCTGCCCGCGCGTAGCCACGCAGCCAGCTTGTTTCCGCAGGGGAGCAGTTCAATTGGGGGCCGTTTGGATATCGTGCGAATGTCGGTCATGGCTAGCCATTTGGGCTTCGATCTCCCCCTTCATCTTTGAAGCCAGTTCTTGGTCGGTAGAAATTAGATTGTGGACCTCGAGGGGATCCGCAACAACGTTGTACAGTTCATCTTCTAGCTGCGGCATATGTGGATAGCGCAGGTGGCCGAAGTAGTGAACGTATTTATACGGCCCATCGACCATAGCAATGGAGCCGTTCCTAAGCTCGTTCGAATTGAGGTTTTCTGCAAGGCTCATGGAATACGCGGGTGCATGTTTATCGATCGCTATACCGGGATCCATGGACAATACCTTGCCCTCGTAAGTAGGCGTCGGCATAGGTACCGCTAGCAAGTGTGCAAGCGTTGGGGCTAAATCCACCTGTTCGGCGATTTCTCCAATGCGCCTTCCTTGATTTGAATTTGGGCATTTGATGATGAGAGGAATGCGAATTAACTCTTCATAGAGCCCGGGGCCGCCGTGAGCACTGTATTCGTGGTGAAAGCTCTCTCCGTGGTCTGCAGTCACGATCAGTAGTGAGGGATTCAAATCTCCGCGTCGATCCAGCCAATCCAGGAAGTGTCCGACGTAGAAATCCGCATAGAGGATAGATTCGTCGTAGCGGTCAGAAAGCTGGTTCAGCAGTTTTTGCTGCCCTATTGCGCCGTACCATAGTAGGGATCCGGAATCCTGGGTGTTCACACTGCTGGTGCTGTAGGAGTTGTGCATCATGACAGGGTCAAACCGGCCAATGAACGGCTCGGGTGCTGCATATGGATCGTGTGGCGGCAGGATATGCACCCATAGGAAGCGGGACTCACCGGCATGCTGCACCCAGAATGCCTGCGCAGTGGAAAAAGCAGGTCGCGGGTCATAGTGCAGATTACTTCCGCCATCAAAAAAGCGGTCAAGGATAGGTTGGAACTGCCCTACAGAGTCTTGAAAGGAAGTAGCTAGATCGGCCGCAGCACTCGTGAAGCCCAGTTTCCATTCAATCAGGTAATGGAAAAAGATTATTGCGTCGGTTGGTGTTGGGAACGCCTGATAATTTACCCAGTGATCTACTTTTTGACGGTCTGGCGTGGCGTTGTAGTTCGTCGAAACCGTGAGGACCGAATAACCGGCCTCATGCGCAATTTGAAGCAGATTATGCTCCATTGCTGCCGGATCAGGCCCTTTTCCCGGGTTGTCGGCGCCTGTCAACCACGGCCGGCGTCCGCTTAGCAAAGAGGCGGTACCAGGCTGAGTCCAATTTCCATTGGCGTAAAAGCGATCGAAGATTATCGCTTTATCGGCTAGGCGTCTGAGGTTCGGGGTCGTATCCCGATTGTGTTGGTAAATGGAAGTATGCTCTGCGGATAGCGCGTCAATTGTAATGAGCACGACATCTCTTGGCGCGGATATATTCCTTGACGGAAGTATGTACTTAACGAAACCTGGCCTCGGTAGCGCGGAAGCCCCGTGTGGCGCGAAAATCTACCCGTCAGCCCCGTAATGTTGGGGCTGGTGGAGGTTGTAGCTGCATGGAGACTGCGACAAGTACGATGGTCATTGACCAGGCCGAGAACCTGGACCAGTTGCTCGCCCAGCTCGGCGCGACTCCCATCGCCATCCCGGCAGGCCACGGGCGGCAACGCAGCGAGGCCGTGGAGCGCTGGGCAGCGCGTCGCCTGCTGGCAGCCTTGGGGCCAGACGGCCGCCTGGCATTTCCCCTGTCGATGCGGAAGCGGGAGAAGCCCGACTTTCTCATCGAGGCCGGCGCAGATCGGATCGGGTTGGAAGCGACCCTTGCGACGTCCCCCGGTTTCGCAAAGTGCCGCGTACTGCGCGATGAGGAGTTCCCGGACGCTCTGATTGATATGGGGCTGTTCCGCTCAGGCGCCCCGGAGTTGACCAAGGACGGGATGCGCGCCGCGCTCGCCTCCGGCAAGTTGAGCGGCCCGCCTTATATGGGCAACAGCCTGGAGCGCGACTGGGCGGCGCACATCGAGAGCCGCATCGTCGAAAAGCAGGCCAAGCTTGGAAATGCCGACTTTGGCCGCTACGACAAGAACTGGCTCGTCATCCACGACATCCTGCCCTGCTACTCGTTGGACGAGGGCGTGGACCTGCTGATGCCGATGCTCGAAGCCCGGTGGTCCAACGGCGGGATGTTCGATGAAGTCTTCGTCGAGCACACCGATGTGATTGTCTGTATCAGTAAAGCCGGGGTGACCGGCCTGCCCATCCCGGACTTGTGGAGCAGCACCAAGATCGTTGCCGACGCTACGGGTTAACGGCATCCTCGGACTCTCGCCCGGGGACTCACCAGCACGATCGCCGCACTCACCAGCACACGATGTCAACCGCGCGAGGTTGACGCGCTGTAGCCCGCCATCCAACAAAAACAGGCAATGCGGCGAACACAGGTAGCAAACTATGGCTACTGCCACCGCTACCGAGAAGGCCAATGATTTACGTGAGAGCCCGGAATGCCGCTGAAAAACTCGAGCTGCTCGAAGATACGAGCACCTCGCCGTCGGATTGGATCGTGACCTGGAACGGGCACGTCTGCTCGGTAGGCTCGGAGGGTAGCGCAAGGTCTCAATTCAGCTGGTTGGAGTTGCTCACCCGAACCAAGGAGAACGCCCTCAGTGACGAAGCGGTGGAGCGACTCCGACACCAAGTAGCTGCATGGTTAAAGCTCTTCCAGCGGGGATTCATCCAGAAACCCAAGCCCCCAGGCGGCGACCCCGACCCAGAGCCGGACTTCGGGATGTAGACGACCCCCACGCGCCGCCAGGCGCTACAACCGCTTGAATCGCACCAGGGCGCAGCGCCGGCCCGCCTTGCCCGCTTCCAGATGCTTCTCCAGCAGGCGCACCATGCCGCCGGATTCCAGGTCCCGCAGCCTGTCGACGACAAGCTGAAACGCCTCGACGCTCATATCGAGGGCGTCCGGCGTCCACGTCGCGCTCCTGCCGCGCCGGGTCTGCCCAACAAGCACTTCAGTGTAGCCCTTGGCCATTCCACCACCCCGATCATGGCCTCAGGGCGCCATCACGGGTCGCTTAGCACCCATCCGGCTTCCAGGCCCACTGCTGCGATACGGCATCGTAGCAATAGGGAGCTTGGAAACGCACCTGATGTCCGTCCTCGAAGGTACGCGTGCAGTCGCCGTTGAAGCAGTGGTCCGAATAGCGCAGCACCTTCCCGGCGTTGCTAGCCGACGGCTGATAGCCGTTTGACGGGCTTCGGCGCACTGCGCCGGCAGTGCCGGTTAGTGCCGCTACCTGGGCGGCGCTGGCCACCTTCGCGTCATACATGCTGACCTTGATCCATCCGAGCACGTGGGCCGACGGGGCGTAGACCTCGATCCAGGCCGGCTTCTGCGAGAGCACCACGAAGCGCTGCCGGTCGACGAAACTCACCTGGTCGTCGGCGACGCGCGCCGACTGGTACACCAGAACGGTCTCGCCAAACTGCCCGGTGGCTTCCGGGAAATGAGCCGCCTGCATGACGCGGTCCAGATCGGCCTTGCCCTGGCCGTTTTCCGGCTTGATGCGCACCAGCCAGCGCAGCGCCTCCGCATAGTCCTGTCGGACGCCATCACCGTCGGCGTACATCTGACCGATCCGGGCCATGCTCGGCTCATCACCCTTCGCCGCGGCAGCCTTGTAGAGCCGCAAGGCTTCGGCCTTGTCCTTGATCACGCCGTCGCCGTACTCGTACATCACTGCCAGCTGATTCTGCGCTTTGGGATTTTGGCGGTTTGCAGCCTTGCGCAGCCACCCGGCCGCCAGCTTGTAGTCATGCGGCACGCCCTGACCGAGGTCGTACGCCATGCCCAGCTCGAACATGCACTCGGAGGCCCCCAGCTCGGCGCCGCGGCGAAACAGCGCAATCGCTTTCTCCGAGTCTGCCGGCGTACCCTGGCCAGCCCGAACCATGCGCCCCGCCGACAGCGCGCCGTCCGCGCTGCCGTGCGCAGCCGCCTTCTCAAACCAGCCGAGCCCCTCCGCCTGGTCCTGGGCCACACCGTGGCCTTCCGAGTAGGCCACCCCCAGCCAGAACTCGGCGATGGGATCGCCGCTGGCTGCACGCGGCTGCAAGAGCTGAAGAGCGCCCTGGTAGTCGCCGGAAAGGTAGGCGTCAACGCCGGCGTCCGCCGCGAAACAGCGGCTGGTGGCGAGCAAGGCCGTGGCGAGTAGGACCGAAGCCGACAGCGCCGAAGCGCCCCTAAACCACCCACAGCGGTCGAATCTGGACATGGACGGCCCCCGGCAATCCATTCAGCCAAGTCCCCAGCAGGGACAGGCGACATAGAGGTGCAGTACGGCCATATGGCAAAACTGCATATGGCAAAACTGACTATAACTTGTCGAGCCCATGGGGAGCAAAAAGCCATGGGACCAGCGCCGGATTCGGCTACAGGGACTGCTGCGTACGGTGCGGCTGGAGGCCGGGCTGAAGCAGACCGAGTTGGCGGAGCGCCTGGGCAGCGACCAGAGCTTCGTCAGCCGCTACGAGCGCGGCGAGCGGCGGCTCGACCTGGTCGAGTTGGAACAGATTTGCGCCGCCTGCCGGATCAAGCTGACCGATTTGGTGCAGCGGTACAGCGCAGGCGGGCGAGGCTGAGCACCCCCGCCGCGGACTACTGAACGGGCGTCAGCGCTGCCTCGGCCACCCAGACCGGCACCTTGGCGCCTTCGTACACGATCCTTTTGCGGTACTGGAAGGGTGCCAAATCCTGCTCCCCGCGTACGCAAGCCACAGCGCGATCCGGGACACGGACGGCGCTGCCGTCGGTCAGCATGGCGTCCAGGGTGGCTTGGTCGTGATCCCGGACGGCGAAGTCGAACTTCGTCTCGTCGGACTGGTCGACGAGACCGATGGTGCCTGGCTTTACGATGTAAGTGAGACCCTGGCAGTCGGCGCCGGCGGTGAAGACCGGGGCCGCAAGCGCGGCGCAGGCAAGCGCAATAGCTACTTTCATGGTGTGACGACTCCCTGAGCAGGGCCACCGGATGGCGGCGTACTCAACAGACTACACGACGCCCAGTCCGGTGGTAGCTAGTTTCCGATACGCCGCAGTTGCTGCGCCCGCGGGCGTGATTTGGCTGCCCCATTTCGGGACCGAATCTGTGCTTATAGATGCACAGAACGTCCTCGATCTCGCGCGGCTTCAGCCGCCGAAACTCGGCGGGGAGCTGGGAAACCTCCAGGTACGCCACGGACGCCGGCAGCCCCAGCTTGCGCGCGCCCTTGCGGGTGCCGGCATGCAGATAGACTTTGGTGGGTTCGAGGCTGCGGTAGGCCGCAATGCGGACGGCGGTATCGTAGACCGCCAATTCACCGATGCCGCGGATCGGATCGATCGTTGCGGCGACCAAGTCGAAGATCGCGTCGAAGCTGCGCGCCTTCTTCAGCTCAGGAAGCTTCTGTATGAGCCGGCGGTGGCTTTCCTGTAGCACGCGGCCGGGGATGCGCCACTGATGCGACAGGCGCTTGCCGCCAGGGCTCTGCGCAAGCGCGGCGACCTCGACTGCGGAGCGCAGGTCCCGCTGGACGGCAAACCAGCGCTGCTCGTGATCGGCACCTTCCTGGTGATCCCGGATGTATTCGTCGACGACGGCTGCGAGCGGGCTCATCAGGCGGATTGCGGCTGGGCGGAGTTCTTGAGGGCGGCTGCTTCGTACTCCTGGCGAAGGCGCTCGTATTCCGCGGCATCGATCTCCCGTACATGCGGCCCGTGGTGGAGTACGTGCTGCAAGAAATATTCGATGGCTTCGTCCTTCGAATACTTGGGCTCGAACGACCGGCTGTAAATCTGACTGGTGTTGTAGCGCCAGCGGTTGCCGGTGAGCACGTTGTCAGCTCGGGCGATGTCTTCGGTGGTCGAGACGTACCAGCCGATAGACCGCCCGCCGCGGGGCCCGCGGTTGGGCTCCACTCGCACATCGCAATTGTAGCGATGCACGCTGCGATCCCTCGCGTTGTGGAAGTAGCGATACATCGCCTTACGGGTCCGCTTGCTCGCCGGCCTGCTGCTGTTCAGCTCTGGCGGCGCAATTGGCGGCAGCCCCCATTTGTTCGGGCGTTCCATGAAAGGCGCGCTCGAGCGCTTGTTCCGCCTCCGGCGTTTGTAGGCGTTGAAGGAGCCGATCCGCTTCCGCTTCCAGTGTGTCGATCGTCATGCTGTGGCACTCAACTGCGTTTCGTCTTCCGTGGTGCGGGCTCGCCTTGCGACTGTTCTTTCGGACGCGGGGCACGCAGCGCTTTGCGCACCGCGTCTTCCCAGTTGCCCGCGATCCGAAGCCGCTCTGGTTGTGGACCTGGTGTTCGTTTCTCGTTCGTCATCGCCGAACTCCGTGTAATACTTTTCTACAGCACAATTCTATGAAAAAACAGGTACTTGCAACTGGCTCTGAAGAGGGGTAGGCTCTTCAGGTACCTCGGGAGAGTGACATGGAGCAGTCCTCGGCGCCGCTGTTGCCGGCGCTTCCGCCGGCAGTTTTGACGGCCCTATGGAGTGGGCACCCCGACACCGCTCGGGGCCTGCTCGCCAAGGAACGCTCCGCGCTCATCACCCGCATCAACGAGCTGGCACGCCAACTCCAGCTCGAGCAGGACAAGCTTAGGCTCCTGGAGGCGTCGCTGCCACCTGACATGCGGTTGAGCGCCGGCGATCCGGCCGACGGCGCGCCGCGCCTGGCCGCCCCAATCCCGTACCGCGCCCCGAATGCCAGGGAGCGCCTGGCGCGCCGCGAGCAGGTCCTGGCCGTGGCCAGGCCGCTGGCGGCCGAGGGCGAGTTCAGCATCCGGCAGCTCGTGGCCGCGCTCCAGGCCGCGGCGGTCGACCTGAAGGTCCCGCCGAACATGGTCAACACGGCCGTGGGAAACATTATCTACCGCTGCGAGGAATTCGAGTTCGTGCGCGAGGGCGTGTACCGCATCCGGCGCAAGGCGGCCCCACAGGGACGCCGCAAGGGCTTGAACGGCACCGGGCACCATGCGGAGGCCAGCACATGAAGCCTTAACTGCGGCTGCCGGCGCCTTTCCCCGCCCGGCAGCCAAGAAAAAGGGCCTGACTGGCGGGAACCGGTCAGACCCGTGGGGTGCTACTTCATGGCGAGGTGGCGTAATTGGCAAACGCGGGCGGGTTTGGAACCCGTCCTGAAGGCACCTGTGATCGCAGGGGGACGCCTTCTACGGGTTCGAATCCCGTCCTCGCCACTCATTCGGTACCTTACGCCGCCCCCGGCGGCCTGTAAAGCAGCCTTTTGCCCTCGGCGCTGCGGATCGCCGCGGTGACGCGGGGGCCATCGTCCAGGTGCCGGAAGTTGTAGCGGAACTCGTACTCGGCGAGATACCGATGCAGGTGCTCTTTCGAGATGTTGTGATAGATGCCGGTGATGCCGCGCTTCACCAGGGAGAAGAACCCTTCCACGGTGTTGGTGTGCACGTCGCCGCGCACGTATTCGTGCTCGCCGTGGTTCACCCTGTGGTGGCCGCCGGCGTAGCGCTTTCCCAACCCTTTGTAGCTGGCGTTCTCGTCCGTAAGGATGCGCGCCGAGCGGTCGACGTGCTGGCGGACGGCACGATGCAGGGTCTTGGCGGTCACGTCGGCCACGCGCCGCGTGCGGACGCGTCCGCCGCGTTCCACCAGCGCCACCACCGGCGTCTTGCGCGTGCCGCGCCCGCGCTTGCTCTGGCCCTTGTAGCGGGGTTTGCCGCCGATGTAGGTCTCGTCCACCTCGACATCGCCGGTCAGTGGGCCGGGTGGACTGCCCGCCATCCCCCAACGGATGCGATGGAGCACAAACAGGGAGGTCTTGTAGGTCAGTCCCGTGTGCCGGTGGATTTCCAACGCCGAGACACCCTTCTTCGAGGTCGAGGCGCGCCAAAAGGCGTAGCACCAGTGCCGCAGCTCGACCTTGGAGTCTTCGAACACCGTACCGGTGCGCACCGTGAACTGGCAGACCGACTTGATGCTCTTGCAGTCCCGGCACAGCCAGCGGTAGCTGGCCTGGCGCTCGCCGGTCTTGCGATCCTTCATCTGGTAGACGTTGATCGAGCCGCAGCGCGGACAACAAGGTGTGCCCGCCCAGCGCTGCAACTCAAAAAACTCGACCGCGGCGCGCTCGTCCGCGCAAGCCATTGGAATCGCCACGATGGTGGCGTCGTTCTTGGTCGAGCGATTCTGGACTTTGGGCTTGCGCTTGGGCATATATCTATCATGATACATGACGAAACCTGTTTCGTCGATTGGCTTGCGGGCGGGCGGCGGGTCATTCAGCATTGCCCCATGACGGAGCGACCGGAGCTTGAAGTCATCGAGGGCAGCAGGGCCGCGGCGGAATGGCGGCTGCTGGAGATGATCGTGTCGCCTGACAAACACAGCGTCGAGGAGTGCGAGGCTCTGAGCAGGCGGCTCGAACGCCGCGGCAAAGGCAAGTTGAGGCTCGCCGGCAGCCATTCACCTGGCAGCGAGGGGGTTCGCTCCTAAGCTTGCCCCGCATTTCGCCTATTCCGTCGAGTGCGGGGCAAAAACATTGTGATCAACACGTTACAGGGATAGGGCGGCGACTAGACCAATCGCTTGGCATCCTCCGGGCTGAGGCGCTCTACGGTTTCTCGCATGATCCCGCTCGCAGTCAGTTTCCGATGAAAAAGCAGCACGGTGCCATCTGGGAATTTCACGGGCGGTTCGGTCCATTCCTTGACGTACTCCACGACGCGAGCGGGTGAAGCGTCGACCTGCGTGGACGGCGCCGGCGCACCCACCACCTGTACGCGCTGACTCATGAGTTGCTCCAGCACGGGGTCAGGAGCTGGGATGGCCAGCTTGGCAGTCTTATCCTCTGCCGGTTTTTCCGGGAGCAGCGTTGGCTTGATCTGCCGCTGGCACCAACGCCAACAGCTGCTATCGAAGGTCAGGTACTTCCGCAGATTGTCGAGGCTCTTGCAGCTTTCCAGGTCTTCGTTGGAGAGGTCCAGGATCAAGTCAAAGTCGCTTTCCAGGTTCTTGCCCCCGGTGGCGCGCGCGATTACGCGTACACGCAGCTTGCGGCCGTCCGGCAAATGCAACAGGCCCTCGGTGTGGTCGACCAGCTCGAAGCGCTCGATCTCGGTTGCGGCGACCTCGGGCGGCTTGTCATCGAACAGTGTCCTGGGCTGCGGCGTGATGGGTGGCAACTGGACTCTGAGCACATCCTCCAAGGCCGCTTCGGCCGCCTTGGCGATCGAACGCGCGGCGCATTCAGCAGAGTTTTGGCCTTCAAGATGCCGGAAGTGGGGGCGCATCTTGTAGGTGGCTGCCTGTGCATTGACTGCCTCCAGGGGCTCCTCGCAGCCTGGGCAGATGCAGGCGCACGCCTGCCCCGTCTTCACCTCGCGCACGTGGCGAAGTGCCCGCGTGTCCCGCTCGAGCGCAAAGGTGAGTGTGAAGTCGAAGACTGACATCGTCCTTCCTCTAGCCGGATGACGCCGTCATGGGTCATTTTTCTACGACTGGATGTGCCGTGGTTAAATGAGAACTTAGCGCAGTTCCGGAGCATGTGCGAGTGGACTCGTTCTACCCCGAAAACCCAATCTGCCGCATCGGGGCTGTGGCCCGAAAATAAGTAACTCGATGGGAGGTACGCATGCCGAAGAAAGGATCGCAGGGGGCGGTTAAGACGCCGTACGGAAATGTCGACCGCCAGGCACTCGATAAGCTGCGAGGTCAATACGACACCATGGGGCTGATCAAGACGATTGACGAATTGGACGAACTGACGGCCGAAGCTCGCGGCGAGGACGGAATGAGGGACATGCTGCTGCGCCTTCATGCGATGACACACACCGTGATCAACGGTGCGGGCATCAACGTGCCTGTCGACAGCGAGTCACTGCCAGAACTCGCTCAGGAATTGACCTCGCAAATCAGTTCAGCGATCAGTGTCATGCAAAGGTGGATCAAGCGAATCGAGCCATTGGAGACATTGGCATCGGACGATGATGATTTCTAATCACGAGGCGGGCTGCTGACTAGCAGCCAGTGTGGCGAATATACACGCGGCGCACTAAGTTTCGTTAAGTACATACTTCCGTTCCTTGAAGCTAGTTCGTTGCCAGTACGAACTGCGGCCATGGCATCGCTGCGGTTGGGTGGTGGCAGATGGAACATCATGGCGATGAACACAACTGGTATCGATGCGAGGGCAATTGGCGCTAAACCATGGAGAACTCCACCCGGTCTCGCGTTCAACCAACTAGACGCCACGCAGCTCACGATGATAAAGGCCAAAATCAAGCGCTTGTACGTGGACAAGAGCTGAAATGTTGGATCCAGACTTTTGATCCAGTTGTTTGCGAGCGAGCAAGCGCTAGCAATTATCAGGATGCGAGCCACCCAAGTACAAATAATACTTAGATGCACTGTTACATCGGCGCGCGCGATTCCTGCGGTAAGGCAGGCTCCGGTAATTGAAAGAAGCCCAACTACCAGCATCAACGGCGAGCATAGAACGGCAGACTCACCATAGATCCGGGCTATATAGAGGCCATCGTGATTATGCAGATAGGAATCTATATGCGGGAGAATGTACGAAGGTAGTAGACATCCCCAAATCGCGACCGCTATCGGCCACATGGCGGCGAATAGTCGCATGGACCTGTCAATGACGGGAGGATTGCTCTTGGGCGGCCTTTTTTCTGCCGAACTTGGCCCATACTCGCGATAGACCGGAATATAACTTCTGTTTAATCAGGGAAGACCAACCTACTACCGCCGCGATCACCGGAACGAGCATCTGGAAAACCATGCCCCCGGCATTTGGATCCAGATAGGCCATTGCATCCGAGGCGCACAAGAACAGTGCAACGAATAGCAGTAGGGATCTACTGCGGGTCATGTTCATACTCCTTTATGAAAAAAATTGCTCCATGTCAACTGCAGCCTTTTGGTATTGCGAGGTTGGCTTACATTTTCATGACATTAGAACCGGCAATTAACGGGCCAAATTCCAGAATCTATTTTCGACCAATTGAAAGGCCCAGATGAGTGCAGACTTGTAAAAATAAGTTAAGTGAAAGTATGAAAGCTGCGTCAGTTATCAGAAACAATTCAAGGGGGTGTGTAGTGATCGGCTCTAGCCTAAGTAGTTCAGATAGGCGGCCATGCCGAGGTTTTTTTTATTGACGGCCTGACGGTTCCTCAGCTTTCGGCTCGCAGGCTGACGGTCCGGGGCGGCATCGAGGTATGCTGGATTTTTTTCAGGCGGATCAGCAGCTCGCCGATGATCTGGCGCAGCAACTGTCCGGCACGTTCGCCATCACCGCCGCGCAACGCCGCGACGATCTGCTTGCGTTCTTCGGTGAACAGCGAATAGAGGCCGATGCGCTGCACCGCGATGCGCGCGCGGATGTCCCAGGCCATATGTTCCCAGGCGCGCAAGTAGAGCCGGTTGCCCGACATCTGCACGATATGGCGGTGAAAATTCACCGCGCTGTCCATGTAGGCGTCGGTATCGCGCTCGCGCGTGGCGCGGCGCATCAGCTTGAGATCGCCTTCCAGCTTGTCCAGGTCGGTCTTGCTGCAGGGTACCGCCAGCCGTGCTGCCGACTCCTCGATCGCGGCGCGCAACTCATAGGCTTCGCGCAGCTCGTCGAGCTCGATGCTGCGCACCCGCGTGCCGCGATAGCGTTCGGATTCGAGCAGGCCGATGGCCTCCAGCTCGCGCAGCGCCTCGCGCACCGGCGCCTGGCTGACGTTGAATTCGTGCGCCAGCGTCATTTCCTTCAGGCGCGTGCCCGGCGGTGTGCTGCCGTCGAGGATGCGCGACACAATGGCATTGCGGATGTGATCCCGCATGCAGGTGCGATGGATGCCCATGCGGCTGCCCCGCGGCCCGTCGCAACCGGACTCAGTTCGGTGCGGTGCCGGCGGCGTTGATGCCGCCGGCAGCCTGCGCCTGTGCTGCGATGGGTGTGTGCCAGCCGCCGCCCAGGGCCTTGACCAGCAGCACGCCGGCGCCAAGGCGCCGCGCCTGGATGTTGGCGGCGGACAGCTGCGCCTGCAGCGCGGCATTTTCCGTCGTCACCACTTCCAGGTAGGTCACGATGCCGCCCTTGTAGCGGTACACGGCCTGCTGTTGCGCCTTGCGCGTGGCGTTGACCGCTGCGGCCTGGCTGATGCTTTCCTGCTCCAGCTGGCGTAGTGCGGCGATGTTGTCCTCCACTTCGCGGTAGGCGTTCAGCACGCTGCCGCGGTAGTCGGCGACCTGTTCGTCGTAGGCGGCATGCGCCTGGGCCGACTGCGCGGCGTGGCGGCCAGCGTCGAACAGGGTCAGCACCGCCGAAGGGCCGATCGACCAGATCGTGCTCGGCGCCTCGATCCAGTTGGAGCTGTGAGTGCTGTCGTAGCCGGCCGAGGCGGACAGGCTGAATACCGGAAAATAGGCGGCTCGGGCCACGCCGATCTGCGCATTGGCGGCGGCGACGCGGCGCTCGGCGGCGGCAACGTCCGGCCGACGCTCCAACAGAGTGGAAGGGGTGCCGGGATCGATGGCCGGAGGAGCCAGCTCCAGCGGAAGCGGCATGGGATCCAGTTTGAAGCCGGAAGCCGCTTCGCCCACCAGTACGGCGATGGCGTGCTCGAGCTGTGCCCGCTGCAGGCGTACGTCGGCGGCCTGGGTCCTGGCGGTTTCGAGTTGTGCCTGCGCCTGCACCAGGTCGCTCAGCGCCGCGGCGCCGCCGTTATAAAGATTCTGTTCCAGCTGCAGCGCCTTGGTGTAGTCGGCCACGGTCTGGTCCAGCAGCACTTGCTGGCTGTCGGCGCCGCGCAACGAGAAGTAGTCGGTCGCCAGCTCCGCGTGGGTGCTCAGGTCCAGTGTGGCCAGATCCGCGGCGCTGGCCTGGGCGCCCGCGTTGGCCGCGCTCAGCGCATTGCGCACCCGGCCCCAGACGTCGATTTCATACGACAGGTCGGCTTGCAGCAGGAAATCGTTGCCGGTGGGTTCCGCGCCCGGAGCGTAGTGCGGGCCGTTCTGCGAAGCGCGCGAGCGCGTCAGCGTAGGGCCTGCCGTGAGGGTCGGGAACAGATCGGCACGGGCCGCGCGGGACTGCGCGCGCGCTTGTTCCAGGCGGGCAAACGCTGCCTTGATGTCCTGGTTAGCGGCGGTCACCCTGGCTTCCAGCGCATTGAGCTGGGGATCGTTGAAGAGGCTCCACCAGTTGCCGCGCGGCTCGGCATCGGCCGGCTGCGCCAGTTTCCAGTCGCCGGTTTCCTTGTAGGCGGCCGGCGCGGCGGCGGTTTCCGGCGCCTTGTAGTCCGGCGCGAAGGAGCAGGCGGCGAGCGTGCCGCCCAGCGCCATGGCCAACGCCGCCAGCGGAAGGCGGCGGTTCACGACACCTTGTCCTTGCCCGGCTGCGGAGCCGGCTGCTCTGCCGCAGGCGGGGCGATGCGCACCTTGACCCCGTCCGCCAGCGAGTCGGGCGGGTTGAGGACGACGTTGTCGTCCGCCGTGATGCCGTCGAGAATTTCGATGGAGCTGCCGAAATCACGGCCCTGGCTGATGTTCTTCAGTTTCACCACGTGGTCGGCGCCGACTGTCGCCACCTGCAGCCCGGCGGTGCGGAACAGCACGGTGTTCGCCGGCAGGCGCAGGCTGTCGGCGTTGACCGGCAGCTTGAAGTGCACTTCGGCGTAGGAGCCGGGGAACAGCTCGCCCTTGGCGTTGTCCACCTGCAGCTCCACCTGCAGCGTGCGGGCGTTCGGATCGAGCGCGCTGGCGTTGCGCACGATCTGCGCCGGATACATCCTGCCCGGCCGCTCGGTGAACTCCAGCTGCCCCACGGTGCCGGGAATGGCGGCGCTGGCGTAGGGCTGCGGCACCTGCACGTAGACGCGCAGCTTGCGTATGTCGGAAACCTGGAACAGCTGGGTGCCGCTGCTCTGGCCGGCGTTGATCAGGGCGCCGATGTCGGTATTGCGCTGCACCACCACGCCATCGAATGGCGCGACTACCCGCTTGAACGATTCCAGGTCATGCAGCCGGCGCAGGTTGGCGGCGGCGGACTCCATCGCCGCCTTCTTCGCCGCGGCGTCGCCGGCCTTCTCGTCGGCATCCTGCTTGGATACCGAATCGGTCGCCAGCAGCCCTTGCCAGCGCGTATTGGTCGACTGCGCCAGCTCGTAGTTGGCCTTGGCTGTGCCCAGGTCGGCTTCCGCCTGGTTCAGCTGCTGGTCCACTTCCGGCGTGTCGATCTCGGCCAGCAGTTGCCCCTTCTTCACCGGAGTGCCGATATCGGTGTACCAGGTCTTCAGGTAGCCGCTGGTGCGGGCGTAGATCGGCGCGTCGAAATAGGCCTGCACCGTGCCGGGCAGTACCAGGTCCTCCCCGGAAGGCCCGTGGCTGGGCTTGAGCGTGATGACCGTGGGCACCGCCGCCTCCGCGGTTTCGCGGCCGAGCGCGGCGCGGGCGGTGATGCGGCCAAACACGCCCCATACGGCGAGCACCAGGGCGAGGACCAATGCGATCAGGGCATAACGGCGCACCCGGCTCGGCGGGCCGTTGTCGGACAGATAGGGCGAATGCTCGGACATGGGGGTCTCCGGATGTTGACTAGTGCGCGCGCGACTGGCTGCGGCCGTGAATGATGCTGAACACCGTGGGCACGAAGAACAGGGTTGCCATGGTGGCGAAGATCAGGCCGCCGATCACCGCGCGGCCCAGCGGCGCGTTCTGCTCGCCGCCGTCGCCCAGGCCGAGGGCCATCGGGATCATGCCGATGATCATCGCCAGCGCGGTCATCAGAACCGGGCGGAAACGGGTGAAGCCGGCCTGTGAGGCGGCCTGGTAGGCGTCATCGCCGGCGTTCATGCGCTCGCGGGCGAAGCTGACGATCAGCACGCTGTTGGCGGTGGCCACGCCCATGCACATGATGGCCCCGGTAAGCGCCGGCACGCTGACCGTGGTATGGGTCAGGAACAGCATCCAGACGATGCCGGCCAGCGCGGCGGGCAGGGCGGTGATGATGATGAAGGGGTCGAGCCAGGACTGGAAGTTGACCACGATCAGCAGGTAGACCAGCACGATCGCGCCGACCAGGCCGATGAGCAGGCCGTTGAACGACTGCCGCATGGTCTGCACCTGGCCGCGCACCGCGATCTGCGAACCCTTGGGCAGATCCTTCTTCGACTCGGCCACGATCCTGTTGACCTGCGCCGAGATGAAGCCCAGATCGCTGTTCTGCACCGTGCCGAAGATGTCCAGCACTGGCGTGGCGTTGTAATGGCTCACCACCGCCGGGCCGACGCTGCGGTGGAAGCTGGCGACGTTGGCCAGCAGCTGCGGCACGCCGTTGGTGCCCTGGCCGTTGCCGACCGTCATCGGCGTGGTGGCCAGATCGTTGAGCGAATCCAGGCGCGCCTGCGGCGTTTGCGTGGCGACGCTGTACTGCGTGCCGGTTTTGGGATCGATCCAGAACGAAGGCGAGGTCTGGAAGCTGCCGGACAGCGACACCAGCATGTTGCTGGCCACGTTCTGCTGCGTCAGGCCGAGCAGCTGCGCCTTGCTGCGGTCGACGTCGACATTGATCTGCGGGTAGTCGAAGGCCTGCTGGATGCGCAGGTCCACCGCCCCGGGAATGCCGCGCAGCTTGTTGAGCAGGGCGTTGGCGTATTCGCGGTTGCCGGCGACATTGAAGCCGCTGATCTGGATGTCGATCGGGCTGGGCAAGCCGAAGTTGAGGATCTGGCTGACGATGTCGGCCGGCAGGAAGGCAAACGAGGTCGACGGGAACGATTCCGCCAGCCGGGTGCGCAGCGTGCGCACGTAGCCGGCGGTGGGGTGATGCTCCTGGTTGAGCGTGACGAAGATGTCCGCGTCGCCAGGGCCGACCGCGGCCGAGGTGCTGTAGGCGGTGTTGATGCCGCTGTAGGGCAGGCCGATGTTGTCGACCACATTGGCCAGTTCCCCGGCCGGAATGGTGTCGCGGATTGCCGCCTCCACCGCGTCGCACAGCGCGGCGGTCTCCTCGATGCGGGTGCCGGTGCGGGCGCGCAGGTGCAGCTTGATCTGGCCGGCGTCAACGCTGGGGAAGAAGTCCTGGCCCAGGCCCGGCAGGTAGCTGCCGAGGGGGAATGCCAGGATGGCGGTGGCCGCCATCGCCATCAGGAATACGCCGGCGAAACGCGGCCCGGCGTGCAGCGCCGCCTCCAGCAGCGCATGGTAGCGCTCGCGCAGCTGCTCGAAGCGCCGCTCGAAGCCGGCCTGGAAGCGCGCCATCGCGTTGCGCTTGCGCGTGTGCCCTTCCGCGTCATGCGGCTGCAGCCAGTACTTGGCCAGCGTCGGCACCAGCGTGCGCGACAGCACGTAGGACGCCAGCATGGCAAACACCACCGCTTCGGCCAGCGGTACGAACAGGTACTTGGCAATGCCGGCCAGCAGGAACATCGGCACGAACACAATGCAGATCGCCAGCGTCGACACCAGCGCCGGCAGCGCGATCTGCGCCGCGCCGTCGAGGATGGCGGTCTCCACGTCCTTGCCGTGTTCCAGGTGCCAGTTGATGTTCTCGATGGTCACCGTGGCATCGTCCACCAGGATGCCCACCGCCAGCGCCAGGCCGCCCAGGGTCATGATGTTGATGGTTTCGCCCAGCGCCGACAGGCAGATGATCGAAGCCAGGATCGACAGCGGTATGGAGATGGTGATGATCAGCGTGCTGCGCCAGCTGCCCAGGAACAGCAGGATCATCAGGCCGGTCAGCGCCGCGGCGATGACCGCCTCGCGGATCACGCCGGAGATGGCGCCGCGCACGAAGATCGACTGGTCGCCCAGCGCCTGGATGGTCAACTCCGGCGGCAGCGAGGCGCGGATCTGCGGCAGCTTCTGGTTGATGCTGTTGATGATGTCCAGCGTCGACGCGCTGCCGGTCTTGAGCACGCTCATCAGCACCGCGCGCTTGCCTTCCAGGCGCACGATGTTGGTCTGCGGCGGATAGCCGTCGCGCACGTGCGCGACGTCGCGCACATAGACCACGCTGCCGTCGCGCGTGCGGATCGGCACGTCGTTCAACTCTTCCAGCTTCTGCGGGCTGGCGTTGAGTTTGACGAAGTATTCGAGCCCGCCGATCTTCTCGGTGCCGGCCGGCAGCACCAGGTTCTGCGCCGCGATGGCGGAGGTGACATCGGTGCCGGACAGCCCCCTGGCGCGCAGCGCCTTCGGGTCCAGGTCCACCTGCACCTGGCGCTGCTTGCCGCCGTAGGGGAAGGGCAGCGAGGCGCCCTGCACCGTGGACAGCGCGGTGCGGATGACGGTGTTGGCCAGGTCGAAGATCTGCGACTCGGACAGCTTGCTGCTGGACAGCGCCAGCTGGATGATCGGCACGCTGGAGGCGTTGTAGGCCAGGATGAACGGCGGATTGGTTCCCGGCGGCGAGAAGCGCAGCTGCGTCTGCGACACGCCGGTGATCTGGGCGTAGGACAGCTCCTCGTTGACGTTGGGCTGGAAGAAGTATTTCACCACCGCGATGCCGTTGAGCGACTGCGACTCGGTGTGCTCGACGTCGTTGACCACGGTCTGCGCCGTGCGCTCGGAGAACAGGATGATGCGGTTGGACATCTCGTCCGGCGGCAGGCCGGAGTAGCTCCACACCGCCGCAACCACCGGAATCCTGATGTTGGGGAAGATGTCGGTGGCGGTGCGGATGATCGTGAACACGCCCAGCAACACAATCAGCAGGGCCAGCACGATGAAGGTGTAAGGACGCTGCAGCGCGACTCTAACAATCCACATCCTGTGCTCCAGTTTGGGGCCTGCAGCGGCTTGCTGGCTGCGGGCTGCCGGCGCGGGGGACGTCCGGCGGGAGGGGCACCGCATCGGGTGCCGAAGGCGCGGCATTATAGATTATCGATAATCGCGGTGTGACGCTTTGTCCGTTAAGGAGGGTAAATTGTCCTTAGGGCCTGTTAACACTGATTGGATCGCTGCGTTGCCGGCGCGATTTTGAGCGCAACCCCCACGAACATGGTGGGGGCCGCCGTCGCAGCGACCCAATCAGTGTTAACAGGCCCTAGTGGACTGTAACACTTAAAACGACAGTATCATTGTGTCCATGGAGGCACAATGAAACTGACGAAGAGCGAATACATGGAGTTGCAGCAGCAAGCCAATGCCCGCAGTGGTCGAGCTGATTCGGCTCGGCGGGCTCGGCTGATGCTGCTTCTGGCTGAGGGCTGCACTTGGGCTGAGATTCGCGCAAAGCTGGATTGCGGCGACAGCTACATCAATCGGTGGAGTAAACGCTTTGAAGCGGAGCGATTGGCGGGGCTGTTCGCGCGCCATGCCGGGCGCGAGCGTTACAAGCTGACGGAACAGCTGGAGGCGCGGGTTCTGGCGTGGACCACCAAGCGCAAGCCTGCGGACGGCTCCACGCACTGGTCCTCGCGCAAGCTCGCCGCAGAACTGGGTGGCGGTCTTTCCCATATGACGGTGTCGCGAATCTGGTCCAAGCATGGCCTCAAGCCGCATCGGCTTGAAGGCTATATTGCCTCCAATGACCCTGACTTTGAGACCAAGGCGGCGGACGTCATCGGTTTGTACCTGAACCCGCCGCAGCACGCGGTCGTGTTTTGCGTAGACGAGAAGACCGCGATTCAGGCGCTCGACCGCAAGGACCCGGTGCTGCCGCTGTCGCCGGGTCGTGCCGAGCGCCACGGGTTTGAATACTTCCGCCATGGCACGCTGTCCCTGTACGCCGCCTTCAATACCAAGACCGGAGAAGTGATCGGCAAAACCGCTGAGCGCCACACCTCTGCTGAATTCGTCGCCTTCCTGACTGACATCGTGGTCAATCAACCCGCCGGCAAGGAAATCCACGTCATCGCCGACAACCTCTCGGCGCACAAAACCAAACGAGTGGAAGAATTCCTGGCGGCACACCCCAGAGTCCATCTGCACTTCACCCCCACCTACTCGTCCTGGCTCAACCAAGTCGAACTCTGGTTCGCCAAGATTGAGCGTGACGTCATCGCGCGCGGCGTCTTCACTTCCGTGCCCGACCTGAAGAGAAAGCTCATGCGCTATATCCGGCAGTACAACCAGGACGCCAAGCCCGATGGAAGTATGTTGATACAACGCGTCGGATTACTACCGATTCAATCGTTACAGTCCACTAGTTGCAGGGGCGCCGCCGTACTCGTCGGAACGCGGGCGCGGACTCCGGCGGATCGATGACGATGCCGGCGTTTCCAGGCGCGGGGCCGAATCCGGCGGGCCCGTGGCGCCGGATGGCTGCGTAAAAGTCGCGCTAAAACCAAAGACCCCGGCGGAGCCGGGGTCTGCAGGGTGATTCCGGAGCGGTCAGCGATCGCGGAAGTGCGTCTCCACCTTTTCGTCCTGTCCTTTCACATCGACGCAGACGGTGGCGGTGGGGCGGGCCAGCAGGCGCGGGATGCCGATCGGCTCGCCGGTCTTGACGCAATAGCCGTATTCCTTGTCGCGGATGCGGCGCAGCGATTCATCAATCTTGCGCAACAGGTAGGACTCGCGTTCGCGCAGGCGCAGGTCGAGCCAGTGCTCCTCCTCCGCGGTGGCGCGGTCGGCGGGATCGGCGAAAATCTCCCGCTGGTGCAGGCGCTCCTTCACGTCCAGTTCGCGCGCCAGCACTTCGCTGCGCATCTTCATCAGCAGGCCGCGGAAAAAGTCGAGCTGTGCGTCGTTCATGTATGCCGATTCCGGCATCGCCCGCACGTCGTCCTCGGTCAGCTCCGCGCCGCCCGGGGTGTAAGCGTGGGTCTTGCGCACCGCGACCGGCTTGACGGCATGCGTATGCTTGGCCGGCGCCGGACGCGGGGCGACGGCCTTCCTGGCCGGGCTGCTTATAGCGTTGGGATCGTGGTCTGCACCGGTTCCGATGTGGCTGCCGGTTCCGCCGTTGAGGCGCTGGGCTGTGCCGTGGTCACCGGGGCCGGAGCCGGGGCTGGCGGGGCCGGAATGGGGGCGGGTGCCGGCGCTGGCCGCGGGGCTAGGCGCTTCGGCTTTTTTTTTTGGACGGGCTTGGCGACGACTTTCTTGGCAACCGGCTTCTTCGCGGCCACTTTCTTGGCCGGCTTCGGCGCGGCTTTCTTGACGACCTTCTTGGCGACGGGTTTTGCGACCTTTTTCACCGCGCTCTTGGCTTTCTTCAGGACCTTTTTGACCGCGCTGGCTGCCTTCTTGGTTACGGATTTCTTCGCGGCTTTGGCAGTAACAGGCTTCTTCTTCGGCTTGGCCTTGGTAGCGCCCTTCTTGGTGGTCACCGGTGTCTCCGTATTATGGGTCTTGCTAAGGTGTCGTTTATCGCAAAAGCAATAAAGTTGGGGCGTTATAGCACCCGCCTTTCACAACGTCAATGAAAAGACACATGGACTGGAAACCCCGCGCCGAACCGGCAGTTTTGCTTGCCCGGGCGCGACTTTATGGGGCAATCCGCGGCCACTTCCAGGCCCGCGGAGTGCTCGAAGTGGAGACCCCGATCCTGTCGGTCGGCGCCACTGTGGACCCCAATATCGACAGTTTCGCAACCCGTGCCCCGCCGGGCGTCGAACGCTGGCTGCAGACCTCCCCGGAGTTCGCCATGAAGCGCCTGCTGGCGGCCGGCAGCGGGCCGGTGTACCAGATCGCCCGTGTGTTCCGCCGCGAGGAGGCGGGGCGGTACCACAATCCCGAGTTCAGCATGCTGGAGTGGTATCGGCCGGGCTGGGATCACCTGCGCCTGATGGACGAGGTGGAGGAACTGCTGCGCGCCGCGGGTATGGGCGGCGGGCCGCGCTGGGAGCGGCTCACTTATCGTGAGGCATTCCTGCGCCACGCCGGACTGGATCCGTTCGATGCCGGTCTGCAGGCGTTGCGCCAGGCCTGTGCCGCGCGTATGAGCCTGTCGGCCGAACTGGCCGCCAGCACCGACCGTGACCTTTATCTGGACCTGCTGATGTCGGACCTGGTCGGCCCGCAGCTGGGCTTGGGGCAGCCGGCCTTCCTGTACGATTTCCCGGCCTCCCAGGCGGCCCTGGCGCGGGTGCGTACCGGAGAGCCGCCGGTGGCCGAGCGTTTCGAGCTGTTCTGGAGGGGCATCGAACTGGCCAATGGTTTCCACGAACTGACCGATGCCGCCGAGCAGCGCCGGCGCTTCGAGCAGGACCGGGCGCGGCGGCTCGAGCAGGGCCGCGAGGCGCCGCCCTATGATGCCCGCCTGATCGCCGCCCTCGAGGCCGGCATGCCGCCGTGCGCCGGCGTGGCCCTCGGCCTGGACCGCGTGCTGATGCTGTTGCTGGACCTGCCGCAGCTGGCCGATGTGCTGGCCTTCGACGTCGAGCGGGCCTGATGGCGAGAGGCGAGAGGCGAGAGGCGAGAGGCGAGAGAAGCATGAAAGGTGGTGGTGCGCTGTCAAGGGGTTTTTCTGTTGCGCCTCCCGCCTCACCGCCTCACGGCCTAAAAATGTCGTAGGCGAAACGCAGGATCAGCGCTCCCACCACGACGATGAACAGCAGCCGCACGAAGCTGCTGCCGCGGCGCAGCGCCAGCCGCGAGCCGGCCAGCGAGCCGGCGACATTGGACGCGGCCATGGGCAGTGCGGTGGCATAGAGTACGTCGCCGTGGCCGATGAAATAGGCCAGCGCGGCGAAGTTGGTGACGACGTTGACCACCTTGGCCGCAGCCGAGGCGGCCAGGAAGCTGAAGCCGAACAGACCGACAAAAGCGAAAATCAGGAAGCTGCCGGTGCCCGGGCCGAAGAAGCCGTCGTAGAAGCCGATCACCGCGCCGGTGGCCAGCCCCAGCCAGCGCTGCTGTGCCGGCTCCAGGTGTGGCGCGTGCAGCGCGCCGAAATCCTTGCGCCAAAGGGTATAGCCGAGCACGGCCAGCAACAGCGCCAGGATCAAAGGCTTGAGCAGCGCCGGATTGAGCAGGCTCACCGTGTGCGCGCCGAGGAAGGAGAACAGCAGCGCCGCGGCGCAGGCCGGCAGCACCGCCCCCCACACCAAGGGCACGCGCCGCGCATATTGCAAGGCCGCGCTGAGGGTGCCCCACACCGCGGCGAACTTGTTGGTGCCGAACAGCAGCGCGGGCGGCAGCTGCGGCATCAGCACGAACAGCGCGGGAATCTGGATCAGGCCGCCGCCGCCGACCACCGCGTCGACGAAGCCGGCCAGGAAGGCCAGGCCGCAGAGCGCGGCGAGGGTGGCCGTCATGGCGGGCCGGACGGCCGGGAATCGGGAATGGGGAATGGGGAATCGTCAGGCAAAACGTGGCAGCGTCTTTTGCGATTCCCCATTCTCCATTCCCGATTCCCGACCGCTACAACAGCTTGCTGACGGCGCCTGGCAGCTTGTAGCGCTTGTCGGCCAGCAGCTTGTTCAGCAGCAGCGTCAACCAGGCGCGCGAGCTGGAGAACTTCTTCAGCACGATGTAATACTCCTCGCCTTCCTTCTCGATTTCGTAACGCTCGATGGTGGCGGTGACCGAATCGCGCTCGCCCTTGAGGATGGCCTTGGCGGTGAGCCGGTTGGAGTCCGTGTCCACCGTGCAGTCGGTGATCTCGCCGTAGGCGCCGAGCTTGTCGTTGACGTAGGCCTTCAGCGCCAGCCCCAGGGCGCCATCCTTCACCCCTCGTGCCAGAAAGCGCAGCATATGCTTCAACCCCCAACGTTTGATGCAGGCCGGGTCCGAAGCGCCGCCCTGCTTGTTTGATCCGTCCGGACGCGTGGTGCCGGTTTCTTGTGCATGGATGTTTCTAGAGTATGTCCGAGGCGTAGGCCGCCAGGCGCGAACGCTCGCCGCGCGCCAGTGTGACATGGCCGCCGTGCGGCCAGCCGCGGAAGCGGTCCACCACGTAAGTCAGGCCCGAGGTGGTCTCCGACAGGTAGGGCGTGTCGATCTGCGCCAGGTTGCCCAGGCACACCATCTTGCTGCCCGGGCCGCAGCGCGTGATCAGCGTCTTCATCTGCTTGGCGGTGAGGTTCTGCGCCTCGTCGATGATGATGTAACGGTTGAGGAAGGTGCGGCCGCGCATGAAGTTGAGGCTGCGGATCTTGATGCGTTTGGACAGCAGGTCGTTGGTGGCGGCGCGCTCCCAGTCGCCGGCGTTGCTGGTCTGGGTCAGCACTTCCAGGTTGTCCATCAGCGCCCCCATCCAGGGTGTCATCTTCTCTTCCTCGGTGCCCGGCAGGAAGCCGATATCCTCGCCCAGCGGCACGGTGACGCGGGTCATGATGATCTCGCGGTAGCGCGGCTCGTCCAGGGTCTGCGCCAGGCCGGCGGCCAGGGCCAGCAGGGTCTTGCCGGTGCCGGCGGCGCCGAGCAGGGTGACGAAATCGACTTCCGGATCGAGCAGCAGGTTGAGGGCGAAGTTCTGCTCGCGGTTTTTGGCGTGGATGCCCCACACCGGGGTCTTGCCCTGGCGGTAGTCGCGGATCACGTGCAGCGTGGCGTTTTTCTCGTCCTGCGCTTGCACCGTCATTTCCAGGCCGCGCTCGGCCTCGTCCGGCAGGTACAGGAACTGGTTGACGTGCCAGTCCTTGACCTTGGGCCCGGTGACGCGGTAGCAGGCGCGGCCGCGGTCGTCCTGCCAGGACTGCATCTTCTCGCCGTGGGTCTGCCAGAAATCGCCGGGCAGCTGGGCATAGCCGGTGTACAGCAGGTCCAGGTCTTCCAGCACCTGGTCGTTCTGGTAGTCCTCGGTATGCACGCCGACGATGGCGGCCTTGATGCGCAGGTTGATGTCCTTCGACACCAGAGTGATCGGCCGCGCCGGGTGCTCGCTGCGCAGGCTCAACGCCGTCAGCAGGATGCTGTTGTCCGGCTTGTTGCCCGGAAGCACGTCCGGCAGAGAGGCCACCGGCGGCTTGGTCTGGAAGAACAGGCGGCCGCTGGCCGGAGCGCTATGGGCGCCGCCGTTGCCGTTGCCATTGCCGTTGCCGTTGCCATTGGCTTTGCCGGCCTGCGGCGAAGGCAGGGCCAGACCCTTCTCGATCTGCGCGTGATCCTTGTCGCGCATCATCTCGTCGAGGAAGCGGCTCACCTGGCGCGCGTTGCGCGACACTTCGCTGGTGCCCTTCTTGGCGGCGTCCAGCTCCTCCAGCACCACCATGGGGATGAACAGGTCGTGTTCCTCGAAGCGGAACAGGGCGCTGGGATCGTGCATCAGCACGTTGGTGTCGAGGACGAAGATCTTCTTTTTCATCGAGTCCGTGGGTTCAGGAGCCCGGGAACCCTGGAGTTCCGGGCACAAGGACGCCTGGCTGCGCGGCAGCCGGCGGGGTGGTGGTGAGACGAAGCGGGGCAGGTCGGCAAATCAGAGGCTTTTGACCGCCTCCAGCACGGCGGCCGCGTGGCCTTTCGCCGAAACCTTGCGCCAGTCCTGGCGCAGCACGCCTTTGGCGTCGAACAGGAAGGTGCAGCGGTCGATGCCCATGTACTTCCTGCCGTACATGCTTTTTTCGACGATGGCGCCGAAGGCCTCGCACAATGCGCCGTCGGCGTCCGACAGCAGGGTGTAGGGGAAGCCGAACTTGGCGCAGAAGTTGTCGTGCGATTTCACGCTGTCCTTGGACACGCCGACGATGTCGGCGCCGGCCTTGGTGAAGTCCTTGTACCGGGCGGTGAACTCCTGCCCTTCCAGGGTGCAGCCCGGGGTGTTGTCGCGCGGGTAGAAGTACACCACCAGTTTCTTGCCTTTGTAGTCCTTCAAGCTCACTTCACGGCCGCCGTTGGCGGGCAGCTTGAGGTCCGGCAGCTTGTCGCCGGGCTTGATGCTCATTCGGGGCTCCCCAGCTGGTCGGGCTGTTTTCTCGTCGACCGCACGGCGGTCATCAGACTGCAACCGTGTTGCACGGGCATGAAAGGCCTAGGACTTGATCGGGTCGAGCATGCCGTCGGCATTGAGGTCGTCACACAGGTCCATGAAGGATTCGCGCAACGCCTGCGGGTGCTGGTTGACCGGCACGTGCAGCACCATCTGCACACTGACCATGCCGGCGCCGGTATGGGTGGACTGGTATTTCTGGGTCGACATCTCCGCCACCTGCACGTCCTGGCCGTGGAAGAACTCCAGCAGGTGCACCAGCAGGTCCGGTTGCTGCGGTGCAATAACATCTGCGGCGTAAGGGCGGAAATCCGGGTTCTGCTCGCGCATGCCGCAGCGCTGGAAGCGCACCTGCAGGTCGAGCTTCTCGGCGATGCCGGGCAGCGCGGTTTCCAGCCGGCCCAGCGCGCTCCAGTTGCCGGACACCACCATGTTGGCGGTGAGGCGGTCCCCGACCGGGGCGATGCGGCAATCCTCGACCTCGCCGCCGCGCTCGCGGATGGCTTTGAACAGGTCCAGCGCCAACTGCGGCCGCGGGCTGGCGAGGACGGAAATGGAGAGCAGATTATCGGAAGAGGCGGCCATCGAACTCAAGGATAGGTGATCGGTCGTTATCGTGGTAGCGCCGCGTGGTTTTTTGTGCAAAACCCGCATATCCGGCGGCGCCCATGGCTATAATCGTAGTTTACCCAATTCTCTCGCACAGCCCGAATGATCCGCGGCAGCATCGTTGCCATTGTCACCCCCATGTCCGAGGACGGCTCGGTCGATTTCCCGGCCCTGGAACGCCTGGTTGAATGGCATATCGCCGAAGGCACCGACGGCATCGTTGCCGTGGGCACCACCGGGGAGTCCGCCACGCTGGACGTGGAAGAGCACATCGCCGTCATCCGCTGTGTGGTGGACGTGGCGCGCAAGCGCGTGCCGGTGATCGCCGGCACCGGCGCCAATTCCACCGCCGAGGCGATCGAGCTGACCGCCGAGGGCAAGAATGCCGGCGCCGACGCCTGCCTGCTGGTCACGCCCTATTACAACAAGCCGCCGCAGGAAGGGCTGTACCGTCACTACAAGACCATCGCCGAGGCGGTGGACGTGCCCATCATCCTGTACAACGTGCCCGGCCGCACCGGCTGCGACATGCTGCCCGCCACGGTCAAGCGCTTGGCGCCGATCGACAACATCGTCGGCCTCAAGGAGGCCAAGGGCGAGTTGAGCCGGGTGCGCGAATTGCTGGAGCTGAAGCTGCCGGAATTCGCCCTGCTGTCCGGTGACGACGCCACCGCCTGCGAGTCGATCCTGATGGGTTTCCAGGGCGACATCTCGGTGACCGCCAACGTGGCGCCGCGGTTGATGCACCAGATGTGTGCGGCGGCCCAGGCGGGTGACCGCCAGGCTGCCGAGGCCGTGGACGCCAGGCTGCGTCTGCTGCACAAGAACCTGTTTGTCGAGCCCAACCCGATTCCCGCCAAGTGGGCACTGCTGGCCATGAACCGTATCGGCGCCGGCATCCGCCTGCCGCTGGTGCCGCTGGACCCCTCCCACTACGCGACCGTGCGCGAAGCACTGCACGCGGCCGGAGCCCTGTGATGAAATTTTCCGTTGTTGCCGTACTGCTCGGCGCGCTGCTGTGCGCCGGCTGCTCCTCCAAGTCCTACTGCATGAAGGAGCAGAAGTACGACCATGTTGCCTCGATTCCGCCGGTGACCGGCGGTGACGGCCTGAAAATCCCCAATTCCCCCACCGCCTTGCGCGTGCCCCCGGCGCCAGCGCCGGCGCAGGATGCGCCGTTTGGCAGCAAGGTGATCGATCCCAAGCACCCGCATCGGACGCAGTACGCCTGCCTGGACGAGCCGCCGCCGATGCCGCCGGGCGCCGATGCCGGCGTCGGGGCGGGACAGTAGCCAGCGTCTCGCATACAATACGCGCCCCCGGGCCGCCAGCGCCCGGGCTTGCTGCAAATCCGGAGAGATGTCCGAGTGGTTGAAGGAGCACGCCTGGAAAGCGTGTATACGGTCACAAGCCGTATCGCGGGTTCGAATCCCGCTCTCTCCGCCAACTTATTGAAAAATAGCCAATGTGAAGCGCCGAGTTCGCCGCGCGCAGCGCCGCTCCCGGTTCATCGCCGCGGCTTGTGCGGCGGCGCACGCGGGAGAGTGGTGATACAATAACCAAGCTTGAACGGCATTGATCGGACGCCGCGATGGGCGCAGCGGCTGCAAGCCGCATGCGAGGTGGCTTGGAACGGCAGGGTGAAGACGCACCTGCGTTCAGATCCGGGAATCGTGGCACGGGGTGCCGCCCCTATGGATCGCGACCCATCCAACACAGCGGTTGACCCGTCTTCGACAACGTTGGCTGGCCCCTGCCAGGGGCGCCTTTGCGTTGTGCCGGCGGGCAACGCAAGAAAGAGATTTGAACCAGGCCGGCCCTGAATCACCGAGGCTGTGCCGCTTCCGGCGAAGAGTCGCCGGAGGCCGGTTCCCGTAGACATCAATACCGGCGATGCCGGGCCAATGATCACCGTTGGGTGACAACAAGGGACGTGCAATGGAGCAGCGCTCTGCTATTCCGTGGTGTGACAGGCGCCGGACTTACTGCGCCTCCGGCTGCTCGATTCGTGAGAAGTCATCCAATTCCGGCGCCTGTGACTGGGAAGCCAAGATGGCGGCCGCGGCGCAACACCTGCGCGTCGAGGTCCAGCCCGAAGCGCGGCCGCGTCCGCAGGAGCAGCAGCCGCGTCCGCAGCAGCAGTTCGTACGCAACCCGCAACAGCAGCAACAGCATCCGCGTGGCCGTTTCCCCAACGGCGGGCGCAAGGGGCCGGGCGCGCCGGTGAAGTCCGGCGACGCGTCGCGGGCCTCGCAGCCGGCACCGGCACCGGCGCCCGTGACCGTGGCCGCGCCTGCAGCGACGGCCGAGGCCGTGCCGGCAATTGAAGCCGTTGCGGTATTGCCTGCCTCGCAGCCGGACATGTTCTCGGCGCCGGCGCCCGTCGCGGCGGCTGCAGAGCCGGTGGCCGTGGCGGTGGAAGCGCCAGCCGCCAGCGGCATGGCCCAGAGTCCTTCCGGCAACGATTGAGGCAGCGGCCCGCCCCGCAATGCCGGGGCGGGTAGCCCGCCTGATCGCAACCGCCTTCCACCCGGCGCGCTGAGCGCCCGGTTTGGAGGGCAAACTGCAGTCCAAATGCCGGGCGCGTGTGCGCTCGGATCTTCCTGCCTGCAACGGGCGGGCTGGGTCGCGCGCGCAGTGCCCGAAAGTCGAAATTACGTCCGATCGGGGGGTCAAAAACCCCCGTTCAACGCGTTGTTGCGCCGCTCCTCGCGGCGGAAACTGAGTCCACTAAAAACGGGTTCGCAAGAACCGGGCTTCCGCTGCGGCGGACGCATCGCAACAGGGCTTGGGCTGGAGGAGCATGTTTTCGAGAGTGTGCTTTGCCGTGGCGGCGGCCTGTCTATCGGGGCTGTCTGCCTGCGGCGGCGGTGAGGTGCCGGCGGCGCCGGATGCGGTGCCGCCGCTGCGTTATGCCGTAGCGCCGGACGCCCGGACCGCCCAGTCCCTGTCGCAACAGGACCCCACGCAGTCGCCGCCCGGCACCAACATCTGGACCTGCCGGCTGACCCCGGCGCATCCGCACCCGCTGATCCTGGTGCCAGGCACCTTCTTCACCATGGAGTCGGACTTCGGCGCGCTTGGGCCGATGCTGGCGAACGCCGGCTACTGCGTATTCAGCCTCAACTATGGCTACCAGGGCGATACCGGCAACTACGCCACCGGTCCGATGGCCGGTTCGGGCCTGCAGCTCGCCGCGCTGGTCGCCCAGGTGCTTGCCGCGAGCGGCGCACGGCAAGTTGACCTGATCGGCCATTCCCAGGGCGGAACGCTGGCGGAGTACTACGCCAAGACCCTGGGTGGAGCGGGCAGTGTGGCCGCGATCATCGGCCTGGCGCCGACCACGCACGGCACCACGCTGCAGGGTATGGCCACGCTGGCGCAGGCGGTGCCGGGGCTGAATCTGGTGGTCGGTGGCTACTGCCCGGCCTGCGTCGATCAGGAGCCGGGCTCGCTTTTCATCGGTCAGCTCGATAGCGGCGCCATCTCCCAGCCCGGCGTGCGCTACACCGTGATCGAAACCCGCAACGAAAAGGCCGTGACGCCGGTCGGTTCGGCTTTCATCGACGAGCCGGGCGTCAGCAATTTCTACGTGCAGGACCGGTGCGCCGGAGACCGCGTCGATCACGGCGATCTGGGTTACGACGCCGTGGTATTCCGCGAAATCCTCAATGCGCTCGACCCGGCCGGCGCCGCGCCGCCGGATTGCGCCAGCGCTTACCCGGTGCCGATGCAGTGACTCGCAGTTGCCCTGGGCGCGCCAGGCCCAGGCTGGCGCATCGGTTCAGGGTGGAAGGGCTTGTTGGGTTGCAAGATGGAGGAGAACACGCATGCCGAACACGGCAGCAGCCCCGCTCAGGGGCGGAATTGCAGGCTTCCTATTATGCGCGGCGCTGGCCGTGCTGGCCGGCTGCGGTGATTCCACCGTACCGCAAGCCGCGGCCGCGCAGTCCCTGCCGCCGCTGACCGCCGCGCAATGCCTGGCCGCCGCGGCGCCGGCACAGAACGCGGACCCGGCGCTGCTGGCCTCCCCGTCGCAGGTGCGCGGCTGGCAGGAGCAGGTGGACCAGTTCGATCATGGCTTCCGCCCCACCGGCAGCGACGCCGAGCAGGCCTATATCGATCAGCTCGCCGGACAGCTCACCGCCATGGGCGCCAGCGACGTCGTCGAGGAGCCTTACAGCTTCACCCAGTGGACCGCGCAGACGGCGACGTTGTCGCTGATCCAGGGCGGCGCCAGCCTGCCGATCAAGATCGCCGCCTACATGCCCTATTCCGGCCAGACCGGCCCGCAGGGGGTGGAGGGGCCGTTGCTGTATCTGCCGGCGTTCACCGCGGCGGACGTGACCGGCGCGCTGCTGCAGGCGTTGCAGCAGCGCGATCCGCTGCATGCGGTGTCGCTGTTGCTGAGCAACCTGGACGACTTCCTCTCCAGCACCGTATCCGGCGTGGTGTCGCTGACGCAGTTTCTTGCGGCACACGACCTGCGCGGGCAGGTGGTGGTGTACGACGTGCCGCGGGTGACGCTGCCGCTGGGCGTATTCACCGCCCTGGCCAGCTACGTCAACAACAGCAGCGGCACTTCCGGGCCGCTGGTGCCGTACTCGCGGCCGTATATCGACATGCTGTTCACCATCCTGATCAACCGTGCGCTGATGCTGGCCGGCGCCAGCGCCGCCATTGGCGTGATCGACTATCCGCCGACTGAAGCCGACGGCTCGTACTATCCGTTCAGCGGCATGGGTCAGAACGCCATCCCGCTGCTGTACCTGGATCGCGCCACCGGCGCCGCGCTCAAGCAGCAGATCCTGGCCGGCGGCCTGTCGCTGCCGCGGGCGCGGCTGACACTCACCGCGCGCACCGCCCAGGCTGTGTCGCACAATCTCTCGGCGGTGATTCCGGGCCGCTGCCCGCAGCAGATCCTGCTCAGCTCGCATGTCGACGGCACCAACTCGATCGAGGACAACGGTCCGGCGGCGATCCTGGCCATCGCCGCCTATTTCCTCAAGGTGCCGCCGGCGCAGCGGCTGCGCAGCGTGCGCATTGTGCTGACCAGCGGCCACTTCGTCGGCAGCGCCGGCATCGACGCCTACATCAAGGCGCACCAGGCGGATCTGTCGGCGCAGGTGCTGGCTGCCATCGAGATCGAGCACCTCGGCGCGCGCGAATGGCTGGAACTGTCACCAGGCACCATGGCGCTGGACGGCCTGCCCGAGCCGCAGGTGCTGATGGCCGAGTCCGGACACCCCCTGGGCGACGAGGCACGCAAGTTCGCCATGCGTTTCGACCGCGCGATGTCGGTGCCGCCGTTCCTGCCGGTGGGCGAAGGGCTGGCCTGGAACTCGCAGGGCGGGCTGCCGCTGCTGGCCTTCATCACCGGCCCGGTCTACCTGCTCAACCAGGACATGCCCGAAATCACCAGCGAATACACCGACTACAACTATATGAGCCAGCAGATCGCGGCCTTTGTGCAGATGATCCACAACCTCGATGCGCAGCCGGTATCGGCGCTGCGTCCCGATCTGGGCGGCTAGAGTCTGTCAACACCGATTGGGTCGCTGCGACGGCGGCTGTTTTTGCGCAGCGCCTAGCTGCGGGCCGCGGCCTGGCCGTGCTGCGCCGACGATACCAGGCCCAGTTTCAGCGCTGAGGCGACCACCTCGGCGCGGCGCTTGGCGCCGAGCCGCAGCATGATCTTGGCGACGTGGTCCTTCACCGTATGCGGGCTGCGGCAGACCGACGCGGCGATCTCGCGATTGGAATGACCCTGGCACAGCAGCTCGATGATTTTCAGGTCGTTGGCGCTGAGGCCCAGTTTCTCGGCGCTGGCGCGCAGCACCGCGTCCTGCACCTGGCGCAAGGCCTCGCTCGAGGACACCGAATCACCTGCATCCTCGCGGGCCAGGCCGGCGATGCGCGCGTACAGGTTCATGGCGATCTGCGTGCGCTCCTCCAGCAGCGCCACACGGTGTGATTTCTCGGCAATCTGCGACTGCAGGGCCTTCAGCTCGCTGATGTCGCGCGCCACGCCCTGGCGGCCGACCATCACGCCATCGCGCATCAGGCTGCCGGCGCGAATCTCCAGGTAGGCGGTTCCGCCGAACTTGCGCTGCGCCTCGACCTCGAAAAAGGGCGTGTTCTCGGTACCGGTCAGGCCCTGGTTGAAGTGCCGCAGGGCGACGCGGGCGCTGTCCGGCGTCAGGAAGTCGGTGAAGACGCGGCCAAGCGCCTCCGCCGGTGTATAGCCGAGAACTTTTTCCACCGCCGGGTTGACGAAGGTGAATACCCCTCCCAGATCCAGGGTGTAGATCAGGTCCCCGGCGGCCTCGATCAGAGACTGGTAGTCGGGCGCGCCGATCGCGCCGGTCCTGGCCACGGCGGGGCTGTGCCTGCCGGTTCTCTTCAAGGGTGCTCCTCTCATGTCCATTCACCCGTTTTTTACCGCAGTTTCCACCATTGGTCCGGCAGCCGCCAGTGTGCCTGCCCGCCAGGCTGTAAGCTGCGGCGACGACCGTCCTGGCGCCGCAGGCCCACATTTTCCAAAAGTGCCCAATGCGTCATGGACGCTATCGCAATGGCCGCCGGATAAATCCGGAAATCACTGGTTGACCCACGAGCATAGGCAGCTGACAGCATGAAACGGCGCAGGACTCCCGCCACATCCGAACGCAGATACCGTGGTCAGAGCGTCGGGCAACTGCGGAGCAACCGGCGCGAGCGCCTGCTGGAAGTGGCCTATTCGATGGTCGCGAACCAGGGCTATGCCTCGCTGTCGATCGACCGCGTGTGTGCCGCGGCGCGGGTGGCGACCCGTCATTTCTATGAGCACTTCAGCGGCAAGGAAGCGCTGCTGCACGTGTTGTTCGAGCGCATCAGCACCGAAATGCTCGACACCGTGGCCCGGGCGCTCATGCTGCAGGAAATGGATATCGCCGAGCGGGTGACGAGCGCCGTGCGCGAGGCGGTTCGCTACGCCCTGTCCGATCCGCGCCGCGCCCGGATCCTGTGCCTGGAGAGTGTCGGCATCAGCCCGGACATGGAGGCGCAGCGCCGGGTCTTCATCCGCCGCTTCGCCAGCCTGATCGACCAGGCTGCGCAACAGCTGGTGGCCGACGGTACCTTGCTGCCCGGCAACTACCTGCTGTCCGGAGTGGCCCTGGTCGGCGCGACCCAGGGCTTGATGGCCGACTGGCTGACCGGTGATACCGGCCTGACGGTGGAGCATATGGAGCACAACGTCGTCGGCTTCTACCGCTCGCTGGTCAAGGGTGCCAAGCAATTTGCCATCGAAAGGAATGCGGAGGCGAAAGCCGCCGCCCCTGCGCGTGGCAAAGCGGCCGGCGCCGACAGGCGCAGCAACCGCTGAGGTCGTCGACGCGCGCCCGGCGCGCGATCCGGCCCTTGGCCTGCAGCCCGTGCCGGGGCAACCGGCAAGCCGGAATGGCTCGCGGGCGCGCGTTTCCCAACGGGCAGAGCCTGCGCGGGAGCAATCTGCCCTAGGGCCTGTTAACACTGATTGGATCGCTGCGTTGCTGCTCCCCGCCTTTTATAACAGCGGGCGCGTCAGGCAAGGCGGAAGACCTGGCCATGGTGATTCCATGGCCAGGTCTGACAACGCCGCCTGGGGCGATTTTGAGCGCAACCCCCACGAAAATGGTGGGGGACGGGCGAGCCGTTCTATTAACTTGTTGAAGTCCTCGAAACATAGCAAACTTGCCCCCGA
>CAYVKA010000003.1:0-134684 GCA_964451925.1 uncultured Nevskia sp. | reverse complement strand
TGGACGTCTACAACAAGTACCTCACCAACCAGGCCATCACCAGGCTGGGGCAGGCGTGAGCGGCATGCGCCGCGTGTGGGCCGGCGCCGTTGCGGGCGCCGGCCTGTTGCTGGCCGGCGGCGCCGTGTACGGCGCCGCTTCGGCCACCGCCACGGTGGTCTCCGGCACGGCGCACCAGGCGCTGTTCGCGGTCTCCACCCATGGCGACGCCGCCATCGCGGTGGGCGCCGCGGGCGCCATCCTGGAGAGTGCCGATGCCGGCAAGAGCTGGAAGACGGTAGCCCCGGCGCCGACGCCGTTGTCGCTGCTGGGCGTATCGGTGCAGCAGGGCCACGCCATCGCGGTCGGCCAGGAGGGCACGGTGCTGGTGATGGACGACGCCGGCAAATGGAACAAGACGGATAGCGGCACGCAGAATCGCCTGTTCGGCGTCAGCGTCAACGGCAATGGCCAGGCGGCGGCGGTCGGCGCCTTCGGCACGGTGATCAAGTCCGACGACGGCGGCAAGAGCTGGGCCTCGATCGCCCCCGACTGGACCAGCTACAACAAGGACGGCGAGCAACCGCACCTGTATGACGTCAACGTCGACGACAAGGGCGCCATCACCATGGTGGGCGAGTTCGGCCTGATCCTGCGCAGCGCCGATGGCGGCAAGAGCTGGCAGACCCTGCACAAGGGCGATGCCTCGCTATTCGCGCTGGAACTGCCGGCGCAGGGCACGGCCTATGCCGCCGGTCAGAACGGCGCGCTGCTGCGCAGCACCGACCATGGCGCCACCTGGAGCGACGTCAACGCCGGCACCACGGCGATCCTGCTCGGGGTGCACGCGGCGGCGGACGGCAAGGTGGTGGTGACCGGCATGCACGACATGTTGGCCAGCGCCGACGACGGCAAATCCTGGACGCATCTCAGCGGCGAGGAGATCAACACAACCTGGTATCAAGGCATCGCCGGCGCCGGTGCGTCGCAGACCATTCTGGCGGTCGGTCATTCCGGGCAGGTCATCCGCATCGTCGAATGATCGGCGCTTCATGACTTTGTGCTTCGGGCAGTAATAAAAACATTTACTCGGGGAGGGTGTCGTGGGCAAAACATACGTGCTTGTTCCGATCGCTTTGGGTGTACTGCTGATGACTGGGTCCGTACAGGCCCAGGACAATGCGGGCGCCGCGCCCGCCGATTCTTCCGGAAGTGATTCCGGCGGCGGCTGGTTTCATGACATGGATGTGAGTTTCGGCGGATTCATCCGGCCGGAAGTCGCGTTCTCCACCAGCGACAAGGAGAACCCCAACAACCAGCGCGGCAATCCCTACAACAGCATCTCCGCACCGCGACAGGCTTATGTGCCGCCGAATTCCGGCAGCGCCCTGTTCGCGGGCCTGGGGCTTCCGATCAGCCTTCCGCTGCCGGTGAACTGGAGCTCCATCCCGGTGCCCAATGTGCCGCTGGTCGCCACCGGCACCGACACGGTGACCCGTCCGATCGCGCCCTCCAACAACGTCTTCAACCTGCACATCCTGCGCGGTGAGGGCGAGTTGGGCATGAAGCTGACCAATGACCTCAAGTTCATCGCGCGCGTGCGCGCGATCGGAGAGCTGGGCCATTACAGCGATTTCGACGCCGGCAGCGTCGACAACCCGATCACCGGCAACATCGCCGGGGGCAATCCGGCCCTGTATGGCGGGGCGCCGAACTACTTCCAGTATCAGGTCGACGGCAACAAGCATCCCAATCCGCTGGAATGGGCCGGGCCCAATTACCTGGTCTATTTCCCGACCATGATCCTGGACTACAACCACGGGCCGCTGAACGTCCGCCTCGGCAACCAGTCCATTGCCTGGGGGCAGGCCATCTTCTTCCGCGTCCTCGACGTGGTGGACGGCCTGGATCTGCGCCGCCATTCGGTGCTGGACTACGCCCAGGAAGAGTACTCCGACAAGCGCGTGCCGGCGCCGGCCCTGCGCGTCGGCTACCAGATCACCGACGACATCCTCGCCGACGGCTACGTGCAGAAGTTCCAGCCCACGGTCTACGGCAATCCGAACACGCAGTACAACATCATCCCGGTGCAGTTCACCGTGCATGACAACTACTCGGTGAACGGCGACGACAAGTGGAACAAGCTGAGCTACGGCATGCGCCTGAAGGCCAACTTCGGCCAGTGGGGTTTCCAGGCCGTCGCCACACGGCGCTACAACCCGGACGGCGTGTTCCGCTGGACCGCCTCAGGGGTCAATAAAAACCTGCCGGCCACCACCACCGGCGGGGCGCCGAACCTCCTCGGCTCGGCGGTGAACCTGGCCAACGCCACCAGCGGCGGCGCCGGACCGGCCCTGGCCGGCACGCCGTTCGAGGCTTCACCCGGCGGCGTCTATTCGGCGAATGAGTGGTTCCACTACGCCTCGATGGTGCGCCTCGATGGCATCCAGGGCCTCAACGCCGCGATCAATGATTTCCAGCCGTCCACCACCAAGGTGTTTGCATCCCCGGTGCAGAATTACCAGCAGGCGGTGGACGAGCTGAACACGTTCTTCATCGCCGCCGGCGGCGACCTGCGCGGCCACATCGAGCGCGACTACTTCCAGGAGACGGTGCTCGGCCTGGGCGCCAGCTATGTGGTCGACGGCGCGCCGGGTTCGATCCTCGACCAGTTGATCATCAACCTGGAAGGCAGTTACACGCCGGCGCGCGTCTACACCTCGCCGACCCTGGGCAAGGATTTCCTGCACTCGAACGACTGGGTTGGCGCCCTGGTGCTGGAGAAATACTACCGCTTCACCGATGCTTTCCCGGCAACGTATTTCGTCCTGCAGTACATGCACCGCACGCGTGACGACCTGTTCGGGCGCTCGCTCAAGGGTTATGGCGGCACCGACACCTACGATCCCAATGCCACCACCGGCGTGCCCGGCGTCACCAATGCCAACTATGTGGTGTTCGCCTTCCAGCAGCCGTTCCCGCAGGACATCTACCGTATCGGTTTTGCCACCTTGTACGACCCGCGCGGCGGCGTCCTGGTCCAGCCCGGCCTGCAGTACAAGCCGAACGGCCACTGGTCCATCGACGGCTTCTACAACTACATCAATGACCGCCTGGGCAGCAATCCGAACAAAAACCTGCTCGGTGGCCTGGCATTTGGGAACGAGTTCACATTACGCGTCGGATATCAGTTTTAGAGTGGATTCCGCACTGCGCACGTGCTGCCCACCCCCTCCCTCTCGATCAGCACGTGTCCTGATAGCCGGCGGCGCCAGCCGCCGGCTCTTTTTTTGCGGGGGCGGATAGATCCATGCGCATAAGGCGCTACGACGCCGGCTACAGCCGCCGGCATTTCCTGCAGCAGGCCGCCCGGGGCGTCGCCTCGGCCGGGGTGCTGATGCCGCTATGGCAGGCGCTGGCGCAGGGCGGGGATGCGGCCAAGGCCTATCCCGAGGAGTTGCTGTCGATCGAGGGCTACACCAAGGGCCGCATCAAGACCGGCGACGAGATCACGGCGGACAATGTCGAGCTGGTGAAGGATCTGCTGGAGCCGATCAAATACGTGCAGGTGGCGAAGTTGGGGCGGCGCCTGCGGGTGGCGAAGACCACCACCGAACTGATGAAGCTGAGCCCCTGGGAATATCTGGAGGCGACGCTGCGCAACCAGGGCCAGGCGCGTTTCGACGCGCGCGGCAACGTGGTTACCGCCGATGGCAAGCCCTGGATCGGCGGCAACCCGTTTCCGGCGCCGCAGAGCGCGGTGGAGCTGTTCGCCGGCCTGACGCTGAGCTGGGGCCGGCACGACGCCGCGTTCTATGCCATCAAGGAATACGACCTGTCGGCCGACGGCGACCTGCGCTTCAACTACGAATGCGGCTGGGCCGAGTTGTCGCCGATCGCGCGGGTGCGCATGGAGCCGCGGCCCTACTGGCCCGGCCACGAGGACAAGCTGCGCTATCAATCGGTGTTCTTCCAGACGCCGGAGAGCGCCAAGGGCACCTCGTTCCTCAATGTCTGGGCCTACGACCAGAGCACTTTTCCGGACCTGTATGGCTATGTGCCGGCATTCCGGCGCATCCGCCAGTTTCCGACCGACCAGCGCTTCGAGCCGCTGATCCCGGGCTCGACGCTGTACCTGTCGGACGCCTGGTGCGCCGGCGATCCGCTCTACACCTGGGGCAACTATCGCATTGTCGGGCGCGGTCCGTTGCTGGCGGGCGTTTCCGGCGGATGGGAAGCCGGCCATCCCAACTGGGAGCACGGCACCCACGGCGGGCCGCAGGGCAAGACTTTCTGGAACACCACGGTGGAGTTGGTGCCGGAGGCGATCGTGGTGGAAGCCGAGCCGGTGAAATTCCCGCGGGCGCCGGTGAGCCGCAAGCGGGTCTGGTTCGATGCCCGCACACAGCTGCCGATCGGCATGGTGTCATTCGACCGGCGCGGCGAGCCGTTCCGCTCGTTCGACGGCGCCTATGGCCTGTACGAGTCGGCCGGCAAGTCCTTCATGGACGGCAAGCATCCCTACTGGTCGTGGGGACATGTGCACGCCTTCGACATCCAGACCGGCAGCATGACCCGGCTGGAGCAGGTCAGGAGCATCTCCGGCGGCCACGCCACCCTGGCCAACGATGCCGGCATTTACGACAAATACCTGACCAATGCGGCGCTGATGCATCTGGGTAGCGCCTGAGCCGATCGGGGCGGGTGAAAAACTACCCGAGCGGGTAGCGGTTTCAGGGGGGGCGGCGCTTAGTCTCTATAAAAAGCGCAGCCCGGCAAATCGGGTGCGACCCAACGACAGATGGCAACGGTGGAGGAGACCATCATGCCGCTTCCAGGCACCCGCGCAGCCCGTTACGGGTTGCGCTCCGTTTCGTCCCTTTTTCCGGAGGTTTGCTCATGAGCGCAGCTCGTGAAAGTCTGGCCGTGGCCGAAGTTTCGGCGGCGCCGGCGCAGGTGGTGGGTGGCGGTAAGCTGATCAACATCGACAATGGCGGCACGCTGACCGACATCTGTGTCATCGACGGCGCCCAGGTCTACCGCACCAAGACGGTGACCACGCCGTACGACCTGTCCAAGTGCCTGTTCGACGGCCTGCTCAAGGCTTCACGGGTGATCTACGGCAAGGACGATCTGCTGTCGCTGCTGCTGTCCACCGAATACATCCGCTATTCGACCACCCAGGGCACCAATGCGCTGGTCGAGCGCAAGGGGCCGCGCCTGGGCCTGATCCTCGGTGGCAGCCTCAGCGCCGACGCCATGCAGCAGGACCCGCAGCAGCGCGGGCTGTTCTCCAGTCTGGTGGGTGAACGAATCGCCAGGCTCGATGCCGCGCTGGAAGGGGAGGCGCTGGAAATCGCGGCGATCAAGGCGGTCAACGCACTGTCCTCCGGCGGCGCCAATCGTATCGTCGTCGCCTACGGCGGCGAGGTGCGCGACAGCGGCGAGGTACAGCTCAAACGCCTGCTGCTGCGCAAGTTCCCGCCGCAACTGCTGGGCGCCATCCCGGTACTGTACTCCCATGAGATCGTCGACGACGCCGATGACGCGCGCCGCGCCTGGACCGCGCTGTTCAACGCCTTCCTGCACCCGGCGATGGAGCGTTTCCTGTACAACGCCGAGCACAAGCTGCGCGAATACCGCACGCGCAATCCGTTGCTGATCTTCCGCAACGACGGCCATTCCGCCCGCGTCGCCAAGACCATCGCGGTCAAGACCTACAGCTCCGGCCCGCGCGGCGGTGCCGAAGGCGCCAGGGCGCTGGCGGCCCACTACGGCTTCAAGCGCCTGCTGTCGATGGACGTGGGCGGCACTACCACCGACATCGGCCTGGTCGAAGACGGCGTGGTGCGGGCCCACCAGTTCGGCCGGGTGGAGGGGGTGGAGACCTCGTTCCCGCTGTGCGACGTGGTCAGCGCCGGCGTCGGCGGCAGCTCCATCATCAAGGTGGAGAACGGCAAGATCCGTGTCGGCCCGGAGAGCGTCGGCGGGGCGCCGGGACCGGCCTGCTTCGGCCTGGGCGGCCAGTCGGCGACGATGACCGATGCCTTCCTGTTGACCGGGCTGCTCGACCCGGCCTCGTTTTTCGGCGGCGAACTGAAGATCGACGCGGCCCGCGCCAGCGCGGCCATCGCCGAGAACGTGGCCAAGCCGCTGGGCCTTTCCGAGCAGAAGGCGGCTCAGGCGATGGAAGACGCCTGGGTGGCGAAGATCGCCGCCAGCCTGAAGGCCTATACCGACATCGACGCGGACACCACGCTGGCCGCCTTCGGCGGCGCGGGGCCGTTCGTGGTGTGCAAGGTGGCGGAGGCGGTCGGCGTGAAACGGGTGATCATTCCGGGCCTGGCGGCGGTGTTTTCCGCCTTCGGCATCGGCTTCTCCGACATCGCGCACCGCTTCGAGGCGCCGCTGGCCAGCAACGACGCTGCGGGCCTGGCCGCCTGCCGCGAACTGCTGTACCAGCGCGCCCGGCGCGGCATGTTCGCCGAAGGCGCCAATCTGGAGGAATGCCGCATCGAGGAAACGCTGTGCGTCGGCGACGGCAAGGATCAGCGCCTGGTCGGGCTCAAGGACGGCAAGCTGCCGGCGGGCCTGCCCGCCAAGGGCCGCGTCTCGCTGTCGCTGCAGGCGGTCAAGCCGATCAGCCACGCCAGCCTGTCCGGCAGCTTCGGCGCGGGCGGCAAGGAGGCCGTCAGTGCCGGCAAGCGCGCCACGCTGGCCGGCGACCTGCCGCTGTACCGGGTCGAGGAGCAGCTGGCCGGTGCCAGCGCCGCCGGACCGGCCGTGCTGGAGGAGGCGTTCTTCACCTGCCGCATCGAGCGCGGCTGGCGCTTCGAGATCAACCAGTCCGGCGACATCCTGCTCAGCCGCGCCTGAGCCGCCCATCGACCGAATTCCCTACGGAGCGAGCATGAACGTCCTCATCACCGAATACCTGCGCATCAACCTGGACACCGAGAACTACGAATGCCGCCGCTGCGGCAAGGTGCTGGTGTCAGCCCGCGAGAATTACAAGAAAGGGCTGCTGGTCCATGACCGCGACCCGCGCGAGATCCACAAGCCGCTGCTCGATCCGGCCAAGTACGAGCGCACCTATTCGCCCAATCCGCTGTGGTGCCGCATCCTCGAGTACTACTGCCCGCAGTGCGGCACCATGATGGAGGTGGAGTACGTGCCACCCGGTCATCCGCCGTTGCACGACATCGAACTGGACATCGACGCGCTCAAGCTGCAGTGGAAGGACCGGCCCGAGGTCAAGGAAGCCCCGAGCGGCCCGGTGCCGCCACGGCGTGCCCACCAGCACCATGGCCACAGCCACTGAGCGGAGGCGGACATGAAACGCGTTTCAGTGGATATCGGCGGCACCTTCACCGACTGCTTCGTCGTGTGGGATGAGCGCAGCATCGGCGGCAAGGCCCTCACCACACATCACAACCTGGCGCTGGGCTTCAACGAAGCGCTGGCCGATGCCTGCCAGCAGCTGGGCGTGGACATGGGCACGCTGCTGTCGCAGGTCGACTCGGTGCGCTATGCCACCACGCTCGGCACCAACGCCCTGATCGAGCGCAAGGGCCCGCGCATCGGCCTGCTGGTCACCGCCGGCTTCAAGAGCACCATTCCGCTGTCCCGCGCCCGTGGTTATGGCGAGGGCCTGGCAGAAGAGCAGCAGATGGACATCCCCAACGCGCACCGGCCCGAGCCGATCGTGCCGATCCCGATGATCCGCGAGGTGCGCGAGCGCGTCGACTACCTGGGGCAGGCGTTCTGGAAGCTGGACGAGGACGACGTGCGCCTGCGCATCCGCGAACTGGTCGACGCCGGCGCCGAGGCGCTGGTGGTGGTGTTCACCAACAGCGTGGTCAACCCCGAGCACGAGCTGCGCGTGCGCGAGATCTTCCTGGAGGAGTATCCCGGGCACCTGCTCGGCGCGGTGCCGATGCTGCTGTCGCACCAGGTGGCCGGGCGCAAGGGCGAGTACGCGCGCGGCACCTCGACCATCATGGACGCCTTCCTGCACGCCACCATGTATCACGGCCTCGGCACGCTGGAGCTGAACCTGCGCAGCCAGGGTTACGACAAGCCGATGCTGGTCAACCACAACTCCGGCGGCATGGCGCAGCTCAATTCCACCGACGCGCTGCAAACCGTGCACTCCGGCCCGGTCTCCGGCATCGCCGCCAGCGAGCACCTGATGCACCAGACCGGGCTGGGCAACGTGGTCGCCACCGACATGGGCGGCACCAGCTTCGACATCGGCATCGTGGTGCATGGCGGGGTCAAGTATTACGACTTCAATCCGGTCATCGACCGCTGGCTGGTGTCGATCCCGATGGTGCATCTGGTCACCCTCGGCGCCGGCGGCGGCTCGATCTGTTCCTACGAGCGCATGTTCAAGACGGTCAAGGTCGGCCCGGCCAGCGCCGGCTCCGATCCGGGCCCGGCCTGCTACGACCGTGGCGGTCTCAAGCCGACGGTGACCGACGCCGACCTGCTGCTCGGTTACCTCGATCCGGCCAACTATGCCTCCGGCCATATCAAGCTCAACCCGCGGCGCGCCAGGCAGGCTTTCGAGGATCATCTCTGTGACGAACTGGACCTGGACCTGGTGGCGACCGCCAAGCTGGTGAAGCAGACGGTGGACGCCAACATGGCCAACGGCATCGCCACCGAGCTGCGCACGCGCGGCTACGAGCCCAAGGATTTCACGCTGCTGGCGTACGGCGGCAACGGCCCGCTGCATGCCTGCGGCATCGCCAACGTGCTGGGCGTGGACCGGGTGCTGGCGCCGCCGTTCTCCTCGGTGTTCTCCGCGGTGGGCGCCGGCAACATGAACCAGATGCACATCCACGAGATCAGCACCTGGACCGTGCTGTTCGACGCCAATACCAAGACCTTCTTCTCCGACTACGAAGCATTCAACCGCAACGTCGAGGAACTGGAGCGGCGCGGCCGCGAGGATCTGCTGCGCCAGGGCTTCCTCGCCGCCGACATCCGCTACCGCCTGGAGATCGACATGCGCTACGGCAACCAGCGCGTGCAGACCGCGGTGGTGACGGAGCTGAAGCGCCTGGAGAGCCAGCGCGACGTGCTGCGCCTGATCAACGAGTTCCACCAGCGTTACGGCGAGCGCTTTGGCGAGGGCAGCCAGTCGCCCGAAGCCGGCGTGCGCATCAACACGGTCCGCGTCTGCTCCTATGTCGAGCAGAGCACGGTGCAGTTCGCCGGCATCAAGGACGAGGGTGGCGCCGGCAGGGCAGCGGAGTCGGTGGGTACACGCTCCTGCCACTTCGTCGGCCACGACAAGCCTCTGGAAACGCGCCTGTACGACGAGCGCGCCCTGGCCGAAGGCACGCGCATCGAGGGCCCGGCGCTGGTCACCACCCGGGCCACCAGCTACCTGATCGAACCGGGCTGGCGTTTCTACGCCGCGGCGCAGGGCGCCGTCTGGTTCACCCGCGGCGGTCATTGATCAATCGAGGATTACGAGCATGAACGACTTCCTGAACAAGAAGACCCTGCCCAAGGAAGAGCAGGCGCTGCTGGACAGCTTCCTCGCCGACAACCGCCTGTTCCTCGGGCCGGACCCGGAGGTGATGCGCAACCACAGCATCGCGCCGCGCACCGCGCGCGAGGACGAGATCCTGAAGAAAGGCCTGGATGTGCATCAGGTGCACCATATCCGCGGCCTGATCAACGCCGCGCTGTCCGAAGCCTTCCAGATGGTCAACCAGATGGGCGCCGCGCCAGGCGCCAAGTGGGGCGACCTGGTCACCGGCATCTTCACCAACAGCGGCGACCTGGCGATGATCGCGCCGCACGGCATCATCGCCTTCGCCGCCTGCTGCTTCTACCCGATCAAGTTCATCATCAAGTACTGGACCGACGACCCGACCGTCGGCATCAAGGACGGCGACGGCTTCATCCACAACGACGCCCGCTACGGCGGCATCCACAACACCGACCAGTCGATGATGATGCCGCTGTTCTACAAGGGCGAGCTGGTGTGCTGGCTGTCGTCCACCATCCATGAGGGCGAGAACGGCGCCTGCGAGCCGGGCGGCATGCCGGCGGCGGCGGAGAGCAAGTACGACGAGGGCATCAAGATGTCGCCCTTCAAGGTGGTGGAGAACTTCCAGCTCAAGCGCGACCTGGTGACCTTCCTGCAGAACTCGGTGCGCGACCCCAAGCTGCAGCTGGAGGATATGAAGGTCAAGCTGCACGCGGTGATGCGCCTGCGCGAGCGCATCATTTCGATCCTCGACCAGTTCGGCAAGGAGGCGCTGATCGGCACCCTGCGCAGCCACCTGGAGGATGTCGAAGTCGAGATGCGCCGCCGCATCAGCGAGCTGCCGGACGGCACCACCCGGGTCAACGCCTTCATGGATTCCTCGCTGCGCGAGAACTGCATCCAGAAGATCAGCCTGGCGCTGACCGTCAAGGGCGACCGCATGATCATGGACTTCCGCGGCTCCGCGCCGCAGTTCCTCAACCGTTCGGTCAACACCAACATCGCTTCGTTCAAGGCGGCGCTGTGCACCGGCCTGCTGCAGAACATCTGGCCGGACCTGCCGCACACCATGGCGGTGCTGTCGCCGATCGAGATCGTCTCCGACCGCAACTCGATCCTCGACGCCGAGGGCGAGATGCCGCAGGCGATGAGCCTGATGCCGCTGTTCAAGGCCTGCGTCATCTGGACCATCCCGATGAACAAGCTCAATTACAGCCTGCCGCACCGCTATTCGGCGGTGATCGCGCAGCAGTACGACCAGGCGGCCACCTTCATCTACGGCGGCCTGACCCAGCACGGCGATGTCACCGGAAACTTCTGCTCCGACATCAACGGCATGGGGCAGGGGGCGCGCTCCGACGCCGACGGCGAGCACTCCGTGTCGCCGGTGTTCGGCTTCATGGCCGATTCCGGCGAACACGAGATCAACGAGGAGGACACGCCGATCATCCGTCTTGGCGCGCAGCGCTTGGCCAAGGACCGCATCGGCTTCGGCAAGTACCGCGGCGGCATGGGCTACGAGCAGATCGCCACGGTGCGCAATTCCAACCTGTGGGGCTTCATGACCGGCTGCGAAGGCTCGCTGTTCTCGTCGGCGCAGGGCCTGTTCGGCGGTTATTCCTGCCCGGCCTACCAGCTGTGCAAGATCAAGGGGGTCAACGTCTTCGAAGTGCTGCGCGACCATCCCAAGCTGATCGAGGAGTTCGACATGGTGCGGCTGATGAACGAGCAGCCGATTCCCGGCGGCAAGTACACCAGCCAGGACATGGGCATGACCTTCGAGCTGTGCCAGGAAGGCGAGATCTACATGATCTGCCAGGGCAGCGGCGGCGGTTACGGTGACGTGCTGGAGCGCGATCCCGAGCTGGTGATGAAGGATCTGCGCGAAGACCTGATGTCGCACGACCTGGCGCGCGACATCTACAAGGTGGTCTATGACGAGAAGACCCTGCTGGTCGACGAGGACGCCACGGCTGCGCTGCGCAACGCCTACCGCAAGGAGCGCATCGCCCGGGGCAAGCCGTTCGACCAGTTCTGCAAGGAATGGGTCAAGGCCGAGCCGCCGGCCAGCGTGCCGTATTTCGGCAGCTGGGACAATCCGCAGGAAATCTACGCCAGCACCGCCGGCCAGCGCATCAAGATGGACGCCGACAAGCTGCAGGGCGCTTTCATGCTCAATCCCAAGGATCTGCGCATCGCCGAACTGGAGGCGCAGGTGGCGGCGCTCAGCGCCGGCAGGAAATAGACGTTGCTGCCGCATTCATAAAACACGAGGGAGGAGAAGATGATCGACTACGGCAAGCTGTTCCGCCTGGATGGCAAGAGCGCCCTGGTCAGCGGCGCCGCCCGCGGCATCGGTGCGGCCATCGCCGAGGCGCTGGCCCAGGCCGGCGCCAGCGTGCTGATCACCGACATCCTGGAGCGGGCCGGCCAGGAGACGGTGGAGCGCATCCGGCGCGCCGGCGGCAAAGCCGCCTTCTTCACGCACGACGTCACCGATGAGGCGCAGTGGCAGGCCGCCATCGCCCGGGCCGAGAAGGAATTCGGACCGCTGGAAGTGCTGGTCAACAACGCCGGCATCGAGACCGCGGCGCTGCTGTCGCAGTGCACGCTGCAGGATTTCAGCAACGTCATGAACGTCAACGTCAACGGCGTGTTCCTCGGTCTCAAGCACGCGGTGCGCGCCATGTCGCCGGGCGGCAGCTCGGGACGCGGCGGCTCCATCGTCAACATGTCCTCGGCCGCCGGCCTGGTCGGCACCACCGGGCACATCGCTTATCACGCCTCCAAGGGCGCGGTACGCCTGCTGACCAAGGCTGCCGCGGTGGAATGCGCCCAGCTGCAGACCGGCATCCGCGTCAACTCGGTGCATCCCGCCATCGTCGGCACCGATATGGGCGACAATTTCATCAAGCATCTGGTGGAACTGAAGCTGGCGCCGGACGCGGATACGGCTGCCGCCGCGATGAAGGCGGCGCATCCCATGGGGCATTTCGGCGAGCCTTCCGACGTGGCGGCGGCGGTGTTGTACCTGGCTTCTGCGGCTTCGAAATGGGTGACCGGTACCGAGCTGGTGCCGGACGGTGGCTACACCGCCGCCTGAGCCTGCCATGCCTGCATTGCGCGATCGCATCGCCGAAGGCCCGTGCCTGTGGCTGGACTACACGGCTTACGCCGGCGCGCTGCTGGCCAACGGCAGTGTGCCCTGGCTCGATACCGACGCTTTGATCGGCTGGATGCGCAAGGCGCAGAGCCTGCTCAAGTCCGATGTGGTGGCGCTGCCGCTGGACCTGGTGAGCGAGCGCTGGCTCGAACGGCACGCCGAACTGAAGGCGGCGATGGGCGCCAGGCGCCGGGCGGTGTATCCGCTGAAGACCCTGCTGGCCGATGAAGCGTTGCGCGCCTACCTGGGCGGTCTGGTCGGCGCGCTGCGTGCCAGCTTCCCCAGGCAGCCGCTGTTCCTGCTGCTGCCGTCGCCGCGCCTGTGGCTGGCGCAGGCAGCGGCCCAGGCGCTGCCGGGCGAGGGGATCGAAGTCGACGATGACGCGGTGGACAGCGCGGCGGCCTATATCGCCGATTTTCTGCGCGCGTTCGCCGATTGCGGCATCGACGGCCTGCTGCTGCGGGAGAGCGCGGCGTCCGAGCCCGCGTCGGACGAACAGCTGCAGCTGTACCAGCCGGTGTTCAACGTCGCCGCGCACTACCGTTGGGAACTGGGGGCGCAGTTGCCGGTGGCGGCGCATCCGCCTGCGCCCGGCGGTGGCTTTGTCATCGCCCCGCAGCCCATCTCCGGCCGGATGACCGGCGTGGTGGTGGCGGCCGGGTTCTGGGGCGGCGAGGCGCCGCCGCCCTGTCCGCCGGGCGGATTCCGCTACGCCGAAATTCCGGCGGAAGCGATGCCGGAAGGCGTGCTGGACCGGCTGTCGTCGCTGCGCTGAGCCATGGAAACGGGGAAGCCGATGTTCGACTACAAGATGGAGCACCTGTTCTCGTACAGCGCCACCCTGCAGGCGCCGCCTGAAGTGATCGGGCCTGTTGCCGAGGGCCTCCGCGTCAATTTCCACATCACCGGAGGCCGTGTGCGCGGCGCGCGCTTCGATGGACGCGTCCGGGCGGTGGGCACCGACAGCTTCCTGCTGCGGCGCGACGGCGTCGGCCTGCTCGACGTGCGCACCACCATGGAGGCCGCGGACGGCGCCCTGATCGACGTTGCGTATCAGGGCATCGGCGACCTGGGGGAAGACGGATACGAGCGTTTCCTGCGCGGTGAACTGCCGCCGACGCTGGCGCTGCGCACCGGGCCGCGGCTGCGCACCGCGCACCCGGCCTACCAGTGGCTGCAGCGCCTTTACTGCGTCGGCGTGGGCGCAGTGGATTTCGCGCGGTCCGAAGTGTCTTACGACGTTTACGCGGTGCGTTAGGGAGACAAGCGATGGTCAAGGAAGGAGAGCTGCTGTGGACCCCGCGCCCCGAGTTCGCGCAAGCCTCGAACCTGGCGCGCTACATGGGCTGGCTGAAGCGGACGCGCGACAAGGACTTCGCCGACTATGACGCGCTGTGGCGCTGGTCGGTGAGCGATATCGAGGGCTTCTGGGCCTCGATCTGGGAATACTTCGAGGTGCATTCCGAGCGGCCCTACTACCGGGTGCTGGACCGGCGCGTGATGCCGGGGGCCAAGTGGTTCGAGGGCTCGCGCCTGAACTATGCCGAACACCTGCTGCGCGCCGAGGCCCGCGACGGATCGCGCACCGTGTTCCACCACCTGACCGAGACCCGCCCGCTGGAGCGCATGAGCTGGGCCGAGCTGGGGCGGCAGGTGCGCATCCTGGCGACGCAGCTGCGCGCGCTGGGCGTGGTGCCGGGCGACCGCGTGGTGTCCTACATGCCCAACGTGCCGGAGACGGCGGTGGCGATGATGGCCACCACCGCCATCGGCGCGGTGTGGTCCTCGGCGGCGCCGGAGTTCGGCGTCAAGACGGTGACCGAACGCTTCAGCCAGATCCAGCCCAAGGTGCTGTTCGCCGCCGATGGCTACCGTTTCGGCGGCAAGGAGTTCCGGCGCGAAACCGAGGTGCGCAGCATCGTCGCCGAGCTGCCGACGCTGGAGCGGGTGATCTGGCTGCCGTACCTGAATCCCAGGGGCGAGGTGCCGCAGGCCCTGCCCAATGCGGTGTCCTGGGTGCGGCTGATGGACCGCGAGGCGGTGCCGCGCGAGCGCTTCCGCTACGAGCGGGTGGGATATGACCATCCCTTGTGGATCGTGTTTTCCTCAGGCACCACCGGGCTGCCCAAAGCCATCGTGCACAGCCACGCCGGCGTGCTGCTGGAGCATCTCAAGCTGATGCACTTCCACCTCAACCTGGGGCCGGAATCGGTGATGTTCTTCTACAGCACCACCGGCTGGATGATGTGGAACCTGTTGCTGGCCGCGCTGATCACCGGCGCCGCGGCGGTGCTGTACGACGGCAACCCGGCCTATCCCTCGCTGGACTTCCTGTGGAAGCTGGCCGCGGATACCGGCGCCACCTCGTTCGGCGCCAGCCCGACCTACGTGCAGATGATGGAGAAGGCCGGCCTGCGGCCGGGCGAGCAGTACGACCTGTCACGGCTGGAAGGCGTGCTGGTGGCCGGCGCGCCGTCCACGCCGGAGACCTTCGACTGGTTCTACCGCTGCGTGAAGAAGGATCTGTGGGTCACTTCCCAGTCCGGCGGCACCGAGCTGTGCAGCGGCTTCGTCGGCGCCGTGCCGCTGCTGCCGGTGCATGCCGGCGAAATCCAGACGCGCATGCTCGGCATGGACGTGCACGCCTGGAGCGAGGACGGCAAGGAGCTGTTCGACGAAGTGGGCGAGCTGGTGGCGACCAGCCCGTTCCCGTCGATGCCGATCCGCTTCTGGAACGATACCGGCGGCAAGCGCTATCGCGAGTCCTACTTCGAGGTCTATCCGGGCGTCTGGCGCCACGGTGACTTCATCAAGATCAACCAGCGCGGCGGCTGCTACATCTATGGCCGCTCCGATTCGACGCTGAACCGCTATGGCGTGCGCATCGGCACCGCGGAGATCTACCGCGCGGTGGAGCAGGTGGAGGAGGTGGCGGACAGCCTGATCGTGTGCTGCGAGCTGCCGGGCGGGCACTTCTTCATGCCGTTGTTCCTCAAGCTCAAGCCGGGTTTCACGCTCGACGAGGGGCTGCGCGAGCGGGTTGCCGCGCGCCTGCGCAACGACTGCAGCCCGCGCCATGTGCCGGACCGCATGTACCCGGTGGAGGCGGTGCCGTACACGCTGACCGGCAAGAAGATGGAGGTGCCGGTGCGCAAGATCCTGATGGGCTGGCCGCTGGAGAAGGCCGCCAGCCGCGACGCGATGATGAATCCTGATGCGATCGACTACTTCGTGCGCTTCGCGCAGGAGTCGATCGACTACCAGTGGCGGCCGAACGACGCGCAGCTGGCAACGGCGCGCGGCTGACACCCCTCCGCTCGACAGTACGAGGAGCTGGCGATGAAACGAGTGCAAGGCAAGGTCTGCGTGGTCACCGGCGCCGCGCGCGGGCTCGGGCTGGCCGCGGCGGAGGTGCTGCTGCAGGAAGGCGCGCGGGTGTTGATCACCGACGTCGATGCCGCCGCCGGCGAGGCCGAGGCGGCGCGCCTGCGCAAGCTCGGCCACGAGGTGCGCTTCATGCCGCAGGACGTGACCAGCGAGAGCCAGTGGAACGAGGTGCTGGACCGCGCCGCGGCCACCTGGAGCGCGCTGGACGTGGTGGTCAACAACGCCGGCGTGGCGGCGCTGGCCGACGTGGAAAAGGAGAGCCTGCGGCACTGGAAGGCGACTCTGGCGGTCAACCTTGACGGCGTATTCCTCGGCACGCAGGCGGCGATCGCGCGCATGAAGGCGCGCGGCGGCTCGATCGTCAATATCGCCTCGATCGAGGGCCTGGTCGGCGAACCGCTGATCCCGGCCTACAACGCCAGCAAGGGCGGGGTGCGCCTGTTCAGCAAGTCGGCCGCGATCCACTGCGCCCGCGCCGGGTACAGCATCCGCATCAACAGCGTCTGTCCGGGTTTTGCCGAAACGCAGATGGTCGGCGCGGCCGTGGCCAGCCTGCCGCCGGAGCAGGCCAAGGTATTCGTCGAGCGCACGCTGGCGCGCATTCCGATGGGGCGCTTCGCCCGGCCGGAGGAGATCGCCAGGGCGGTGCTGTTCCTGGCGTCCGACGAATCCAGCTACATGACCGGCTCCGACCTGGTCGTCGACGGCGGCATGACGGCTTAGCGGGAATCGGGAATGGGGAATCGGCAATCGAAAAAACTGCCTGCCATTCCCGATTCCCTATTCCCCATTCCCATCTCGACAACGAAGGAGTAAACGATGAGCAAGAAACCCGTCGTCATCTACGGCGTGACCGGCTATACCGGCCGGCTGGTCGCCGAGTACCTGCGCGAGTACCGCGTGCCGTTCATTGCCGCCGGCCGTGACGGCAAGCGCATCAAGGAGGTGATGGACAAGGTTCCGGGCATCGAGAACGCCGAATACGAGATCGCCGAAGTCGAGCACAGCACCGAGGCGCTGACCCGGCTGTTCAAGGGCGCGCAGGTGGTGTGCAACATGGTGGGGCCGTTCATGAAGTACGGGCCGGAAGCGGTGGAGGCTTCGCTCGCCGCGGGCTGCCACTACACCGACACCAACGGCGAGCAGAACTGGATGATGCGCGCCGAGAAGACCTGGGGCCGGAAATTCGCGGAGCGGAACCTGCTGCTGTCCCCCGGCATCGCGCAGATGTATACCACCGGCGAGATCGCGGCCAACATCTGCCTGGAGACGCCGGGGCTGGACACGCTCGACATCCTGGTGCTGTGGAAGGGCTTTCCGACCTATGCCTCGACGCAGACCATCTTCAGCATCCTCACCGCTGATTTCTTCCACCTGGAACAGAACCAGTACGTGCAGTGGTCGCCGTTCGCCAAGGCCGAGGTGCAGGTGCCGGGCCAGCATGCGGTGGCGATGGCGCTGCCCTGGGGCGGCACCGCGCACCCGGTGTGGTTCAAGAACGATCCGCGCGTGGCCAATTGCAAGGCGATGGGCGGCGTGTTCGAGCGCAGCGTGATGGAAGGCGTGGTGCAGATCACCAGCGTGGTCGAGGAAAAGATCAAGAAGATGCCCAAGGCGGAACAGGAGAAAGCCCTGTCCGACATGGCGGCGAGCCTGCAGGCCGGAATGCCGCCGCGCGAGAATCCACGCATCAACACCTCGGTCGACTCGGTGCACGCCAGCGGCCCCTTGGGCCGCGTGCATTGCGTCATCCACGGCACCTGCAACTACAAGCAGACCGGCCTGCTGCAGGCCTATGCCGCCTACCATCTGCTGCAGGCGCCGCCGCGCCGCGTCGGCTTCGCCTCGGCCTGCCAGGCGTATGGCCATCGCGAGCTGCTGGGGGTACTGCAGAGCTTCGGCCTGGTCGGCAAGCCGGTGGTGACCAAGGACATCTGAGGGTCTGAATCGGCCGGGACGCCGGATGGCGACATCCGGCGGTCCCGCCCGGCCGGCAGGACACCGTGGTTCAGTATTTCCAGTTGAAGCTCAGCCCGGCCAGCACGGCGCGGCCGGGGCCGGGCTCGAAGTAGCGGCTGTTGGCGTCGTTGACGATGACCGAGCCGATGTAGGGGGTATTGAGCAGGTTGTCGACCCGCACGAAGCTGTTGATGCGCCAGTGCGGCAGGTCGAATACATAGCCGCCGTCCATGCCCAGCAGGGCGTAGGACGGCGTATGGGCGGTATTGACGTCGTTGGCCGGCACGTTGCTGGCGTACTGCGCGTTGACCGCCGCGTGCCAGCCGTTGTCGCCACCCCAGCGCAGCGCGGCGTAGGCATCGCTCTCCGGCACGCCGGGCACGCGATCGCCATTGCTCACGGTGTTGGCCGCCGGGCAGCTGGCGGCGCCGTTGTTGCAATATGGTGCGCGCACCACGGCATCGACATAGGTATAGGCCAGCTGCAGATTCCAGCGCGGCGCCAGCTCGGTGCCGAGCGAGAGCTCGGCGCCCTGGCGGCGGGTGTGCGGCGCGTTGACGTAGGTATTGCGGCCGTTGGCGGTGGGGCCGACCACGATCTCGTTGCGCGTGGTGATGTCGAACAGCGCCAGCTGCGCCTGGGTACGCTGGCGCAGGCGCAGCTTAGCCCCCAGTTCGCCGTTGTTGGAATGCGAGGGCTTGAGCGCGAAATTGAGCCCGGACAGCCCGTCGGGGCGGTAGGCCAGCTCGTTCAGCGTCGGCGTCTCGAAGCCGTCACCATAAGAAGCGTAGAGGTGCAGCCTGGAGTCGAGCTTGTACATCAGGCCGCCGACCGGGGTGGTGGCGTAGTAGCCCTTGCTGCCGCTGTCGTCGCCGTTGGACAGGAAATGGTCGTGGGAATCGAACTGCACCATGCTGTGCCGCGCGCCGAGCAGCAGCGACCAGCGCTCGGCCAGCTGCCAGCTGCCCTGCAGATACTGATCCAGGTCGTAGACGTCGTTGATCTCGTCGCGCTTGAGCGCGCCCTGCTGTCCCAGTTGGCCGGGCTGGCTGCCGTTGCCGGTGAAGTTGGCGTAGCCCAGACGGTGCTGCGACAGCTCGTCGTAGCTCAGGCCGGCCACCAGATTGAACGGCCGGCCGAACAAGGGCGCATGCCAGGTCCAGCGGGCATCGGCGCCGCCGAAGCTGTTGTCGAGATCGACCACGCCGCCGGAGTTGTACTTGCTGGCCTGGGCGGCGACCGGGATGGACAGGAACTGCCGCACCTGGCGCGTGCCGTAATAGCCCAGCAGGCGCAGGCTCTGCCGCTCGCTGAGGCGGTAGTCGTAGATCAGCCCGCCCTGGATCTGCTCGACGCTCTTGCGCGTGTTGAACTGGTCGGCCTGGCTGGTGGCCTGGCGCGGGTTGGCCTGGTATTGCTGCTGGGTCAGGCCCAGAGGATCCTGCGCCTCCGGCGAGGAGAAGTAGTTCAGCACCAGGGTCAGCTTGCCGGCGCTGCCGGCGGCGACGTTGAGCTTGCCGTTGAAGGAATCGCGCTGTGCGCGGCTGTGTTCCCGGTAGCCGTCGGTGGAAAAATGCCCGTAGTCGGCGTTGTAGTCGAACGGACCGGCGACGCCGCTTGCGTCGAGGTTGGTGCGGTAGACGCCATAGCTGCCGCCGGCGGCGCTGGCGCTGAGCTGCGGCGGGTCGCTGCCGTCGGCGGTGAACAGCGAGATCACGCCGCCCGAGGAGTTTCCGTAGAGCGTGGAGAAGGGACCGCGCAGCACCTCGACGCGATCGGCGCTGCCCAGGTTGAAATGCGACACCTGGCCCTGGCCGTCGGGCTGCGTCGCCGGAATGCCGTCGACATACAGGCGCACGCCGCGCACGCCGAACTGCGAGCGCGCGCCGAAGCCGCGCACCGAGATCTGCTCGTCCTGGGCATAGTTCTGACGGTCGCGCGCCAACAGGCCCGGCACGGCGGCCAGGCCTTCGGACAGGTTGACGCCCAGCGTGTCCCCGGAATAGGCGGTACCGGGCACGATGTCGATGGAAGCGGGCACGTCGAAGGCCGGTTGTGCCACGCGCGTGGCGGTGACGCTGACCGGCCCCAGCGCAGTGGCCGCGTCGTCCGCCAGCGCGCTGCCGGACCAGGCCAGTACCAGGCCGGCGCAGACCATGCCGCGCACGCGGTGCACAGCGGCACATGCGCAAGGGACGGGGAGGGCGTGACAGGAACGGCGCATTGCAAAGGTCTCCAGGGCTTGTTTTAGTGCTTGTGTCGCCAGGCCAGGTACAAGGGGTGGCCGGTGGCCAGTGCCACACCGCCCAGCGTCAGCGCCGCGCAGGCGACCAGGCGCAGCCCGGCGTGCTCCCCCAGCAGCGCCACCCCGGCTGCGGCGACCAGGATCGGCACGGCCAGTTGCACCACGGCGGCGCGCATCGCGGTGAGGGAGGGCAGCACGGTATACCAGACGGCATAGCCGAGGCCGGAGGCGAGGGCGCCGGAGAGCGCCGCCTCGGCAAGCCCGGTGGCCGTCAGCCGCTGCCCCAGCAGGGTCGGGTGCTCACCACCACCCAGGCGGGCGGCGAACACCAGCAGCAGCGACAGCGGCAGCGCACGCAGGAAGTTGCCGGCGGTGGCGGCGATGGCGTCGCGGTTGCGGCGGCCGCGCAGGGAATAGACGCCCCAGGCGATGCCGGCCGCCATCATCGCCAGCCCGCCGCCCAGCGGCGGCGCCGACAGGCCGGGCGCGAGCAGCACCACGATGCCGCTGCAGGCCAGCAGCAGGCCGCACCACTCGTACCAGTGCGGATTTTCGCCGAGGACCAGCCCACGCGCGATCATGGTGGCCTGCACGCTGCCGAACAGCAGCAGCGCACCGGCGCCGGCGGGGATGCTGACGTAGGCCAGTGAAAAGGTGGCGGCGTAGACGAACAGGGCCAGCGCCGAGCGCCAGTCGCCGGCGACGGCACGGCCGCCGCGCAGCCGGTGCAGCAGCACCAGCATCGCGGCGCCGCAAGCAATGCGGACCGCGGTGAACGAGGCGGCGTCGATGGCGCCGTCGCGCAATGCCAGACGGCACAGCAGGGAATTGGCGGCGAAGCCGAGCAGCGCGACGCTGGTCAGCGCGGCGACCAGCGCGCGGCTGGCGCCGCGCGGCAGTCCCGCCGGCCGGGCGGTGCTGCTGGATTGCATGTCTCCTCCGTTGTTATGGACATCTGCGGCGCAATGGCCGGCGCCGCTGGTGGTGAGCGGCCACCGCAAGCGACATGCCATGCGGCCCCGGGAAATCCGCGCGCCCTTCGTCCCGCTCCCATATCCGCTCTTCTTGAAGATGGGATTGTATCGTTTTTGATACGGCCGCCCTGATTGCGACACAGCCTGTTTTGCGGCCGCTGTACCGCGATTGACACGCGGTTGATCTTCGGTGGCGCACGAGTTTACTTTTGCCTGCAATGCACCCTGTCGATCGCCGGAAAACAACGGCGACGGCGATTCACTGAAGCTGGAGGAGAGGATGAACAAGCGGCTCGTGCGCGGCTCGGACCTGTTGCCGGGCGCCACCCGTGTGGAGCTTTGCGCCGCGGCGATCCCGGTGCCACGTGCGCGCGCGCAATGTGTGCAGGGGAAGCGGTGCTGAACGCGACGCTTGCAAGGCTCCGCCGGAGCCTCGGCGCCATCGGCGTGCTGGGGCTGGTGACGGCGGCATCGGCGCAGGATCCGCTGCCGCAGAATCCCGCCACGGTGCAGGAGCTGCCGCAGGTGAACGTCGTCGGTACCACGCCCTTGCCGGGGCTCGGCATGCCGGTCAGCCTGGTGCCGGCCAATGTGCAGACCGCCACCAGCAAGGATCTCGATCGCCAGAAGACGCTCGACCTGGTGGATTTCATGAACCAGAACCTCACCGGCGTGCTCATCAACGAAACCCAGGGCAACCCGTTCCAGCAGGACGTGAGCTTCCGCGGATTCACCGCTTCGCCGCTGCTGGGGGCGCCGGAAGGCTTGTCGGTGTACGTCGACGGTGTGCGCGTCAACGAATCGTTCGGTGACGTGGTGAACTGGGATCTGATCCCGCAGTCCGCCATCGCCAACATCACGCTGATGCCCGGTTCCAATCCGCTGTTCGGCCTCAACACGCTGGGCGGCGCCCTGTCGGTGCAGACCAAGAGCGGGGCGCAGTACCCGGGCACCTCGATCCAGGCCTATGGCGGCTCGTTCGGCCGGCGCGCGGCGGAGTTCGAGACCGGCGGCAGCCGCGGCCGCTTCGACTATTTCCTCACCGGCAACTGGTTCGACGAGGATGGCTGGCGCGACGATTCGCCGTCGCATGTGCGGCAGCTGTTCGGCAAGGCCGGCTGGCAGGACGAGCGCAGCGATCTCGACGTGAGCTACGCCTATGCCGACACCAATCTCAACGGCAACGGCCTGACGCCCCTGGATATGCTGGCACGGTTCGGCCGCGGAGCCGTGTTCACCGTGCCCGACAACACCAAGAATCACCTCAATTTCCTCAACGCCCGCGCCAGCCATTTCCTGCGTGACGACCTGCTGCTGGCAGGCAATGTCTACTTCCGCCAGCTGGCCACCGGCACCTTCAACGGCGACGCCAACGACGCGTACCAGGACGACTACAACGCCGCCGTTGCGCCGGGCGGCCGCTGCGCCGGCGCGTCCGACCCGGATGCCTGCGCGGCGGCGCAGCTTGCCGGTGAGACGGCCATCGACCGGCACACGCGGACGGTGCAGCGCACCTATGGCGCGACGGCGCAGCTGACCTATTCGGGGCCTGTGCTGGGGCGCCGGAACCAGTTCAGCGCCGGCTTCAGCTACGACCAGGGCCGCAGCGATTTCACGCAGACCGGGCAGGACGCGGCGTTCACGCCGCAGCGCAGTACCGTGGCGGACGGCGCGGTGGAGCAGGGCGTCAGCCTCTACGGCACCAATCGCAACTACGGCCTCTACGCCACCGATACCTGGTCGCTGAACCGCCTGCTGCACCTGACCGCTTCACTGCGCTACAACGACACGCGGGTGCAGCTGGCGGACCGCCAGGGTACCGCGCTCGATGGCGACCATGGCTTCCGCCGCCTCGATCCGGCGCTCGGCTTCAGCCTGACGCCCGGCCGCTACCTGACGCTGTACGCCGACTACAACGAAGGCAACCGTGCGCCGACGGCGATCGAGCTGGGCTGTGCCGACCCGGCGATCCCCTGCAAGCTGCCCAACGCCTTCGCCGCCGACCCGGCGCTGCGGCAGGTGGTGGCCAAGACCTGGGAGCTCGGCGGGCGCGGCAGCCTGTTGGGCAAGCGGCTGGGCTGGAGCGGCGCGCTGTTCCACACGGCCAGCGACAACGACATCCAGTTCATCAGCTCCAGCATCTCGGGGGCGGGCTATTTCGACAACGTCGGCCGGACCCGCCGCCAGGGGCTGGAGCTGGGCTTGTTCGGCGAGCTGTCCCGGTTCCGCTGGCACGCGGGCTATAGCCTGGTCGATGCCAGCTATCGCACGCCGCTGAGCCTGGTGTCGCAGGAGAACAGCACCGCCGACAGTAACGGGGTCATCCAGGTGATGCCGGGAGACCGGCTGCCCCTGGTCCCGCGGCACAGCGGCAAACTGGAGGCGGAGTACGACATCAGCGGGCAATGGTCGGTCGGCGCCAATCTGGTCGCCGCCACCGGGCAATATGTGCGCGGCAACGAGAACAACCTGCACCAGCCCGGCGTCAACGCCAATGGCGTGACTTTCGAGCACCCCGGCCGCATTGGCGGCTATGCCGTGCTCAACCTGAACAGCAGCTACCGCTTCGCCCGCAACTGGGAGCTGTTCGGGCGGATCAACAATGTGCTGGACCGCGATTACGCCACTTCAGGGCAGCTGAGCTCCAATCCCTTCGACAGCGGCGGCCGCTTCATCACCAATCCCGCCAACTGGGCCAATGTCACCGCGATCGGCCCGTCGGCGCCGCGTGCCTGCTGGGCGGGCATGCGCTTGACCTTCAATTGAGCACCGCCGGCGCAAGCCGGCCTCACCGGAGCACCGCACCATGCACCCTCCACATCGACCATCCGCCCCGGGAATGCGCCGACTGCGTGACACCGCCATGCCGCAGGGCAGGTCAGGCGCATGAAGGCGCTGGTGCTGGGCGCCGCCGCCGGCGGAGGCTTCCCGCAGTGGAATTCCAATGCGCCGGCCTGCAACCGGGCGCGCCGCGGCGACGCGGCGGCCAGGGCGCGCAGCCAGGCCTCGGTGGCGGTCAGCGCCGATGGCGAGCACTGGTTCCTGCTCAACGCCTCGCCCGACCTGCGCCAGCAGATCGCCGACACTCCGCTGCTGCAACCGCGGCAGGGGCTGCGCTCGTCGCCGATCGCGGGCGTGGTGCTAAGCGGCGGCGACGTCGACGCCATCGCCGGGCTGCTGACGCTGCGCGAGCGCCAGCCCTTGACGGTCTATGCCACCGCCCGGGTGCACGAGGTGCTGCGGGCCAATCCGATTTTTAACGTGCTGGCGCCGGATGTGGTGGCGCGGCAGCCGCTGGAGCTGGAGCGGCAGTACCCCTTGGCCTTGCCCGACGGAACGCCCAGCGGACTGACCGTGGAGCTGTTCGCGGTGCCCGGCAAGGTGCCGCTTTACCTGGAAGACGCGAGCGACACGCCGCCGATCGTGCTGGGCGAGGATACGGTCGGCGCCGCGCTCGGCGACGGTCGGCGGCGCCTGTATTTCATTCCTGGCTGCGCCGCGATGACCGAGGCGCTGGCGCAGCGGCTGCGCGGGGCCGAACTGGTGCTGTTCGACGGCACGCTGTGGCGCGACGACGAGATGATCCGTGCCGGCATCGGCAGCAAGACCGGGCGCCGCATGGGACACATGAGCCTGAGCGGGCCGGACGGCACCATCGCCGCGTTCAGCGGCCTGGGCGTGCGGCGCAAGGTGCTGGTACACATCAACAACTCCAATCCGGTGCTGCTCGACGATTCCGGTGAGCGCGCGGAGCTGGAGGCCGCGGGCTGGGAGGTTGCTTACGACGGCATGGAATTGAGGTTTGGCAGGGATCCCAACGAAATATTCAATGCAATGGATGGTTAGCCCGCATACACGCGGTGTATGCCTCGTTAAACACACCATGCGACTGAGCAAGACAAGCCTTGTTGTCCTCGGGCGCCAGTGTAGTTGGCGGTGGTCCCGGCGGTGCTCGGTGTATGTCCAGATTGCGCATGGCGTCCTGTGCGGTGTCCTGTAGGTTCTGAAGCTGTGTGTTTATTGGTGGTGGGACGAACGGCTGCGTCCGGTAGGCGCCCAGCGCCCGGGTCAACTCGTTGTTGGCGACCGTGATTTGGTAGTGCGCGATGGCGTACGCTGCCAAGCCTCCAACCGCGGCGAAGATCGACGATGCAAGGCAGAACCCAATCCCGAGCTTGAAGCCGATCATGATCCACGGCGTGTCGTCGTGGTCTCGGTAGCTCATGTGATCCAGCGGCCGGCGTGGCAGATCGAGGTCGGTCAACGGTAGTCCTTGAATTTCGTTTTGAGGTAGGGTTTCCACTTATAGCGGAACCGAGCTCAGAACAGTTGCACCTACGACGGGACGGGGGTGCTTCCAGTCGTGCTCGAACGTCATTTGATCGCGTACCTTGCGAGGTAGCATGCGCGATAGTTCGCATAATATATAGTACGGTCCAGTTGATGATTCTCTGAAACGTCAATATTGATGCGGGCTTTCGAGGAATCGGCCGCGCGCAAAATTTGCGCGGTGTAACAGCTCAGCAGACTGCAAAAATCTTTCCTGTGCTTCCCCAAACCTGAGCGACCGCCCGGGTTTTCGGCGTTGACTCTACGCCGCGCGATAATTCAATTTTGTGACGCGGCACACGCCGCGACTGGAGCTTCCCCAAGCAGCCAGGGACCAGCTCGGCGGGCCTGCCGGGCTGGTCATTTCCAGGGGGAAGCGGTCGCACGGTGCGATGGGGAAGCCAACGTGTCACAACTCCAAGACTTCGCAGTACCCGATGGTCATCCGTTCGCTGAAGCAGCGAAAACGGGCAACGCTTTCGATGGCATCAGATTTCGCGACGGCGTGCTATCGCTCGATCTCATGGTGATGATGCCGCTGGGCTTTTCCCCGGATGGCTTGCTGCTGATGGTGAAAAGCCTGTACGGCTATCCCCCAATGTCCTGCCAGATGTCGGTTGATGATCTGCGCGAGCTGGCGTCGATGTTCGGCAACGCCGCCGACACGCTGGAGCTGGTCAATAGCGGGCGGATCGAAGTGCAGGACAGCGAGCCGGAAAACGTTGTGCTGTCCAGTGGGCCCGAGCAGTTGACCACGCTCGACGAGGCGGACCTGGCGGGCGATGCGATCCGTGGTGATGGGCAGATTCGTTATTCCTATCGGGCGATGCCATGAGTGCCGCCGATCTGTTGGTCTGCTGCCGCTGTGGCCTGATTGCCTCAAGCGTCTATCGCGCTTGGGACAAGCGCCCCGCGCATGCTCGGCCTTTGGTCTGGGAGACGCATAACGGGCCTTCCCGCTGTGTCTGTGGGTTCTGCATCAGCAGGCTGCTGGATGATGCCATGGCGGTGATGCGCGCCTATGCGCAAACCGTCGAGACGTGCCCCGAGTGCAGGGGAGAGGGAGCCTCGGTGTCGGTGCGGTGGTGCATAAGCTGCGATCACAAAGCGGCAGAGTGCTGCTGCGATTCGCCGGACTGGGGCTGGGATGACACATGCGAATGCTGCGGCGGCGATGGCGTCATCCCCTTGCGCAAGCCGGGTACGGCGTACCTCAAAAAGTACCTGGACAAGCACGCATGAGCCTCGTTGTCCTCCGCGGCGAAACCTCGCAGGCAACAGTCAGTGTGTCGGGCTGGGGCAAGGTGCTGGTGACGCTGGCGAATGGCAACGGCGGCGCCTATGCCGTTCTGGCCATGATGTCCTCCGGTGAGGCGGACAAATTCGCTGACGCGCTGAAGGGTGCGGTAAAGCAGTTGGGCGAGCGCGGCGAGGACGCCGAATGAACAAGGAATCCCGTGGGTTCAATGAGCCTGCGAAGGGCCGCTGGCAGGCCGGCCAAAGACAGTCTGCCTTCGATTTTCTCAAGGGCGTGCGGGATGGGCTGCTGCTCATCGTGCTGTGTATGGCAGGCGTCTGGCTGGGGCGGCACTGGTGACGCCCGCCAAGAGCGATTGCAGGCCAGGGCCGGATCGCTCCGCGCCGCACCTGATCGCCGCTGTTGTGGATGGGGAGCGCTCGCTGCGGCTTGAGCGCTCGCTGAGGATCGAGTTTGGCGACGGCACGCGGCGCGATGCGCTGCAACCGCTTTCGCCGGAGGACTGCGAACAGATCGCGGAGGCGGCGGCGGAAACGGCGCGGCAGCTGCGGCGCGAGCAGCAGGGCAATGCAACCTTGGAGCTGGAGCTATGAGTTTGATCAATGTAGCTGTGGAGCGGGACGAGGCAATCGCTATCGTCCGCTCGGACATGCGGGCCTTCGGCTTCAATGTCGATAGCCGCCCGGCCCTGGCGGGTGAAGTGCGCAGCGGCGATACCCTCGAATTCTTCGAGGTGGATGAAGCCGGCCGGCGCGATGAAGGCGTGCCCGCGCTGATCCGTGCAGTGCGCGCCGTGATGACGCGCGAAGAGTGCCCCGCGCTGCGCGCCGGAACCATGCTGTTGCTGCTCGATACGCCGGGCAGTTCCGATCCGAACTATGCCGAGGCGGCGCAGCGCGTGCAGCAACAGCGCGCCGACATGGGCCTGGATCGGCAGGTGTCCGCAGCGCTCGGCATGGAACAGCTGATGCACGCGCAGATGAAGGCGCTAAGCCTCACGCCGACCCGCCGGGAGCGGCTTGCAGGCTTCGTGTTGCAGGCGCTGGTCGATAAGTACGGCAAGGGCGATGCGGAGCTGCAGGGGTCGCATGTGGCGCAGCAGGCGGTGGTATGGGCGGATGCGCTGGCGGCCGAGCTGGACCGGGTGCCGGCGTGAGGTACTGGCAAGTGTTTTGGATTGGGCCGGAAAGCGCTCAGGTGCAGGTAGCCGTCGTTGACGCGAATGGCATTCATCGCGTGGGTGGGGTTTATGAATCAATTGATGTGCGTGGGGGCAATGCCTGCCCGCGCGCGGTGGAATTGGCGCAGAAGCTGAATCTGTTGGAATGCCCGCGGCAATACGCTGAGTGGCTGAGGGGTACGGAATGATGCGCCTGGTGCTTATCGGCATTGCATCGCTGCTGGTGATGGCAGTGCTGTGCTACGTCGGCCGGGCGGGCGCGGCGTTCGATCCTGCTCCTGGCCGGGCGCCTATCGCCCTTGCGCCGGACATGGACCCGTACGCTGTGCCCGCCAAGGTGCGGCGGCAGGCGGACTATGCGGTGCATGGCGAGGTGATGGAGGAATGCACCGACCGGGACGCTGACCGGTTCTTCATGATTACCATGGCGTCCATCGCCGTGCTGCTGGCGGTGTCGGTGGCTTCGGTGCTGGTCGCCGCCGACCGTCGCCGCCTGCGGCGCGACCCGCGGCGTCGCAGCTGACCGGTGGCCATGGATCGCTCCCGCTTCACCCGTGAAGCACTGGCAGAAGCCAGGGAGCACTACCGCAAGCATGTGGCCGACAACCCGGCCGCGCTCCTGCGAGAACAGCTCGAATTGCTGGAGCAGGAATTCGCGCACTTCAATGGCGTGCTGGACGCCAAGGTGGAAACAGCCAAGCACTCCTACCGCGCCTGGGCCGCAGAGCATAAGGCCAAGCGCGCCGCCGTCGTGGTGTCCTTCCGGCGCTTCGTGGAAGCCGCGGAGGCGCAGGCATGAGCCCCAGGCTCGCGCAGGTCCAGGTGGAGCTGGCAAGGCTCGCTAACGAGCTTTGGGAGGCCCAGGCTCAAGGCGAGGACTACCACGTAATCAACGACCTTCGGCGCGAAGAGGCGTACTGGTTGGATCAGCTTGACTACGCGGAGGATGACGAATGACGCGCCCCGAGCTGGTGAAGTGGCGCGGGCTGATGCAGGCCGCATGCGCTGCTGCCGCGCTCGCCAGGGCCGCGCGCAGGGCCGGCGACAAGGTGGCGTTCCAGAATCAGGCGCATGACGCCGAACGACTCTACGAGGACGCCCGCATCGCGCGCGGTGACAAGGATGTGCTGCTGCAGCGCGCCGACCGCTGGGTCGAGCAGGCGCTGGAGCGCGAGCGCTGGCTGGAGCAGACGCGCGAGCTGTGCCGGCGCGAGGCGCAGCGCGAAGTCCTGCAGGCCGGATTGCTGGCGCTGGGCGGCAAGGGCACGGCGCCGCTGCCGGAGCGGTTCAAGACGAAGAGGGCGGCGTGATGGAGCATTGTCCGACGTTCAAGTCTGGCGAAAAGGTGACGATCGCATCCAGATCAATTGCTCTGCTGCTGCAGGACTTGTCCAAGTTTTATATGGCTGAGTCGCTCCGACTTTCCATCGTGGAAGGCCATGAAGAGTGCGGCTCACATTTTTTACGGCGTCAAGCCGAGGATGTCGCCGAGCTTTCAAATATCCTCTACGACGCCAAGGACTTCATCGACTTGGGGGTGATGCGCTGATGGCCGGCCCCTTCACCTTCGGCGAAAACGCCCGCGTGCGCGTCAACGTGGCGGATGTCTACGATGCCGGCTTCAACTCGCGCAAGGGCTATGTCGTCGCCGAGCTGGCGGCCGGCAGCTCCAAGCTGATCCTGCAGATTGATCCGGCCGCCGCGGTGCTGCTCGGCGAGCAGATGGCGCGGCATGGGCGGAAGGCGAAGCGGAAGGCGAGGGCTGCCGAATGAGTGAGGCCGCCGCATTGCTCGCACGTCTGGCGCGACGCCAAGTACCTGAATCAGACGGTTGATGAGCGCCCTCTACACCGCCAGCGGCAAGCGCATCAGCAGCATGACGCACGCCAAGCGCGTGCACGTCTGCCCGTGCGGAAAGCGCTGCCGCGGCAACGGCGGGTGGAGCAGCCACAAGAAGGCCTGCGCGGTGTACCAGAGCCGCCTCGCCGTCGCCAGAACTCGGCTGGAATTGGATGATCTGCAGGAAAAGCCGGCGTGAACAAAGACATTCGCGGCATCGGCTGGTGCGCTCCCGGTGACGCACCTAAGGGCGTCAGCCCACACCTGGCTGTCGCTTACGCCCCGGTTGCGGTCTACGACTACCGCGCCAGCATCGCGCGCGATTTGAAGGCCGCCGCGGACTGCCGGCGGGCGCACGTCGATCCCCGGCAGTTGATCGTCCTTGCGCGCCCCTCCTACAGCCTAGCGCGGGCCTTTGAGGCGCACGCCAAGGCCGAGCGCGAGGAATGGCTGCAGCGGATCGCCCGCGGCGACAGCAAGCGCCTGCGGCAGATGCAGGCGCCTCCCATGGTGTCCCTGCTCGGGCCTGCGGAGCGGCCGGACCCGGTGCTGGCGTTCGATGCTGGGGACGGCGCGATCCGCGCCACCGCTGCCCGCTGCGCGGCACTGTGCGCCGAGATTGTGGAAACCGACCGCGACGAAATGAGCGCGCTGGCGCGCTGCCGCAACCTCTGCAGCGCGCTGGGTGTCGAGCCGCCGGAGGTGAAGGAATCGAACGACCCAGAAGGGTGCGTCCCAGTTTTGAAAGCGCAAGCTACTGGGGAAACCGGCGTCGGATCGGCCTGCGCACTCGCTTTATCCCCGAGGCTCGGGCCGGCGCTGCGGCGCCTGTCCTGCTCGCGCTGGTGGCGCAGGCGCCTGCGCATCACCGTGGCCCGCCGCGTCGAGGCGCGGGCGATTGCTGCCGGCAAGGTGCGCAAGGGTGCCGCGGCCTACTGCAGCGAAGCGGCCCTGTTGCGCCGTCGCGCCGCAGTGCTGCGCAATCATGACCTGATGCAGATTGTGGAGCTGGTCAACGAAGTGGGCCAGTCCTTCACGCTGAGCGAGTTGGCGGAGCTGTCCACCAGCAACCCGGAGCTGCGGCGCAATGAGCTGATGACGCGGGTGAAGGGCGCCGAGGCTATCGCGCTGGCTCGCGGTGACGTGGGGCTGTTCGTCACGACCACGCTGCCGAGCCGCTTCCATGCGGTGTCGGATCGCTACGACGGCAGCACGCCGCGGCAGGGCCAGGCGGCGCTTTGCATCGGCTGGGCGCGCTCGCGGGCGTTGCTGGCCAAAGAGGGTATCCGGCTGTACGGCATGCGCGTGGCCGAGCCACACCTGGACGGCACGCCGCACGCGCATGCGCTGATCTTCTGCGCGCCGCATCAGGTCGAGCGGGTCAAGGCAGTGCTGCGCGAGCGCGCACTGGAAGAGTCGCCCAATGAGGACGGCGCGCAGCGGCACCGCTTCACGTGCGAACGCATCAATAGCGAGATGGGCTCGGCCGTGGCCTACGTCTCGAAGTACCTGGCGAAGAACGTTGACGGCTTCCAGCTCGAAATGACCCTGGCCCGCAAGAAAGACGGCGGGTGGGAGCTGGTCGACAAGAATCCGCAGACCGCAGCCGAGAGAATCCGCACATGGGCCAGCACCTGGGGCATCCGTCAGTTTCAGTTCTTTGGCTTGCCGCCTGTTACCTGGTGGCGGGAGCTGCGGCGCTTGCGCGAAGGCTGCGTGTCGCCGGTCATCGAAGAGGCGAGAGCGCCGGCCGATGCCGGCGACTACGCCGGGCATGTCACTGCAGTGGGCGGTGTGTGCAAGCCCCGCGCCGATCTGGCGCTCTGCACCTGGCGGACATACGAAAGCGCCGCAGACGGCCAGCCGGCAACGAACCGATACGGCGAGCCGAGCCCGCCCAAGCTCTGCGGTGTCGGCGAGCTGGGGCGCAAGCTCTACGTTGAAGTGGGGCCGCAGCCGCTGTACCGGCTCAGCTGGAATGAAGAGCCCGTGATGCTCGCGCGTGAGTTGACCCGCGTGCATACCTGGGAGGTCGTCATAAATGCGCCGGCCTCTGCCCCTGCTCCTTGGACCCGTGTCAATAACTGTAACCAGCCGGGGGAGCTGGCTGGGGACAGTGCCGGCCTGGCCGGGCCGGATTTGCCCGATTTTTATAGACCCGGGGCACGTCCGCCCCGGCTGCATCCACCACCGGGAGGCTGAAAGCCGTGAAACCAGTAGATCAAGTCATCCGCAGCGCCAGCCGCGCAGCGGAGCCGTTGCCGGAGAAGTGCTGCGGCAACTGCCTGTACCACCATCGCAACAACGACGACATCACGGGCCGCACCGTGCTGTGCCGCCGCTACCCGCCCAAGCCCTACCCGCTGGCGCAGGGCCAGCAGATCGCCACCATGTCGATGAAGCCCATTGTCCAGCAGGCGGAATGGTGCGGTGAATGGTTCATGGAGCCGGCAAAGTGACCGCGAAAGTGCGCGCCACGCGCTCGGCAAAAGGAGGTGTAACGCTGGTGCTTCCAGCCGGCACGAAAACCGGCTCGCAACCCGGCGCGGAATCCGGCGATGAACCCGGCGCCCAAAACAGCCCGCTGGAACTGATGCTCAGCCAGCTGAGCGCCACGGATGGCGGCCTGGTACTGGTCTACCGCGTGCCCGAGCAGAACGACCGCGATCTGACCGAAATTTACACCGGCAAGATTCCCTTTTCGGCCTTCGGCGGGACGCTGGATGGCCTGATGGACTACCTGCGCGATTCCTGCGGCGGCGGCAAGTTCAACCTGCGCATCGGCGACAAGGCCGGGCACTGGAAGGGCCGGCAGTTCACCGTGCGCGTTGAGCGGCCGGCCGCGGCGCCGGCAGCTGCCGCGCCTGCAGCAGCGCCGGCCCCGGTGGTGCAGGCCTCGCCCAAGATCACCGACAATCCCCACTTCGGCCGGGCGCTGGAGCTGGGAGTCACTGGCATTTTCGGCTTGCTCACCGCGATGGCCACGCGCGGCGGCAACAGTGGCGGCGGCGTAACGGTCGCCGACCTGGTGGCGCTGCAGCAGGCCAACAAGCAACCGGACGTGTTCGACTCGCTGGAGAAGTTGGCCAGGGTGAAGGAACTGCTGTTGCCGGCCGATGCGCCGACCGCGCCCAGCTCCGGCGGCACCAGCATGATGGACCTGTTCAGAAGCGCGCTCAACGCAGTGCCCAGCCTGCTGCAAGCGGCGCAGGGCGGCGCGATGGCGCAGCAGCAGCCCGGCGAGCCCGCCGCGCTGCCGCCACCCCAACACACCCCCGAGAGTGGCGAGGCGGCGCCTGAATCCGCCCCGGCGCAGCAGCAACCTGCTGCGCCGGCTCCCGCGGGCGGTATCAATGAGCAGGCACGTCAAGCGGTGCTGATCGACATGCTGCTGCGTGGCGCCAGCAACGGCAGCCCGGCCGCGGCGTACGCCTACATGGTGGATGACGCGCTGGGGCCGGATGTGGTCGAGCAGCTGCTGGCGCAGCCCAATCCCTCCGTGGTGGTGCTGGGTATGTTCCCGGCGCTGCAGCCGCATGCGGAGTGGGTTGGCGAGCTGGTGGAAGGGCTGCGGCTGCTGGTTGCGGAGCAGGGCGAGCAGGCGCCGCCGGCAGCAGGGGCAACGTCATGAGCGGCAAAGTCACCATCATTGTCGAAATGCCGGTCGAGACAGGCGAAGCGCTCGAACCGGACTCGCGTGCAGACTTTCAAAATTGGCTGATCGAAATGGCTGGTTACGTGGCCTGGATCGCCGCCAAACAAGAACGCTGCGACGGCTCGAAAAAGCTGCCCATGACCGAAAAGTCGGTCTGCGTGAAATGGTGATAGCCATCACCACCGATGGCGGGTGGTGATGGCCGGCTACCCTGGAAGCAAGGGCGGTGAGGGGGTGTGGCAGCGCATCGTGTCTGCCATGCCTCCGCACCGCGTCTATGTCGAACCATTCTTCGGCGGCGGCGCGGTGTTCCAGGCGAAGCGGCCGGCTCAGTTCTCGGTGCTGGCCGATCTGGATGCGGAGGTCATCACCGCTGCGGCGCGCCAGCTCACCCCCCCCGACGCCGCCTTCATCGTCGCTGACGCCATGCGGTTGCTGCCGGCGCTGCAGCTGACGCGGAACGATTTGGTGTATGCCGATCCGCCCTATGTCCACGCCACGCGCTCGAAGTTGAAGCTGTACCGGCGTGAAATGACGGACGCGGATCACCAGCAGCTGCTGGGCGTGCTGTGTTCCCTGGACGCTCAGGTCATGCTCAGCGGCTACCGCTCGCCGCTCTACGACTCGGCGCTGAGCGCCTGGCACCGCATGGACTACACCGCGCAGACCCGCGGCGGCCCGCGCACCGAATCGCTGTGGTGCAATTTCGAGCCGGGCAAGGCCTTCCATGATCCGCGCTTCTACGGCGACGGCTACCGCGAGCGCGAGCGGATCAAGAAAAAGCGCAACCGCTGGGTGCGCCGATTCGAGCAGATGCCGCCCGGGGAGCGCGCCATCATCGCCGAGGCCTTGCAAATCGCTTCCGCAGATCCGCCACCGCCATAACCGGAGGTGGAGTACCCATCAACGCCGCCGCTGGCGGTGGCCCCGGGCGCCTCGCCGCTTCCGGTGGTGAGGACCGCGCCGCTCGATCCCCGCCGCTTCCGGCGATGGGTGATCGACAAGCTGTGTAGACAAAACGGTTTCCGCTCCGGTAAATCCTTCCGCGTCAATGGGTGCCGGCCCCGCTGCCGGCAAATTGCCCCGGAGCTGAAAACATGCAACTTGACCTTTCCAACGTCGAACAGGATGTCGAATCCCTGATCGATGCCGCCCTGGCCGCCGTGCCGGGCAATCCCATCGTCCTGGCGCCGGTCGAGCGCGCCGTGGTGCATGCGGTGCTGACCGGCGTAGTGCACCTGGTCGATGCCAAGCTCACCGCGAACGCGCCCAACAGCGCCTATCCGCCCGTGCAGCGCCCGGCCGAAACGACCGCCGGCCCGACCTGGCTGCAGCGCTTCGGCGCCAGGCTGGAGGGCATTTTCGCGCCGGCCGTTGCGGCGCAGACCGCCGCCGCGGCGATGCCGGCCGCCCAGATGGCGAGCCAGATCAAGGCCGCGGGCGAGGCGCAGGCTGCTGCTCAGGCTGCCGCCACCGCCGCGCCGGCCCCCGCGCAGCCCGTCCACGCCGCCGCCTGATCCCCGCCGCTCGCCTCGGAGTCGCCGTGCATGCAGCTCGATGCCCTGCCGCGTTTGCGCCCCTACCGGCCCAGCCGCGTGACGCTGGAAGCGCTCCCCGACGGGGAAGCGGGCATCCGCGCCACCTTGAAGCGGATGCGCGACCTGGTGAACGCCGCCAAGGCGGACGCCACGATCTACGACCTGGCGCGGCAGATCATCCGGGGCGAGCCGGAAAAGGACTACCCGCGCGAGGCGCGCGCGGTGCAGGCCTGGGTGCAGCAGCACATCCGCTACACCCGCGATCCGGACGATCTGGAATCGCTGCAGGAGCCGAGCAAGACGGTCGAGCTGGGGCAAGGGGACTGCGACGATCAGGCGATGCTGGTGGCGGCGCTGCTCGCCTCCATCGGCGCGCGCACGCGCTTCCACGCCATCGGCGCGGAGCCCGGCGTCTTCTCGCATGTCTTCGCCGAAGTGCTGATCGACGGTTCGTGGTTCGCGCTGGAGACCACGGAGGACTGGTCCTTCGGCCAGCGCTATCCCAACCCGACCAGCCACATGGTGGTCAACGTCTGAGGTCTGCCGCATGAAGCTCGATACCTATCCGCGCCGCGGCACCCTCGGCGACCCGATGCCCGCCGGCAATGAGGTGGCGCAGCTGGAGCGCCCCATCTTCATGACGGCCGCCGGCTCGGGCGACTGCAGCAGTTGCGCGCTGGCTGCGCAGGCCATGGCCCAGGCGCAGCCCCTGGTGGCCGACTCGGCCCCGGTGCCGCAGGACGCCGCAGCCGCCGCGCCGGCAGCTGCCAGCGGCGGCCATGACTGGCTGCTCATCGGCTTGGCCGTGTTCGCCCTGTGGGAGCTGAGCAAGCCCCGCCGCGCGCGCGCCGAGGACTGAGCCATGCGCTTCGATCGACAGCCCTTCTACGACCCCGCCAGCTCCCCGCTGGAAGTGCCGCGGCGCGGCATGACGCTGGGTGATTCCTCCGGCGGCAGCTCGGGCGGCGGGTCGTCGGGGTCGTCGGGTTCGCCTGGCTCGGCCGGCTCCGCGGGCTTCGCCAGTGACGGCAACGGCAACACGGCCGACCTGTCGAGCAGCAACAACGATACCGTCAACACGGAAGCCGCGCAGTCGGCCATCGAAGCCTCGGCATCGGACGCCGCGAATCAGGCCATAGCGGATGGCGCCTCGCCAACGGACATCGCCGCGGCGGCCTCGGCTGCCGCCTACACCGAAGCCATCAACCAAGGCGCCACCCCAGACGAGGCTACGCAGATCGCCACCGATGCCGGCAACGCCGCGATGGACGCCTACGGCGGCCAGCAGTCGGGCGCTGCTTCGGGCAGCTCGGGCAGCGGATCGTCCTCCGGCGGCAGCTCCAGCGGCAGCAGCGGCGGCTCGTCCAGCAGCTCAGGTGGAAAGAGCGGCGGCGGTGGCGGCGGGAGCAGCGGCGGCAGCAGCAGCGGGAAGGGCATCAGCATCCCGCTGAGTACGGGCAGCAAGGGCGCTCCGGCGCGCACCGTCGCAACCGGCGTGCCCGCCGGCACGGTCGCCAAGGCGGCGCCTGCCGCCAGCCTGTCAACGCTCTTCACCAAGTACAAAGTGCCCATCCTCATCGGGGTGGGTTTGCTCGGCCTCGGGCTGATCGCCGATGGCGCGGACGGCACCGGGGGAGGGCGGCGGCGGTGAACCTCGGCAAGCTCCTGCTGTACGGCCTAGGCGCCGCGCTGCTCTACGAGCTGGTGCGCACGCATGCCCCGCTCGCCTCAACGGAGCCGGCCGCCACGGCGGCGCTGCCGGCGCCGGGCCAAGGATCGGCCGCCCCAGCTGGCCCCGCCGATGGTGGCGAGGCTGCAGCACCGCCGGCCGCGGCGAGTGCTCCAGGTTCCGCGCCGCCCTCGGCAACCGTCATCGCCTTCCCCAACCTCGGCCGGCAACGGCGGCCGAGTTACAGCATCCCGACCACCGGCCCGCTGCCCGCCAGCGCCCTGCCGACGGAGTAAGCCGCATGGCCACGATTCAGAGTTCCAGTTCCAACGGCAACAAGACCATCGAAATTGACGCGGGCGTGGCCTTCGTCGGGCTGCTGTTCTACATGATGTGGCGCAGCAGCATCGCCAAGGCCGCCGCCGCCACCGCCGCGGCCAATGCCGCCGGAGTGACCGCCCCGGCCCAGGTGGCCATCAACGCGCAGAACAACCAGACCGCGCAGGCCGCCCTCACCGCGGGCGAGGTCCAGGCCGGCGAGTCCGCCGCCTACAACCTGATTTCAAGCCTCATCGGGTGAAGTGATGCGCTGCTCAGCCGCCATTCAGCCAGCAGTGGTAAATTCCGAGGGCCGCCGGCCGGCGGTTACTTGGGGGATTTCCATGCTGCGCAAAATCGGCGCTCTTTTCGCCTTGCTGTTCTGTTTCAACGCTTCCGCCCAGTTCATGACCCGCGAAACCTGCAACGCTGAAATACGCGAAGTGGGGGCGCAGTGCGAAGTGGGGAAAATGAAAAGTGTTGAGCAGGCGAAGGCTCAATTTATCGAGCAGGCCAGGGCACAATTCGATCAGGAGAGAAACAAGCTAGCGGCGCAATACCAAGATGCGCAAGCGGCTGCGGTGCAAAGCGCGAAAATTCAATGGCAGTTGATCGGTTTGGCATGCACCATCGGCGGCTTAATGCTCGGCTACTTCGCTGGCACGTCCAGTACCAAGCGCGGAGTGACAGCCTAATGGCTCAGGGAGCGCCGCTTATCGATGATGCTGCTGAACTGGCGGTGCTTGGCGTCGTCATCGTCGGCGCTCTCTGGCTGTGGAATCGCTCGCAGTCGAATGGTTCGGCTGCCGGAGCTGTCGGTCAGGCCGCATCGGATTTTATTGCGACGAATCCTACCGCAAACGCCATCGCCCAAACCTACGATGCGGGCCAAAGCGTCGGCCAGAAGATAGACCAAACATCGGCAGGGCAAAGTGCGGAATCGTCAGTAGCCGACGCACTTTGCTGGTTCACCGGAAATTGTTGAGGATTCACTTATGGCCGCACAGCAAAGCAACTCCGCTGAAGACATCACGCTGCTGATCGCCGTCGGCGGCGTGCTCTATTTCCTGTGGCAGAAAGACGCCATCCAAAGCGGCATTTCCGCACTGGACAACGCCATCAACCCGCAGGACTTCACGCCCGACAATGCCACCGTGGCGGCCGGAGGCTGAGCCATGTCCCAAGTGACGAACCGCGTCGTCTCAACGAAGGAATGGACCTCGGGCGGATTCAGCCCGTGGGAAATTGTTGCCGGCGTGGCGGTCGCCTACGTGCTGCTGCGCGGCTTCAACGCCAATGCGCAGGTCACGGACGGCGCCGGCAACGTCGTCGCCAGCGGCGGCCTCGAATACGGCGCGCCGGGCATCCCCGGCATTCCGGGTATCCCCGGGTACTGAGCGGTGTGCAGGCACTACACGCCAGCATGAAAGCCGCCGCATGACCCCCTATCAAGCCGAACACCTCTCCAATTTCGGGAAGCTGCTGATGCTAGGCGGCGCGGTGTGGGGTATCTCTCGCGCCGCGCCGTCGCTCGCGCGCCCTGCGCTGTGCTTCGGTGTCGGCGCGGCCTGCTGGTATGCCGGGCGGCGCATGCTGCGCGAAACCTCAGTCAGCGTCAGTGCCGTGGGCTATCTCGGCGGCGACCAAGCCGGCGAAGAGACCGGCAGTGTGATTGACGTAACCCCCGAGCGCGTCACTACGACGCTGGTTTGATGAAGCGCTACACCACCGATCAGCTGCGCCCGTTCTTGCAGCAGGACGAGCGCGGCATTTCCGAAAACGATATCTGGTCTCTGCCTTCGGGCGAGCTGGTGCTGATCGGAAAAGTGCGCCGCGACGGCAGCGCCGAAATGGAGCCGCTGGGCGTTCTGCGGCGCGAGCTTGACAAAACGGTTCGGGATTATCAAAAGTTTGCCGGCGTAGAGGCAGACCGGGTGATGCGGTTCCCTGCCAAGGCCCTTCAAGGGCCGGCCTGGAAGCTCGGCGACCTCTGCGGAGTTTTGTACGAAGCGTTGATCGAAGAGAATGGCGAGGTGTCGAAGCAGCTCTTCTTTCACCCCTTCAAAAAGAGCGCCCGGCCGACCTTTGCAGTGATGAACAACGGGCGTACTCTGGCAACGCTTGGCGGTGCGTTCCAGGTGACTGAGCGGGGCATCGTAGACGACTAGGTACTACGGCGCCGCGCTCCGCATCTGGAGCTGTCGATGTCGTCCCTGATCGTCGTAGGCAACCCCCGCCCCAAGGGCAAGCGCAAGCTGACCGGCGCGGCCAAGGCCGCATTTCTCGCCCGCATGGCCGGTGGCCGCAAAAAGGCCCACAAGCCCAAGCGCCGCAAGTCGTCCAAGTCGCACCATTCCGCCCCGGTGGTCGCGCGCCAGAATCCGCGCCGCCCCAAGCGCAAGAACAGCTTTTTCTCCATCGGCAAGCTGGGCGGCCACAAAAAGCGCGTCCGCCGCAACCCGATCAACTACGAGAGCAGCCTGCTGACGGCCCAGCTGGAGCCCGCCCTGTGGGGCGCGGCCGGCGCGGTCGGTGCCGGCATGGTGTTCTCGGCCATCGCCTCGAAGCTGCCGGCGAACTTCCAGACCGGTCTGCCGCGGCAGATCGCCAAGGCCGGCCTGATCATCGGCCTGGGCATGCTCGGCGAGCGCTTCCTGCCCCGCGACAAGGCGCAGGCCGCGACCATCGGCGCGCTGACCATCACGGCGTACACCGCCGCGCTGCCCTACGTGGCCAAGGCCGCGCCGAACAGCAACCTGGGCCGCCAGCTCAATGCGCAGCTCAGCCGCCAGCTCGGCAGCATGCCGCAGCGCAACGCGCTCACCCGCTCGAACGCGCTGGGTCCGCGCGGCGTGCTGTCCGGCGTGCCGGGCCGCATGGCCGAGCGCACCGATTCGCTGGCGACGGCGCAGCCGCCGGCCGCGCTGCCGTACCAGCGCCCGACCAATCCCGCGATGAATCGCGCTGCCGGCGGTAGCGGCTGGCGCGGCTCGCGCCGCTGATCGGGCTGACCTTCAAGCAACCCGCTTAACCACCTTCCGACTTCCTGCAGAGGCACACCGCGATGGATACCACTTTGCTCGTTCACCCCGACGATCTGGCCGCCGAGAGCGTCACTCGTCCCAACAGCATCAACGGCTCCAACGAACCGTTGTATGACAACCTGGTCTACAACTCGGCGGGCCAGCCGAGCCTGAGCTTCTTTCAGCGCGCGTTCAACGCCGCGGCCAACGGCTTCGGCGACACGAACATGGACGTGGCGGGCATGCTCACCACGGGCACCAAGTTCCGCGTGATGGCCATCGAACTGCACTTCTTCTCCGGCCTGACCGTGGCCAACGGCGGCGAGGCGCCGGCCGCTGCCGCCAAGCTGCAGGCCATCGATGATCTGATCGCCGCCATTCAGACCGCCTGGCTGGAAATCTACGTCAACGGCACCACGCTGCAGTCCCGCATCCCGGCGCTGCTGCTGCCGCCCTCGGTGGGCGTCAGCGGCCTGGTCGGCCTGTCGGACACGACCACGGCCGGCGCCGCGCAGCGCAGCTCCGTGGTGTACGGCAGTTTCTCCGGCCAGCCGTTCGAGGTGCCGCCCTTCACCCTGGACCCGAACGTGGCGTTCAACTTCAAGCTGAACTGGCCGGGCAACGGTGTCGCCCTGCCGTCCGGCCAGAACGGCCGCATCGGCTGCTACCTGCGCGGTCAGAAGTTCCGCAACGCCTGATCCGGCGCTGCTCGATGTCCCCGGCGGCGGCGTGAGGTAGGCGCCGCCGCCCTTCCACTCTTCCAGGCGCAGCGATGAAAAAAGATCACGGCTCCGAAAGTTTCTTCTGCTACACGCCGACCACGCCCGGCAGCCCGGATCGCATCGCGGGCGTAGCCTCCGGCGGCTCTGGCAATGGCCAGATCGTCATGAACGACGACAGCGACTTCGTGTGGCTGGTCGGCACGTTCTCGGCCATCAGCAACAACGCCGATGTCACCGCCTCCTGCCTGGCCACGGTGCAGATCACCGACACCAGCGACAACACCAGCATCTTCATTTCCAACCAGCCACTGCGCAACGTCTTCGGCACCGCGCAGCTGCCGTTCTGGCTGCCGCGGCCAATCACCTTCGCCGCCAAAACGACCCTCAATGTGGTGGTCTACAACCTGAACAGCGCCAACCCGGTCGATTTCTTCCTGACCCTGGCCGGCGTGAAGCAGTACACCTAACGAGGGAGCGCCATGGCTGCCGATGGGAGCACGTCGGGCGAGCTGGTCCTGGCGTGCGCCATGGAGCGGTTGGCCGCCCAGTTGGAGCGGATGCAGCCGGGCCAGGGCCAGCAGCCGCCGATCAACAATGTGCTGGCGCCGGTCCCGATCTACTTCAACTCGGCGACCGGCGCCCTGGTGCTGCAGCAGCGCAATAACCGGCGGTACCTGCTCATCATCAATGCGGGCGCCGCCACCATCTATGTTGGCCTCGGGCAGCAGTGCAACAGCATCCAGCAGGGCGGCATTCCCATCGGCGTCAACGGCGCCTATGAGCTGAATCAGCTGGTGTTCACCAACATCATCTATCTCAGCGCCGGCCAGGCGCTGGTGCTGGAAGCCTGAGCCATGCCGTATACGCCCGGCCAGCTGGTCAACCCGCAGCCGTCCATCCGCGTGCTGACGGGCGCCGCCGACACGCCTACCTCGGTTGACAACGGCAACATCGTCCGCTGCACCAGCGCCGCGCCGGTCAGCATCGTGTTTCCGGTATCGAGCAATGAGGCGGTGGCGCTGATCCCGGGCTATCTCGTCAACTACGTGGGCGAGGGCGCCGGCCTGCTGTCGTTCGCGGCCGGTGCCGGGGATTCGATCTACGGCTACGGCCAAGGCGGATACTTCAACGCCTCGCCGCATGCGGCGGCGGGGCAGGGCGCCTTCATCACGGCGGTGCTGATCGCGCAGAACGGCAGCGGCGTGCGCACCTGGGCGCTGTGCGGTGCGCTGGCGTGATTCCGCAAAGCTGCTCGTCGGGGGCCTGCTGATGTGGGGCATTCTCGGCTCGCGCGCGCCGAATGCGCTTTCCTACGACGCCATGGTCGAGGCGGTGCCGTCGCTGCTGCTGTATTGGAAGCTGGACGAGACAACGGGAACCGCGGCGCATAACTCCAGCGCGGGCGGCTCAGCCTACGATGGCGGCTATCTCGGCACCTTCACGCTGGACGCCCCGCCCATCGTCCGCGGCACGTCGGGCTGCCTGGAGCTGGCTGGCACGGGCGGCGGCGGCGGCTCTTCGATCCCCCCCGGTAGCGGCATGGTCGGAAGCAACTCGCTCATCGGTCCTGCGGTCACTCGCGCCAACAATTTCACCATGTCGGCCTGGGTCGAGATTGCCGCCTATTCCACGGTCGATGCCTACGCGATCTGCGGCAGCCAACAGTATTTCACTGGCGCGGCCGGCGGCCCTGTCCTGAACATCAACGGCACCGGTCACCTGGAGCTGGATGCTGCCTTCACCGCCCTGATTTCGACCTCAACCGTCGTGGTCCCGCTCAACCAAAAATGCTTCGTAGCCGTAACCGTCGATGCTGCCAACCTCTGCACCTTCTACATCAACGGCGCCCCGGCCGGAGCTGCGACGGTCTCCACTGCTTCCCTCATCCCATATGGCGGCTTCTTCGTCGGCGCCTCGAAGTCTCAGGAATCGTTCAACGACCTGAACAAGTTTTTTGGTGGGCTGGTCAGCCGCGTGGCTACCTTCGGTGCTGCGCTGTCGGCGCAGGAACTCGCCGCGCAATACCTGGCGGGCCGCTGATGGACGCGAAAGACCACAGGCACAAGCCGCTCACCAAAAAGGAAAAGGATGCGCTCATCGTGGCGGGCGTCCTTGGCGCGCTGTGGCTGCTCAGCCGCGGGAACGGGGGTTGCAGCTGCACGGACGCCGCGGGTGCAGTGGCTGCCGGCGGCGCTGCCTCTTCGACCGGCGCCGATACCTGCCAGCAGGGCGGCAGCGGCTGGGAACAGTGGTGGGGCAGCAGCTTCGGAAATAGCGGCTGGCATGCCGAAAATGTGCCGTTCGGCCAGGGTGAGGCCGCGCTGCTCGGCTACTACAAATTCCAGCGCGGCGGCAACGGCGGTGCAATCGGCAAGGCCTCGTACCCGCCCACCGACTGCGGCTCCAGCGATGCCGTCAGCTGCATGAGCCAGGACTATTACGGCAACAACCCCGTTGACCAGCCGCCCCAGATCAGCAACCGGGCGGGCTTCATCCAGACGAACATCTGCAAGCCAGGCTACAAGTTCAACGGCGACTACACGCACCCGGCCTGCGTGCCCTGCACCTGATGGCGCGCGCCCATGGCCAGCTCCCCCGATAGCGATGGCGACGACAGCACGCTGATCCTGCTCCTGGCCGCCGTGGGCGCCTGGTGGTGGTGGAAGCACCGCGCGCCGGTCCCCACCGCCACGGCTGGCGGTGTCAGCTCGGCGGGTGTGACGGGACAGGTCACGCCCGCGGGCTCACCTGGTGCCACCGCCGCAGTTGGTGCTGGCGGATCTGCGGGCACTGCCGCGCCGCTGTCGCTCACCTGGACCGCGAGCGGGCAGGGCAGTTCCGCGGCGACCAGCGCGGCAGCTGCCGCGGCGAAGCTGGCCAAGATGAAAGCCAAAATCAAGGCGAGCGAACAAGCGTGGCTGCAGAAGCAGGGCGCGCAGGAGGCGAAGGACGCACAGGCCCAGCTCGCAAATTTCAACGCGCAGCGCGCGCAGGGCGAGGCGCAGGCGCTGGCGGATCAGGCCGCGCAGGGTGATACCACGCCCGCGGCCTCGGGCTCCGATTACAGCTACTCGATGGCCTCCTACGTGGCCAACGTCGCCGCCGCATACGGTGCGGGTGCCGGCGACGGCAGCAGCGACGGCGGCGGGGCCAGTGCCGGCGGTGGCGGGTTTGGTGGCGGTGGCGGCGGTGGTGGCCTGCCACCGGTCAGCGTAGCCAGAAACTCACCGCGCTGAAGGAATCGCCATGCCCCTGCAAGCCCCTGCGCTGCTCGCCATTCGCCTCACCCGGGAGGGCTCGCCATGCGCCTGCTGCCTTTGATCGCGCTTGCAGGCCTCGGCGCTGGCGCCTGGTGGGTGGTTCAGCAGCAGGGCGGCGCCTCTGGCTCCGGCGCCGCGGCGACCGGCGGCGCCATCAACCCCGCCAATTACGCCAACCTGCCGGCCTACCTGGCGGTGCAACCGATCATCGCCGCCGCCGCCGGCCAATACGGCGTGCCCGGCGGTCAGCCCGGGCAGCTGCTGGACAACCTGCTGTATCAGGAAAGCACCTTCAACCCCAACGCCGTCAGCGTAACCGGCGCGCAGGGAATCGCCCAGTTTGAGCCGGCGACCGCCGCGCAGTACGGCGTCGATGTGACCGATGTCACCTCGTCGATCTATGGCGCCGCGCACTACCTGGCCGACCTCTACAACGAATTCGGCGATTGGAACCTGGCCGTCGCCGCCTACAACGGCGGTCCCGGCACGATCCAAAAATGGGTGGACGGCACCGGCTCGCTCAGCGCTCAAACCAACAACTACGTGGCCCGCATCACGGGCTATGTGCTCGCCTAAGAGGAACACCCCGATGATCCCTGCCAGCAAGTACCTCACCCTGCCGATCTATCAGGCCTACGCGCCCGAGATTGCCGCCGCCGAGTCCGCGCACGGCATGCCCGCCGGCCTGATGGCGCGCCAGGGGTATCAGGAAAGCGGCTACCAAGCTGCCGTTGTGAGTGGCGCGCGCCGCTCGGCTGCCGGCGCCATCGGCATGTTTCAGTTCGAGCCGGCCACTGCCGCCGAGTTTGAGATTGACCCGACCGACCCAGCGCAGGCCATCGACGGCGCCGGCCGCTACCTGGCGCAGCTGCGCGCTGCGCTCGGCAGCTGGGACTACGCCGTGGCCGCCTACAACTGGGGCATCGGCAATGTGCACAAGTGGTTGCGCGCCGGCAAGAGCTATCCGCCGCCGGCCGAGACCGTCACCTACGTGGCCAACATCACGGGCGCGCAGATCGCCTAAAGGAAAGAGGGATGGATGAGGGCCACGTGGCGCTGCACAAGATCGAATCGCATGAAGAGCTTTGCACTGAACGGTGGGGGGCAGTTGCGCGATTCAGTCAAAGAGCTGCGCGCTGAATTCAAGTCGTTCCGTGCCTGGTTCTTCACCGGGCTGATCGGCGTGCAACTAACTGTCATCGGCGCATTCGGCTGGCTGGTGGTCGAGCGCGCCCTGGCCGAGCGGCCGCCAGCCGCGATCGAGCATCGCCAGTAATGGCGCTGGTCGACGGCGCCGGCGCCCCCCGCCAGGAACAGCGAGGCGATATCCGCGCGCGCCCTGCAGCGCCGCCGGCAACGGCGGTGGGAGCAGCTGAGCCGATCCTGTGCGTGCCGGACGATGGCTTCGCCGCCTACATGGCCGAGTGCGGCGGCAGCATCGCCATTTCCACCTATCAGGCCGGCCGGCTGTTCCTGATCGGGTGGCGCGATGAACAGGTCACCATCCTGGCGCGCGGCTTCGGCAAGCCGATGGGCCTGGACTACGATGCGCAGGCGCAGCGCCTGGCGCTGGCCACTCAGCATCATCTGTGGATCTTCGACAACGCCCCCGCGCTGGCCCAGCTGCAAGGGCGTGATGCGCTGTTCCTTCCGCGCTGCACCTTCCCGGCCGATGGCCTCTACCTGCACGATGTCGGCTTCGCCGGCCCCGACCTCTGCGTCATCAACACCCGGTGGTCCACGCTCAACTGGCTGCGCGAAAGCGGCGAGCCGGCGCGGCGCTGGCGCGCGCCATGGGTCAGCCAGGATGCGCCGGAGGATCGCTGCCACCTCAACGGCCTAGCCATCGCCGATGGACGCGCCCGCTTCGTCACCGCGCTGGGCGAAACCGACGTGCGCGAAGGCTGGCGCGAGGGCCGGCGTGCCGGCGGCATCGTCGCTGATGTCGAGTCCGGCCGAGTCCTCGCCCGCGGCCTCAGCATGCCGCACTCGCCGCGCTGGCGTGACGGCGCCCTATGGCTGCTCAACAGCGGCGATGGCGCCCTGGTGCATGTGGGCGATGGCGAGGTACGCTCGATCTGCCACGTGCAAGGCTTCGCCCGCGGCCTCGGCTTTGACCGGCACTATGCGCTGATCGGCCTATCGGGCATCCGCGAAAGCAACGTCTTTGGCGGCCTGCCGGTGCATCAGCGCTGGCCCAAGCTGCTGTGCGGCGTGGCCGTGGTGGACATGCGCCGCGGCGTGCAGATCGGCTTCCTGCACTTCACCAGCGGCTGCCACGAAATCTACGACGTGCATTTCCTTCCGGGCATGCGCAACGTCAACGTCATGCCACTGCATCAGGCCGGGCCTGCGTACCCGGCGCTGGGGCCGATGAAGTAAGGCTGTGCGCGTCTACTCCAGCGCCAGCAGGTACTGAGCCGGCCCGCGCAATTTTTGCAGCTCCCGCTCCAGATCGCGCATCCGCCCCATGTGGAAGCCGAACATTTCCAGCTCCTGCGCCCCGAACGCCTGACCGGTCGGCGACACCAGTTGCCAGTCCCAATACTTCACGCCGCCCTTGCCGCCGCGCGGCCCCGGCTTGGTCGTATCAGTCACCTGCAGGTGCAGGAACCGCCAGCCGGACCATGCGGTGCCGGCCTTGCTCGGGCCGCCGGCCGGGACACCCGTCGCCGCATAGACCAGCAGGTTCAACCCCCATTTCGGCGCTCGTTCCTGCTTCCGCCAATGCTGGATTGTGCGCAAACTGACCCCGATGAAGTCGGCGAGCTGTGCAAGTGCCGATTTTTCCGACGAACGGTAGCAGTTTTCTAATGCGGCCCTGAACCACAAATCGAACGTATCCCGGTCTTGCATTGATATTGTTCCCTGTAATGCGTTGAAACTTCAGGGAAAGAGGAAATGCACTGCTGAGCATTCCGTCACACAATGCGGCCCGGGTTAAGGATCAGTTAGGGCCGGTGTGAGGGCTTGACAGGCCCGGGCTTGTTTCGGGCGCGGGATTCAAGAAACACTACGCATAATATATATTATGTAAAGTACAACTCAACGAGCCCAATGCTTTTTTGAGGGTTGCCTTAAATGTCGGCATCCGATAGTTCGTTGCCCTGCATAGCGTCACGATCTTGAGCAGCTGGCGGCATGAAATCGTACGAATGACACGATCTAGCCCGGCGACATAAACGTGGCAAGCTCTAAGTGATTGATGTTGTTAAACGCCCCTGCCGGACAATTCCTAGAGATTTTTCCAAGTTGTTGACGCTGGAGCGAATAGTCCCGCATATTCAATAACTTAATAGTCTCGGTCTCGATCTTCTTCCCCACGTAAAAACGCGAGATTTCGGCATCTTGAAATGAGCTTCGTTGAAGGCGTAGCTTCCACAGGAAGCTACCTGCGAAGAGCGCAGCTCCGTTTTCCGCAATCCAGCGGAAGCCAGTTGGATATGTAGGGATACCAGAACGATGTTTGGCGATCAGTGGCTTGACGGGCTGTTGCTGCGCTGGTTCCCGGCCAAGCTGGATTTAGGAAGTCACCTCCTAAGCATGGGGTTGAAGCCATCTTGTCAAATCCGGCTTGTCCACGTAGCGGTTCAAGAATTCGTATTGGTTAGTAAGACCACCTCTCGGACGGTGGCGGAGTGCATGTGGCAATGCAGTTGGTATCTTGCGGTTTGGAATTCGACGTTGACGACTTGCGGGAGCTTATGCAATTGGAACTGCTTGCCGAACGCAAGAGATTGGCTGCAAGTGTGGTGGGCAGAACTACTCCCATCAAGGTGCGCCTGGCGAAACCTAGAAGGACTCCGATCGGTGGATGTGCATTTGGGAAGCGCGGAGACGGGTCGGCATATGTCGTTTGCACCACTTCTCGTTCGGACGTTTGCTGTCGCCGTCCTATAGTCTGCGGCCTTTGGGGGCCGGCTATCACGCTCCTACAACATGAATACGAACGACTTACAACCAACAATTGCCCGTCCGCCGCTCCATAACGAAGGTGGATCAGAAGAACAGATACTGGACTGCCTGGGCGAGGAGTACGAGCGCACCGGCCAAGCGCTATCCGTCCTCAGATTGCGGGAACGCCTCGGGTTCGGCTCATACACGCGGCTCACGCGCATCCGTGACAGGTTCGTTCGGGAACACGGCCTCCGAGAAAACCCTGCTGCCGATCAAGCTGGGCCGGACGTCGCGAAGCTGTTGAGCCAGATCCAGCGGGATCTGGCGGATTGGCGGGAGCTGAGTCTCCAGCGTGAGGCTGCGTTCTTAAAGCGCCTCCACGAAATCGTCGCCAAGTTGCCCAGCTCGACCGAGATCAATCGCCTCAGCAAGGCGATTGATCTGCTCTCCTCGAATGGTGGCCAGCCGGTTCCGGCTGCTGGCCCCACCCTAGGACAGATCAAAGCCCTACTCGAGCAGTACCGCACGCCCGCCCCACCGAATCTGCCGCTATTTGCCGAGGCCGACCTCACACGGCAGATCCTCGCAGCCGTCGCGAGGTTGGACACAATAACTAGCAAGATCGAATTCCCTGCCAGCGAGGAACTCCGAGATCTCCTCGCGTCTGTCGCGTCGACCGCCGAGCAGCGCACAGCGGACGCCTTGTCTCACCTGACCGCGAACCTTGGACGCACGCAAAGCGCAATCGCTGTGGTAGAGGACCATGCGGTCAGGATCAACGAAGCGCTGAGCCAGGTGGCGCGTGATCTGGCCCGCCGCATCGATGAAGGTTTGGCCCGGCGCGATGAGGCCAAGCCCGAGATGTCTGACGTCGATGCGCTGGTGGCCTGTCTGGACTCCGCGGCACAACAACGGGTGTCGTATCCGTCACTGTCCGAAGCGGTCACCAATGGATTGGCAAAATCGAATGCCTCAATCCGCGATGCGCACGGTGTCCTGAAGCAGTACGTCGACCAGGCTCTGAGCCGGTTGTCCGTCGAGCACCAGCCAGATCTGTGCACCATCGATCTTGAGTCACTTCAGTTGCTGGTGCTGCGACTCGAGAAAGTGAGCGAGCGGCTAGACGCTCTGCCGCCCCGGCAGGAGATCCCCGCCGGTGTCACAGCCGCGTTGCGTCAGCATGCCAAAGAAGCGAGCGCAATCCGCCGGGCCCTAATAGTTCTGGGGGATGGCACTAGAAAACTGCCTGCGCCCAAAAAAACTAAGGCAACGCGCCACACCAAGCAGAAGACGAAACAGGCAAAGAAATCTGGGAGCCCTATCGGGGGCCGCAAGCTTGTTACCAAAGCCATGAAGCGACGTGCAACGCTGAAAAAGCCACAGCGCCAGACCAGGAAGGCCGCTCGCCGGCACGACGCAGCTACGCGCACTGTTTCGAACTCGACGCCGCGCAAGGCGACGACGCGACCAGCGAAGGCTCACTACCCCAGCAGTGCTTAGTCATTTGCTCTCCCCTTGATGCGCCCGGTACTCGTCAAGTGGAACCGAACTAATCCCTTAACGTTCGAGTTGACGCCAGCGACCCGCGATGCGGTCGGCGACTGGGTCCGCGCGATTGTAGCTTGCCCCACAGGGTGCAAGTAGGTGCACATTCGCGTTTTGCAGAATACCCGCCTACTTGGCGGACATGCCGCTCATACGCTTACGCCAGTTTCTCTTTTCGATGCGGCGAACATCGGGTTCTTGAGATATTTGCTCCAAGTAGCGGCTGAGATGGAATAGCTCATCGTCGCTCGGATCACCTTCGTACGGGGCTACGTGAATCAAGTTCCCGTAGTTTCTCGTGTGCTTTTCCGGGCTATCGTCCACGACTAGGATCCGGTTTAAATCATAGCCGCGTCGCCTGAGCTTCTGCAGCGGTTTGGTATTGCACCACGTGTCCGTTTCGAGGTCTCGCCGCATTGTGCACCGATCACTGGCCCAGATGAAGGCCAGCGAGTCCGGCTTTCTAAACAGTAGGCTACAGACTGCTCGCGCGTAGTTTGGCGACGACGATGTCCATATGGCCAGGCGAAAAAGACGACCTGCCTGTTCCAGGAATGGTTGAACCCCTGGGCGCAAATACAGCAAGTACGGCGGCACAGTGAATTCTGGTGAGCGCGACAAAGGCTTGTCACTGGCGTACACCAACGTCTCGTCCAAGTCGAGAACGAGCAGATGTCTATCCTCAGTCGGCGGTAGTGGGGTATCCATTCAGGGATTTAGCCTGCCCGTTGGCTGCCGCTCGCGACAGACCGCTCCGGGCCGGCAACGCTAGTCCATAACAAAGCTTAAGTCAGGTTATCGGATTTCGATAACTTCCGTGGGCTGGGCGCCGCACCCTACGAGCCTTGACGATCGCAGCTCGAAGAGTAAGCTTCCGAAGGGAGTTCAGGATTGAGTCACATTAAAGGCTCGACGCTGATTCGTACCCGTATCCCGGTTATCCTACGACAGCGGCTGTGTTTCGCTTCCCAGGCCGATGATCCTATTTCTGGACACCGAATACTCGACCAACGACGACGGCGCCAAGCTTCTCTCGCTTGCGCTCGTCGGTGATGGCGTCGAGTTCTACTGCGAGCGAGACGACGTGCCACCCTCGGCCTGCTCGTCATTCGTGATAGCCAACGTGCTGCCGCACTTCGGTCTATTCCCTTCCCGGACCGGTGATTGGGGTTGGTGCAAATCCCAGTTGGGAGCGTTCTTGGATTCTCTGCCGGGGCCGACCGAAATCGCTTGTGATCAGCCTCGGGACGTCGAACTGCTTACCCGCTTGAACAACGGTTGGCCGACCGGTCTGGTCAGGCCACGGATCCCCTTGGAGCTGATCTCTATCCCGGACTTCGGCGAAGCCCAGCATGCCTATCACCAGAGTGCCGCCAAGCCTTGGCACCACGCCTTGTTTGACGCCCAGGCGCTCCGGCATGCCTGGCTGGCGATCGGAGGCCTGAAGCCGTAGTTAATATGCCCTCTTGGCCAGCCAGGCGGAGTACGCGTTACTCGATTGGGATTGCTACCGTGTCGAATCGTGCCCAAGGTCGACTGGCGCGTCTATTCCTAGGCATTGTCGCTGGGATTCACCGCCTGGTTGAGGGGCGTGTTCGCCGTGGCCGGCTAGGCAGGGTCTTTCCCTCAGAGCTTTTTGCGGCCAGTGCGCCTTCGGCAAAGCTTCGCTTTTCCCGTTCTTGGGCGAGCTCCCGCTGAGTTGAATCCACCGCCACGCGCAGCGCGGCGCGCTCCTTGGCACCGGCCGATAGCTGCTGCTCCAGGTCCGTGATCCGGCCCTGTTGCGCCTTCAGTGTGCGGTCGTGCTCGGCACGCAGTCGCTTGGCTTCGTCGCGCGAGTGCTCGATCTCGGTCAGCCAGTGGCGCTCATTGCCCTGCCACTGCTCGCGGACGCGATCGAGATCCGCTTTGGCAGCAGCGGAGGCGTGCTCCTGGTCGTTCTGGGCACGCTGCAACGCTTGCGCGGCCTGGTTGGCCTTGTCCAGAGCGTTGTCGAGATCGACCTGCTGCTGGGCTACTTGCCGGGTGAGGGCTTGATTGGTGTCCCCAAGCCTGGTCAGCTCGCCGCGCAGGGTCGCGATTGTCGTCAGCAGGGCCACACGTTCGGAGTCCATCTCTTCCTTGACGGTCGCGAGCGCCTCCCTGGCCTCATCCGCCAGGCGCTGCTGCTCGGCCAGGGCGGCCTGCGCGTCGGCCAGAGCCTGGGCGCGGAGGTCGGCGTAGAAGCGGGTCATCGCCTGCATAACTGACGGCGGTACGCCATCGGCCTGGATGCCTCCGACGCGCTTGCCCAGCGCGAGCCACCAGGCATCGAGCATCGGGTTGATGGTGTTGGGCGAGCCGCGGCCGATGTGATCGCGCACACGATCGATAGTGGGGCGCTCGCCGCGCGCCAGCAGCGCATCCGCCGCCTCGAATACATCTTGTTCGGTGATGCCGCGGGCCATAGAAAGTCTCCGATGTCGCCCTGCCCCAGATTTGCTATCGTACCGACGATAAGTGATGCTTATCGTAAGTACATACGCATCTCTGTTATATCTTATACAGAATACATAGGATAAATATCGAAATGGCCGCCCGTCAGCGACTGCAAAAATCGAGGACCAAGACCGAAAAGTCGGTGTTGCCGGCCCCGGTTGTCGCCCCTCCCCCGCTTTCCACGGAGGAATTGGGCGAGCAGGCGCGGCGAGCCGCTGAGGAAATTCTGCTGGCTGGCCAGGCTGAAAACACCTTACGGGCCTATCGCAGCGCACTGCGGTACTGGTGCGCCTGGGCACAGGCGCGCTACGGCAAACCACTCGCCCTGCCCGTTCCGCCGCTGGTGGTCGTGCAATTTGTGGTGGACCACACGGCGCGGATCAAGGACGGCCAGCTCGTTTGCGAACTACCTGCGGAAACGGATCGACGGCTGGTCGACGCCGGCTTCAAGGGCGCGCTGGGTCCGCTCAAGATGGCCACGGTGACCCATCGAATCTATGTTCTGTCCAAGCTGCACCAGCTCAAGCGCGCCGCCAATCCTTGTGAAGATCCCCAGGTCCGGCACTTGGTTTCCCGCGCCAAGCGCGCCGCAGCGAAGCGTGGCGAAGCGCCGACTAAGAAGACCGCCGCGACGCGGGAACCGCTCGAGGCCATGGCAGCGACGTGTGACGATTCCCTGGAGGGTGTTCGGGACCGCGCGCTTTTGTTGTTTGCGTGGTCGAGCGGCGGCCGGCGGCGGTCCGAGGTCGCGGCGGCGACGATGGAGCAGCTGATCAAGGTCGACGAGCGCACATATCTGCTGCGGATGCACCGTTCGAAGACCAACCAGGCAGGAAGCCGCTCCCGCAACGCTCTCCCCGATAAGCCAATCCGCGGCAAGGCCGCCGAGGCATTGACCGCCTGGCTGACCCGCGCGCAGATCACCGAGGGGCCAATCTTCCGGCGGCTTTGGCGGAACCGTATCGGCCCTTCCCTTTCCGGGGCGTCCGTCGCGTCGATTGTGAAGCGTCGCGCTACGCTGGCGGGGATCGAGGGCGATTGGGCCGGTCACAGCTTGCGCTCCGGTTTCATCACGGAAGCCGGTAAGCGCAAGGTGCCGCTCGGAGATGTGATGGCCCTCACTGAGCATCGGCAGGCTGCAACGGTGATGGGGTACTATCGGTCGGGCGAGTTGTTTGAAAGCGAGGTGGCGACGTTGCTTGATAAGTAAACAGCGAGGCCCGCGGCTACAAGGGGAGCCGGTTCGAACTCACGAATGATAGAACCTCTGACTCTCAAATTGTCTCGCGCGTCCCCCAACCGTCTTGATCGCTGCAACTGGTCGTTGGCTATACGTAGACCTCAAACGTATAAATCGTGATTTTCTGCATAAGCACCTCGTAAGCTAACTACATGTCAAGCTTTATCCCCGTGTGCTCCTCAATTTTCTTCTTCACGAAGCCTTTCGCGAGAGCCACCAGCACGTCGACGCTGAAGCCACCAACCCTCCGTGCATTCTCCTTCGTCACGCGCCAAATTTCCGGGTCGCGTACGCTGTCCGCGAAATCGTGTCCTTTCCAGGTCAGCCCTTTCGCCATAACACACGTCGATCCAGGCAATTCTCTGACCGAATCAAGGAAACCGGCATTGGCCAAGAGGCGGACGTGATAGTGCACTTGCGTCACGGTGCAACCGTCAAACTTCATCGCCGGCTGGTCAGCGTCCAGGTTTATAAACGACTCCACGGGACCTGTAGCAGGAGGATCAAAGGACTCCATCCGCAACACCAAATTCCGAATTAAGTCCATGTCACGATTCATACGAGCTCCGATCTTGATATCAGGGCGCCATTTAGCGGATATGCACACCAATCGCATCCCGAAACAGCAAGGCGCCGTGGACATCCTTCACCTCCACCTCCATCTGGTGGATGCCTCTGTAGGCCGTACCTTCTTCCTGGATGACCGTTGACGCCGCCGGCGGCTGAGAACCGTAACCGCTGCCGTGCGGATGGCTGATGGTCTTGACCACCCAAGGAAATGTCTTGGCCTCGGCGCCCGCCTCAGCGCCGTAGTTGGTTTTCCTAAAATTCACCGACAGCGGGTACCGATGGCTGTATCCGCGATGCTGCACACTCACTTCAAACTCGAGAGCCAGCCCCTTGTTAAGGCACTGGCTCAAGGAGTTGTAAGGTTGCCTCTTGCCGCCCCCTACCACCCAGAGCTGGTAGGTTACCCCCGGGTGGTGATGGGCCTTGCTGCCATCGAAGGTTGCCTTGACAGCGGTCGGGACCGGCAAGAGGTTGTCAAAATTGCGCGCCTTGAGCTTGCGGATCGAGTAGTTGATCGGCTGACCATTCGCGTCTGAGAGGTTGGGCAGTAACACCGGCACGGCTTCCTCTTCACCGTTGCGGGTTTGAGTTTTCACTTCCCGGAACGGATCGGGAAAATCGAGGAACGAAAGCAGACTGTCACCGAGCATCACCTGATTCCGGCCTGCCTGATGCTGCAGCTTCGCTGCCACGTCGACGTAGAAAGATGTAGCGGTGACTTCATTGACCTTGGAATGCCCATAGGACGCCCAAAGCACTTTGGAGTCTTCACCGTAGTCGATGCCGATGCGGAACCCCAGGTCCTTGGTGTCGATGCCACGTTGCTGCAGGCCAGGCAGTACCGCCACTTTCATGAACTGCCGGAGCATTGCCGCGCAGTTGATTGCGGCCATTGCTGAATCCTCAGGCGAGATCTTGGCGCCCCCAAAGAATGCCATCAGTGCATCGCCCATGAAGCGGTGCACGTGCCCGTCGAACGCACGCACCATCTCCGACGCCGCTCTCAAAATGCCATTCTTGATACGCAGCACCTCTTCCAGTGGCATGAGGAGAGATAGCCGCGTCGAGTTCTCGATGTCGAGGAACAGAGTAGTGATGTGGTGGTAGATGATCTGATCGGTACCCACCAGGTGCGCGAAATCCGGGTGCGCTCCGATCGCCCCCGTGTTCACGCCGAGTTTGCCGATCCACGGCCGCACGGCATTCTGGATCGCGTGCTCCTCGTCCGGCACCATTAGCGACGTTGGTTCGCTGAACGCCGAGTCATACGCCTCTAGGCTTGCGCTGTCTGCCCTTACCAACGACTTCTGCAAGTCGCGTGGTAGGTATTGATCGAATAAATCCTTGAACTGGGTGGGCCGCGCCATACCAAATCTCCTTCACGCTACATCAGGTATTTCTCATGTTCCTCAACTGATCATCAGCAGCACTATCGCGCTGACAGTGCCAACGATGCCGGTGTAGATACCAATCTTCAGCATCCCGAACTTGTTGACGCAAATGCCCGCAATGTCATGCACATGCATCAGCTTGGCCTCGATGAGTTCGTCAACCGGCTTAGTGCGAATCTCGATGGCGTAATCGTTGCGAGACGGAAACTCGGCGATCGCACCGAAGAAAATCAGGCCGCGCTTCGACCCCCTCAGTCTTGGGGCCACCGTGAGGATGCTCGCGACCGCGCAGATCAGCAGGGCAATACCGGTGATCAGCGACCAGACGTCGAGAAAAGCCATCTGCAGCACTGGCTTATGCCAGCGCGTCATGTTGATAAGCCCGGACTTGTACAGGAAGGCGATCAACGCGGTGGCGCCTGCGAAGAAAAAGGCCGCCTTTTGGTCCGCTTGGCGGATGTAGTCCCGCACGTATTGATGCGCCTCCTCAGCGAACTTGGCGCGGATCTCCGTTGCCTTCGGCACGTCACCCGACGCCACGGGAGCGGGCTGAATGCTTTGCAGTGTCGGCGCCCCCTGCCCGAGCCCTTCCACCAGCGGAGCTTGCGAACCCTGCGTGACAGCGGGGAGACTTGACGTACTGGCTTGAGATTGCTGTGTTTGATCGTTCATGGTGTTTCCCTAGACGAGCCGGCTCCAGCGGCCGGTATACCGGTACAGCTGATAGGCTGCGCCGCTCATGCGATAGACCCAACCCGTCTCCACGGGGAGGAGCTGGGTCCAGTCGTTCTGCCACTGCATGGGCAGCTGCTGGCGCGCACTCGCGCCGAGCACGATGTCTCCAGGCTCTGCATGCTTGAGCATCTTCGAAGCGAAGTTGGCGGTGGTGCCGATGGCTACGTTCGCGTTGAAGCGGCGCGGCGCGCCGAGCCTGGCGATACTGACCTGACCGTAGTCGATTGACACCCGGAACCGGATTTCCTGCACTGGCGTCGCACGCAGGATCGGCGAGATCAACTCGTTGTTCGCCTTCATCATGGTGAGCGCCGCCGCAACCGCACGCTTCACGCCGCTCTCTGCGGGGTCACCCTCGCCGTCGTTGAAGTACACCATCAAACCGTCGCCGGTGTTCTTCTCGACATTGCCGCCGTACTCCTCTGCGATCCGGATCATCTCCGTGAAAAAGAGATTCAGCACGCGGAGCATCAGATCCTGCTCCTCCACCGTCTCCATCGGGCGGGCGGAGAACTTGCTAATGTCTAGGAACATGACAGCCATGTCCAACCGCCGACCATCGCCGACCGCCAGGTCGCCGTCATCGGGAACGACGCGCCCGTCGCCGATTTTCGGGCGGGCGCTAATCTTCTGGCGTAGCGCTCCAACCCGCTCGGATTGGACGCGCCAGTACGCTGCCGTGAGCGCATCGTAGTTCACGGTGTTCTACTCCCTACGCGGCTTATCGTCCGATCCGAGCCGAGCACGTACAGCAACAAATCCCCCCAATTCCGGAGGAAATCTGCGCGGGCCGCTCCCGATCCTTCGATCACTGGCCGTTGCAGGTAACCGGGCCCACTACCACCTTATGTAGTGGTGCAAAAGTCTATCTCCACCACATATGGGGGTGAGAAGTTGAATTCAAGGCGCCCAACAAATCCGCAGTGAAATATTGCCCATCTGCTGACCTTTTGTACAGTATACACGTCAACATCGATCTCCACCGCCGTTGTCTGGCTCCCGGCTCCAACCCTCAAGCACTTGCTTCGAGAACGGTGAACTTGTGGGACGCGAGGTAGCACAACAGCGGGCATTTATTGCCACCGGGTTCATCGCTCCGGCGCCTGCCCCTCACGGCCTGGCAGGCCGGGGGCCGCGGGCGCTGACTGAGCTGGTCCCGGCGAGCGTGAGGGCCCACCATGGCGCATCCGGCGCGTTTACCCTGATTCCTACCCGCCACAGGGGGATGTGTCCGCCCAGATCTACCTAAGATAAGGGCGGATTGTCCGGCATGCGCCGGCGTGCGTGAGCTATCGTCACCCACGTATTACGTCAGAAGATCAACAGCCCGTAAGGCATCTGCGCAAATAATGGACGATTCCATGCTCACTAGTCTGATTCGAACTGTTAGACACCCTGCCGAGCACCTGTCCGACCGGCACCTCCCGTGGCATATTTGACTTTAAGACTGCTGGAATAAGCTGGCGAATGTTCTTGATCTTTGTATGTCTACGTCGATCAGTTGATTGCAGAAACGATCTGAATTCTAGTACATCAGAATGCCCCTGGATTGGCATCACACCAGGCAGAGCCCGCAGCCACCAGACCAGACCAATCTGGATTTAAAGCCGCGAGAACCTCGTCAGTAACCAGAAGGTTCTCAGCCGCATAGCACCGAAGCCTAAAGCCCACTTCCGTGGTTTTGCCGCAGGTTTCGAACAGATGAGAACCCCAAGACAAACACCACATTGGTAAACAAATACAGCGTCCAGAATGCCAGCATTGCTACTCCCCTGTTATGTCGCAATTTCGCCCCGCATTGGGGCCGCCGCGGTCGATAGCTTGCCCTATGTTGATCCGCCGGCACGTCGCATCCATACAGTTTCAGACTATCCAGTACGCGACAAGCCGTACGGAATTAAACTCCGCTAACTTCTTCGGCCTGGCTCGTCCCAGAGCTCCCCACGCAGCTTCGCTGCCACTGCGCACCCCCAAACGCCAAAACTGGAACGGGAGGCGCCGGAGTGCGCCGAATCTCTCTGGGATGCGAAAACAAACCCAACGTCTGGGTGGGGCACGTTTATAAGCATATTTACGGTATATGCAAGCACGCTTGTGCCAGCGGCAAAGCCGTTAATGTCGATCTTACCTATATTTATCCTTTATATATATATAGATAAAATAGTTTGTAGCGATCCATGCTTGACAAGGCACAGGGGTGCGCTCAAATATTTATATCAATATATTTACACATTGTGACCGCCAGGCAAATGCACCGGACGGCATAACCAGTCGCTCAACAGTGGAGGAGAAAGGCAGTGGGGAGAATCGTTCAAGCCGCGATTGCGGCAGTCATTGCGTGCGCCAGCCTGGCAACCCAGGCGTCGGGTCCGGTGGTGGGAATCATCGAGGGTGCGAACTGGGATTTGCCGATCGTCCCAGGGGCGAATTTCTTTTTGCAGTCCGGAATGGTGCAGCGAAACATCAAGGACTACGACGCATCCGGCAACACCACCGCAAGCGCTACCGGCGGTACAACCGTCACGGGCATGAGCCGCTATGCGCGGCTCTTTTCGTTCAGCGCGCTTCCCAAGGTCGGTTTCCTGATTGAGGCGTTCCAGCCGTATTCGAGCATTCCTACCGGCGGAGGCAACACGGTCACGGGTCTCGGAGACCCCCTGGTCGATGTGCTGGTGTATACCCGGCCAGTGGACAACCTGATGCTGGGTCTGGGCAACTTCGTGTCCATTCCGGTCGGCAGCAACGAGATTTCGACCCATGCTTGGATCGATCTTCCCAACCTGGTCGGCGACTACAAGATCGGGAAATTCGGCATCGACGGCACGTTGGCGCTGGGTGTCTTCTCCCAGGTCCACAACGGCTGCACGCCTGCCAACGGATGCGCCGTACCGGGCAACCTCCGCATGAGTGAAATCGCTCTGCGCTATCAGGTGGCCCCGTGGTTCGGCCCCTTCGTCTCCTACATCAACCAAGGGGAATCACACGGTTCGTTTTCGGCATCGGGGGTGCAGTTTGCCGGCAACCACGAAAACGATGTCGGCGCTGGCGCGCGCTTCTCGATCAGCCACACCAACTGGTTTTCGGTCTGGTATTACACCGGCGTCAGCGGCCAAAACACCGGCAAGGAGAGCGGCGTCTACTTCAAGTACGTGACCGGCATCTGAGGCCCTGCGCCAAACCTTTAGAACTGCACAAAGTGGGGGCCACTGGCCGGATCGAATTGGCGATGGCCCCCACAAGCGCGAGCAACCACCAAGTGAATCTCTCGGCGCGGGAGCCAGCTATTAGCTGGCGTTGCGCTTCGGTCGGCCGGCTTTGGGCAGCGTCACCTTGGCCAGATCTACCTGCAGCTGGTTCAGGTAGTGCACCAGGGTCACCTTCTGATCGAATGTGAAATGCACGGCAGCCTGGTCGTAGAACTGGTAGATGCGCTTCATGATTTCCACCCAGAATTCCTTGCCGCGCCGGGTCATCTGCACCATGCGAATCCGGCGGTCACCTTCGCGGGAAACCCGCTGAACCAGCCCATCACGCTCCAGGCGTTTCAGCACCCCGTCCATATTCTGTCGCGTCACCACCAGGTATTCCCCGAGTTCGGTCAGGGGAATGCCGGCGGCAAATTTGTCCTGGGAAAGCGCACCCAGCACCGCCCACTGGACGGTCGTAATGCCGAGCTGCTGCACAGCCTGTCGTTGCAGCTCGTTGCCGAGCTGGAACAGGCGAAAGAAGATGCGATTGTTGAGCTGGTCGCTGCCGGAATGGCGGTCGACGCTCTCCTGAGCCAAGCCACTCAAAGTGTCAGGTTCGCCGTCGAGGCCTGCGGAGACCACGGCAGGCTTGCGGCTTGCCCGGGCGCTGACTCCCCCTTCGACGCCACCGACACTGCGCCGGCGTCCCGCGTCTTGCTGCTCCCGCACCAAAGGCTGTTTCGCGACCTTGTCCATACCTGTAGGTTAGTCTAAAAAGCAGGCATTTTGGCAGCATTTTGCAGCGAGAGTCAGCATTCGCAACCCCTTCCGGCTAGTGGTCGTGCATCAAGAACTCCGCGGCCAGCTGAATCGTGGTGGCCGGCTCTTCCCGGTGAGGGTTGTGGCCGCAACCAGGCAACTCGGCGACGGTGGTGTACTTCTCCGCCGCCCCGGCGATGAGCTCTGCATGAGCAATGGAGCCGAACGGGTCATTGGCGCCCTGGATCACCAGCAGCGGGCTGCGCAGCCTGGACAGTTGGTCAGCGATGCTCCAGGTCCGGAACTGCGATGAGAGCCACGGCGTCGACCAGGCGTAGAAGGCGCCATCCGGATCCGTATGGATTCGGGCCAGCTTGCTTTGCAGCGTTGCGTCCCGCTGGTACCGTTCGGTCAAGGTTGCGACGCCCTCGATCGTGACCGTCTCTGCAAATACATGCGGCGCCTCGATTACCGAAGACAGGGCTCGATCGTGGTATTGGGCAGCGAACAGCAAGGCGATTGTCGCGCCGTCGCTATGGCCATAAAAATGACAAGGTCCCAGCTCGAGGCGATCGAGAAGCTGGAAAAGGAACTGCGCTTCGTCGTGCAGATAGGTTTCGTTTCGTGCACCTGCGAGCGGTGAGGACCGGCCACATCCACGGCGGGAGTAAACCAACCCCGGCCGCCGGGCGGCATCGACCAGTTGCCGCGGAAAGCTGCCCCAGTCTTGGACGCAGCCAAAACCGTGGTGCAGGAACACGATGGGCGCCGGCGGGGCGGCACCCAGTAACCGCACGGACGGGAGAAGCCGCGCATACTCAATGCGCGCCTCCTCCACCTCAACGAAGGTGACGTCCGTCAGCGCTTCCATGCTTTCAAGGAGGGCACCCTGTCCTCATCGAAACTTCGGCGGCCGCTTTTCCATGAATGCCTTCACGCCTTCCTTCGACTCCTCGGTCTGGTAGAACAGGCTCAGTGCCTGCATGCCCATCGCGGAGATGCCGCGGATGGATTCGGAGTCGAGATTGAACGATTTCTTGGCGATTGCAATGGCGGTGGGGCTGAGCGCCGCGATTTCGGCGCACCAGCGATCCACCTCCTCGTCAAGCTGTTCCGGCGGCACCACGGCATTGATCAAGCCCATCTGCAGGGCCTGGTCCGCCGTGTAGCGCCGGCACAGCATCCAAATCTCGCGCGCCTTCTTCTCGCCGACCACGCGACTGAGCAGCGCGGTGCCGAACCCCGGATCGACCGAGCCAACCTTGGGGCCTACCTGCCCAAACACGGCGGTCGCCGATGCGATGGCGAGGTCGCAGCAGGTCACCAGGACGTTGCCACCGCCGATGGCGAAGCCGTTCACTCGGGCGATGACTGGCTTGGGCACGTCGCGGATGATGGTCTGCAGCTCTTCGACCGGCAGGCCGATGGTGCCGCGGCCATCGTAGGCCCCGTCATGCGCCGACTGGTCGCCGCCGGTGCAGAACGCCTTGGCGCCAGCACCGGTGAGCACGATGGCGGCGATCGACTTGTCCCAGCCGGCCCGGTTGATGGCGTGGATCAGTTCCTCGCAGGTCTGACCGCGGAAGGCGTTGTACTTCTCCTGCCGGTTGATGGTGATCCAGGCGGCAGGGCCACGAACCGTGTAGGTGATGTCCCGATATTCCATGTTGTACTCCTATCCGTGCATCGTCAGGCCGCCAGAGACGCTGATCACTTGGCCGGTGATGAAATCGGCGTCGCTGCTGGAGAGAAAGGTGATCACGCCGGGCAGATCGTCGGGATGACCCAGGCGTTTCAGGGGGATCGCCTTCTTCAGCTTGTCGTACAACTTCTGGCCGTATTCGCCCTCGCCGGCAAAGGACCGCAGCAACGCGGTGTCGGTCGGACCTGGGCACACCACGTTGACCCGGACGCCCTCGCGGGCGCACTCGCGCGCAATGGTCTTGGAGAACGAGATCAGCCCACCCTTGCAGGCCGCGTACACCGACTCGCCGGAAGAGCCGACACGGCCAGCGTCCGAGGCGATGTTGATCACCTTGCCGCCGCCGGCGGCGATCAGGTGCGGCAGCACGATCTTGTGCAAGTTGAGCGGGCCGCGCAGGTTGATGGAGATGATCTTGTCCCACAGCGCGGGTTCCGTCTCCAGGAACGGCTTGGCCACATCCCAGCCGGCGTTGTTGACCAGGATGTCGAGTCGGCCGAAGTGCTCCACTGCGCGCGCGATGGCGCCGGAAGCAGCCTCGAAATCGGTGATGTCGAATGCCAGCGGTAGCACCTGGCCACCGCGGTCGCGCAGCTGCGTTGCCAGCTCCGCCAGCGCCGCCGCGTTGACGTCGGCCGCCACCAGGCGGATGCCCTCGTCGACGAAGCGGGTACAGATCGAGCGGCCAATTCCGCCGGCAGCGCCGGTGACGATGGCAACCTTGTCTTTGACGTCTCTCATTACATGGGTCTCCAGCTTTGATTCGCTGAGTCGATTAGTGCTTTTGAAGTTGGTTGCGCAGCTTGAATTTCTGCACCTTGCCGGTAGCGGTGCGCTCGATCAGACCGAAGACCAGTCGAGTCGGCACCTTGAACTTGGCCAGGTGCTTCCGACAGAAGGCCAAGAGCTCTTCCTCGGAGATGGGCGCCTGAATGCTCGACTTGAGCTCGACGAAGGCACAGGGCGTTTCGCCCCAGCGGTCGTGTTTCATGGCGACGACCGCGGCAAATGAAACGGCTGGATGCTTGAACAGCACGTCCTCGATCTCGATCGAGGAGATGTTCTCGCCGCCGGAGATGATGATGTCCTTCAGGCGGTCCTGGATGCTGAAATAGCCATCCTCGTGCACGACCGCAAGGTCGCCTGTGTGATACCAGCCGCCGGCGAAGGCCTGCTCGGTGGCAGCGGCATCCTTGAGATAGCCCATCATTCCCAGGTTGCCGCGGAACAGGATCTCGCCCATGGTCTTGCCGTCCCGGGGAACCGGCTTGAGGGTAACCGGATCGGCCACGATCAACCCCTCGGAGACAATGGTCCGGACGCCCTGACGCGCCAGCCTGCGGAAGCGATCATCCTGCGGCAGATCGTTCCACTCGTAGTGCCAGTCGCAGATCGACACTACGCCGTGCATCTCCGTCGACCCGTAGACGTGGCGAACCGAGAATCCCAGTTCCTCGGTGTTCTTCAGCACCGCCGACGGTGGCGCAGCGCCGGCAGTCATGATCGCCACCGGGCGGGTCAGCTTCTTTCCGGATTTGGCCGCGCCTTCCACGAGCATGGTCAGCACCGTGGGTGCGCCACACAGATGCGTGACGCCTTGGGTCTCGATCAACGAGAAGATCTGGTCCGGAAGGACCTTCCGCAGGCACACGTGCGTTGCGCCAAGGGCGGCCACCGACCAAGCGAAGCACCAGCCGTTGCAGTGGAACAGAGGCAAGGTCCACAAGTAGACCGAATCGCTGTCCATCCGGTGGTTGAGCACCATGCCCAAGGCATTCAGGTAAGCGCCGCGGTGATGGTAGAGCACCCCCTTCGGCTTGCTGGTGGTGCCGGAGGTGTAATTCAGGCTGATGGCGTCGAATTCCTCGCCCGGCCAGGCCAGTGGCTCCTCGGGATTGCCCCGCTGCAGGAATTCCTCGTAGGTCTGCTCCGCAATGCGCTCGCCGCCCTCGGCATAGGCGTCGTCGATGTCCAGCACCAGGGGCTTGATCGGCAACAGTGCAAGGGCCTCCTTGGCAAGTGCGCTCCACTGCCGATCGACGATGAACACCGTGGCTTCGCTGTGCTGGAGAATATAGGCGGTGGTCGCTGCATCCAGGCGCACGTTGATCGTGCACAGCACTCCACCCGCCAGCGGAACGCCGAAGTGCGCCTCGAGCATCGGCGGCGTATTTGGGGCCAGGATGGCGACAACATCGCCACGTTGGATCCCCACCCGTTTCAGCGACGACGCCAGCATCTGGCAGCGCCGCGCATATTCCCGCCAGGTGTATCGCTGCTGCTCGTAGATGATCGCCGGGCGATCCGGAAATACCTCTGCAGACCGGAACAAGAAGGTCAGCGGGGTCAGCGGCAGAAAATTCGCGGATCTCTTTCGCAGGAAGTCCGCATCAAGATTGAGGCTCATTCTTCCTTCCAGTGGCCATATGGCCTAGTTGTTCTTTAAATCGTCCGGCGGTTTGCACATGCCCGGACGCTCGCACCGTTAATTTGAATGTCGTCAGATTCGATTGCCGACGACAGCTCCTTCGAAGATGGCACGCTTGGCATCGAGCTCACCGGCCAGCTTGGCGCCGCCGACGATGTGCACCGACTGCCCCGCCTGCTCGAGCTCCTCTCCGAGGCTGCGCTCGGACTCCTGACCGGCGCACACGACGATGGTGTCGGCCGGCAGCACCATGGTTTTGTCCTTCACCGCGACGTGGAGACCCTCCTGGTCGATCTTCAGGTAAGCGGCTTCGCCGATCTGCTGCACCCCGAGATCCTTCAGCTCCTGACGCAGGATCCAGCCGGTGCTCTTGCCGAGCGTGCGGCCGAAGGGGCCGGCGGAACGCTTCACCATGGTGACGGCGCGTCGCGCCGGATGCAGCTTGCGGGGGCCGTGGATGCCCCAGCGTATGTTGAATTCCTCGACGGTCTGCCGCTCCCCGTCCTCACCCAGCGCCAGGAACAAGGCGACGTCATGGCCGATGCCGCCGGCGCCGATCACCACGACCCTCTGGCCTGCCCGCACCGACCCATTGAGGATGTTGGTGTAGCCGGTCACCCGGGGATCATCGGCGCCGGGAATGTCGATCAGCCGGGGATGGATGCCGGTGGAAATGACGACTTCGTCGAAGTGTTCGCGGCCGAGCATCTCGGCGGTGGCGCGGACCCCGGCACGGATGTTGACGCTGGCGTCGGCCAGCTGGCGCTGGAAAGAGTCGATCGCCAGGCCATAGTCCTCCTTGCCGGGCACCTGCGCCGCCAGGGTGAACTGGCCGCCGATTTCCTTGCCGTCATGGAACAGGGTCACCGCGTGGCCGCGGCGCCTGGCTTCCAACGCCGCCGCGACACCGGCGACGCCGCCGCCGACCACGGCAACCCTCTTCGGCACGGCGGCCGGGGTGTCGGAAAACTCGGCTTCCCGCACCGCCCTGGGGTTGACCAGGCAACTGATGACCTGGCCGGTGAAATAGTGGTCCAGGCAAGCCTGATTGCAGGCAATGCAGACGTTGATCTGCCTGGGCTTGCCTTCCTTTACCTTGTTGACGAAGGCGGCGTCAGCCAGGAAGGGACGCGCCATGGAGATCAGGTCGGCCGAGCCCTCATGCACCAGCTTTGCCGCAGTGTCCGGCAGATTGATCCGGTTGCTGGCAGTGACGGGGATGCTCACAGCCTCCTTGATCCGCCGCGTCGCGCTGACGAAGGCCCCATGCGGCACCGTGCCGGCGATAGTCGGGACAGTAGATTCGTGCCAGCCGATGCCGGTGGAAAGGCAGTCGGCGCCGGCCTTCTCCACTTCCTTGGCGAGCCAGAGGGTGTCCTCCTCGCTCATTCCGCCATCGATCAGTTCCAGGGCGGAAATGCGGTACGACAGAATGCCGCCTTGGCCCAGGGCAGCCCGGACAGCCTTGACCACGGAGATCGGGAAGCGTGCCCGATTCTCCAGGCTGCCGCCCCACCGATCGTCCCGCGCGTTGGTGCGCACCGCCAGAAACTGGCTGATCAGGTAGCCCTCCGACCCCATAACCTCGACGCCGTCGTAACCGGCCTCGGTGGCCAGCCTGGCTGTGTTTGCGTAGGCGAGGACTGTCTCCTCGATTTCCTCGGCGGTGAGGGCTCGGGGACTGTCGCGGTTGATCGGTGACTTGAAGGGCGACGGGGCCACAATCGCGGGGTGATAGCCATAGCGGCCGGCATGGAGGATCTGGAGCAGGATACGGCCACCGGCGGCGTGCACGGCGCTGGCGATCTTGCGATGGTCTGCGACCTGATCCTTGTGCTCAAAGGTGCCCGGCTCGTCTTTCATGCGGCCGACGAAGTTGGGCGCGAATCCGCCAGTCACGATCAGCGCGGCCCCGCCCTTCGCTCGCTCGGCGTAGAAACGCCCCAATTCCTCGAAGCGTTCTGGATGGCATTCGAGCCCTGTGTGCATTGAGCCCATGACCAGGCGGTTCGGCAAGGTGGCCGATCCGACACGAATAGGCCGGAACAGCGCTGAATGAGCGTCTAGCAAGTGTTTTCTCCTCCCTGCGGTGCAAGGTGAAAGTGTCTATCAACTCGTTAGGTCAGGATGATGCCCCTCCGTTTTATATATGTCAATATCTTTATATATTTCTTCGTACCGCAGAAACCCGGGTCAGCGGCGCGCTGCCTTTCTATGTCCCGCTACCAATCAGATTATTACGGCCTTATGTCGATATGAAGCGGCACGCGACGATGGGTTCGTGCGCTCTCCACAGTTGGAGAATATATATCAATATCTTGACATATTTGGATATCCCGCCCATCATTGCGACCGATGCGCTAGACAAAGTCCGCGCAGCGTATGGAGGAGTCCCCAGCGATTCCAAAAAACGGCCGCCCCTGCGGTCGCATGGACTCCCCAGGTCTCACCAGGTGCCAGGAGGATGCAAGACCGTGGCTTTGGACCCCGATACTTTTGAGTTGCTGCTCGAAACGGTCAGCCGTTTCGTCACCGAGCGGCTGATTCCTCGCGAAACCGAGGTTGTTGAAACCAACGCTATTCCTTCCGATGTAGTCGAGCAGATGAAGCAGGTTGGCCTGTTCGGCCTGTCCATCGCCGAAGAGTTCGGCGGTCTGGGACTGTCCATGGAGGAGGAGGTACGCGTCGTCTTCGAGCTTGGCCGAGCCTCGCCGGCGTTTCGCTCGATGGCCGGCACCAACATCGGCATCGGCTCCCAAGCCATCGTCATCGCTGGTTCGCCCGAGCAGAAGGCCAAGTACCTGCCGGCGCTGGCCTCCGGCGAGCTGATCGGATCCTTTGCCCTCACCGAGCCGGACGCCGGCTCGGACGCCATGTCGCTGCGGACCTCGGCGCGTAAAGAGGGCGACAACTACATCATCAATGGCACCAAGCGCTTCATCACCAATGCACCGTTTGCGGGGCTGTTTACGGTGATGGCCCGCACCGCGGCCGAACGCCGCGCGGACTCGATCTCCTGTTTCCTGGTCGAAGCCGGCACCCCCGGGGTTCACATCGGCAAGCCCGACAAGAAGATGGGCCAACGCGGTGCGCTGACCAGCGACGTCGTGTTTGAGGATTGCCGGGTGCCGGCGCATGCCCTGCTTGGCTACCAGGAAGGCAATGGCTTCCGCACTGCCATGAAAGTGCTGGACAAAGGACGGCTGCACATTGCCGCGCTGTGCGTGGGCATCGCCGACCGCTTGATTGCCGAGTCAGTCCAGTATGCGAAGGAGCGCAAGCAGTTCGGCCAGCCCATCGCCGAGCTCCAGCTGGTGCAGGCCATGCTGGCCGATAGCGAGGCCGATACTTACGCGGCGCGTTGCATGGTGTTGGATGCCGCGGCCCGGCGCGACCGCGGCGAGAACACAACCCGGCAGGCTGCCTGCGCCAAGATGTTTGCTTCCGAGATGGTCGGCCGCGTCGCCGACCGCGCCGTTCAGATCTACGGCGGCGCCGGCTACATGGCCGAGTATCCGGTGGAGCGCTTTTACCGCGACGTGCGCCTGTTCCGCCTGTTCGAAGGCACTACGCAGATCCAACAAATCGTCATCGCCCGCGAGCTGCTGAAGGCAAGCGCATAAGCCAATCCCCCCGAGGCCCACCATGACCGTCGAACTGACCCGACACGAAGAATTCGCCGTTCTGACCTTGAACCGGCCGGAGGCGCACAACGCCCTCAACGCCAAGACGATCGCCGAGATTTCCGAGGCCATCGACCAGGTGGCCCTAGCCACCGACGTACGCGCCCTGATCATCACCGGCGCCGGCGAAAAGGCCTTCTGCGCTGGAGCCGACATCAAGGAGATGCTCGGCATCGATCCGGGCGCCAAGCGACGCAAGGCCGAGCTGGGCCAGGCCACCTTCGCCAAGCTCGACAAGCTCAAGGTGCCTTCGATCGCGCTGATCAACGGCTACGCCTTCGGTGGCGGTCTGGAGCTGGCGCTGGCCGCAACCTTTCGCCTGGCAACCCCCAACGCATCCATGGCACTGCCCGAGATCAAGCTGGGCCTGATGCCCGGCTATGGCGGCACGCAGCGCCTGCCACGCGTGATTGGCGAGGCCAAGGCTCTGGAGATGATCCTGAGCGGCAAGATCGTCGGCGCCGAGGAGGCGGTAGAGTGCGGGTTGGTCTCCCGCATCGTCGAAACAGAGACGCGGCTTGCCGATGCCATCGAGTTCGGGCGCCAGTTCACCGGCTACAGCCTGGCGGCGCTGCTCCACGCGCGTGAGGCGGTGAAACGGGCCTTGGCACAGCCGCTGCACGAGGGCCTGAAAACCGAGGCAGATCTGTCCACCCTCGCCTTCCAGTCCAAGGATGCGCAGGAGGGCATGACCGCTTTCGTCGAGAAGCGCGCTCCCAAGTTCGTCGATGCCTGAGGCAGGCCGCATGAGCGCTTTGCATCAATCCGCGGTCGTAGCGGTAATCGGTGCCGGTGCCATGGGTGCCGGAATCGCCCAGGTGGCGGCCCAGGCCGGCCATCCGGTGGTGCTGTTCGATGCCAAGGATGGAGCTGCCGACAGCGGTCGTGCCGGCATTCTTGCATCCCTGGACCGCTCCGTGTCGAAGGGCCGGCTCGATGCAGACGAGCGTGATTCGATCGCCGCACGGCTACGTGTCGCCACCTCGTTGGCGGATTGCGCACCAGCTGAGCTGGTTGTGGAAGCAATCGTGGAGAGCCTGGAGGTCAAGCGCAAACTGTTCGCAGCGCTCGAGGACGTCGTAAAGCCGGCCACCATCCTGGCCACCAACACGTCCTCGCTCTCCGTCACCGCCATCGCGGCGCAGCTGCAACATCCCTATCGGGTCGCCGGCATGCACTTCTTCAACCCGGCGCCCCTGATGGCGCTGGTGGAGATCGTCTCCGGCCTCGGTACCGCTCCCGATACCCTGGACTCGCTGTTTCAGACCGCGCTGGCCTGGGGCAAGCAACCGGTGCGAACCAGATCGACCCCCGGCTTCATCGTCAATCGGGTGGCGCGGCCCTTCTATGCCGAAGGGCTCCGGCTTCTTGAGGAAGGCGCGGCCGACGCCCCCACCATCGACGCGGTAATTCGAGAAAGCGGCGGCTTCCGTATGGGACCGTTCGAGCTGATGGATCTCATCGGCCACGACGTGAACTTTGCCGTCACCCGGTCGATCTTTGAGGCCTACTTCGGCGATCCTCGCTTCCGCCCGTCGCTAACGCAGCAGGAGCTGGTTGCGGCCGGATGGCTGGGCCGCAAAGCGTCGCGCGGATTCTATGACTACCGCGACGGCGCACCCAAGGTTGCCGCGCGCAACGAGGAGGCGGGGCCGGCACCAACCAACGTGGTGATCGAGGGCGAACTCGGACCGGCCGAATCCCTGGCCCAGGCCTTGGTTGCTGCCGGCATCCCGGTTGAGCGCATGCAGGGACCGGGCTACATCCGGATTGCGGACGCGACACTGAGTCTCACCGACGGGCGCACCGCCACCGAGCGGGTGTCACAAGGAGAACCGACCGATCTGGTGTTGTTCGACCTGGCCCTCGACTACGCCGCCACGCCACGTATCGCCATCGCCGCGGCGCACCAGGGCCACTCCGGGGCAACCGCGGCAGCGGCGGGACTGTTCCAGGTCATGAATAAATCCGTTTCGGTCCTTGGTGACTTGCCCGGCCTGGTTGTGCTCCGCACTGTCGCGATGCTGACCAACGAAGCCGCGGATGCAGTGCTGCAGGCCGTCGCCACCGTAGCCGACATCGATCGCGCCATGACGCTCGGCGTGAACTATCCGCTTGGGCCGCTAGCCTGGGCCGACCGCATCGACCTGGGCTACGTCCTCGGCGCGCTGGACGCGCTGCACCTGACCTACGGCGACGACCGCTACCGAGCTTCCCTGCTGCTTCGCCAGAGCGCGGCGGCCGGGAGCACCTTCCACGAACGGCGTGAGGGGGCCCCCGCTGGCCGCCCCGCCCCCGCTACTTACTGAGGAGAACGCCGCTGAGCGGCTTGCCACATGGAACACGCCTATATCTGCGACGCCATTCGTACCCCGATCGGCCGCTTCGGGGGGGCGCTATCGTCCGTGCGTCCGGACGATCTGGCCGCCAGTGTCATTGCCGCCCTGATGGCGCGGAACCCGACCGTCGACTGGAGCGCGACTGATGATGTGGTGCTCGGCTGCGCCAACCAGGCTGGCGAAGACAATCGCAATGTGGCGCGTATGGCCGCGCTGCTAGCGAAGTTACCAGTCGGGGTGTCCGGCTCCACAGTCAACCGCCTATGCGGGTCCGGCATGGACGCTGTCGGCACTGCCGCTCGGGCTATCCGATCGCGCGACACCCACCTGATGGTCGCGGGCGGTGTAGAGAGTATGTCGCGTGCGCCATTCGTCATGGGAAAAGCCGACACCGCGTTCGCCCGCTCGATGAAGCTGGAGGACACCACTATCGGCTGGCGCTTCATTAACCCGGCAATGAAGGCGCTGCACGGCGTCGACTCCATGCCGGAGACGGCTGAGAACGTTGCGCAGGATTTCCAGATTTCGCGTGCGGATCAGGATGCCTTCGCCCTGCGCAGCCAGCAGCGGGCTGCCCAGGCCCGGTCGGAAGACCGTTTTGCGCGGGAGATTCTGGGTGTGTCGATCCCGCAGAAGAAGGGCGCCGCCCTGTTCGTCGAGCAGGACGAGAGTCTTAGACCCGAGACTACGCTGGAAGGCCTGGCCAGCCTGAAGGGGGTCGTGCGTCCGGACGGGACTGTCACAGCTGGCAATGCTTCCGGTGTCAACGACGGCGCCTGCGCCCTGCTCCTCGCTTCGGAAGCCGGGTCGCGCCAGCACGGGCTGACTCCGCGCGCCCGAATCCTCGGCATGGCCACCGCCGGTGTTCCTCCGCGAATCATGGGAATTGGCCCTGCCCCCGCCACCCGCAAGGTGCTGGCGCTGACCGGTCTCGCGCTCACCGACATGGATGTCATTGAGCTGAATGAGGCTTTTGCCTCTCAGGCACTGGCAGTGCTGCGCGACCTCGGAATTCCCGACGACGCGGCGCATGTCAATCCCAACGGCGGCGCCATAGCGCTCGGTCATCCCCTGGGCATGTCCGGCGCCCGACTGCTGACCACCGCGCTGCATCAGTTGGAGGTGACTGGCGGGCGCTATGCCCTGTGCACGATGTGCATCGGTGTCGGCCAGGGCATCGCAACCATCATCGAGCGCGTTTGACGTTCACCCCCAAGGAGCTGTGACCATGACCCAGCCGCTATTGGTTTCCATCGAGGACGGCATCGCCACCCTGACACTGAACCGTCCCGCTGTCGGCAACGCCCTCGACATGCCCATGGCGCGAGCCCTGCTGGAGGCCGCCATCCGTTGCGACCAGGACGAGTCGATCCGCTGCGTCGTGCTCACCGGCACGGGCAAGCTGTTCTGCGGTGGCGGCGACCTGCAGGCCTTTGCTGAGGCAGGTGATGCGATGCCTGCATTCTTCAGTGAACTGGCCGGGCTGTTGCACATGACCGTAACCCGGCTGATGCGGATGCCCAAGCCACTGCTCGTAGCGGTCAACGGCTCGACCGGTGGCGGCGGCATGAGCCTGGCGCTGGCCGGGGACATCGTGATCGCCGCCCGCTCCGCGTCCTTCACCACGGCCCACTCCAGCGTCGGATTGAGCACTGATGTGGGTATGTCCTGGCATTTGCCCCGCCTCGTCGGCCTGCGTCGCGCGCAGGACATGATCCTGACCAATCGCCGCATCAGTGCAGAGGAGGCCGAGCGGATAGGACTGATCACCCGCGTCGTTGACGATGCTGCGCTGATGCAGGAGCGCGAAAGCTACGCCCGGAAACTGGCCATGGCGCCCGTGTCCGCCCTCGGCCGCTCCCGAGCCCTGCTCATCGAAAGCTTCAACTCGCCGCTTGAGCAGCAGCTGGAACGCGAAGTGCGCGCCGTCGTTTCGTCGGCGCGCTCAGAGGAGAGCCGCGAAGGCATTCAGGCATTCCTGGAAAAGCGCAAACCGACCTTCGTGAAATAGCACATCGTTTCGCTGCCGGCGCCCCAGCCAGCATCCGAAATGCTGACCCGAGACACTATGAAATCCTTCGACCGCTTCCAGCAATCCCGCGCCTGGACCGAAGAAGAAGCCCTTATCATCGACCAGGTAACGCGGCTTGCCGCGGAAACCATCGCCCCTTGCGCCGAGAGCTTCGATATCCGAAAGGAGTTTCCCTGGCCAAATATCCAGGCGTTCAAGGAAATCGGCCTCAATGGCATCTTCGTGCCGGAGGAATACGGCGGCACGCCGGTTTCTTACCGCTGCTTTCTGGAGGTGGTCCATACCATCTCCGAGGCTTGCGCCGCCACCGGCATCATCTTTGGCACCAATGGCGCACTGGTGAAGCCGATTTTGGAGTTCGGTAACGACGAGCAGAAGAAGCGGCTGCTGCCGCGCATCGCCCAGGGAGGCCTCGGCGCGCTGGCCATAACAGAGCCACATGCCGGGTCGGACGCAAGCACGCTGCGGACAACGTTCCGGCCCGACGGTGGGGAGATCGTCATCAACGGCGGTAAGATCTTCATCACCACTGGCGACGTGGCAGACGAGATCCTTCTATTCGGCAAATGGACCGACCTCGGCGACTCGCAGTCCGCCGTGTCCGCTGTGATCCTGGAAAAAGGCGCCCCAGGCTTCGAAGTAGTGCGACTCGAGTCGAAAATGGGAACGAATGCTTCTTCGACCGCGGAGCTTGCCTTCAGCGACTGCCGCGTGCCTCGCGCCAACCTGCTCGGCAAGCCCGGCGACGGCATGAGGATCATGATGGCGGTGCTGAACAAGTCCCGGCCCAGCGTCGCCGCCCAGGCGCTAGGAATCGCCTCAGCCGCCTTCAAAGACATGGTGCGCTACGCGAACGAGCGTCGCCAGGGCGGCAAGCGGGTCATCGACCACCAGGCGATTGCCTTCATGATCGCCGACCTCGGCACGGACCTGCTCGCTGCACGAGTCCTGCTCGACCATGTCGGGCACCTCGTAGACGCGGGCGTCAAGGACATCGGCGTCGAGGCCTCGATGATCAAAATGAAGGCCTCGGATCTGGCCATGCGCCTGACCACTGACGCCGTCCAGGTCTACGGCGGCCACGGCTACGTCAAGGGCAACCGGGTCGAGCGACTGATGCGCGAGGCCAAGATCACCCAGATCTGGGAAGGTACCAACCAGATCCAGCGCAACGTCATCAGCCGCGATTTCACCGACCGCTGAGGCCGGCACTCGCACCACCTTCCATACTTCGACGACATGACTATCCATATCGTTCTGCTCGGCCCGCCAGGCGCCGGCAAAGGCACTCAGGCAGCACGGATCACTCAGCGTTACGATATCCCGCACCTCTCGACCGGCGACATTCTGCGTTCCGCGATCCGCTCGGGCAGCGAGTTGGGCAAGCAGGTTCAGGACTACGTGACCCGCGGCGAGCTCGCGCCCGTCGCGCTCGTCGTCGACTGCATCCGGGAAAGAGTGTCCTGCGACGATGCCAGGCGCGGCTTCGTGCTCGACGGCTTCCCGCGAACGATCGCGCAGGCCGAAACCCTTGACGGACTGATGCGGGGCTGCGACATGGTTCTGGGCGCGGCCATCGAATTGGCTACCGACGATGCCTCCCTGCTGTGCAGGATCATCGGGCGCGCGCGCGAGGCTGCCGCAGCTGGCCAAGCGGTCAGGGCCGACGACACGGAAGAGTCGCTCAAGGTGAGGCTGGCGGCGTTCCATAAGCAGACGGCGCCGCTGCGCGGCTACTACGAGCAAGCCGGCATCTTCAGATCGGTCGACGGTCTGGCTGACGTGGAGTCCGTGTCTGCAGCGATCTTCGGGATCCTCGACCCGCTCGATCGCCGTCACTAACTTCCCACCAACGCAGAACCAACAGGCCCGGCCCCATTGGCGTGCCACCCATGAAGCACGACTACGACGCAGCTCTGTTTTCCCTGAAGTGCTTCGCAGCTGCAATGCTTGCCTACTACTGTGCGCTCGCGATCGGCCTGCCGCGACCCTACTGGGCCCTTGGGACGGTTTATATCGTCTCGCAGCCATTAGCCGGCGCCTCGATCAGCCGAGGGGTATTCCGGTTTGCCGGGACATTCATCGGCGCCACAGCAACGGTGATCCTGGTGCCGGCGTTCGCCAATGAGCCGCTGGTGCTCAGCATGGCGCTGTCCCTATGGATCGCGCTATGCCTATTCCTGGCCATCCTCGACCGAACCCCGCGCTCTTATCTGTTTGTGCTGGCCGGTTACACGACTAGCCTGATCGGATTCCCCAGCGTCAGCGCTCCCGCATCGATCTTCCAGATCGCCAGCCTTCGGGTCCAGGAAATCAGCATCGGCATCCTGGCGGCAGGGTTGGTCCACGCGCTGGTGGTGCCGAAGAGCGCCACCGCCCTGTTGGCTATGCGCATCTCCAACATCATCGACGACGCCGAGCGCTGGTCGCGCGATGCCCTGGACGGCGCGCGCGATGCAGTACTGGCGCGGGACCGTCGCCGGCTCGCCCTGGACTTGAACGACCTCCACCAGCTCGCGGTCCATCTGACCTTCGACTCTGGCCGCGGCGCCCTGGATGGGAGCGCCGCGCGTGCGCTGCACGATCGACTTGCAGTCATCCTGCCGCTGGCCAGTGCTATCGAGGACCGCATCGCTGACCTGCGCAACGGGGCAGGAGTTCCCGCTGGCCTGGAGGAGCTCTGCCGCCGGGTGAAGTCATGGCTCGGCGACGGCAGCGACGCCGCCAACGTACAGGATCTAATCGCCACCGCCACCACCCTCGATGCGAAAAACTCCCAAGGTGCGGTGACGTGGCACGGGCTGCTCCTGTCGAGCGTGCTCGGGAGCCTGCAGGAGTTGGTAACCGCCCACCGCGACTGCCGGCAGATCCAACAGCACATCCTCGCGCGGGGCATGTTACCTGCAGCGTGGGAGACGCGGCAGCTACTGGCGCAGAGCAAGGGCCACTCCCTGCATCGCGACTACGGGCATGCGCTGCGCTCCGCCGCCGGCGCCGCGGTCGGGATCACTCTGGGCAGCATCGCCTGGATTTTCTCGGCCTGGCCTGATGGCGGCACCGCCCTGCTGATTTTTGGCGTTTGCTGCGCGCTGTTTGGAACCGCCGAAGCACCGGCACCCAACGTGAAGAAGTACCTTCTCGGGTCCTGCTTCGGCGTCGTTGTCGGCTTCATCTACTGCATAGCCATCCTGCCACGCGTCACCGACTTCGCGATGCTGGTGGCCGTGCTGGCGCCAGCATTGCTGGTTGCCGGTTCGGTACAGGCGCGCCCGCCGCTGTACCTGGTCGCACTAGGCGCGACGCTGACCCTTTCCCTCGTTGCCGGCCTGGGCGCCACCAACATCGTCGATCTACGGGCATTTCTGAATTCTGGCCTGGCTTTGCTGGTCGGCACCGGTGCAGCGGTCGCCAGTGTCCGCCTGTTCCAGACTGTCGCCGCCGAGGATGTCGCCCGCCGGGTGCAGCAAGCGGGATGGAGGGACGTCGTCCGCCAGGCGACCGGCCGAGTGCACGATCACGATCAATGGACCAGCCGCATGCTGGACCGCCTGGCCGTGCTGGGGCCACGACTCGGCTCTCATACCGCTCAGCAGCAACTGCTCGCTGATGCCTTGATTGACCTGCGCGTGGGATACGCGGCTGGGCAACTCGCCGCCCTCCAACAGAGGCTGCCGGCAGCGGCGCGAAGGCAGCTTCGGCCTCTCCTAACCGGCCTTGCCGCCGCGTTCAGTTCCCGCACACCCTTATCGCCCCATTCGCCTGCACCGATGCTTCTGCCCCCACTCGATGACGCCATTTATGTCTCGCTGCAGCAGCCGGCTGCCTTGGGACGCCCGTTGCTCATCCCGTTGGTCGGCATGAGACGAGACCTGTTTCCAACTGCCCCCGATATCGAGATTGCGACCGATGATCCCTGACATTTTCATAGGCGGCGTCTACATCCCTGGCCTGCTGGCGCTGGCCTTTGCTTCCCTGATCCTGTCGAGCCTGCTGTCGAGGCCGCTCGGCCGAATCGGCCTGTACCGATTCCTGGCGTACCGCCCGTTGGTCGACGTGGCCCAGTTCATCCTCGTGCTCGGCGGAGTGGCACTGGTGGCCTCGCTGCTGCGAGGCCGGTCATGAAGAGTGTCCTTTCAGGCCTGATCCGCTGGTCCGCTACCTCGGTCCTGGCGGTGGCCGCCATTGCGGTCGCTATCTGGCTCTACAACGGCTATGAACAGGCACCCTGGACTCGCGATGGACATGTGCGTGCTGACGTCGTGCGTGTGTCCTCCGACGTTGGCGGCTTGATCACGCAGGTCTATGTGCACGATAACCAGAACGTGCAGATGGGACAGCCGCTGTTCGTGCTCGACCGTCCGCGGTATTCAGCTGCGCTGGACCAAGCCACCGCCGCCGTGCAGAGCGCAAAGGCCAATCTGGACTTGGCCCGCCGCCAAGCCAGCCGAGACCTGGTGCTGGGAGAACTCGTCGCAACCGAGGCTCATGAACAAAATGTCGCAAAACTGGAAATCAACCAGGCGGCGCTCGCGCAGGCCGCCGCCGCCGAGTCCACCGCCCGCCTCAATCTCGAGCGCACCGAGGTTCGAGCCACCGTCAACGGCGTCGTAACGAATCTCGACCTGCATCCGGGTGACTACCTGCCGCCCGGGGCACAGGCCGTGGCGCTCATCGATACTGACTCCCTCCGCGTCGAGGGCTATTTCGAAGAAACTAAACTGCACCATGTGGCGGTCGGCGACGCGGCGCGGATGCGTCTGATGGGCGACGATGAAGTCATCCGGGGGCATGTAGAAAGCATCGCCGCCGGCATCGCCGACGATCAACGTTCGAACACGGCCAATCTGTTGCCAGCAGTCCAGCCGACATTCTCTTGGGTGCGGCTGGCGCAGAGAATCCCAGTGCGGGTGCACATCGACACAGTTCCTTCGGGAACGCGGCTGATTGCCGGCCGCACGGTGACGGTGGAGATCCAGCCTTCGACACCGGCGTCGGCGGCGCTAGCCACGGCCGCGGCAACCCGATGAGGCGCGCCAGTGTAGTCATCGGGGCGTTGGTCGCCGCGGCCGGTTGCACATCAGGGCCTGACTACCATGTGCCTGAGCATGCTGCGGCGCTGACACCGTCGGCCAATCACGCTTTCCTCGGTGCCGACCAAACCGGGATCTCGCAGGCGCCACTGCCGGATCGCTGGTGGACGCTCTACAACGACCCGCGCCTTGACGGCTACGTCGCCGAAGCCCTGCGGGCAAACGCCGATCTGCGCGCAGCAGACGCCAATCTTCGGCGCGCAGCGGCGCTGGTACGGGAGGCGGAGGACTCGCGCTCGGTTCATACGGATATCGAAGCGGAAGCGTTGGAGTCCCGAGTGGGCGGCTATACCCTACCGCTGCCGGGCACCCCGTTCTCCTATGTGCTGGGTGTCACCGCTACTCTGCCCCTGGACCTTGCCGGGGGACTCAGGCGTGGCATCGAGGAGGCGGGCGCCGTCTCCGAAGCAACACAGGCTACGCGCGACCAGGTGCGCGTGGTAGTGGCGGCAGCGGTTGCAAGGTCTTACGCCGGCGTCTGCTCGGCAAACTGGTCGCTCGCCGCCGCCCAGCATGTAGTCGACGTGCAGACCGAAACCCTTTCTGCTATCAACCGGAATGTGCGCGGCGGGCGCGGTACCTCCTTCGACGCGACCCGGGCGCGGGCCGCAGTCGATCTCAGCGCGGCGGCTTTGCCACCGTTGCTGGCGGATCGGCAGAGAGCCCTGTTCGAGCTTGCAGAGCTGATGGGGCGGCCAGCCGCTGCCAACCCCATCGAGGCCGAGAGCTGTGCCACCCCGCCCTCCTTGAAGCAGCCTATTCCGATCGGCGACGGCGCCCGCCTCATCCAGAGGCGCCCGGATATCCGGGCAGCAGAGCGCCAGCTGGCGGCTTCCACGGCCGGGATCGGCGTGGCGACGGCACAGCTCTACCCCCAGATCAACCTGGGCGGGTCGGTGGGCCTGGCCGGTCCCTCCAGCATCATCCTGTCCAGCACCAGCTTCGGGGGCAGCGTCGGCCCCTTCATTTCCTGGACTTTTCCAAACCGCAGTGCGGCTCGCGCCCGCATCGACGCCGCCGGCGCCGACGCCGACGCCGCCCTGGCACGGTTTGACGGCGCTGTGCTGCAGGCGTTGAGGCAGGTGGAAACTGCCTTGGCCGCATATGGCCATGAAATCGAACACGAGCAAACCCTTGCTCGCGCCCGCGACGATGCCGCGGAGGCCAAGCGGCAGGCCACGATCCTGTTCACGAACGGCAGGGCTAGTGTCATCGATGTCCTCGCCAGCGACGCTGCATTGGCCAGCGCCGAATCCGCCCTCGCCGCCTCGCAGGCCAGGGTCATTGACCGCCAGATCGATCTCTTCCTGGCGCTTGGCGGCGGCTGGGAAATGCCCGTGGCATCGAGCGAGCAAGCCTCTCGGTCTGAGTAAAGCGCACGGAACTATCTCAACTCCAAGCCCCCGGAACAACCACATGGCCTGCTTCGAACGGATCGACGCGAAAACCTTCCTTCCCACCCAACATACCGGCGGCGCCTGGAACCCCAATGAGCTTCACATTGCTCCCGTAGTGGGATTGCTCACGCACGCGCTGGAAATTGACTATGGCCGCCGCGGCAACGGCTTCGTGATCGGCCGTATGTCTTACGACATACTGGGCACGATCCCAGTCGAACTCATTGAGACCGATGTGCAGATTGTTCGGCTCGGCCGCACGGTCGAATTGGTGGAGGCCTCCATCATTCACAACCATCGCCCCGCGCTGCGAATGCGTGCGTGGCTGATGAAGCCTAACGACACCCGGAGCCTCAACGGAACGCCCTTCCCAAGGATTTTGCCGCCCGACAAGATGCCGCATTGGAATCCTTCAACTCTTTGGCCGGGAGGCTTCATCGCCAGCCTAGAAGTCCGACGAGTTCAGCAGAATCCCGGCCGTGCCGCCTATTGGGCTCGAGTGAACCAGCCGTTGCGGGACAACGAGCCGATCAGCCAACTCGCTCGCGCCGCCGCTATGTTCGACATTCCTAACGGGATGACAGTGCGCACCGATCCGCGACGGACCACCTTCCCAAACGTGGACATCACAGTTCACCTGTTCGGAGCCCCCACCAGCGATTGGCTTGGTTTCGATACGTCGGTATCCTTCGGCAGTAACGGGCTCGGCCTGACAAGCTCCATCTTGCATGACGAAGCCGGCCCTATCGGTACAATCGCGCAAACACTTACCGTCCGTACCTGACGCAGCGGCGGACAAATTTCGATTTTTTTTAGTCAGTCCGATCTATCGCCTCCGCGCCGTGTGCGGGAAGGGTGATCGCGTCAAGATCGTCATGTCGGGCAGGTTCCTTCCCTACAGCACATACTGAATCGCCCCAGCGTCATTTGTTTGCCCTGGCTCCTCGTAGTGCAGGAACATGTCTTCTAATGGATTTTCCAATAGTTCCTGAAGCCGCCTTCGATACGTACGCGCTCGCGCTTCCGTATGGTCGATCACCACACTGAGGTCGATCCGTCCGCGGGCTGATGGCCGTGTGGCCGCTCCGCGAGCCCTTCTCTTTTCGCGCCTGAGCGGGGCAGAGGGGGCGCCCGCGCGGAACGCCACCGGCTGGCTGGCGTGGCCCGAAAACCCCCAGATTTGAACTGAAACTCTACACCGTAAAAATATTCTATAATATTATATAGTTAAGTCACTTTCCGTAAAGTTGCGTACAGATCGCGGCCAACCCTCCAGTACTGCTGCCAGTTGGGTCATCTTTGTCGAAAGGCGACAACCCTAAATTGCCAAGTTCACGGAGCAATTGGCGGAGCGCTTGTAGTTACGTCTTCCATAGTGCATTGTTCACCGCGCTAAGGAGTGGATTGGCGCAGAACGTACATTGCCGTTGTTTCGGCCTCAGAATTCTTCTTCGCCCTAGAGGCGGATGCCAAGGGCTCACCCGCCAATAGTTGAACTCTCGGGCGTGCTCGCCGCTGCCTAGCCGCCGAACGATCTCAAGCGCCAACAGGGCACCGGCGAGCACCGATACAAAAGCGAGCGGTGCCAGCACCGCCTTACCAGCCGGAGTCTGAAGCAGGCTTTCGCCGCATAGAGCCTTGAATAGGCTGTCGTAGGACGTGCCGACCAACTCATCGGCGACGAGGCTCAGGAATTTATTTGCGATGCTGGCAGCTGCGGCTGCGGAGATTCTCTCACCACGAACCTCCTCCACAGAGACTCCCAGATGTTCAGCGATGTGCCGCTCGCGAGAAAACTCCTCCGCCTCGGGTTCATAAATGCAGCTGAGGCAGGCATTTTGCGTGGGTTCCAAATGATGATGGAGTACCACTTCGCGGATGTCCGTCGTAGAGGCATCGAAAACCTCACCGGGAAATTCGTTCTGCAGCTGCCTGCGAGCGCGCCGGCTATCTACTGCGACAACTAGGCGCCTTAGCCAGGGGCCATCTGATTTCTCGGGAAGATCCTGCAGCCTCGCGGGCCTCGGGACTAGATCTAGCCCCTTGAAGAGCGGTTGCGCCTTTCGAACAAGGCACTCTGCCTTTCCAGACCCAATGTCCTCCACATTGAACCAAATCTGGCGATTTAGATTTCCGGAGCTAACCCGATCATCGTCAGCGATCTCAAGTCGGCCCCTCAAGTTGAGATGGCGCGATGCCCAAAGAAAGCCGTTTCCAATCGCTCCTGCCCCTGCCAAGTAAGTGTGGCCGATGTCGACAGGCTGGCGCAGTCCAGTAAAGTCGATTCCTAGCTGCTGGAAAGGGAACACGAATGGGTCGGGAAATTCCAGAGAGAGTCCGTCACCCAGCGCACGATAGAGCACCGCGGCCGAGGCATAACATGCGGCAATCAAGCCAATGATCTCCGGGATCGATGCACAAACCAGGGCATCCAATCGCTCGCGACTGATGAGCAGCCGATCTTCCTTCAACTGCAGAAAGACCTTGGGAGCAGCGGTTTGCGGCACGGCCATGCCAATGACGAGCTCGGCCGAGATCGTTCCCGTGGGTTGCACGGAGGAGACGCGCTCCACGGTTCTGCACAGCAGGGCGCTCACCTCGGTTGCGACTTGTTGCGCCCCGCGGTCGTCCGCATCCGCAGTGATGGCCACAGAGACATCCAGTGCCTTCGACGCGGCATCGAGAGTTAGGCCCAGGGCGGCGGCGAGCGCAGCAGCATTTTCGCGCCGGGCTTCCGGCGTTAGCAGATCCGAAGGCACTGATCCACCTCCAATGTAGGCACCTCAAGCCACTCTGCCCGCGACGAGAAGCAGTAGACCTTCACTTCACTCATGAAGTTCGAGATCGTCGAACCGGCGGCGAAGTACGGCAGGACCAGTGAAAGCGCGCCTTCGTGCCGAACGATAGCCCATCGGTCATCCGCATCGGAATGAAATGCTCGGCTTGGATGTGAGTGGACTTGTGCGGCGACCATCAGGCGTCGCTGACGCATCACAGCATGAAGGCTGGCCATGCCTTCTGGTGGAATGTGGAACATGTCCACCTCTGCAGTCTGTAGCGGACGATATGCTTCCTGAATCACAATGCCGTTGGCGTCTCGGCGACCCAGCCAGAGCACCACACATTCGCAACGTCGGCGTCCTGCATCCTGAAGGTGGTCAAGTGTGGTTCGTACGAATGTTGCAGAACAAGTAATCAGCATCCGCCTTTTCCTTTGAGCCAAGCGTTCCAGAGCTGGGTCAGAATGCCGCCTAAGGTATAGCTCGAACTGTCTTTCACGCTTTCCCAGCGGTCAGCCAGATGGCTAGGGTGGTTGTGATACTCCCTGGCCCCACGCATGCATATGAAGGGCCGGCCAGTCGCAGGATGTGGTCCCTGATTGAATACGCCAGTAGGATTTGGGATCAGGGTCTGCAGCGGCGTTCCTTCCGGGGAATGGAGGCTGACTGAGGGAGGCAAATCGTTCCAATTGTCGCAATTCAGGCGGAGCCGCAACGGCGTGCGCCCAGGCGCCGTGAATGAGCAGTCGATCATTGGAAAGGCAATCGAATGGAAGATCCATCCTCGCCGTTTAGCCAGCGCGTCCGACAGGGTCGAGACTTCCTGCTCGAAGAGAGCTTTGGAGGCAGCGGGGTGCATTAGCCCCCTCCGCCTTCCTTGGGGCCCCAATCGATTTCAACTTTGCCCGACAAGTTGTTTTCCGTATAAGACTTTGAAGGGTCGAGCTCTCGCTTGCCAGCAGGACCGATCACAGTCGCAATCCAGCCCGCCGTATCCTTGATTTTGAGCTCGTGCTTAGCCTTACCCAACTCAACCTCGACCTTCTGGTCAGCCGGAACGCGATTAAACCCCTCGGTCGGGAAGAAGCCCGCAGTGGTGGCAATCGAGACCTCGACAGAGTGCGCGGGCCCCCAGTGAATATGTACACGACCGGATAGGCCGTTTTCGCGGTACGTCTTGTCGATATCGAGCTCGCGCTTGCCTGCTGGCCCTTCTGCCGTCGCGACCCAGCCATGAGTATCCTTCAACTCAAGCTGGTGCTTGGCCGTAGCCAACTCCAACTCGATTTTCTGATCTGCGGAGACACGATTGAAGCCCTCCGTTGGAAACGATCCTTCAGGCGTCTCGACGGAAATCTCGACCAGTTCCCTGGGCCCCCAATGCAGTGCGATGCGTCCTGCGAGGCCATTTTCCAGATAGGACTTGTCAACATCGAGTTCGCGGGTGCCCGCCTGCTCTCGCACGGTAGCGACCCAGCCAGACACGTCCTTGATTTCCAGCTGATGCCTGGCGGTGGCGAGTTCCACCTCAAGTTTCTGATGTGCGGGAATGCGATTGAATCCCGCCGTTGGAAAGCTTCCAGAGAGGGTCGAAATCGAAATCTCGACGAACTCCCCGTCGTGCTTGCTCACACCTTCCTGCGACTGTTCGGCACTCATACGCCCGCTCCTTAACTCACCGCACCTTGAACGATACATATTTTATGGCCATTTTTCACATTGTCAATGGCCTATATAAATATTGTTTCTATTTACTTTTTACAGCATTAAGCCTATATTTAATAACGACTAACTGTAGAGGGCGCCCATGGACCGCCGGCAAATGACCTTGATGCTCAGCGACAAGGAGATGGACTTACTCGACAGGCTCGCCGAAAGCCGCGGCATGTCGAAGACCGCCTTATTGCGCCAAGCTCTGAGGCTCTACCAGTCCGTGACCGAGCGGATCGAGAGTGGTGAAAAGGTATTCGTGGAGCACCCATCGACGAAGGACAAAACCGAGTTGATGGTCCTATGAAGCAGTTCGTCGGGGAAGTCGTCCTCCTCAATCGCAGGACCGGGGAGTTCGATCGCGCGGAGGTGTTCCGCACGCTTGATAGCGCCGACCTCGACAGCGTCCAGCGCGACTGGAAGCCGCTACTGGACAAGTGGAAAAACCGCTCCGATGCCGGAAAGGCTCATGCTGAAGACGCTCACTGGGACTGGCTCAAGGAGGTCAGAAAAGCGAGCCGCTCCATGGGTGCTGAAACGTTTTCGGTCGAATGCGGCGGCGTGATCCAGGGGCTGATGGTGGTCGACATGACCAAATTCGCGCGCCTGGAAGTTCAAAAAGGCCGCGAATTGGTGTATGTAGATCGCGTCGCGACCGCCCCCTTCAACCGGCCTAAGCTTGTTCCCGATCCTCACTACAAGGGTGTTGGCCGGGTGCTTATCGCCACTGCCGTTAGCCTGAGCTTTAGCGAGGAATTGGACTTCAGGGGTCGGATTGGGCTTCACTCCCTACCCCAGTCGGAAGATCGGTACCGCCAGATGGGATTCACTGAGGTTGAATTTGACCAGCGCAAGAAGATGAGATATTTCGAGATGACAGAGGCGCAGGCAGCGCAGTTCCTCACCGAGCCGGAGGAATTATGAAACTGCTATTTACGACTGACTGGCTGAAGCGAACGATCACCGCCGACCCGGAGGGCGATGTTGAGGCTGGACCGCCGCTCGTTGATGACACTGACGACGCGGCAAACATCACAACGATGCCCGATCGAAACGTAGTTCAGCTTCGTATGGCGCTGGGAGTTTTTGTTCGGCAGCTTCGCCTCAGAGACGGCCTCTCGGTTACGGAATTAGCTCAGGCCGCGCATGTTAGCGAAGAAGAACTGCGCCAAGTTGAACACAATCCGAACTATACCGCTGGACTGCGGCTGATCTATCAACTCTCGAGCTACTTCAAGGTTTCTCTAGAGAACCTTTCCCAAATGGCTGGCGCCACCAATAAGGTGAATAAGTCGCTTTATAACAAAGCGATGAAATACGCCGCTCGATCGGATGACATTTCCATCCTTACGGATGAAGAACGAGAAGGGCTGGATGCGTTCGTAGCAATATTGAATGAACGCGCCGGGACATGAGACGTGATTGAAGAGCAGGTTGGTGAGTTCGAGAAGCGAGACATCCAGGATCAAGTCGATCGGATTCTCAGGGATCTTGGAACTCCAGAGCCTCCTATCAAGCTCGCGGATGTACGCACCTTGCTTTCGCTCGATCTGCAGTACTACAGCAGCACCGATCCCGGGCTTATTGCTGAGCTTTCACATCGTTTTGCACTGCTGGCTCGCAAGACTATCCCCGATTTCGGTAAGCACTTGATCACTGCACTAGCAAAGTCTCGGCTATGCGCATTTTGGGTTCCCGACGCCGCAAGAATTATGGTGGACACAGAAGTCCCGAAGCGTAAGCATCGATGGATCGAAGCACATGAGATCAGTCACAGTATTACGCCGTGGCACAAGCATTTTCTGCTCGGCGACAATCGCCAAACGCTGGATCCTGCTTGTCATGCCGTGATTGAGGCAGAGGCCAACTATGGCGCTGGTCGCTTGCTGTTTCTTCAGGACCGGTTCGCGGCGGAAGCGCGCGATCTAAGTCTTTCGTTCGACTCTGTGAAACACCTCGCGGGACGATACCACAACTCGATCTTATCAACGTTTTGGAGAACCATAGAAGATCGGGATCCCAGCCAGCCGGTATTCGGCCTGGTAAGCGTGCATCCGTACCATCCAGACGTTGGCGCCCACGACGGCGCAGAACCATGGCGCTATTTTGTGCGGTCCCCCATGTTTCGCACTCAATTCTCCACTATGCTTCCAGAGCAGGCCTATGCACTGGTCTCCAAGCACGCCACGCTGCGCAGGACGGGCCCGATATTTTCAGCGACCGACGTTTTGACGGATGTGCTCGGAGAAGAGTGGGAATTTGAGATCGAGTCATTTTCCACAAAACATGCACTGTTGACTTTCGGCTTTCCCATTCGCCGGCGAGCAGCAGTGGTTCCTTTGTAGGACTGCCATGCCCAAGTGGCTACAAGGACTTCAGAAGACTCTTCGACAAACAGCTCATCGCGTTTGGAAGGTAGGGCACGCTGGACCTTTCAGTCGCCGACATCACCGCCGTGTTAAGAAATGCAGGGATAATTCGGCAACGTCGCCACCACCACTGAACTGGATAGCCTGCCACCCATCCACCAGGCATGTGTTCAAGGCGACGATGGCGTGTCCGTACGGGCATGTTTTAACGCTCCGCATTCACACCATCGCAAAGGACGGAACCGTCTCACCTAGCGTGATTTGCTCAGCACCCGGCTGTTCGTTTCACGAGTATGTGCGACTGATTGGCTGGACCTTCGGCGAGGTTTCGTAGAATTTCCTGCGACGACATCAGAATCATTTCAAGCGCATTTCCAAGTGGTTGAGACTCTGTCGATCGATCGCGACCGCCGATTACCTCCAATACAAGGACCTGTCCATCCTGCTCTACCCACGATAAGGGCGGACTATTGTCCGAAGGTGATCAGGCTGGATGTTCTAAAGGAAATGAATTTTCTAGCAACTCAACTACGTATAAAACATCAGCAAACAAGTATCTCGTCCTTCCAAGTTTTGGAGTCCAATAGCGTCCATGCGCGAGCCAGTGCCTATAGTTGAATGCGTCAGCCAAGTCTCTAAGAACAGCTTTTGGTGCACTGGAGTTATTCTTCCATCCGCTAAGAATGTCTTCATCAAGTCGAGCCCGCAGCCCTCTCTCTTTGTACACCCGACGAAAACAATCAGACAACTTGTCACCGCCGCGCTTATGACAACGCACGATGTAGTCAACCCGTAGGTGGGCTTCGGCGCAAGCAAGAAGTGACATCACACAATCTCGATCAAGCTCCAGCAGAACCGTCTGGTGCTTCTGTATAACGGACTGGGCGGATTCACCAATAAAATTTGATGGCTCTCCAAAGTAGGCACCGATCGCAGACGTCGAATGCATGTAGTACCCTGCGATCTCGGCGGTCGATAAATTCTCGCCAGAGAGAATGTTTAGACTGATCCTACCCACTCGCAACTTCCTTTATCGCTTCGAATAAGGAATCTGCAGTTAGCTCTTCGTAGGTCATGGGAGAAATCCGAACGCGCTTCCATTTCCACGTAATGGTTGCCGGATCTTTCCTTGTGTTCTCGAACATTGGCTGTCCTTGAACGCGCACGGAAACGGTAACTTTCGGGCGAACGGCGTCTTTGTCCACAAGAATAAAGCGAACCGTCCCCCTTGGGCCGATCATGTCAACCCGCCCCTTCGTCCCAATTAAGAATGTTCCCACTGGGTTTACTTTAATTTCCAGCGGACCAATTCTGATGGTGAGTGCAGGGACCTCATATGTGCCGACTTGCTGCTCAGAGAGTACGATTCGACGCCATTCCAAAGTCAGCCGCTTTGCTTCAACGAATTCGCTCAAATAGGCTTGAACGAGCTGGAAGAATGTCGCAAGTGCGGCCTTCCACTCCTCTAATTCCGTTGCATAGTTGATTGATGACGCAGGATCCGATCCCGCTACATCAGAAAGGAATTGATCAAACTCTGTCTTTTTCATCGCGGGCTCGAATACAGGTCGTCTCAATAGACCGGGTTAACTAGATTATCCTACAGATCGTGTAGTTGGCGGGCCCACAACTAGCACGCAATCGGCCTATGCTCGGCTTGTTCAAGCTCACCTGCCGACAGGTCTACCCATGATAACGGGGACGAATCGGATGTCGCTCTACCCCACGTCCGCTTTTGTCTACCATGTTGCGTTGTCTTGTGCCACGGCCCCTTCTCCACCGGCATTACCGGCTTCAGCGGTATTACGGGGCCTCTCCGTCACCCTGCTGCGCCCGGATCTGCAGAAGTGGATGGGCGAGCGATTGATTCGCAGCACCAGGCCGGCGTCGACTCTACTACACTGCTGCTCACTCAAAGCGATGTCTCAACCGGCGGGATGAGTAGGACGGAATTGACCCGTTCCGGGGAGAAGTCCCAGTGCCGCGAATCCAACTTTTGAATCTACGACGTCAAGAAGCCCAACCATGGGCTTCTTGACGTTCAGCGTGAGTTCCCGATCACCTCAAGCCTGCGGGTCCACCAGGCCTCGCCGCGCCGCTTCCAGCGCCGCTTCGGCACGGTTGCTGACGCGCAGCTTGCGGTAGATCTGCTTGACGTAGGTGGCGGCCGTACTGTGGGTGATGTCCAGCGCCCGGGCCACCGCCTCCAGCTTGAAACCGCGCGCGATCAGCGTCAGCACCTCGCGTTCGCGTGGTGCGAGCTCATCCTGCGCTGAGCCGGTGGGGGCGAACACATCGAGCAGGCGCCAGGCGATCGCAGGCGACAGCGGTGGCTCGCCGGCGGCGATGCGCCGCAGCAGCGCCGACAGTTCCTGCTGCGACTGCTCCTTGAGCAGGTATCCCCGGGCGCCGGCGCGGAGAGCCGGAAACAGATGGCGGTCGTCGGCGTAAATGGTCGCCACAACACAGATGCAGGAGCGATGGCTGGTGCTGAGTTCTGCGATCAGGTCGACGCCGCTGCCGTCCGGCACGTTGAGGTCGACCAGTGCCAGGTCCGGGGCGAACTGCACCAGTGCCGCGCGGGCCTCGGCCAGGGTGCGTGCTTCGCGCACTTCGACGCCGGGGAAGGTGTTGCGCAGCACCGCGGTCAGCCAGGCGCGCGAATCGGCCTGGTCTTCAAGGAGCAGGGTGTGGCGCATGGCCCACCTCCGCATCGACCTCCGTCTGGAAGGGAACATTCCAGCGCGCGCTCAGCCACTCACCGTCCTCCAGGCGCCAGGCAATGTCGCCGCCGAACTGGGCCAGGCGCAGCTGCATGTTGCTGATGCCGCGGCCCGCACTCCAGGCGCCTGGATCGGTGCAGGTTCCATCATGCCGCAGGCATAGCCGCAGCCGGCCGCCGTCCAGTTCGGCTTCGACCAGTGCGTGGCAGGGATGGGCATGGCGCAGGGCATTGCTCACCGCCTCGCGCAGCACGCGCCCCAACGCGGTCCGCAGGTCGGCCCGGATGCGCAGCGCGGCGTCGATCTCCTGCTCCCGCCAGTCGAACGCCACGCCCGCAGCCTCAAAACGCTGCTCGCTCTCGGCACGCCACTGCGACAGTGCCTCGACCAGGCGCGAATTCGCGCGGTCGTCGCGCGACACGGTTTCGCGCAGGTCCTGCAGCGCCGTCAACGCCAGGTCGCGGTTGCGGTTGTCGGCCGCCGCGTAGACCAGGGACAGCAGCTTGGCGCCGAGGTCGTCGTGCAGATCGCGGTAGACGCGCTCGCGGATTTCCAACTCCAGCCGCTGCCGCTCCACCGTCTGGGCCGCGCTGCGTCGCGCCGCGGCGACGTGCTCAAACAACGTTCCGAGGCGCTCGGCGTCGGCCAGATCGTCGCGGTCGAACAAGCGCCGGCTGCCCTCCGCACCAATCAGTTCCAGCGTGCCGACGCCTGCCGGGCCCGGCAGGCACAGGCGCATGCCGTCGCCTGCAATGGCCGCCGCAGGCGCGGGCGCCGGTGGCGGCGCGCTGCTCAGCGGCGCGTAGAGCTTCCGCAATGCCTCCTCCCATAATGCGGCCAGCGGCCGCCGCTGCGCCGCCAGCAGGTGTTGCGCCGCCTCAGCGAAGCGCTCACCGCGGGACCGACGCCGCTGCCGGGTCACCCAGCGCCACAGGTGCTCGCGCAGCGGAAAGTACAGCCAGCCCAACGCCGCGAGAGTGCCCAGCGCGGCGGTGCCGCGATCGACGTCGAAGGCGGTCACCAGCAGCGTATCGAGCCCGAACACCGCCAGGCCGCCGAGGAACCAGGACCAGGCGGCGAACCACCAGCGTTCCAGATCGAACAGGCGATAACGAACGATGCCCAGCGGGATCACCAGGAACACCAGCAGCAACCAGCCGAACATGTAGCTCTGCGACAGCGGCGGCGGATAGCCGAGGATCAGTGGCAGGTACATGCAGCTGAAGAACATCAGGCAGCCGGAAAACCACACCACGAAGAAGTAGCGGAAGGCGGCGCGCTCCACCGGCCGATCGCGGGTGCGGCGCCACTGCAGCAACGAGATCACCGCGCCACCGGCGAGGGCCACCGCCATCGGCAGGCGATAGCCGTTGTCGATGGTGCCCATCCGCTGGTTCACGTGCAGCACCGCCACCACGCCATAGGCGGTCAGCATCGGCAACGGCGCCGGGAAGCGCGCCAGTGGCCTGGGGTAGACCCACATGAGCGACAGGAAGGCCCCGCAGAAACCCAGTGCCGCGAAATCGTCGACTGCCGACAAGCGATGGAACAGCCCGGCCGGCAGCGCCAGCTCGCGCGTGCTGTAAACAGCCGCGGTCAGGCCGACCACGAACAGCGAAGCGCCGGACAGCGCGTACAGCCAGGCGCCGAAGCTGCGGGCAGCGGCGTAGATGGCACAGCCCGCGGCCAGCGAAACCATGCCGAACAGGAGCTGGAACCAGAAGGCCAGCGGCAGGCTGGCCAGGGACCGCGACGCGCGGTTACCGAGAGGAATCCAGCTGCCGTCCGCCAGCTGCGCCTGCAGGTTGCCGCCGCGCAGCCATTGCGCGAGCTGTTGCTGGCGGGCGAAGAAGCGGCGGTAGTCGGCGTACTGGGTCAGGAAATCGGGGTCCTCGATCAGGTCGCCGGCTTCGAGCTGCAGGCCGGCCCCGGAGCCCGGGCGCAGCGCGACGATGCGTGTACCCGGCGGCACCGTGGCGTTGGGCCCGGCGCTGTCGGCGGCGGTCACGACCACGCCATTCGCCTGCGGCGCCAGCGACAGGCCGATCCACGGCTGATCGAGCGCGAGCCGCAGGCAGCTCCACGCGCCGGCGGCGATCAGCACCGACGCAAACAGCAGCAGGTGCTGCGGCGAGACCCGGACTCGGCCGATCGCCGTGAGCAGGCCCCGGCGCTGCTGCGGTGCGGCAAACTCCGCATCCTGAATGTCTCCCATTGACGCAGCGTAGTCCAAGGGGCCGATCCGCTCAATTCCAACCGTGTGACAAGCCGCCTTCGACGCAGCGCGTACGAAGCCGGCGATCCGTGGGCACTTTCAGGCGCGTGAGCGGCGCCGCTTCCCGGCGATCAGGCCGAAGGACAGCAGCAACGGCCAGCCGAACGCGCCGCCACCGCTGCCTCCCGAGCTCTGCTCCACCGGAGCACCCGGGTCATCGCAGTTCCCTTTGTCGTCGGTGGTGCAGGTCAGGATCAGCCTGGTGGTGCCGAAGCCAGGCGTGATGTCCTTGAGGGCGACGTTGCCGATCGAAGCGCCAGGCTTGTTCAGCACACTGCAGCCGAACGTGCCGAGACATTTCTCGTAGCCGGTCAGGATCATGCCCGGGAGGTTCGGCACGCTGATGGTGATGGTGACCTGGGACGACGGTGGTGCGCCGCTGATGGAGAAGCCGACGAAGCCGAATGGTATTTTCTCGTCAGGGCCAAGCCCCGCGAAAGCATTGGTCGGCGTCACGGCCACGCCGCCCTGGGTGAACTGACCGGCGCTGGTAGACACGTTGACCAGACCAGCGTCGGTATCGATGCTCACTGTCGAGCCGCCGGAGCTGGAGGATGTGCCGCCGGAGGAGCTGCCGCTCGAGGACGAACCGCTGGAGCCGGCACCACTGGACGAAGCTCCGCCCGAGGAACTACCGCCGCCTGAGGAACTGGCGCCGGACGAGCCACCCGAAGATCCGGACGAGCCGCTGCCGCTGGATGATGCGCCACCCGAAGAGCTGCTGCCGGACGAAGAGCCGGAGGAACTGCTGCCTGAAGAGCTGCCGCCGCTCGACGATGCGCCGGATGAGGAGGAGCCACCTGACGACGAGCCGCTGAAATCGACCTCAACGAAGTCGAAGCCCTTATGCTGTTGAGCATCTTCGCAAGTGATATTGGCGCCGGCTTTCGGCTGGTTATTGATGCTGAAGGTCTGGGGACCGTTGAGAGGCACGTCCTCGTCTATTACCTGGTTCGGGGGAGCGAGCACGACGTAAATGTGGCACTTAGAAGCCCCCTGGGACACCCAGTTGAGCATGAGGGAGTTCCCGCTCGGTTCGTTGAAGGGATGCTCCGTGAAGTGCACCCGCAGCGGGAGGGGAAATTCCGCCGACACGGCCTGCATGATGTTGCCGACGCTGTCGATACCACCGTCGCCAGTCACAACGGCAATGGTGGCCGGTGGCGGGTCGGTGCCTGCCGGGTCGGGCCCTGACACGGCCATCGTCGGCCCCACGGGGATGGCGCCACTGCTGTTGCTACCGTCGCTACTCAAGGCGAGGAAGGTGAAGACGGGGCTCAAGGTGACGGTGGCCAGTGTGCCGGCGCCTGCGGGGAAGGCGACTGCGGCCGCAACAGGCGGAAGGGTGACAGTGGAAACCGCGCCGGTGCCGTTGGCGCCGCCGGCGCTGAAGGTCTGCAGGATGGTGCCGTCGCTGGCGACCAACGGCGCCGCAGTCGGAGTGCTGCCGCCGGCGTCGCCGGCCGCCGGGAATGAGCCCAGTGCGGTGAATACGCCCGCGACGGTGGCCTTGCCGATCGCGCCGCTGCCGTTGGCGCCGCCCTGGGTGGTGACGACGTAGAAGCCGCTGCCGTCGGGGAGCGCGCTCAGGCCGATCGGGTTGGCACCGTCGCTATTGGTCTGGTTGCTCTGGTAAGGGCCGCTGGAATAGGTATAGACCAGGCTGAACTGGCCGGTGGTGGTGAGGTTGAACACCGTGCCGGAAGCGTTGGCGCCGCCGCTGGCGCAGACGCCCCAGAGCTTGCCGTCCGGGCCATAAACCAAGCCTTGCGGAAGCTCGCCGTCATGATTGACCCGGGGGCCGGTGCCCATGCTCAGGGTGTACAGCACACTGGGGCTGCCGTCGTACTTCCAGATCTCGCCGCCGGGGGAGGTGCCGTAGACGGTGCCGTCGGGGCCGACCACGATCTGCAGCGCCGGCTGGGCGGTGACGAAGCCCTGCGCGGCCGAGCTTGCGCCGAAGCTGGCAAGGGTGCCAAAGCTGGGCGATGGATTGGCCAGCGTGGGCAGCGTCAACGAGAACAAGGTACCGAGGCCGAAGGCGCCGCCCGCGGTGGTGGTGCCGTAGAGTTGGGTGAAGTCCGCGCTCAGCGCCAGCGAGCCCGCCGGAGACTGTGCCGAAGCCGCACCGTCGGCGTTGGCGCCGTTTCCGGCCAGGGCGCTGAAGGAATACACCACGCTGTAGCTGCTGTTGCCGGTGGCGGGGTCGATGGCGACCTTGAAGATGCCGCCGTTGCCGTTGGCGCCACCCTGGGAGAAGGTACCGTAGTAATTGCCGTCCGGCGCGAGGATCACCCCGCCTTCGGCGCGGGCGCTGGTCCGGTCGAAGTCATGGAGACTGTTGAAAGTCCAGGTGCTTTGTGCACCGGCGATCAAGGCTGTGCCCATCATGGCCAGCACCGCCACGCCTTTGGTAAAACGCATAGCCTCCCCCCGCTAAGATCTCGCACGCAGGACAACAGCCGGCTTTGTTCAAGTGCCGGACCACGTTCCCTTGAGCTACGCGGGCAAGGTTAGCCTTGGCGGTTACAGCGGCAATCCCCTGTTCCGGGAGGTACCCCAGGAATTCGATCAAAATAGCTGGCGTCAGCTTGGTTTGCTAAGCGGCCGTTGGTAATGACCGCATTCTGGAGGCCCGCACGTGGCGGCTCCCGCTTGCATCACAAAGTTGCCGTTGAGGAAGCGCTGCGTCTTACACAGCATTGCCTTGTTTCGGAACACTGCCCGCAAACGCAGCAGTTACGCAGCGCTCTTGGATAACTGCGATTTGACGAACTCATTTTCTGAGGGCGGTAAAGGCAAAATCCGATCGATCAAGTACATAGCCACTCCGCGCGGAAGGAGTCTTTGAATGAGAATTAGCAGTTTGACATCCCCGGACAGGATGATCATGAACTGCCCTTTGAAGCATTTTTCGAGGATGTACGCTGCCGCCCGATCTGGCGGCATCGCTTTAGCACGCCCCATCTTCTGACGGATCCAATCGGGCATGGATTTGAGTTCGCCTTCAAGCATCGGCGTGTCGATGTCTCCAGGGCACGCGAGGTGGACCGATACCTTGCGAGGGAGCATTTCCCGTCGCAGGGCATCGGCAAAGTTGTTGATGCCGCCCTTGGCAGCCGCATACAGCGAATATCCCGCGGATCCGACCAAGCCGAAGCCCGACGAAATGAACAGAATGCGGCTGCCGGCCTTCAACAAAGGTGAGGCGAGATAAGCCGTCGACATGGCGCCAAGCAGGTTGATCTGGACATTCTTGGTGATGTCGGACAGATTCTTGTAGTCGGCAAGGAGATCGACCGTGGCAACGCCCGCATTGAGTACCAGGAGATCAATTAACTGGAACTGCTCGCAGATCGCCTCAAACGTGCGCATAAGGGCGTCCTCGTCCGAGATATCGCAGCTATAGATCCATACCTTCCCCGTTCCAATAGCCTCCAATGCTCCCTTGGCCTGTATCAGCCTGTCCCGGTCGCGCGCGATGAGTAACAAGTCGTAGCCTTGCGAGCGAAGCGCCTTGGCCATCGCCAGCCCCAGGCCGGATGATCCTCCTGTGACCAATGCCGTTTTTGTCATTCTTCGATCCCCTCACGTGTTTCCAGTTGCTGGCATACCGCTATCAATCGCATCTGACAACTGGCGGCACGCGATACTCTAGATCAAGAAGCGACGGCGCCGGGTTGTAGCACCGCAGGTTCAAAAAAAAGACTCCGTCGTGCGCCGGCAGCCAATTCGACCGGAGCGGCGCGGTTTCTGCGTCCCCGCCGAAAAAAAGCGTCAACGAACCACTGTCGTCATCAGCGAGTCGGCCGTACTGGGAGTTCAACGAATATCGCCCGTGTGGATTGCGCGTGAGCCTACCTGACTCGTCGTAGTAGCTTATCGACCAGAATGCGCTCACCGGAGGCGCAGCACCCTTTGGGAAGGTGATCCGGTACCGGTTACGTCCATGCAGCAGCTCGCCCCGCTCATCGGTCCGTGCAATGAAATACAGGCTCTCCTCCGGTACGTTCGCCCAGATTCCATGTTTGGCTACGAGGGCCCGGATGATGTAGTTCTGGCCGTAGGTGCCGATGTCCTTGACCAGTCCCCAGCCGTTGATAGAGGTTCCGACCTCGTACAGCTTCCGGTCAAGGATGGACTGGGCAAACGGCACCGCACGCAGCAGGCCCTTCCGTACCCCATCTGGAAGTTTGTCGACAGCAAACTCCTGGTCCGGGAGAATCCCTATCTCGGCGAGCAAGCCGGTCATCATCGACTCACCTGGCTTGGGCGGCACATTCCGGACCACTGCGGCCAGATGTGCATAAAACGTCAACCCATCATCGTCCGCGTGTGGCAGCGCATGGTACACCGGATCCATTCTGAACTCCCCCCTGCCTGCGCCCTCTCCGCCAAGCGGATCGAGCGCAAGTTTGTCTTGCAGCCGGTGTACGACGGTCAGATCCTCCAGCGGATCAGCTGCAATACGCACGACGATGTACAGGAACTCGCTGTCCACCCAAAGGATCCTTTCCTGGCCCAGGAGAGCAGCCGTACCTCTCCTTGCAATCGCCGTCGTGGGGACCCTCTCGCCCACTGTGCGAGTGCCAATGTTTTCCACTGTCTCCATATACGCGTCCAGAATCTGAAGGCCATACCAGCGGCTTCCAAAGTCGGGCCCGGACAGCTGTAGCGGACCGGCCCGCAGATCGATTACTGCCGTGGAATAGAGGAAGTCGCACGCTGCATTGACGAACTCACTCGAGTCAGGCGTGGACAAGGTTCTCACGTGCCGGAAGACGTTGAGTCCATCGCCGCCCCCGGTCGCGCTCGCCTCTAGCTTTTTGAGCCGATCCTTCCAGCATTCCACCAATGGGTACCCCCAGATGTAAGCTGTTACTCCGACGGAGAACGCCCAGTCTTCCTCGCCCTGTTCAATTTCGGTCAATAGGTTCATTGCGTTTCTGTTATATATGCGTTGCTGGGGGAAGGAGCTCGGGCTTTTCCCTTACCCTGCCTAGTAATCCATCTTGCAGGTCCAGGCCGCCTTCTCATCGATACCGATGTCGGCGGGTATGGAATACTTCAGACGCTTGATGAAATCGCCCCATTTCTCGGTAATTTCCCGCGCCAGCGTATCGCTGAAGGTATATTTGTTCTTCTTGTAGTCCTTCAACGACGACACATAGCTGGAGATATCCCGGTTCGCCTCCGGGGTGAGCTTCAGACCCAGCTCGCTGTACATTCGAGCCACCTCCCGCATGGGGTTCTGCTCGAGATCCTCATAGGCAACCTCGGTCAGATTGCCCTTCGGAACCAGGTGGCGGCTGTCGTAGTACGTCTTCATGAGCTTGCCGTAGAGCTCGTAGCACAGCGCAGCGAAGTCCTGCTCGGTGAAGTTCTGCAGCGCCATCTCCTCAGCCTCCTTGATGAAATCATGGAGCGCAGAGACGTAAATGTTGTAGGGATTGCGATAGATATGGATAAACTTCGCGTCCGGAAACAACTCCAGTAACATCTTGATACGGGCGGTGTTGTAAGGATTCTTAAGAATCAGACGGCGACCACCCGCCATGAACGAGGCCTTCTTGATGACGCTCATGTAAGCCCGCTTCCACTCTCGCTTTTCCGAGTCGGAGACATTGAATAGCACATACTTGTCGAAGCTGGAGCGGATGGTCTTCGGGAAGTGATTGCAGTGGTGCGACGAGGTGGTGATACATGACACGCTGAATTCCTCCTCTTGGGGGAAGTCGACGTGCATCTTCATATTGTCCATCATGCGCTTTTCGGGGATGAGCCCGGCAACCAGATTCTTCAAGCTCTTGTTCCGGCTTAGCAGTACGCTGCAGGTCGGAAACACCGCCTGCAGCGTTGTAAGATAGCCGAATCGCTTGTCCTGGCTGATGACATTGTGCAAATGGGTCGTGCCGCTACGCCAGTGCCCGATGATAAACACTGGCGCTTCCTTGATCGGTGTCTTCTGGATCTTTCCGCTGTACAACGTGGCCTCCAGGGTCCGTAGCGGCGACGTCAGGAGGGTTCCGCATAGGGTCGCCACAAATGTGGCAACTTGCGGCTTGTCGATACCACCGTTCTTGCGGACGTTGGCGATCAGATTGGACGTGGTGCCGCCGATGTAGGGGTGAATCGATAGACGGCCTTGCTTGTTATCAGCCATGATGCATGCTCCGGAGGATGAATGTTGCGGCGCGATCAAACGGCCGCGCGAAGGGGCTGTTGGCGTCGAACGCCCATTTTCGCCAGTACCTCCTCGGTACTGGCGACGACATGATCGACTTCAGCGTCGGTCAACTCCGAATGGACCGAAAACCGGACGAGTCCTTTGCCGAGGGGTATTGCGGGGGCCACGAACACGGAAGTCAAAATCTTGCGTTCGCGCAGGCCGGCGTAGAAGCGACATGCAGCGTCCTCACCGTCGAACATGATCGAGACGATTTGGCACTGACTATCGCCGGTATCGACGCCAATCTCCGCCAGCTCCCGCCGGAGAAGCTCGGCCTTCCTCATGCAGCGCTTGGCACGCGCAGTCTCCTTGACGATGATGTGCAAAGCAGCCAAATGCCCCGCCGCAGACACGCTCGACGTGGCGGAGCTAAAAATGACAGAGCGGCAACGGGCACGCACCATTTTCATCAACTCCGCGTTGCCGGCGATAAGTCCGCCGTGGCCGCCCAGAGCCTTGTTAAGGCTGACAGTTCGGAAGTGCACGCGGTCGGCAAGACCCAGCTCGACGGCGAGGCCGCCGCCGTTCCCGAACAAGCCGAACGAATGCGCTTCGTCGAGCACCAGTAAACACTGATTTGCTTCGCATATATCGAGATAGGCCTCGACGTCGCCGATTGATCCATCGGTGCTGTACACAGCATCGATGACGACGACGCCCGGCCCGTTTTTGTCAATGCGCCTCGCCAGGTCATCGACATCGTTGTGCTTGACCACAACCTTCTTTCCGAGCGAGAGCTTCACTCCGTCATAGAGCGAGGCGTGTGCATGGTTGTCAATGTAAATGGGCTGAAACAGCGGCGTAATGGCTTCGAGCAAGCCAACGTTGGCCGCCCACCCCGACGTTGTGAGCATGGCATCCTCGGCATCCATGGCGGCCACGATGCACTGCCGAAACACCTCGCATTCATCGGAGCCTCCGCCGTAGACGGAGGACATGAATGCTTCTTCCCGCTTCCGCGAATTGGCCCGTCCCCGCGCCTTGACCACCTTGGGATGGTTGCCCAACCTCAAGTAGTCGTTCTGATGAAGAGCGACGTAGCCCGACAGGTCTCCGGGCTGTGAAAACGGATTGGGCACCAGGCTCGCGGCGTAGTCCACGGCGGGCTTCATATGCTTGAGGTACCACTCAGGAACCGCCATCGTTACGGACATGTCATTGATGCTCCTGCTTCCTGTTGGATTTATGTTGACCGCGCAGTATTTCGGGCAGCCGGCTCGGCAACGCTGTCGGTCGAACCGACGACTCCGCCACGGGTGCCAGTGGGGCTGAGGCCGAACGGCTTGACACAGGCGGGGTTGCGGGCGTCGTGGTAGGCCTTCCTAGCGAGCCATACTCGACGGTAACGGTAGAACGGCGCCGTAGGATAAAGATGATGCGCGAGATGGTAGTTCTGCCCAACCAGCAAAGGTGTCATCAGCCACTCCATGCCGACGCGGTTGTTGGTTGCCCGGAACATGTTCTCCCGCGCAGTTATCCGATGGGGATAGTGGGGAAGAAAGTCAAAAGCAAAAGCCAGAATGAACAACCCAAGACGGGTCGGCAGGATATAGAACAGGAGAAATGGCTTGAGCCATCCCATGGACCACACCAGGGCAAGTACGCCTACGCCAAAGAGCATCGAAGCCCAGAATTCGATCCTCTCTCCGCGTGGGCGCTCCCAGTAAAATCCGGCTCTGAAGTAGGTGGCGGCGTAGGCCACATCCATAACCATCCAGCGCAGCGGCAGAGTCCAGGGTGGCCCTCCCCCGGACCAGTAGTCAGCATCGCGCTTCGGATCGTTGGTAAACCGGTGGTGCGCCAGATGCAGGAACCGGTAGGTCTGGAAGAAGGGCGTGATGGAAATACCCAGGAGGCAGATTCTCCCGACCCATTCGTTGACCGCCTTGCTGGTGCTTACCAAGTTGTGAGCCGCCTCGTGCAATACAGAATACGACCAGTAGCTCGCCAGGGTTCCGAGGGCGACCGCCAAGGGAATCGGCAACAATCCGGCGGTCGCGAATACAATCTCCCCGACAAACAGCGAAACAAATGCCAGAAAGAGGCCGAATGTCGGCCACGCCAGTCTAGGCCGATCGGTCAGCAGCCAGCGGAAGAGCGCTTCGGCTCCGGGCTGAGGAGTTGCGGACCTTGTAGTCATCACGCGGCCTCCCCTCCCGCGCCGAGGTACCGACTGAGCGCCTCGATCGACGGGAAATCGTAGATAATGGCCAATTCCAGATCTCGCTTTAGCCACGCTGACAGGTCACCCACCATCGCCGCGGCCGATTTGGAATCTATGCCGTAGTTGTCAAACGGTAGATCTGGATCGACTTGATCCGCTCGGATCTTGAGAAGGCAGCTTAGATAGTCCGCCAACCAGTGCGCCACTTCGTCAACGCTCATGTTTTCTCCAACATCTGCTACATCCCAGCCTTCTTGGACGCGAGAACGTTCGTAAACGCGTCAGCCTGATACATCTGTCGGCACCTGGAACGTCGGATCTTGCCGCTCGACGTCACAGGCAGTCGTGACCTCACTAGCACCAGGTCGTGAAGATCGATCGCGTGCGAGTGCGTCACGGCGCGCGTCACCGCACGCAGCAAATCCTGTACAGGCATGTCCTGCATCTGCTTCTCGCTGGACGCGATCACCAGCACAACTTGCTCTTGGTCGTCCCGATCGAGGGAGAACGCGGCAGCCACGCCGCCCGACAGAACAGGATGCGCCGCGATCGCGCTGGCTTCGATGTCCTGTGGATACAGGTTCCGGCCATTGACGATGATGACGTCCTTGCATCGGCCGGTGACGTACAATTGCCCGTCGCGCAGAAATCCAAGATCTCCGGTCCGGAGGAAACGATGTCCAGTGGCGTCGCCTGAAATCGCCCCGAAGAAGGTGTCGTCGGTGAGGGCCACCTGGCGGTGGTAGCCCCGGGCAACCCCCGGTCCGCTAATCCAGATCTCACCTACCTGGCCGCTGTCCAGAAGCTGAGCGTTCGAAGGGTCGATAATCCGGACAATTGTTTCGTCCGACGGTGCGCCGCAGCTTACGAGGCGGAGAGACCCGACTGGCCCGCCGGCTGCTTTGGCGCGCGTAGGCCGCGTATGCGGTTCAGCAATTTCAACGGTCCCCTTCGCCAGCCGTTCTTGATTGACGTCAAGTATTGTGGGCGGCGCATCCATATCAGGGCCGGCCACGAACAACGTGGCTTCCGCCATTCCGTAGCACGGGAAGATCGCCTTACGATCGAATCCGTGCGGGGCGAACTCCTCTGCAAATCGCTCGATGGTGCTTGCGCGGACGGGCTCCGCTCCGTTGAATGCCACCTTCCAGCTGCTCAGATCCAGGCCCATTCTCTGTTCAGGTGTGGTTCTGGATAGGCACAGCTCGTAGGCAAAGTTCGGCCCGCCGCTAGTGGTCGCCCGATATTTGCTGATTGCCTCCAGCCAGCGAATAGGGTTGACGATGAAGGACAGCGGCGACATCAGTACGCAACGCACGCCGAGGTAGAACGGATTCAGCAAATTGCCGACCAGACCCATGTCGTGGAACAGCGGCAGCCACCCTGCGAAGATCGTCCGTTCATCATGATTCATGGCCAGGCTGATGGCGCTCTGGTTGCTCATGAGATTGCCATGCGTAACGACAACCCCCTTCGGTGCACCGGTTGACCCTGAGGTGTATTGGATGAAGGCGGTCGACTCCGGATCAATGGGAGGATGCTCCCACCGCGAAGCAAGGTCTTCGCGAACCTCGTCGACCGACAGGACTGCCATCCCGATCCCGGCCGCCGCCTTGACCGACTCGATTGTGGTCCGGTCGGCAATGGCAATGACGGCTTGCGAATCGGCGATCAAAGCATGCAGGCGATCGCCGCTCTCCCCTTTCTTTGGGGGATAAGCTGGCACCGCGACAACTCCGGCGTACAGGCAAGCAAAAAAAGCAATGGCGAATTCAAGCCCATGCCGGGTCATGATCAAGGCAAGGGGCTGACGCCCTTCTTCTGATGCCCTGGCCTGTGTGCATGCAGCGTCCAGCAGTTGGACGGCAAATGCTCTTGAAGCCCTATCCAGTTCGGAGAACGTTAAGGACCTGGATTCAACTTTGCCGTTGTCGAGCCAAAGCAAAAACGGCCTATCGCCAACGCGAGCGGCATTGGCCACGCCTATATCGACAATCGTCTTTGCCGAGGTCGTCACAGCGCCTCCGATATTTCATCTTGCGGTCCCATGGAGCCTAACGGCGTGGACCTTCCTGAGCCCCGGCATTCTCATTGGCAAAAGTCGCTCAGGCACTGTCAGGAATGACAGTGTTGCCGTCCGCCTGCCTTTGTTACAAAGCTGGGTTTGAGAGATGTGATCACTCAAACACCACCGCGCCACGCATGAGCACGCGAGCCACACAGAGTTGTCGCAAATAGCACTCAGGATGAATCGGAGAGGTTATGTACAAGACCTTGTTGCACGCGGTACTGAACCACCCCAAAACGGCAATTGCACTAGGCGCGCTGATTCAGCTCATTGCACTTATCTGCCTTCCATTTCCTCCCAGAATCTATTTCGACTTATCGTCCATTTCTCCGGAAAGTCATGAGATCACGGCCACCAACAACCTGAGCGACCGTCTGTTCGGTCCATCCGACTACATTGTCGTCGGCGTGACGTCGACTTCGGGGTCAATCTTCGAGCCGGCGGCGATCGACTACGTGCGTCATATCGAGCGAACGCTTGAAGCACTCACGGGAGTAAAGAAGGAGGACATCACATCCATCGTCTCCGACCGGGCAGAGGTCGTGGAGCGAGTCGGGGACGACGTCAGAATCACGCCGATTGTCGGAAAGGGATACTCGTCAGAGCAGCTTGCCTCTAGGCTACGGGGCAGCAGGATCTTTCGCCCACTGGTAAGCACCGACAACAGATCGACCCTGATTCTGTTCAGAATCCACAACCCCATAGAGGGCAAGCAGATCTTTGTGGCGACACTGCGCGACAAGCTTGACGCGATCGCCACTAACGGTTTTACCGTCACCCTGGGCGGTCAGCCCGTAGCGTTCGCCGAGATTGAGCGGTTCTCGCAGCACATTTTTCTGGTCTTGCCGCTGGCCCTAGTCATTATCGGTCTCATCCATTTCGAGGCTTTCCGCTCGATGCAGGGCTTGGTGTTCCCGCTCATCACCGCAGTGGCGTCCGCCACCATCGGCCTCGCAATCATGACACGCGCCGGCATGAGGCTCGACGCGTTCAATTCTGCGGCGACAATCCTGATCGTAGCGCTTACAGCCGGCCATGCAGTTCAGATGCTCAAACGGTACTGCGAGGCTCTTGATTCACGCCGAGTAGACGGCCGACTTGCCGGCGATAGGCGGGCGCTCAGCCGCGCTGCGATCGAGGAATCCTTCAGCACGCTCGCGCCCATTATGACGGCAGCCTCCTGTGTGGCAGCGCTGAGCTTCGCCTCTCTTGCCATATTCAAGATCCCGGCGATTCGGGGCTTCGGCCTGTTCATATCGGTTGGTGTTTTTGCCGGCCTGGCCATTGAACTGACGTTCATCCCCGCGCTGCGCCTGCTGGTCAGCCCACCCGCGCTGCCCATGGACCGCAAGGTGACTGCGTGGGACCGATTAATCGGAAGGCTGTCGCGTTCAGCCAATCCCAGGAACGCACCTTACATTCTGTTCGGTTGGTTAGCCGCCTTCAGTATTTGCGGCATCCTTGCCAGTCAGGTCGAGGTCAACAACTCCCTAGACGACAACCTTGCGACGTTCACAGAGTTCCGGAAATCAGAGCGCACACTGAACACCGACTTCTCGGGAGCAAATGTCATTTACGTGCTGTTTCAAGGTTCCGCCCCGGATTCGATGACAACTGGGGAGATGGGAATGCTGATGAGAGATGTTCAGGCGTATCTCTCAACAGTCCCCGATATCGGTGCTGATGCCTCCTATTTTGATGCCGTCCAAGAGGTCGGTTGCGGCTTTAACGATGACTACTGCAAAGCAACCGCCGGCTATTCGTCCGAGGCGGTGCGGAACTTCCTCGCGACCTATGAAATCGGAGCCACCCCTGGGGCACTGGACGACTTACTAACCTCCACTAAGAGCGCCGCTCTGATACGGGTTCTCGCACGAACCGATTCGTCAAACTTTGTGTCGACCTTGTTCTCCGAGCTCAATCGTCGCTTTGGAACTAGGCTTCCTCACGGCGTGCGGATGATGTTGGGCGGAACCGGCGCAACCACCCTTTCCGTTAACGAAAGCTTCGTCAAAATGAAGCTCATCAATATGGCGCAGATCCTCCTTCTGGCAGCCGTCATCTCCGGTCTTCTATTCCGATCCGTCGTGATGGGTATTCTTGTCACCGTGCCTTTGCTGGCGGCAACCGTTTTGGGCTTCGCCGCGATGACCGTCCTGTCGTTCCCGCTGAACGTGGCAACCATAACGATAGTTGCGATCTCCGTCGGTATTGGAGCCGACTATGCGATCTATTTCGGCATGAGAATGCGAGCGTTCCTATCGCTTGATCCGGATGACGTCAGTGGAGCCCTTGGGGAGACCTATCGCACTGCTGGCAAGGCGGTGCTTTTCGTAGCGAGCGCGGTCGCTGGGGGCTTTCTCGGCTTGGTCGCTTCCATCGGTTACAACGTACATCTCTGGCTTGGAGTGTTGGTTAGCTTTGCCATGTTCGGCAGCGCACTGGCATCCCTCACGCTGTTCCCTGCTCTATTGATTCTGTTACGTCCCGCCGCGCTATTTCCGCGAAAACTGATGAGCTCCGATGCCGTACACGCCTCGAAGTGAGTCACCGCAGTCATGGTGTGCTGCGGACGATCCAAGCGTGGCGGAGTGGCCGACGCCCTTTGCAGCCCTTGACGCCCTACCGCAACATCGACCAAGGAGAAGACCATGACTGATTCAACTCGCCTGGTAGCCGGGGCCTCCCCCATATCGGCTTGCATTCTGCTGCTGGCATCCTGGAGCTTGCAGGCCTCTGAGCAGCCCGATGCCGTGGGTTCCGATCCCGCGAGCCTCATGGACAGAAGCTGGCGTTCCACTCTGGTAACCGGCGCCGACTCGAAGGCAACTTTTGTTCTGACCGGAGATAACGGCGCCCAACAGATCAGAAAGGTGTCCAGTTACATGAAGCTACAGGCCGGAAAAACCGACAACCGGAGGATGACCCGTTTTGACTTCCCCGCAGATGCCAGGGGTATCGCTACCCTTCTGATAGATCACACCGGCGCCGACGATGAACTTTGGCTGTACATACCTGCCGCAAAAAAAGTACGCCGCGTAGTCGCTAGCGACAAAAAAAGCAGCTTCATGGGAACTGATCTCAGCTACGGTGATGTGCTCGGCTACAAGGTATCCGCATGGTCCCATCGCTTAACCGGCGAGGATGTCGTCGACGGCCGCAAGTGCCGGGTCGTCGAGTCGACGCCAACGTCGGATTCGGTTCGTGACGACAGCGGATACAGCAAACGGCAGACGTGCGTCGATGACGCAACGTCTGTTGCCCTCAAGATCGATATATGGGATATCGACGGCAAGCCCTTGAAGACCATCTGGAACCGTTCCATCGAGCCAGTGAATGGACAGCAGGGCGTCTTCGTCGCGCGCGAAATCGATGCCAAGAACCTGCAGAGCGGCCACTCGACCAAAATTACGATAGATGACTTCAATCCGACGAAATCGATCCCCGAGGACCAGTTCAGTCCGCGCGCCCTTGAAGAATAGTTCTTGGCGTGGGACGCCTTACCTAGCCCTGCCCTTCCTTCTCGTCGGCGCAGTTGGCCTCGCGCGCGCTCAGAACGTGATCAGCACTGGACTCACCGCAAAGGCATCCCTAAACACCTGGTCAGGGACACGCACCCTTGACGACGCTGGGCCGATTTACTTTCCCTTTATCGAACTAGAGGGTGATGCAAAGGTCTCGGGCGGCTGGTCGGCGCATGCGGATGGTGTCGCAACGAGCAGAACGGTCGTTCTCGGCCATGTTGCACCGGTGGCCGTACCACGCGAAGCTTACGTGAGCTACAAATCCGGCCCGCTCCGGATGCGGCTCGGCGAGCAAAATATATCCTGGGGGCGGGCTGACCTGATCAACCCAACCGATAACCTGACGGCCCGCAAATTCACGTGGCTGGTTCCAGACGACTCCGACCAAAAGGTCGGCCCCTTCTCTTTGAGTACGGATTGGTCCTGGGGCGATCACAACCTGCAGTTCGTGTGGCAGCCCTTATTCAGGCACGACGATCTGCCGCTGCCTCCAGTTTCTGGCTTTCAATACGTCGATCTGGGGCGCACAACTTCACTGAACGCAGCCGCGATACGCTATGACGTTTCCAATTCCGACATGTCCTGGTCCCTCTCATATTTTCAAGGCCCGTCCAAGTGGCCGACCCTTTCAGCTCATCCGGCCGACTTGGCCGCTAGCAGGCTCAATCTCAACTACCCGTTCGAGCGAGTCTTTGGTGCCGACCTCGAACGACTGATGGGCAAATGGGTTGTTCGCAGCGAGGCTGCCTACAACCTAGTCGATGGCTCTGGATCGGACCCCCTCGGCTCACGTCAGTCCTTTTTTCTTGGAGTCCTCGGACTCGAACGAAATTTTGGCGAGTGGTCAGCTTACGGGGAAACCGCTTACCGACACACCTTCGACTATTTGGATACACACCAGGTGCTCCCGCCACTGCAGCAGCTCGCTATCGGGGCGGCAATCATCGACGATCAATTTCATCGTAATTTGTTTGGTGTGGGTAGTGGCCTAACCTATAACACGGCCGACCTCCGCACATCCGCGAACGTGGATCTTCTCTACTTCGTCGGCATTGGCAACTGGGCTGCTCGACCGAGATTCAGCTACAAGTTTACGGACTCCATCCTCGGTGAAATCGGAGGAGACATCTTTGTCGGCGCCGAAGATGGTCCGCTTGGTAGACTACGAAAAGATCGCTTGGCCTTTGTTCGGATCGAGTATTCATATACTTCATCCAGATAGGCGGCGCGCAAGATACGGCACCCAATGGCATCCTGCTGCGCTGCAGCAAAGGTTGTGCCAGGAATTCGAGCCTGCGTAAAATGTCAAGCATCCATGGAGAGGCCTGACTAGTGAGCGAAGCGGCGAACCGCGACGACCGATACTTTGTTACAGACGAATGGGTTGGCGAACTGGAAGGAGTCATGCTTCGCGTAGCCAAGAACCAGCTCATAAAGGATTTTGATGCTTATCGTTTACTAGCATTGGCGGCTGCCCAAACCCTCATGTGTCATTATTTTTTTTCCGATTCCCGTGCGTCCCGCCGCGCTGCGGAGGAGCAGCTTTTGCGACTGTTCGACGAGCTGTCAGGAAAAACCGAGTCCTACGAATTCGAGGCTCTGAGCTTGGAGGAAATGACAGTTGCATCGGAGATGACCTCCACAGCATTTGCACTAATCGCCCATCGACGCGATCTTGTCATAGGTTGCGACGCCGACCTGTCTGTCGATACGCTATGTCAGGGTTTGATCACTGTAATGCGGACGTCATGCGAAAAAGGTGGTGCACGATCGACTGCGGCGCTATCGGGCGTGCTGGAGGGCTTCCTCGAGTTGCGATCTGGCACGCAACCACTGCATCTCGTACGATAATACCTTTGGCCGTCAACGGATGGATTCAGTCCCGGTCTCGGGCGAAGGTCAGGGGCGGGTACCTTCGCGTTTCGACAAGATGGGACGAAATTGCCAAGGCGACAGCCTCCTTTCGACTGGTTGCTCCCAGTTTCTCCGCAACCCGATCCAGGTAGTAACCAATCGTTCGCGTTTTGACGCCGAGAACCACAGCCGTCTGTTCCGCCGTTCTCCCCATCGCTATCAACTGAACGCAGCGACGCTCCGTCTCGCTCAGGGCACGATTTGGTTGCAGCCTGCGCAGCCTGCAGTCGCGTGACTTGATCAATTGGTGGACCGTCCGCTGCAGCGTGGCGGTAAGGAGGATCAAAGCCGCCTTCGTCCTCTTCCAAAGCTCGGCGTTGTCCGAAACATGTCGATGGCCGCAGAAACACAAGATAGCCACTGACGACTCCGACCCTCTGTAGGATGCTGTCATCCCACGAGCCATACCGTATCTCGCGTACTCTCTGAGAAGGGCTTTTTGTCGCGGTGTTTCGAACAGCTCGTCCCATTGGAATGGTTCTGTGGTTTTAAGCGCTTTGTCCAATACCGGATCAAAGGTCCAGGCATTCATTTCGTCGTATCGACGCTGCAAGTCCTTTGGGTAGTTGGAAATGATGAGCTGCACGGGGTCCATTGAGGTCGTGGCGCCTCGAACCATCAGCATGTAGAACGGCGCTTCGAAGGCGAGCGCAGCCGTGCGCAGGGCCTCCCTGGCGCCAGGCATCGAAGCTGATTGGATCACCTGGTAGCAGATCTCGCCAATATGTGAGATAGGGTCTTTCACAGTACGGATGACTCTAACCGAGTAGTGTTATTCCATCGTTTCGCGATGGAATATCCGAAATACCCCGTCCCTTGTGGCTGCCTTTTATGGCAACTCAGAATCTCCCAAGGTCGATACCTGTGGGCGGGCACGAATGGCGTCCGCATCCCTCACTCCCAGAATCAAGTGGCTGTTTTGAGTTCTTATGACCATGCGCACCACGCCAAGGACAGCGCATTGCCGGATACATGCCCTCGGGCGATCCCTTAGGGACGCTGAAGAAAGGACGCACAACCGATTCGCTCACGCTAAGTTCCTTTGGATGTGCCGCGCAAGCGATGACGCAGATAGAAATGAGACATGCCGCACAACTGCCGCACCGCATTGCAATACAGTCGAGTACGTCGTTCGCCGACCTCGCTGAGGTAGATAGGTTCCTCGATACATGCGGGCACTCGAAAACGGCAGGTATGCAGTAGAAATTGGCATTTTCATCGCTTGTGGATCACGCTGGCTCCGGCCACAATTCCGCATCCACGCATCCTTTTAGGTTGATCTATGGCCGTCACGCTGATTTACGCTGGCGCTTTGGCGCTCTGGTTCTTGATTCTTAGCCTCAGGGTCATCGCCGCACGTATCGGGCCTAGCGGGCCCGGTCTTGGAGACGGAGGAAATCCGAAGGTACTGCGCCGAATCCGAGGACACGCCAACTTTGCTGAATATGTGCCGCTAGTCCTGTTAATGATGGGCTTCCTTGAGTTGAGTGGCCTCCCGCGCTGGTGGCTACACGCAATGGGTGCTGCGCTGCTCGTAGGGCGCTTGATACATGGATACGCGCTTTCGTTTACCCAGGAATACGTATTTGGTCGTACAGCCGGGATCATCCTGACCCTCATCCCGCTTCTGGTTGGAGCGGGATTGTGCCTCTACAAAGGTTTCATCGGACTTTAGGCTGGTCGGGGAAGGGGACGCACAACTCGCGACTAGCTCTTCTTCGTAAGCCCAAAGACGCCACCGGGCAGACGCATTCCGCCGGCGCCAGTCTTTGTGTTTACTTCTGCTCGGCTTGCGCGCGCAACTGCCGGAGCTCGGCTTCCAAGCGCTCAATCCGCAGGTCCTGTCGCTCTTGGTAGGAGGAGGATGCCTCCCGGGCAAACTCTGCGAGCCGCAGCCAGAACCTCCACAGCGCGCCCGGCTGCTCCAATGCGTTCGACTGCATAGATCAACTCCTCTTTTCGATTGAACTTGTAACTCGCACCGATGCTGGACTCCCGAGCTCGTCGGCGAAGCGCGTTCGGAAGACCGCGCACGTGTCAGGCAGCGCAGTGCGCAAGTTATATCGGGGAGGTTAATTGACGGGCATAGTCATTTTGGACAAAAAACGGCGCACAAGTGACAACATCAGGTGCGCGCGAAGATCGCAGCATCGGCATGCTTGTTCCGGAACGCTGCTGGAGTCATGGAGGTATAGCGACGGAATAGCTGGCGGAAGTGCGCTTCGGTCTGGTAGCCGACTTTTGATGCAATCGAATCGATCTTCATGCTCGAGCTTTCCAGTAGCTTTTTTGCCGCCTCCACCCGAAGCTTTTGCAAGTAATTTAACGGCGTCTCTCCGCTAGCCTGCTTGAAGCGCCGAATAAAGTTGCGCGTGCTCATATTGTTCTTGGCTGCAAGCTCGTCAAGGTTGATTTCATCCATATAGTGCCGATCAAGCCAGCGCTGGATCTCCTGGACGCGCTCGTCTCCATGCAGACGATGTTGAAGCAAGCCTGCGAAGGGTGTCTGCAGCTGCCGCCCGGTCTCGAGCAACAACGCGTCAGCGCACTGTTTCGACAGGGTCTTGCCGCACATCTTTTCCACTAGATACAGCGACAAGTCGTTACCCGCGTATCCGCCGCCGGCAGTCAGCAATCGCCCTTCGTCGACGAGCAGTTGGTCAGGCTGGAAGTTGATGCTGGGGAAGCGCTTCCTGAAATGCTCGATCATTCCCCAGTGAGTCGTCGCCTTCTTTCCGTCGAGCAGTCCGGTCATGGCCAGCAGCGCCAAGCCCGAGCACACAGATCCGAGGATCGTACCCCTCTGGTAATGGTCAATGAGCCAATGTGCGATCGGTTGGCCTGCACGGATGGCGCCTTCAATATCCTCGCCGCAAGACGTGACCAGGATGGCATCCGCAGTTTCGACCGAATCGACACTGCAATCGGGGTTGATTTGCAGCCCGGTTCGGGAAACCACAGGGCGTCCGTCGATTGTCGCAATCCTGGCGTGGAACTGCTGCTGTAGAGGCTCCCCGGCCAGGTAATTCCACATTCCGCCGGTGTAAGTAAAAATCTCCAAGGGTCCGATAAGCGTAGAGGCTATACCTCCGTCAAGGGCCAACAACACGATTTCTTTCATGAGTACGCATCACGGCAAATTTACAGCCTAAGAGTGTCATTTTTGCCACGACTTAACAAGGTGTTTTTTCTGTATTCTCCCAGCCACTGCTTCTAACTAAGGCTCGCTATTCATGGTCCGGAAAGAGTCGGCAAATGACATTGGCGACTGAAAAGCGTACGTGCTCAGAATTTAAAGTTTGGTTAGCCCCGAAATATTGCCGGTTGGTCCGTCCGGAGCGAGCTTCCCACCTACGAAAGATTCAAAGTCATGTTCTTGCCGGGGTCTCCCATGCCAAACTTCGAGTACCTGCTGGTTCTGTCGGCTGCAGGCGGCCTTACGGGCTGCGCTGTGCAACTCGGCCTGAACAATGACCCTGGATCCTGCACTACGCCTCGAGATGCGACGGCGCCTTCCTTCCGCGCCCTCACCGCTGCCCACGCACTGACCGATCCGGCCTCACCGGCCGAACGTCGTGCCAGTGTTCCTGCTGTAGCCGATCTAGTGGCAAACATCGACAAGGGCGGCAGCGCTGCACAGATGGACCCGGTCAACGCCGACGACGTCAACCTGGCATTGGATAAGCACCCGGCGAACTTTCATATTGACGTGATCGGCGCCGACGCCCAAAGCATACGGGCGTTTACGATGACGCTGATGCCATGGCGAGACGAATACGTAGCCGTTGGCTCATTGTCCAAGAGCCAACTGGACGCAGGCAGCCAGGCCGTAGCCCAGGTCGGCGATCTGCTCAAGCGACAGCAGGTGGCCTATCCCTATGCATTGGACGCTACCAGGCAGCAGAAAGCTGTCCAGACACTGGACTCCGTGGGCCGGTCCGACGCCGCGATGGCCGACACCATCAAGCAAGTTCTGGACAGAGGTGGCTTCGAAGTTATGGCGCTGAGCGGAGCTGGGGAAATGATCCGTGAATATAGCGTCCAACCACAGTTTCGCGACGCGACGAAGATTCAGGGTTCCTTCCAGAAGCTATATACAGGCGCCGTGCTCGCCACCTATTTCCGCGCCTATTTCCGGGGAGGTCATCTAATCCAGGTTTCCCTGGACACTGCCGACCTCTCGAAACAGCTGAACAACAAGGTTGGCGACGCCTTGCAAAAGCTGCAGCCGAGCGGGGACGTTCAGAATTCCATCAGGAGCGCCCTCGACGGTGCGATCAACGATCTGTGCCGCTCCGGTGCCAGCTCGACGACGCCTTGCCTGCTCAGCCCGCCCCTCGGCCAGGACGCCTTCGTCACGCGAGCCGGTATGAGCGTGCAGTTTTCCGGAATATCGGTAGAACTGGCGAAGGGCGGTAAGCCTTCGGCCTCCCTGTCCTACCCCAAGCCGGATGAGTTCGGGCCGCAACTCATCCGGGTGCTATTCGAGGGAGTCTACGATTCAATCGGCATCCTGGTCCCTGCAGCGGCAAACTCGACCGCCTGCAAGGAGAAGCTTTACACAGGCTCGCTCTGCTTGACCGACGCGGACACCTAGGGAAGCGCCCCGACCAAAGCCTCGCTGATCGCCGGGGTGGACCAGTATTCCTCAATGTCCGAAGCCACAGTCTCTGCCGCTACTAGCCATTTGATTCGCGGCATCTCCTGGTTCTCGCTCAACAACGAAGCCGTCGCCAACTCGGTCGAGACCCTTGCCGGAGTAACGGCGCGAAAGCTCTCTGAAAAAGCCCTCTGGGCCTACTACGCACAACAACTGAAATGCAGCGCGGGGCCTCTGGCGATTGAAGTCCAGTAGAACGGCAGTCCTGCTGCCACTGATGAAGGGTGTTACCGCCTCACCTCGGAGAATTACATGGCACTTACCAATGAAAAGGTGCTTTGGGTCGTTGGTTTCGCCAGCGTCGCCTGGCTGATCGAGCGTGCCAAATACGTCAAGGCAACGGCCGTGGCCGTTCGCACCGACAACCTCAACGCAGCAACCATAACCGCCTGCAAGCAGAACAACTTTGGGGTCTATGGCTGGCGCTGGCCGTCGTCGAAGGACGCATCCGCAATGGCCGAGGCCGATCACGCCGCGAGCCTCTTCGCTGCCGGGATGGATGGCTACTACGTCGATCCGGAAGCCCATCCCAAGGCCAGCCTAAACTGGGACCAACCGGGATTAGAGGGTGTAGCGACCAATTTCTGCACCCGCGTCAAGAATGCTGCCAACGGCAAAACCTTTGGCGTCACCTCGGTCTACACCTCGGCCCGCGCCTGGCCTAATCTGCCGTGGCCGGTGTTCTTCAGCTTCGCGACCATCCTGCTGCCCCAGGCCTACTGGCGGACGACAGAGGGCATCGTCGGCCACGGAGATCCTGCCGACAACTACCGCCGCTCGATCGAGTTCTGGACCCAAGCGGGCGCAACACCGAGCCTGATCGCGCCAATGGCCGGCGAAATCGCCTTGGCCAAGCCGGACGAAATTGAGCAGTACGCAGCGGCTGTCCTGGCGGCCAACGTGCCATCGCGCCACTTCTATACCGCAGAGAGTGACGTCTCCCCTGCGGTGTGGGACGCCATCTCGCAGGCCTGACGCGAAAGGGAGTCGCATGGAACGACTGTCCCTTGAGGACGGTGCGAGTACGGCGGCCGATCCGAAAAATGATTTACTGACTTACGCATAGCTTTGGGAGGCCTCATCCATGGCTGAAGAAAAGTCGCGCCAGGAAGGCGAGAAGGAATCCGAGTCAAGGCTGTCGAGGAATCTAAAAGCTGCGAAGATCATCGGCTTGGCCATCGCCTGGGCCTGCAGTTCGTTGGTATTGCTGCCCTACTACTTCGATGTCGGCACCATCCCCGACCTGCGACTCCAGGATCTGCCGTTCTTCGCCATCGCGGTGACGATCATCGGGGCGCTTTTCTGGGGCGTCGCGTTCGGGGTCATGCTGTTGCCGGGCGTCGTCTGGCTCTGGGTGTGGGGGTGGTTTCCGCCCCCGGTATTTCGCAAGATGCCGGCCCAGGATGCCGCCTCCGGCGGCGATCCGTCCCGGGCGGATGACAGGGCGAGGCCAAACCCTGAAGCAGCGCGGGAAGTGTTCGTCGTCCTGACTTCGATGCTATACACCGTGTTGGCGTGTTGCGCCATTGTGCACCTGTGGTTCTCGTGCGCATGGCCGTGGCTCCTGGCTGGCGTGGTCGTGTTCACAGTGCAGGCGCTATGGTTTCGCGATTGGGTCAAGACCCAATACGCCGCAGCCCCAGAAAGCGAGAAATGGCGCGATCGGTTCTTACGGAAGACAGCGCCGTTGGCGATCGGCTTCGGCCGTGCGGTCGCGTGCATATTCGGGGGGCTGAGCTTTCTCGTGCCAATCGGCATCGTCGGTTATGCGGCGGAGCGCCTGCCCGGCGCCTCGCCGGTCAATACCCTCATTCCGGTTGTATTCATCTGCGTGGTGAATTTGCTGCCGATCCTCATCCCGAGGGCGCCGCGACTTCCCGCCGTCATTTACGTCGCTGTGCTCCTGCCTATGCTCCTATCGGTCTCGTTCATGACTGGCCTCGACGACCGCATTTCGTGGGCAATAGCGCGCAAGGTCGGCGTCGGCAACTTGCCGCCCCAGCAGTTGGTGCTCAAGCCCGAAGGCTGCGAGCAAGTGAAAAACTATCTACAAATCCCCGAGTGTCCGAAAGAGGGCGTTTACACCGTGCCCAACAAGGTCTGGATCCTGAACAAGATCGGCGAGAAGTATTGGTTCGCGACCTCGAAAATGCATGATGGCCCCGGGGGCAAGTGCCAGAACGACACCGATGACCACCTGGCGCATTACGGCTGCTTCTCTCTGGAGGCGACTCTGGTCGTAGATGGGCGTATCGGAACACCGGAGCAGCCCGCAGTTGCCGCCAAGCCCGAAGCGAAATCTGCGGCACCGCCGAACAAGCCGGCGCCAGGCAAGAACCACAAACCAGCTACCCGTGGTAACGGGGACCTGTCTCGCTCTGCTCTACCCACGATAAGGGGCGGACGGTCGATCGTACCTGACCAGTCCGATTCACTCCACACACATTTCAGCGAACCACTACGGACAGGTACATCGCCAGCAGGGCCAGATCGATCTCGCCAAGGGCCTTTCGCAATGCGATCTCGTCTGCGCCGGTTCGGCGCGCCTCGATGAGGCGGAGGATGACGGGAATCTCAGGCCGCTGCAGTGGCGCAACGGCGTTCAGGTAATGAACCAGCCCCGGACGCCGCAACAAAACAAAACCCGCAAAAGCTGATTCAGGGAGTTCGAGTTCATGGCGGTCTTGCAGGCTCAAGAACTCACTGAATAGCCTGGCCAGAACCGGATCGTCGCAGTGCTCCAGCATCGACGTACTGTCCTGCGGATAGCGGTCGATACAGACTAACCACCACAGCATCCCCAACTCCGTCCTGCCCGTCAGTCGGCAAGCCCGGGCCAGAAGCTGCAGCCATCGCGGCCGCTGCAACAAGCGGGGCTCGGGCTCCAGGGATTGGCGCACGGCCTCCCAATCCGGGATTTGCGCGAGCGCATGACTGGGATGCAGGCGGTCATCGAGGTCTTCCCCTGGAAGTTCATTGAGCGCCTTGACCAGGCGCCGCCAGGCCAGAGTCAGGTAGTCGCGGGCGTTGGCCGCCAACAGGGTTCGGGCCAGCGGCTGGACTTCCTGCTCCAGCCCGTCCAGTTCCGCGCGCAGGCCGGTGGCGTTGACGGGAGCCGGGCTCTGCAAATGATGGCCGTAGTTGATCAGATCCTGGTAATAGCCCAGTGATTTGTTCGCGGGATCGAGCCGCGAGAGCGCATCCAGGTCCCGTGCGGCCGCATCGAAGCGCAGGCTACCGAGCGTCCCGCAAAGCCGGCTTTCGGCCACCGACGCCGCGTTGTCCATAAACAAATCGAACTGCGGCGCCGGACTGGCCCGCCGCCACTGCTGCACCAGGCGCCGATGCGCCTCAGCGCGCTTGCTGGCCAGCAGCGGTTCCGGATTGGACGTCGACCAGGTGAAAACGTCCCTGTCTTCGGCAGCAAGGTGCAAGGCATGGCCGTGACGTTCCACCTCGGCCAGCAGCTGATCGACAGCCGAGGCGGGCAGTGGCAGGGCCTCGTCCAGCGTTTCGCGCTTGCCGTCGCGCCATGCGGCGTAATCGGCATAGGCCAGTGTGCCTTCGGCCAGCAGCCAGTCCAGAACGGTGAAGGAGCCATGCTCGCCCAGGAACCGGTCCACCGCGCCGATGTCGATGAAGCCGGCACTGGTGGCCACCTGCTTACTCATCCTCATTTCCTTCACGGTCGGCAGGCCGGCACAAGGCAATCAATTCTTCGAACTTCAGCGCAAAGTGCTCGCCGCTGGCCTGGGCACCCTGATTGACGTGCTCTCCCAGCAGCGCCTTGCGCTGCTGTAGTTCGGCGATGCGCTCTTCCACGCTGTTCTCGGTGATGAGCTGGTAGACAAAGACCGGCTTGTCCTGGCCGATACGGTGCGCGCGGTCGGTCGCCTGGCGTTCGGCGGCGGCATTCCACCAGGGATCGTAGTGGATCACCGTATCGGCGCGGGTCAGGTTCAAGCCCACGCCGCCGGCTTTCAGGCTGATGAGGAAGACCGCCGCTTCTCCGGCCTGGAAGGCATCCACCCGGCGTCTGCGCTCGTCCGCTGGGGTCTGCCCGGTCAGTTCCAGGTGGGCAATGCCCCGTTCGCGCAGGTCCTGGGCCAGCAGGTCCAGCATCGCCGTAAATTGCGAGAACAGCAGCACCGCCCGGCCCTCCTCCACCAACTCGGCGATCATCTCCAGGCAATGCTGGCGCTTGCCGGAAGCGACTTCCGGCCGCCCCAGCAATGCAGGGTCGCAGCAGGCCTGCCGCAACCGCAGCAGGGCGCTGAGGACCAGCACGCGCTGTTCGCCGGAATGCTCGCTTTCGGCGAGGCGTGCATCCAGGTCCGACCAGGTGGCCGACCGGAGCTCCTGGTAGAAGTCCTCCTGCCCATCGGCGAACGGCACCTTGCGCTGAATGACCGTCTTCGGCGGCAGTTCCGCTGCGACCTGGTCCTTGGTACGCCGCAGCATCCAGGGTGAGATGCGCTGCAGCAGCAGCTGCAGTCGCGAGGCATCGCCCTGCTCCTCGATCGGATCCCGGAAGTAGCGCCGGAAATTGCGCTCCGAGCCCAGGCACTGGGGATTCAGGAAGTCCATGATCGACCACAGCTCGCCGAGGTGGTTTTCCACCGGCGTACCGGTCAGAGCCAGCCGGTGCTCCGCGGCGATCTGCCGGACGGCCTGGCTGGCGCGGGTACCTGGGTTTTTGATCCATTGCGCCTCGTCGAGCACCAGCCAGCTCAAGGGCTGCTGCTGCCAACGCTCCAGGTCGTTGACCAGCAGCGTGTAGCTGGTGATGAGGACGTCATAGTCCCGCATGGCGCTCCAGGCACGATGCCGCCCGGGACCATGGACGACGCAGGTCCGCAGCGAGGGGGCGAAGCTCGCCAGCTCCTGGCTCCAGTTATGGAGCAGGCTGGTCGGCGCCACGACCAGCACCGGCGAGGTAAGCCGGCCCTGGCTGCGCTCGAGGCTCAGATGGGCAATGGTTTGCAGGGTCTTGCCCAGGCCCATGTCGTCCGCTAGCAGCCCATTGACGCCCAGAGTGCGCAGGTGTTGCACCCAGCAGGCGCCGTGCCACTGGTAGCTGCGCAACGTGGCGCGGATGTCGAGATTGGTCTGCGGCAGGGTCTGGGCAGGCTCGAGGAGCCGGCTCGCCCGATCGAGCAGACCGGCGTCGTCCAGCCACCGCGTCTCTTCCGGCAGCGCTCGGGCCACCCTCGCCAGGCGGCCGAGCTGGCTGTAGGGTAAGCGGCCGGAACCGGTCTGGCCCGACAGGTCGCCGAGCTCCGCGGCCAGGCTCCGGGCCTGTTTGAGCGGCAGTAGCAGCAACCGGCCGTCCTGGAGCGGGATGCGCCCCTGCTCCAGGCAGTCCGGCGGCAGCTGGGTGAGCAGCTGCACCAGATCGACCGACCGGCCCTGCAGGGAGACGTGCATCTGCAGCTCCCAGCTGCTGTCACCCGGGGAGGCACTCACCTGCCAGCCCTCGGCCCAGGCAAAGTGCTGGGTGAAGGACGGGGTGAATCGCCATTGATAGCCCCGCTGTTCCAGTTCGGGTCGGGCTTCGGTCAGCAGCTGCTGCCAGGCGCCGGCGTCGGCGGTCCAACCGCCGTCGGTTGCGGCCGTGAATCCGTGCAGGCGGTCCACAAGCCCCGCGGCGAAGGCAGCTTCATCGTCAGGATCACGGACGATTTCGATGAGTTGCTGGCCGGTCCAGTAGCGGAATCCGCCAGCCTCCTTCCAGTCGGCAAAGCTGACGCAGCACTCTTCACTGGAATACTGGAATTGCAGCCTGAGCCGGGGCGGCATGCCCCCTGCGGGTAGATCGCAGTGCAAGACCGCACCGGGGTGCAGGGCTATACGCCGCAGGCTGAGTCGCTGTGGCAGGGGCAGGCCCAGGGCTGTCCAGTGCTCGGCATCCGCCAAGACCGATTCGATGGCCTCGGATGTCTGGGGGGAAAACCATGGGCTTGCCGCCTCGAATGCCGCATCACACAGATCGTGCTGGAGCAACGCCAGGGCGTGATTTTGGGCTTGGTAGACAACCAGATCGCGCGATACGGCAAGCCTGAGCACCTGCCCGTCCACCACCCAATCGAGACGCTGGCGGCCGTCGGGATCGATAAGCCACCGCAACTTGGCGGGCAGCGGCGCCAAACTGCACAAACGGCTGGGAATCTGCCCCGGTAAATCGATAAAGCACCGCTGCGTTGCCAGCAGGGAATTGAGAAACAGCCAACCGCCTGGGGCTTGGCCGCTGCTGCGGCTCATCCAGGCCCGGTCGGCACTTGCCAGGCCAGTCAGCACCCCCAGATCGTCCGGGCTCAAGAAGGGCGGAGGCGCACGCAGGTGCGCCGGCTGAATCACATAGGCCGTGCCGCGGCCTTCCATGTGGCCGCCCCGGACATCGGCCAGGCACAGCGACAGCTGCACCACCGGAGGCTCTCCTTCCAGCCGCAGCAGGTAGCAAAGTGAGGCGCCGTCGTGTCCAGGGTCTGATCGCTGGCGTAGTTGGGCGAGGAAGCTCATGGGGACTCGGTATAGGTGCGTGCCGGCATGCGCCTAACCGTGTGCGGCGGCGATCTATTGCACGGGGGCTATTTTGCACTAAGTCGTAGAATGACCGCGACGCCGTCTCCCCGGCAAGCATGGCATCGTAGACTTGGCCAGGATGCAGCCACGCGCAAAACCTGGGCGCTACAGCTTCGACCTTATGCGTAAGCTACTTCGGCACGCAGGATACATCGCATGATAGACAATGAAACAGACCGTTTTTCTATTCGGAAGGACTTCCGATATGTGCATGAACCTATTACGGGACAGCTAACCGACACTTGGGTTGTGGGCCGACATCGTCTTGCGCGGGAGCTGGCCGACAAAATAATGATGTCTCGAGGTGGCGCCATATTGATAAGCGGGCTTCGGGGCGTCGGAAAGACCACCTACGTTCAACTAGCTATCCAACTGATTCGATCCGCCAGGCAGTCTTATCAGCACTATTCAGACGTAGAGTTGGTTGACGTCTGGATAAGCTTGGCCCGACCTCTTGAACCACTTCAACTTCTTCACCACCTAATTCGGCATCTGTATCTTCGTCTAAACGACTTGAAACTCATTGGACGCTTAGACAAGGAGCTCCAGGCAGACTTAAAAAAAGCATTCATGCGAACATCATTTGAGATTTCCGCACGAAGCGTTAGGACTGAAGAATCAGGGCGCACTGGAGAAGCTGGATTCGGAAAGGCGCCTTGGCTAGGAATTGAATTCTTGGGGAAGATGTCGAGTTCCTATAAGCGCTCTCGAAGTGACGAGGAACTCTTAAAATACTTGCCCTACGATGAGAAAGCGGCCGAGTTCGATCTGTTGAGCTTCTCAAATCGTCTCTCCAAGCAATTTCTTCGTCATCGCTTCCCGACCTTCCCATTTAGAAAGCGCCACGCGTCACAGATTAAGGTGGTATTCGTGTTTGACGAACTTGACAAGCACGACCTATCAAATGAGGACGGCCAGTCACCTCTTGACCCAATTCTTCATTCGTTAAAGACAATATTTACTTCCAGCGGATTCTCCTATGTTTTTATAGGCGGAAAGGAAACGGATGCCCGAATGCACAATGATGCTGCCAGAGGAGACAGCATCTACGAGAGCATCTTCTCACACGACCTTTATCTTCCATGCTTGTGGGATGAGCAGAGTGACATTTTTAATCTCTGCATAGCGTCTGACTCGGAATCGCCATTTTTAAGCAGAGACACGTTGCTGGGATATCTTCGCTATAAGAGCCGTGGAGTTCCGCGCCGAGCATGGCGCGAGCTAAACAAGCACGTTGTTTGGGAACATAGACTTCCAGTCTTGCATCTCGACTACAAGCGCCGCCGCTATATGGAGGTATTTGCGAAGGCACAAAACACTATTCAATACGACGAACTGTTTGGACAAGCTCATGGAATTCATGACTTGGCCACGCTAGACCGGTATCGACTCTGTCTCTATTACACAATGGACTGGGTTTTTAGCCAAGCAGAGAGGTCCTTTAGCGCAGACCACCTGGCTGCCGCCGTAAGAGCGCTGAATCTTGGTGCCACTACTGAACTCGGCTTCTCTGACCACATAGCCAAACGGGCGATCATGCTGTTGCTACGCCGCGCATTTATACAGCGCTCAGATCGAGAGCAACGACTTGTGGCGAACGAGGCCGTTTCGTATCAACTATCTCCTTGGGTACATTTGGCATTTCAAGGAGTCCCCGAGAAAGAGGCCACATCTGGGAAGACAGGTGCACGCGAGTACATAGGTGTATACCGCATCGTGCGCAAGATCGCCGAAGGAGGTTTCTCCGATGTCTACGAGGTCTGTGATCCGCAAGGCAGAACGCTTGCTGCAAAAACTCTTCGAGCGTTATCTTTGAGTATGTCTGCAGTTCCAAGGGATATGTTCGACCAGGAGATCGCGAATATGCGACGACTCCAACATCCGGGCCTGCTACGACTGCATGATTTCGGTGAGGATCAGGGCCAACCCTATCTGATTATGGATTTGTTGGAGGGCTTTTCACTTCGTGATGTGCTCGATTCAGTTAAGACGTTAACTCAGTTGCAGGCATGTTCAATTGCCTTGGAACTTTCTCGCATCTGCGGGTATATTCACAGCCAACGTCTAATTCGTCTCGACATAAAGCCATCGAATATTTACTTGGGCAAAGATAATGATGTGAAAGTAATCGATTTGGGCATCGCCGTTCCAGTACGCGATGGCCGTGCAAGCAATTCAACATTGGTGGTTGGTACTCCAGGCTATATTGCGCCCGAGCAGTTGACTTCAGATTCTTTTGATGAGCGAGCCGACATCTTTGCACTGGGCGTCGTGCTATTTGAAATGCTCACAGGATATAAGCCAATCTCACCAACTCCCTCAAAGACCTCGAGAGACGCCGAAGTCGATCCCGGTCATTTTTCGACATTTGTTGACGTTCCCGATGCGCTTGAGCAGGTACTGCAAATTGCCCTTGCTACAAATCCTGGAGATCGATTTCAATCTATGGCGGAGTTCGGCCGCGCGATACAAGCAATGTCAGACCCTGACGCGGCCTCCGTGATCAATGCGTTGATGGCGCAAATAACGCATCGATCGACGTCGGATAGCACCGAAGACACCGCGATTGGCCCTCGGCGAGAACCCTCAGCGGCTGAGTTAGAGCACAAGGCATCTGCTTCGATCGACTCGAGTGAGTCTTATGAGAATGCCGTGCGGCTTCTGTATTCGCGCAATGTATCTGATCAGGACCACGCATTCTCACAATTGACCAAGTTGGAGGGCGACAGCCAAAAGCATTTGCTATTCGATTTAGCAAGAAAGCTCTGCATGTGGAGCAATTCCAGCCTAACGGGATCACCAACAAAGTTTGCGCTAGTCCCCGGATCCCCCATCACAATGGGCCGCGGTGCCAGTGCCGTTGAACTTCCGCTAGATGACCTTGGCGTATCCCGGCAGCACTTGGCGTTTTTCTTGGTTGGCGACAAAGTGGAAGTTGAAGACCTGTCGACGGCAAACGGCACGTTACTAAACGGAATGCAAATCAGCCGAACAAGCCGAGCACTCCTCTCCGACAACGATCGTCTGCAAGTTGGTGACTGCGACATTCACGTCCATATCACATATGCAGCCCAGTGATCGCCCAAGAGGTAGTGCCGTAGCGCGAGTCCTCAGCGGCATCGTCGCCATGCAGCGAGGTCAGGGGCCTGGCGTCATCTTGGTTGTCGTCTCTCTGGTATACATTGTCAATCCAGTTCGAACGGCCCGCCTCCGGCTTGAGCATCCTCGAACGGGGATCCTTGTCGCAAGCAGTCAAAGGGTGGCGTCCAGTCCTTCAGCACGAATTGCGGGCGGCCGGCGGCCAAGTCGTCGGCGTATCGGCAGGTCCAAGCCTGCCCCTACCGCCGATAGCGGCGACGTACCAGCCATTCTCTACCCACTATACGGTCGGATTGTCGCCCTGTTCGCCTTGTCCGTGGATTCGGAACTGACGAAGCCCTTTGCCGCAATCTATGCGATGGTGAGCCTGATTTCAATAATTTCTGCATTTATTCCTGTGCCAGATGTCTGCACGCCACTACATTTAGTCATGCCGTAGATTGGAATCTGAAGTGCCTCACCGAATTTCGGTGTACCGAACGGAAATCCTCGAATGGTTTCAACAAGTACAGTATTTCCGGCTCGTTCTCGCCAAATCGTAGTACGCGGGCCCCTATCTTTTGCGTAATTCGGCATTCTATAGCTCCTAATGTCCACGACCTATCCCTAAGTACAGGAGACGTATGCGTGGGTTCTGGACATGGCCACTCTACCCTGCCCCGGCACGTTGATTGTCAGTCACGGAGCAACATCTGCCTATCATCTTCGCAGCTATTTCGCCTAACCAATCATTAACTTCGTGAATCACATCACTTTTCGCTCCCTAGATTAGCTTTATGCTCCCACAGTCGTGATCGCGAATCATTCTTGTGACAACTCTTCTTGCGCCACCCGCCCTATCAGGCATCGACACTTGTTAGTAGGCCGCTTCGGCTAGCGGATGAACTGGAGAGGGGGCGCAGACCACCTCGTTCACTTATAACGCCAGTGGCTATTTGTCGACGGTTACAAATGCATTGGGGCAAGTCAGGCAAATCACTGCCGTCAACGGCTTAGGCCAGCCGCTGTCCGTGGTCGACCCCAATGGCCTGGAAACGGATTTTGCATACGACTCAGTTGGACGCGTCAAGCAGGTGACAGTTAACCCCGGAAGCGCTCCACAAGTCACGTCCATAGGCTATGACGCCGTAGGCGACGTCACTTCCATCGTTAGACCCAGTGGAGCCAGCTACCTCTATCAATACGACGCTGCACGGCGGCTTTCGTCGATCACCGATGCATTTGGCAATCAAATCCACTATACCCGCAACGTGATGGGAGGGATTACCGCAATTCGCGTCACCGACGTAAACGGCAATCTGGTGCAGGCGTCCAGCGCTACGTTCGACGAATTGAACCGACTGCTGAGCAGCATCGGCGCGAACGGGGAAGCAACCGGATACACCTACGACCGCACCGACAACCAGACCAGCCGAACTGACCCGCTCAACAACCAATATTCGTTTGCATTCGACGCCCTGAACCGGTTGATCTCGGAATCCGGGCCGCTCCAATACAGCGTAAGCTATGGCTACGACGGACTGAACCATCTCAATTCCATTACAGATCCGCGCGGCCTGGTCACCCAGTATGTCTACGACGGCTTCGGTGACCTCATTGGTCTAGTCAGTCCAGACACTGGCATGACGGTCAAGACCTACGACCAGGCCGGCAATGTCATTTCCAGCACGGATGCCAACGGCCACACCACCCGATATAGCTACGACGCCCTGAAACGCCTGACCCAGCTCTCCCGCGCCGATGGGAGCTCCGCTACTTACACCCGGGACCAGAATGATGCGGCTCATGGAGCGGGCATCGGGCGCATGACCCACGCTCAGGACACCGAGAGCAACACATCGCTGGACTGGCAATACGATATTTATGGGCACATCCTCCAGAAAGCCGAGAACGTCGGCGGCTACAGCTACATCACTGCCTATACCTACAGTTCAGGCACTGGAAACCTGCAGTCGATGACCCTACCCTCGGGCGCTGTGGTCGGCTACTCCTGGACCAACGGCAAAGTCGTCTCGCTCACACTCAACAACGCTGCGCTGGTTTCCAACATTACCTATCAGCCTTTTGGTGGGCCCAATGCCTGGACGCTGGCCAACCACGAAGTCACAGGGCGCTCTTTCGACCTGGACGGCCGCATCGTGACCGATCCGCTCGGGAGCATCACGTATGACAGCTCCTCGCGAGTCGTCCAGTGGAGCCCGGGTGGCGAGAGCGTGCTCAGCGGTATTCGCGGCTATGGCTACGATGCCCTGAACCGGCTGACAAGCTACGCTGATCCCAACAACAATATCGCCTACACCTACGACGCCAGCGGCAATCGCACAAGCCAGACCGTCAACGGAGCGCAAACCAACTATGTGATCGACCCTGCCAGCAACAGGCTACTGGGAGCGTCCGCTGGCAATTCAACCAATACGGTGACGGCCGCCACCTACGCCTACGACCCGATGGGGGTACGCGCCGCCCGCACCAATGGTATCGATACCCGCTATTTCGCCTATGACGAAAATCATCATCTGATCGGCGAGTATTCACCCACAGCGGGAGCGATCCAGGAGACGATCTACCTGGGCGATATGCCAGTGGCGATTGTCGCCGGTGGGAATAGTTACTTTGTGCATGCCGATTATCGCAACGCGCCACTCCAGATCGACAACGCCGCGGGCAATGCGGTTTGGGACTGGGATCCATTGGCGTTCGGCGACAATGCGGAGAACGACAATCCGCTTGGGCTTTCTGATGGTTTCAGCTATGCCCCTCGCTTCCCGGGCCAGTATTACGATAGTGAGTCGGGACAGTTCTACAATATGGCACGGTCTTATGAGCCGAAGACGGGGAGGTATTCTCAGAGTGATCCGATTGGGATGGGCGGCGGTATCAATACTTATGCATACGTTAGAAGTAATCCGATTAGCCTGACGGATCCCCTTGGCTTATTGGATGAGCCGACAAATCCGGGCAATACTGGGCAAACGGGAGGTGGCGAGCGTGGAAGCTTTGGTCCACAGAACAATCCAAACTTCCCAGGTAGGCCCAATCCTCCGAAGTGGCCGATACCATATAAGCCCAGTCCGGACGTTTGCGCATTGGGGCCCACCGGCAGCTGCTCAAGTCTGGCCTACTCAGTGTGTTGTAAAAATACCTTTAAAGATGGAGATGAACTTGTCCAGTGCAACGCGGAATGCGGAACGTATCTGCCGGATGGTGGTCCAGGACCGCAATGTGTCCCTGATTCACCCAAGAAACCAGAACCGGACCCACAATCCTATCTTCCACCAAGCCCTGGATCGCCGCAAAATTGTCCAGCTTAAATAGTCATAAGGAGAGCACAATATGCGCGTCCGCAGAATATTAATTTTACTAGGTACAGCAACTGTTAGCCTCGTTGGGGGATTTTATGTCGGCGCCAAGATGGGGGCAGAATATTCTCGGGACGGAATGGCGCCATTTAGAGCATTTCTCGCATACTCCGACATAAATAGAATTAGGGGTGGAAAGTCGGATATCGTACTAATCACCAAGGAGATAGATATCGACAATGAACTTTATTTTTGGGGGAAGTATATTCAGCATGAACAAGTGCTGGGCGATCTGCTTTTTCCGGGGCATGCGTACGATCGTGATAAGTTCATTCGGGCAGTAGTTAAGTATCGCTTGGAAAATCCTCATGATGACGGCACACCTCTTGAGAAGTCTGCCGACGACACCAAAGGGAAGGGTCATGCCCCTGAATCTGGATACGGGATAACGTCCGAACGGCGTCGTATTATTAGTGACGTTCTCAGCAAATATTCAGACCGCGCCGTAAGCGCCCCCGAATCGCGTACAACTCAAAAGTAGAGCTTTCTGGGATATTAGTAAGGCATCCCGCCGGAACATCTAAGGCAAGCGTAAGCCCAAGCACATGGCGTGTGACAGCGCGCCCGGCCAAGCTGGCGTCCACTGAGGTGGATGCGCGAAGTGTCCACCTAAGCCGGAGGCGGACACCCATATCGAAGGATCAGTTGCTTGTCACAGAGGGAGTTGATGCCGGGGCTCGGCGTCGCTACAGCGAAACGGAGCGCCGGCAAATCGTCGAGGAGACCTACGCGCCAGGCGCCTGTGTGTCGGTGGTGGCACGCCGCCACGACGTCAATGCCAATCTGGTGTTCAAGTGGCGGCAGCGCTACGGTCGAGGCTCCGATGCCGCATTCCTGCCCGTTGCTGTGCAGGAGCCTGGTAGGTCACGCCTTCCAGCATTAGCCCCGCGCTACCGACGATAAGGGCTGGTAATCGGACAATCATCCTCGCGCGGTCTCGGCGGCTTGCCTCCTAAAGCCGAATGTATAACAGCATATGAGGCGTGGGCGTTTCACGGGACCTCGTAGGCAACCGCCTGTTCCCGGTGCTACCAGGCAGGCCGTCCGAATTCACCCTCAAGGTCATAGGCACTCTTGTTAAGGTAGTCCATCACGAAATCTAGTGCCTCTTGCCGATGTACGAGGCACTCACCGTCGCCGTCGAATGTGACGAGGGGCATATAGCTGTAGCCACGTGCGTCGCGCTCGACTATGAGGTGCGTTTCCAGCGATTCTGCGGCATCCGGCGCGAGGCTCTTGGACCGTATTTCTTTGATGGAATAGTGGCGGCGGACAGGGTCGTCTTGTGGGAATCGACTCTCCGCCGGATATTTGAAGGTGACCCCGACTTTATAGAAGCGCTCGTCGGTATCCAGGCCTTTGAACTCCATCAGGTAGACACGTCTTTTCATTTGAGGACGGCTCGAATTCAGCGCTGGATGATGTGGGCTGTTGGCGCGCGTTGAAAATGACCAGGAAATCGGGGTTCTGCTCACTGAAAATTGACCAGGGTGTTCTGACCTAACCTGCCGGGCTTTTAGGCCCAGCAGGAGACGAGGTGCACACCATGGCGACATACAGGGCCAACACAGGCTCTACACAGGCTCTATACTGTCCGCAATGTGGCAGGTCCATCTGCCCGTGGAGCACTTTGCGGTGGCCACGAGTGGAGGATCTTGAGCAGTCGCCAGGGCCTAATCGTGCTAAAGCGAAGCTGGCACCCTGGCGCAAAAATGCTATCACGAAGCTGCGGACAATGAATTTTCTGGCAATCCTGTCGAGCCTCTACAATGCCCGCGCGTCGCGGGTCGCATGGCAGAATAAGCTAATGATTCAGCATGACTTTATCGCCGGCAGTATGTAATTGTTAGCTGCTGGTGCACCTGCGCGTGGCGGAGATGTTATGCCAATTGGGACTGAGAAGGTCACCCGCCTCAAATATGCCGCGGAGCAACTGCTCGACCTTGCTCGAACACTATCGGATGAGGTCGCGAGCGAAACGACCGGCCAGCCCATCAGCAGACGGTGTGACTGCTGCGGTTACGTGGCGACTCCGTCGGTGGATACCGATCCCAAATCAAAATGGGAATTTCAGGAGTTCATTTATATCGAACAATACTGCGGGTACGGCTCAATCTTCGACGACGGTTCCACCCTCGCCGCATACCTGTGCCAGCACTGTTTGAAAAAGCTGCTGGGCCCATATCTTCGTGTTGTTCGGGGCGGTTCAGATTAAGCAATATTTGCGACTCATCGACGCCGAGAAATTTTCAAACCCTTTTTAGAATGAAGACGCCGAAATGCTTGGGCATCTCGGCGAGGTTCGAAGGCGGCTGGCCTCAGCATCCCAAGTCTGGTAGACCAGCCAGAACCTGCGAACCACCGCTGAACATGCTCGCCCGACTGATCCAGAAAAGTGCCCAAGCCGGCGCTTAGCCGCACGCCTGCGCAAACCCGCCGAGTGACCGCCCCGACGTCCGCCGCAACCCCGCGCCGAAAGCGCTGACACCCGCACCCATATGAACACTGCCTCCCCACTCCCTCGCCCTCACTGCATTCTCCAGCGCAGCAGAACCGGTTGAAGTGCATTTCCGCTGGCAACCGCAGCTTTCCGATCCGGCCGACGAACTCGTCCTGGAAGCTGCGGTCAATGGTGGTGCGGATGCATTGGTTACCCATAACATCCGCGATTTTGAAACGGCGGCAAAGCGATTCCGACTACGCGTCGCGACCCCGCAGCAGTACCTCAAGGAGATCAAGTCATGAGCAAAAGCGCTTACCCGCTGAAGATGCCCAATTCGGTGAAGGCGGCAGCCGCGCGCTTGGCCAAGGCGGATGGCGTATCGCTCAACCAGTTCATCGCGGTCGCGGTGGCCGAGAAAGTCGGCACCATGGAAACTGCGGACAGCTTCTTGCGCCAACGCGCCGGAAAAGCGAAGCCAGGCGACTTGCTGCATTTCCTGCGCAAGGCGCCGAACGTCAAGCCCTCGCCCGACGACGTTCGCTAGTGTTCTGAGTCAGAAGCTCATTGAATAATTGCGTCGTCATTCCCGCGAAGGCGCACTGCTGTCCGGAATAAATTTTGTGATTGCGGAGAAAGTGTTGCGGGCTGTGGTCATGGGCGTTCGCGACGGGCCTTCGCCGCATCCTCGGCCGCCTTGACGTGCGTGGGGATCTTGATCCGCCCTTGCCGCCACAGAACGTCGTCCAAGCTCATCAGTTCACGCCGGACCGTGTGCTTGACTCCGCAATCTGCACCGTCGAATACACGCTGGAACGTCGCCTCCTCTCGGCCTTTGGCGCCATAACAGCCGGGGGCGAATGAGTCGCAAAGGTCTTTTTTTCTCGAACAACCCACTGGTCCTCGGGTACAGGTATCCGGGTCCAGCCAATCGGCAAATGGTTTTGTTACCCCTTCATACGAGCTCGAACTGGACGCGGCAGCCGATCGCCGTGGCGACATCAATCAACGCGTCCAGAGAAAACTTCGATATACGCCCATCGAGCAATTCACCCAGGCGTGGTTGCGTAACACCACAGATCAATGCCGCGTCGCGCCGGCCCCACCTACTTCTACGTATGTGCAAGACGATTTTGCGCGCCAACTCTGCACGGAGCCGCAAATTCGCTGCCGACTCCGGCGTATCGGCAATGGCATCCCATACGCAGGCGTATTCCTCGTACTTCTTCATCGTTCTTCCGCCACAAACTCGAAACACTCTTCGCCGTTCAGCTACCTAGAACTTCTGCGCTTCTCCGCGTCGTGTAACTCGATGTAGGAGCATTTCAAACATTGCCATATCTGAAATCCATAACCCCAGCTGGCGTCAACCAACTTGTCTTGTGCGGATGGGACGTAGAACTCGGTAGATGCCCCGTCTTTGCCTTTCGAGCAAACGAGGAAGCCGTGATCATAACGGCACGTTGGGACGACGTCGGTCATAGCCAAGCTGCTACGCCCCCATGATGTGAACACGTCTTTTGGCCGTGTTGACTGTATGCCCCATCAGCGCACTTGGCCGTAGCCCCTGCCGGCGAAGCCGCCGCATGGACAGGAGAGTGCACCCAGTTGCCGTCAGAGTTCGCATACCCCTTGCCATCCTCTTGTTGGATCCGCGGTTGTGCTGGTAGCGGCTGAGTCGCGTCAGCAAGCGAGGCAGACGCATTCAGCAGGGCAGTTGCGAGGGCACCCCCTCGAAAAATGGCAAATAGATTCTTCATTGCTTAATTCACGACGATGCCTGTCACCCACTGTGCTGTCATTGACGCATGCGCCTTAAAAATGCGCACGCGGTTGGACTCAATCTGCCCTTCCGGACTACTGTACATGCGTGCAGCCTCCTTGTATACTGGCTGTCGCCAACGTCCGCACTCTGCAACAAGTAGCCGGCAATCAGTGACGTCATCAGACGATAGATCCGAGCCATCATGGACAGCCCAACGTTCATTGTCGAGGTCGTCAAAGCTTCTGCGTGGCCCATTGCCGCCGTCACGTCGGCACTGCTCTTTCGAGCACAGTTGAATGCCCTGCTCAGCCGAGTGCGCAAAGGGAAGCTTGGCATCGCCGAGTTCGAATTCGAGGAGACGGTGAAGGCACTCCAACGGAAGACGATCGATTCGGCGCCTGCGATTGATGACGATGCCATAGTTCTCCTTCTGACCGATCCGCGCAGCGCAATCCTTGAAAGCTGGGAGGGCGTCGAGGATGCGGCGCGCCACCTGGTACAGACCTTGGGTGTTCCCTCTTCCGTCAATCTTGGTCGTCCAACACAACTGGCCAAGGTCATCGAGGAGAAGCGGGCGCTGGCTCCGGACCAGATCAACCTCTTCAGAGATCTGAGGGATCTGCGCAACGAAGTGGCCGTGCCGACCGAGTTCGCCCCACTGCTGGATTCCGCCATACGCTATGTTCGGCTGGCGAAAGGCTTGAAAGGCGACATTGAGCGAGCGGTGAATTCCATTGCCGCCGGCGAATGATCCGTCGGCTAGCGGTGCAGCTTCAGACCGCTCTCCCTTTCTTACCATTGCATCCGAAACTGAACCGCCTCCGGATCAACGTCGATCGCCGGCGCCAACGTACGCTCTACGATCTGATCAAGCCCAATCACCCGATAAGGCATGAAACGGGTTGCCGACTGGTTCAAGAATTTGGGAAGCGCTTCGACATCCGTCTGGTGGATCAGAAACATGTCCTTGATGGCTTGGTTTCCAGCCTCCAATCGCACAAGCACTTCCCAATCGCTGATTTGGCCCTTAGGGCGATACCAAGTCCACATCGGAGAGTGGGACTTGTGTGTGACGTAGCTGCGCAATACCAGCAGCGCGATGCGCCACGATCCAGCCAGTATCAGCGTATCGGCTTGATCCCGCCATTCAGCTTTGATCCCGGCCGATTCGAATCTCGTCGCCAGCTGAATCATCAGTTCACGCCGGATCGTGTGCTTGGACTCCGCAATCTGGGCGAAGTCGGCAATGTGCGGCCGGCGATAGCCGATGGCGGCATAGGCCCGCTTCAGGCTGCCGAACCTCGCGATGTAGACGGCTGATCGGGGCATCCCCGGCTCCGCGTTGATCACGGCGCCTGTCAGCTTCCCTTTTCTGGCCAGCAAATCGGCCAAGACCGTTTTCAGATGCACCGTCGAATACGCGCCGGAACGTCGCTTTCTCTCGGCCTGGGCGTGCCAGAACAGCCGCGGGCTTACCAGCCCGCAAAAGGTCTTTTCTCGAACGAGCCACTGGTCCTTGGGTACAGATATCCGGGGCCCCGTCAATCGGCAAATGGTTCTGTTGGCTACGTTCGATCCCATGTACTTCGCATTCGTCAGAATGCCGCACAGAACCGGGCGAGTCCATTTCGGCGCGCCGGGACATTGGGCGCATTCCACCTTCAGGCGCCGGATGATGGCGGTCTCCGACAGCTTGTCGAAGACGTACATCTCGTAGATCCGCCACACCCATTCCACTTCCTCGCGAGGACCGGGAACCAGAATGACCCTGTCCGTCTGCAGGGTCTTTTGTTCCCCACGGTTCAATATGCCTTTCGACCGACCATCCGCACCGATGGCCATCCGGCGCAATCCGAAGCCCGCAGCGCCACCCTGCCGGAAGCCCAGATCAATCAGCCGCCGCCGGCCTCGGGTGACCCGGGCGGACAAATCGCGGCTGTACTCGGCCGCCATGACTCTCCGAGCCTCCTTGAGCAGCGCGGAGAACGGCGTTCCATCGTCCGGAAACATTTCCGCGCAATAGACCACGCGCACGCCGGCGCGTTGGCAGGCATGCTCGTAGAAAGCGCCTTCATCGGAATCCTGAAATCGCCCCCAGCGGCTAACGTCGTAGACCAGGACCACGGAATAGTCCATTGTCCGCGCTTCCACGTCGGCCAGGAGCCGCTGCAGGCCGGCGCGGCCGTGCAACTGAAGACCGCTCTTGCCGTGGTCGACATAGGACCGGACCAAGGCCATGCCGCGCGCCGATGCGTAGGTGCGAATGGCCTCCGACTGGTTTTCGATGGAATAGCGCTGGTGCTCCGTCGACATGCGAACGTATTCAGCCGCCCGAACCACCGCGGTCGCCTCCGGCATCGAGGCGCCGACCGGTGCGATTTCGTCATGCACGGCCACGCTCCATCAACACCGCGAAGCGGCCTTATCCGGGGTGCTGGCCGGTGATGGATGATCCAATTGCATCCGCAGCTGAAAGCCCTCTGGCGCCACCTGATACTCTTTGGTCATCAGCTTTGGCGTCCGCTCGACGATCTGTTCCAAACCCGACAACCGGTAGCGCATCATTCGCGGAGCGCTCTCGCTGGCATACCCGGCCATGTCGCGGAGACGCTCGCTCGGGACGAGAAACAGGTCCAGGATTGTCTGGTTCCCCGGCGCAAGTCTGGCAATCAGCACAAAATCGCCGATGGCGCCCCTCGGCACGCGCACCGTCCAGGAGGGTTTGCTTCGGCTCGGGGGATGGAAGCAGCGAAGGATAAAGACAGAAAGTGCCAAAGCTGCCCCCACTTTCAGCATTCGACTGCTTTCGTCCCAGATCGCCGGTGAGCCCGCGCGGGCATAGTACGCAATCACTTGGTCCAATAACTCTTTTCGGACCCGAGGCTTGCTCTCCCGAAGCTGAATGAAACTGTTGGTGCTCTCTTTGTAGTAACCGATTGCCGCGTAGGCGCTGCTCAAGCCGCCAAAATGGTGATAGTAGTTTCGGGTTCCCGGCATTCCAGGTTCTTTGTTGATCAACGCCGCGGATAAGGCGCCTTTCTTCTTGAGCAGGTCCCTCAACGATTGCAGGAGGTCTTCCTTCGAGCGGCGCAAGGTACGCCGCCTTCTTCGCTTTTGCGCCAGATCAAACAATTCCGGTGTGACCAGGCCGGGGAATGCCTTCTCTCGAATGATCCACTGGTCTTTGGGACATTCAATTCTCCGCGCCCCCAGCGAGCAGGAGCTCTTATGAAACTCGCTGTCCCCGGCGTATTTTCTGTTGGACACAATGTTCCAAACCGTCCGGCGCGTCCATCTACGCCCTTCCGGATTACTGGCGGTATCCTGATTTAGACACCTTGCAATCGCGGCCAGCGACAGTCCGTCGAGGACGTACAGGTCAAAGATCCTCCAAATCACTTCGACTTCCTCGCGCGGGCCACGCACCAGGACCACGCGATCTGTCACGAAACTCTTGCGCTCCCCCGGGTTGAGCACACCCTTCGGACGCCCATCGGCCGACACCATGAAGCGCCGGAAGCCGAACCCTGGACGGCTCCCCTGGCGGAAGCCAAGTTCTGCAAGCCTGCGTTTGCCGTTGCAGACTTTGATCGACAGTTCGCGGCTGTATTCGGCCGCCATCACTCGTCGCAGGCCCTTTGCCAGGGCGGTGATGGCGGCGCCGTCGTTCGGAAAGAATTCGGCACAGTAAATGACCTTGACGCCAGCGCGTTTACAGATGTGCTCGTAGTAGGCGCTTTCGTCGATTCCCTGAAAGCGTCCCCAGCGGCTGACGTCGTAGACCAGGACGACACTGAATTCCCGGTTTCTGGCCTGAACGTCGTTGAGCAGGGCTTGAAATCCGGTGCGACGATTGATCGTTACACCGCTCTTGCCGTAGTCCACATATGAGCGGGTGACGGCCATGTGATGGCGCTCGGCGAAGTCGCGGATCACCTCGATCTGATTTTCGATCGAATACCGCTGGTTGTCGGTCGACATGCGGACATATTCAACCGCATGGATTGGCTCGGCCTCAGGGTCTGCGGGTTCCGGAGCGCATCGGATCACGCCATTCATAGCGCCTTCCTTGGCGATGAGATCGGCAGAGTCGTCTATCTTGCCACGGTCTTTCGATACTGTACATTACCAATTGTCAGAGGTTTGCACGCTCTCGCAGGCCCGGTCGAGTGCCAGGTCTTTGGATCGAACAGACTCGCACGTGGTTGCCGCGCTGGGCCAGGCGCCTGGCGAGTCGGCTGCCGACTTTTCCGGTGAGGAGGATGTTCATGCGGTCACCGTAACCACCACCGCGGCGCCCGCATTGGAAGAATCGGACAATGACACCACGCTACTTGCGCCAGCTTCTGCTGAGCTAGCACAATTGATCCATGCGTAGCGCGTTTCAACGCGACGCCTTGTGCCGGGCGCCACCGCCCCGGCCATGGCGGCACTTCTGGTGAGCGAATGCCGCTGGTTGCGATTCCGCGCGCGGAGATCCAGATGGTCGTGCGCTTCAGCGGGCCGGCGCGCAACGGTCTGGACATCCACGCCTTCGGCGCGCAGCACCGCGCGCGCCGCAAGATGATCTGCGCCGGGCAGCGGAGTATCACCATACGACTCACGGCTCGGCGCGGCACCGGCGGTTCTCGGTGTTACCGCCCCCGCCATCACTGGCTGTGTGCTTTTGCTTGACTAGTTGTGGGGAACCGCTGCTACACAGCGTCTGTCCGACCAACTCGCCGCCGCTGCGTCAATTAGTGATGCCGCCACCGTTCTGGAGCGCTCAATCGCTGACCGCATTGCCGCAATCGACTGTCCCCAGGCAAGCACCCGCTTCGCTGTCGAAGCCGTCAGCCGTCTGCTGCGTGCCAATGTCAACGTCGTCGCCAGAGAGCTGGGTGTGAGCGAACGCCACCTGCGCCGTGTCTTCTATGAAAAAGGTCGGCATCGGCCCGAAGGCCTACGCCAGGCTTGCCCGCTTCCACAACGCGTTGGCGGCGGCGCGCACGGACGCCAACACCAGTTGGGCCACCATTGCCGCCGCTGCTGGCTACTACGACTAGGCCTACCTCATTGCTGAATTCCGCACCATCGCCGACGTCACGCCGCGCGTACTATTGGGCGAATTAGGTCAAACCGGGCGGGCGGAACGGCCACTCTGCATATCCAGCAAGCCGCCTTAATTCGGTCTGCGCAACGCATTGAATCGCATCGGGCCGGGCAGCGAGGGACGAGCGGAGTTCATTTGCCGGTAATATCCTCCAGCACCAGACGCTTCACTTCGAGGTCATCAGGCGGTGTGCGCGAGATTCACGCCATCGGCGTGAAACGGACGCTATTCGGGCTTGAGGCCCCGGAGGTGCGCCGGATCGCGTCAGGACAGGCACGAAGCCTCGAGCAGAGGTTTTGATTCGACCTTGTTCGCGAACGTCCGCTTCGTGCCGGCCCCATTTAACAAGCTCGCAATCTATTGGCCGTATTCAGACTATATAGTCCCAGTTGCCGGGGCGACTGTTCTATTCTGAGCTGTTCCAGAGCTGGCCGTTGCGCATGCGCTCCAAGCCAGTCCACAGCACGTTCATCGCTGCATCGACTACTTCGGTGCGTGGCACTCGTGGATTTTCTGACCACCACAGCGCAAGCCCTTGCAGACCGGTGCGCAGGATCTCCCCCACCATGACTAAGCCATGGGCGCTAGCCAGATTCTCGGCGCCGATCTGGCCGGATAACGTCTGTAGGACCAAGTCCCAACTCTGCGCCGCGGCCCGGCGGTGGATGGCAGCCGCCTCGCTGTCCCCGGAGGATTCGCGGAACAACAAGCGGCAGGCGTAGGGCTGCGCTTGCACGAATGCAAACAGCGCGTCGATGGTACGCGCGATGCGCTGATCCGCGTCGCCTTTGCCAAGCAGTTCCGGGCCCCAGGCAGCGCGCAACCCGGCGAAATGCCGCTCCAGCAGGCGGCCATGCAGAGCCTGCTTGGACTCGAAATGGTCGTACAGCACCGGCACCGATACGCCGGAGCACCGTGCAATCTCTTCCATCGTCGTGTCCTGATAACCGCGCTTGGCGAATACCTCCGTCGCAGCATGCTCGATCAGCTCACGCCGTTCGGCGGCACCGAGGCGCTTGCGTGGGGCGGGGCCGCCGCTTGACAACCTAATGGTCACTAGGTAATTTCCTTTCAACTTAATCAACACTAGGTTAGCGCGTCGGAGCCGGCGCGGGGAGTCCATGCATGACCACAACAATGAGATCCGTCCTCGTTACCGGCGCGGCCGGCGGAATCGGCAGCGCCGCAGTCCGCCGGTTGGCCGGCCTGGGCTGGCGAGTGTTCGCCGGGGTGCGCAGCCCCGCGGCCGGCGTCGCCCTGGTCGCGGACTGCCCGGGTATTACGCCGGTTGAGCTGGACATTTGCGACGAGGCGGCAGTTTCCCGCGCCCGTGATCTGATCGCCGGGCAACTCGGCGAGCAGGGACTAGACGCCCTTGTCAACAACGCTGGCCTAAGTGTTGAGGTTCGACACGTTGTTCACCGGGATGCGGCTGATGGGCGGCAGGAATC
>CAYVKA010000002.1:0-149402 GCA_964451925.1 uncultured Nevskia sp. | reverse complement strand
CACTGGCCTGGCTGCTCGCGCGAAAGCCCTGGATTGTGCCGATCCCCGGAACCGTCAAATTGCACCGCCTGGAGGAGAATCTGGGCTCGGTCAACCTGGAACTCAGTGCCGACGATCTGCATATGATCGACGTTGCGGCCAGCAAGCTTGATCTGAAGGGGGCGCGGTTACCGGATGCGTCGCTGAAGCTGACCGGGCGCTGATCGCCGCTTACACCTGACCTGTGCGCCCCGGCAGGCCACTTCACAGGTGCTGCGAAACTCGAGGGCACAAGCCATGCAAGACCTTCCGATCGATCAACGCATCCGGCAACTCGAGGATCGCAGCGCCCTCAAGTCCCTCGTCGATACATTCTCCAACCTGGCCGACACGAAAGATATTCAAAAGCAGGTCTTGCTGTTCACCGAAGATGCAACCGTTGATTCCTACTTCGACGGCGTGTGCGTTTCGTCCCTGAAGGGGCGCAAGCAAATCGGGGATGCCTTCGACGCTTACCTGGCCACGTTCAACACGGTTTACCACATCAATGGGCAGCAGACCGTCGAGCTTGAACAGGACCACGCGCGGGGAACGTCGTACTGCCTGGTTGTGCTCATTGGGCAGGACGGCGGCATCTCTGTGCGCACCACCAGCGGCGTCATCTACAAGGATACCTATGTCCGCGTGGATGGGTCATGGCTGATTCAGAGCCGGGTGTCCAATTTTTCATGGCGGGCCCGGCAGAGGATTACGGCAGCGGACACGTGAAGCAGTTCATTTGTGCGGATTCTTTGCCGCCGGACCAGCGCGCGTGGCGCGACGGCGCGATTTGATGTGGCATTCCGCCATCGATTGGTCCCCGGTTCTATACCGGCCAGATCAGACAAAGGGCAGCACTACGCATCGATCAGCGCCGGAATCCGATAAACGGCCTCGGCGGTTCCTCGGAACAGGGCCTTTTTCTCGTCCGCCGAATATGCTTTCACAATGGTCTTCATGGCGTTCCAAAGCGGAACAAAGCCACACGAGCGGCCGTCGTTCGGATAATTGCTTTCCATCATGCAGCGGCCAACACCGAAGATTTCGATCGCCGATTCGACGTACGGGGCCCACGCAGCGGCCAGTTCCTGATAGCCGATAACATCGGTGCGCTCGTTGAAGCCGAAGCCCCAGTAAGAGGTGCCAAGGCCGCCGACCTTGCAGAACACGTTCGGCCGGCTGGCCAGTACTCTCATGTTCCTTCGCCATTCCTCGAACACCTGCGCCCGAGTCTCAGCGCCTACGCCGGTGGCGGTAGCCAGGCCCAGATGGTCGAGAACGAAAGTTGTTTCGGGGTAGTCGCCCGCGATTTGCGCGAGCTCGGGCAGCTGCTGGTGCAGCACGGTAGCGTCGAAGGACAGTCGCCGGCGTCCCAGGTGCCCGATCGCTGTGCGGAAGTTCGGATTCTTCAGGAGATCCGCAGGCGGCTGATGCGTGAGGAAACGCAGCTTCGCCGGATCGGTATGGGCGAGCGCTATCTGCCGCACGCCACGCAGCCGTTCCGGCGATGCCGCTAACTCGGCATCCAGCGTGGCGGCAACCCGATCGCCCATGGTCATATCGGCAAAGCCCACAATCCCCGCTGCAACCCTGCAGGGGCCATAGATACCGCTGGCCGCCGTGGCGGCGACACCGCTTGCAAATTCGATTTCCCCGACTGGGCGCAGCTCCGTAGGCCCGCTGGGACGGGCCATCGCCTGTGTTTCGACATAGATCGACCCCACGATCTTGTGCCCGGCCTTGACGTCGCCGAGGTAGTCGTCGAGCAGATACCGCAGGTGCGGCCGGTCGAAAAGATGATGGTGCGAGTCGACGATTTCGATCTCGGGATCAATGATCGCTTCGTCACGCCCTTCCTTGACCTTGTTGAACGGAGGGACTTTGTTCGTTGCCATGTGGCTCCCGCTGATTGGATGTGTGCCGGGGATTCACAGATACCGCTCACTCCACCAGCTTGTGGGCGCGCAGTACGTCCTCCGCCACCTTGAAAGCGTCGGTGGCGGCCGGAAGGCCGCAGTAGACGGCGGCTTGCAGCAGTATCTCCTGCAGCTCCTGCGGTGTGCAGCCATTGTTCAGCGCACCTTCGACGTGGTTGCGTAGCTGGGCCGGTCGGTTCAAAGCCGTGAGCATGGCGACGTTGAGGATGCTGCGGAGCTTGCGGTCGATGCCAGGGCGCGCCCAGATGCGACCGAAGCAAACCTCCTCGGAGTACTCGTGCAGCGCCGCGTTGAAGCTGTTCCGCTTTCTGTCCTTCTCGACGAGGTAGTCCTTGCCCATCAGCTCGGACATCACCTGGCGGCCGATTTCCTTGGTGTTCACATCTTGCTCCTGTCTGCGGAATCCGGCCCGCGGGGACCGGACGGTTAAACTTAGGCGAGGGCCAAGGTCTTCTTGATGTCTTCCAGGTCCAGCGCGATTTCCACTCCGGCGCGCTCGTTCTGTAGCTGCATCGGCGAGCGCGAGTCCTGGTCTCCCCAGCCGCGCTCGAGCGCCTGGTTGTAGTCCTGGTAGGCGGCCTCTGCCTGCTTCATGGGAACGCCCAGCTGTCGGGCCAGCCCCAGCGCCAGGGTGAAGTCTTTGTGGGCGAGGCGCAGCGCAAAGCTCGGCGGATCGTACTTGCCCTGCAGATACTGCTCACCCAGCAGATCAAAAGTACGGGACCGTCCGATCACACCCTGACGCACGGCGTGGAGCAATTCGAGCGGGTCCATGCCAGCCTTTACGCCGAGCGTGAATCCCTCGGCGAGCGCCATGCGCACCACCAGGCTCACGCAGTTGTGTACCAGCTTTGCGGTATTGCCGGAACCGACAGGGCCCACATAGAGCACTTGATCGCCGACCGAGTCCAGCACCGCCTTGTGCGCCTCGAACACGGCACGGTCACCACCGACGTAGATTGCGAGCTTGCCGCTCCTCGCACCCGAGGGACGGCCGCTCACGGGAGAATCGAGCAGGGCGACGCCATTATCCTCGCAGGCTCTCGCAACCTCCCGGACGACGGTTGGAGAGTTGGTGGTGAGATCGAACCAAATAGCGCCTCGCTTCAGGTGACTGATGAGACCGTCTTCCCCGAGCGCCAGGGCTTTCATTTCCCTCGGGCCCGGCAGAGAGGTGAACAGGATATCGGCAGACCTCGCCAGATCGGATACTGACCCTGCACGGCTTGCCCCGGCCTGAACCAGCGGCTCCGTGCTTTCCACTCGCAAGTCGTAAACCAGCAGGGCATATCCGGCCTTCCGCAGGTTCAGTGCGATTCCCGATCCCATCGCCCCAAGGCCGATAAATCCAATCTTCATTGCTCCACTCCACGTCAGTACATTCAAAAAAAGCCTGGCTGCCTCAGTTGCAGCCGGACGAGCAATCCTGTCGCCCCCCGGGGCTCCGTGAAAAAGGCGCCCCGCCGGAGCGGGGCATACGGACCACGGGGAGATTCGGTATGTGTGCCCGTTAAATCGCGACGAAAAGCGCCGCCAGGACATTGAGTGCGCTCCCCTCCCCTTTGAAGTACGTGGCGCTCGGGTGGTCGGTGTATTGAAGTCCGGCGGTGAATGACAGGCCTGGCGCAAGCTGGTACGCGTAGGAGCCGGTGATGGTGTTCGCGTAGTTCTGCGCGAAGGTGCCGGTCGTATCCGACGTATCGTTGATCGGGTCGGAGAAGTAGTGGCTGATGATGTTCCTCTGGAACACCACCGAGGTCATATCCTTCGGACGGGACTTGATCAGGCCGAAGCCATACAAACGAGCCTCGTAATACTGTGAGTAGAGGTTGGTTTGCGGCTTGCCCCACATCGCGGACGCGCCGAGATAGAGGCCGCGGCGCGGAGTCTCAGAGCTGAACTGCAACACCTGCCGATCGGCCAGGGCATAGAAACCATCGTTATTGCTGGTGCCCTTGGTTTCGTAGTTGTGGTAGCGCGTGGTGTTGTAGATGCCGCCGGCGCGCAGCCACGTGTAGGGCTGGCCGGCGGAGGCGGCGCGCTTGTAGCCGATCTCGTCGATGTAAAGAGCGCGAGTCCCTTTTTCCTCGAAACGCAGCATCGAAGAGTTGGCGAAGTGGTCCTGGGTCACAGCCCCCGACTTCGGACTGATGCTGCGCTGGGCACCGAACTGGTTGTAGAAGTGGCTGGTGATATTGGTCTTCAACCAGGCTGTGGGTGCCACCGCCACGCTGCCGGAAAGCCCCAGTTCGATGGGGATGGTGGAACTCGGGCCGAAGGGGTTCTGCAACTGGCCGCCGACATAAACGCCGACGAAGGTCAGGGCGTTGGACATGTAGCCGACGGAGAACTCGAACAGGTGATTGAACGCGCTCTGGTAGTAGGCGAAGCGATAGAGGGCGTACTGGTTCGGGGCGTAGGACTGCAAGGTCGAGTTGGTAATATTGCCGCCGAGCTGGAACTGGCCGTCCGGAATGCCGTATTGCCCCAGGTCATAGACCAGAAACATGTTCAGCGCGCTCTGTCCGCTTGCCTTCTGCCCCCAATAGGACTGCTGCCCCGCTGGATTCGAGCGTGGCGTGTCAAGGACATTGTTGGCGTAGGAGAAAATGTCCTCGGCCAGAACCCCGATGCCGTGCTTCGCCAGGTCGGTGCGGAATCCATCGTTGTTCTGGGTCAGGGTGTTGGCGTAGGAGAAGAATGGAATGTTCCAGCCCCTCAGGCCCAGCCGCTTATCGAGATCGAGCAGGGTCTCGTTGGTGTTCGCGACCTGATAGGTGGCATCTGCCGTTGATTGCGAATCGGCGCCCGCCAGCCCCGGAACGCACGCGGTCGCGGCCGCAGAGAGCGCGAGCACTGCCTGAATCCTACGGCGCAGCTGCGGGCGCACCGCTTCCTCGTTGCCGCTGTCTGCCGCCAAATGACGCATATTGGTGAAACTCATCTGGATCTCCTCCCAGTATTGATCGAATGATGCCTGCTAATCGTTGACTTGCCGCTACTTGAAAGTGGGTGGGCGCTTCTCCAAGAAGGCCGAAACGGCTTCCCGGTGGTCTTCAGTCTTGTGGGCAATCGCCTGATAGGCCGCGGACATTTCCAGCAAGGTATCGAGGCGGCAGTGCAGTGCCTCCCTGAGCAAGCGTTTGGTCAGGCGGACGCCGTGCGATGGGTGGACGGATATGCGTGCGGCCAGATCGTGCGCCGAGGGCAGCAGCTGGTCCGGCGCCACCACCCGCGAGACGAGATGGATAGCCAGTGCTTCGCGCGCGTCGATCACGTCACCGGTAAACGACAGTTCGGCCGCGCGCGACAGTCCGATGATCCTCGGTAGCAGCCAAGCGCCACCATCGCCGGGAATGATGCCGAGCTTGATGAAGCTCTCGGCGAACTTGGCCTTCTCGGAAGCGATGCGGATGTCGCACATGCAGGCCAGATCCAGGCCGGCGCCGATGGCATGCCCGTTTACCGCTGCGATCACCGGCACCTCGAGATTGAACAGCCCCAAGGTCAGGCGCTGGATGCCACGGCGGTACTCTTGCCGGATATCCATCTCGGAGACCTCCGGTGTCGACTGGCGCTTCATTTCCCGGATGTCGCCGCCCGCGCAGAAGGACGGCCCGTTACCGGTCAGAATCACGCAGCGCACCTGTCGATCATCATGAATGCGATCGATCGCCGCGAGGAACTCCGGAATGGCTGTATTGCCGGTGAGAGGGTTTCTCTGCTCCGGCTGATTCATCGTCAGCGTGACGACGGGACCATTTTTCTGGTAGATGAGGAAGTCGGCCATTAGCGTATTACAGATAGGCGGTCGGGTCAGAGAGCAGGGAAAGGTGGTTGGCTCAACTGAGCTTCGGAGCCGGCGGCGCCAGGACGATGGAATTGCGGCCAGCGCTGCAAAACCACTTCTCGCCCGGCGTCATAGGCGTAACAGCTGTCGATCTGCCAGGGTCGGCCGCTCTTGCCGATAGGATTCGGCTCGCCTTTGCGCACGGCGCTCATTGCCTGGATGGCGGCAGTCGCCATCGGCAACAGCAACTCCATGAGATGGGTACAGCTCCTGGGACCGCTCAGCCGGCTGCGTACTTCGCTGCCCCAGCCGGGGCCGATGCGCACGCCTTTCATCAGCTGAAGGGCTTTTCCGCCATCCTGGCATGGCGTATACGGGGCGACCCGGGTGAAGGTCTGGACATCCCGGATGATCATCGCCTCGTCGAAGATCAGGCGGACACCCATGTCGTGCAGCGGCTCGTGCGGCGGGATCGCCGGGCCGCCGCCTGCTGCCGTGAATTCGTGCGGCTTTCGATCGGTAACGCGACCTTCTACCTCGAACAGACCGTCGCCGCGGCGATATCCGCGCATGTCGATACGACGGAAGTGCAGTTCTTCCCGCCCCATATCGATACCCGAGGGGGTTTCGCTGGCGTGCGGACTGCTCACGGCCACCACCTTTGACACAGCCGGACCGCCCGAATCCCCAATCCAGCTGCGCAAGGCTGCTGCGCGACCAGGAAACAGGCCGCAACCGCAGTGTGCGTGGATCGCGAGCGGGCCCGGACGTGCCTCATCAGATGATCTCCTCTTTTGTCGTTAGTTCGTATATACGAACATTAGATCGTATATGCGATGTCACGCTATGCCCCCGGCTGCGCCGTGTCAAGGGGCGCTTCGCAAAATACCCCGCAGCAGCCAGGCCCGGCGTGTGTGGGTTCGTTTGACAGCGGCGTGAATACGGGGCTAAAGTTTTGTACGCATATACGATCAGTAGTTCGTAATTACGAACAATGGAGGATATTCAAATGGCTGAAGCCGCGGGCATTACCAACGAGCTGGCGCAGGGGAAGTTCACCGATGAAATGCTCCGGGAGATGCGCGATCTCATCGGCACCGAGTTGCGCACCGACGCTTGCCTGAACAACGAGTGGGCGACGCGCCTGGCAATCCTCCGGTTCGCTGAGGGCATAGGCGACGACAACCCTCTGTGGACCGATGAGGTCTATGCCGGCAAGTCCCGCCATGGCACTCTCATTGCTCCGCCAAGCTTCATCTTTGCCTGCCTGGGCTCGGTCCAGGTGGGCTGGCGCGGTCTCGGCGGCTTCCACGCGGAAACCCGAATCAACTTCCACCGCAGCATCCGCGCCGGCGACAAGATCACGGCGACAGTCGTCTTCGACGGTTTCGACGGCCCGGAGGAGAGCAGCTTCGGCGGTCGCCGCATCAAGGACTATCTGCGCCAGGAATACCGCAATCAGGACGGTGAGCTGGTCGCGACGTTTATCTGCTCCCGTGTGCGCTTCGAGCGCAGCGAGGCGCAGAAGCGCGCACCGTCACGCGCGATCACCATCCCCCACCCCTGGACCGACGAAGAGGTGGCCGCGATCGAGGCGCAGGTCCTGGCAGAGAAGCCGCGTGGCGCCACCCCCCGCTATTGGGAGGATGTGCAGGTCGGCGACGAGATCGACGTCATCACCAAGGGGCCAATCGGCCTGACCGACGAAATCGCCTTCATCGCCGCCGGCGCCGCACCGATCCCGCGCGTCTCCGCCCACGGGGTCGCCTTGCGCAAGTATCATCGCCATCCGAAGTGGGCCTACCGCGATCCGACCACACACGCGCTTGAGCCGGTCTACTCGGTGCACTACAACGACTACGCGGCCAAGCTGCAGGGTGCGCAGGCGGCTTACGACGTCGGAATCCAACGCACCTGCTGGCAGATCCACTCGCTGACCAACTGGATGGGCGATGCCGGCACGCTGAAAGCCATCACCGGCCAGTACCGCTCCCACGTCTACCTCTCCGACGTCGTCCGCCTCGGCGCGACGATCGAGGCCAAGGAGGTCGATGCGGATGGCGACCACATCGTCCGCCTAAAGACCTGGGCTCGCAATCAGCGCGGCCAGGAATGCATGCCCGGCACCGCAGTCATCGCTCTGCCGAGCCGGAAGCCGGCGCAGAATGGCCACTCTGCGGAGGCCAAATGAACGCCCCGGCAAGCACCTCAGGCTTCACTGGCGCTTCCACGGCCAGGGTCGCTCTGCCTCTGCAGGGCGTTCGAGTTCTGGATCTGGGCCACGTTTTCCAAGGGCCTTACGCCACATTCCTCATGGCCATGGCCGGCGCCGACGTGATCAAGATCGAGCCGCCGTCGGGCGACATGTCGCGCCGCCGCGGCCGCGACGGCGACTACCCGTTCCGCGCCTTGAACGGCTGCAAACGCGGTGTGGTGCTGAACCTGAAGACCGAACGCGGGCGTGAACTGCTGTTGCAGATGTGCCGTGGCGCCGACGTCCTGGTCGAGAACTTCACGCCCGGGGTCATGCCACGTCTGGGCCTTGGCGCTGATGTCGTGCTGAAGGCGAACCCCCGGCTGATCTACGCCTCGGCGTCGGGCTTTGGCCGCACCGGCCCCTACGCCGACAAGCTGGCCCTCGATCTCACCATCCAGGCAATGAGCGGCTTGATGAGCGCAACCGGTGAGCGTGACGGACGCCCGCTCAAGGCCGGCGTGCCCGTGGCGGATTTCATGTCCGGGGCGCACCTCTATGGCGCGATCGTTACCGCTCTGTACGAACGCGAACGAACCGGCAAGGGCCGAGCACTGGAAGTCTCGATGCTGGAGTCCATATTTGCCACCTTGCTGCCGTCCGCCGGTCACGCCTATGCCAGCAACAGCGTCCCGGAGCGCAGCGGCAATCGTCATGTAGCCGACTCCTACGTCCCGTTCGACACGTTCGAGGCAAGTGACGGCTGGGTGGCGATCGTCTGCGCCACCGACGAGCACTGGCTGAACCTCACCGACGCCATGGGCCGGCCTGACCTCAAGGCCGACGAGTCGCTGCGCCAGCTCAAGGGCCGTATCGACCGCATCGAGGAGATCACCACCATCATTGCGCAATGGGCGAAAGCGCGGACACGCGACGAAGTCACCGCGCTGTGCCAGAAGCACCATGTTTCCTCTGCCCCTCTGCGCGATGTCGTCGAAGTGCTGGAAGACCCCCACTTGCGAGCGCGCGGCTTCCTGAAAGAAGTTGTCACCGAAGCCGGGACTGTTGCTCTTCCCAACAGCCCGATCCGTTACGACGGCTCGGATCTGCGTGCGCTATCTCCGCCCCCGGGCCTCGGCGAGCACACGGACACCATCCTCGCTGAGCTGTGCGGGCTCGACCAGGCGGCGATCGACGGGTTACGGCAAGCAAAGGTGATCTGACCCCGATCCCGGGGTTGATCCAGTCTGGCGACGCCCACCGAAGTCCGCCGACATCGGCCTCGCGCCGCGGCGCCTGCGCAAAGATTCAGAGAGGAGTGCTACCCATGTCCACACCCGCCGCTCAATGGGGCGACCAGATTGCCACCGAAGTCATCCATGGCGTGCCCTACCGTGTGTATGTCCAGCGTCCTCATAGGGTGGAGGAGCTTCTGGATCACGCGGACAGGTGGGGCGCACGCCCCCACCTCATTCAAGGCGACCGGACCTTCACCTTCTCCGACCTGCGGGCCGCCGTGGCAAACAAGGTGGCGGAGTTGCAGGCCGCAGGCGCGGGTCCGGGCGACCGGGTCTTCCTGCTGGGCTGGAACGGCCCGGAGTGGGTCGTCAACTTCTGGGCCTGCCTGAAAGCCGGCGCTATTCCGGTTCTGGCCAATACCTGGTGGAGCGAAACGGAGCTCGCCAACGGCCTGGCTGCGCTTCAACCTGCTCTGACTCTCGCGGATGCCGCGGCGACGGCCAAGATGCCAGCCGCATCGCGACGCGGGCCATGGGCCATCAGCTTGGCGCCCCCGGCGAACGGGGTTCCGGCCGCCGAAGGTGCCACCCAGGATGATGAAGAACAGACCGCGCTGATCATCTTCACCTCCGGCACCTCGGGTCAGCCCAAGGCGGTGGTTCTTTCGCACCGTGCCGTACTGGCCCGCCTGCAGATGACGCTGCACGTCACCCGCAAGCTGCCGCATCAGGTCGATGCGTTGGCCCATGATGTGACCTTGCTCACCGGCCCGCTGTTCCACGTCGGCACCATGCAGGCCCTGCTTCGTGCAGTGATCGTCGGCGACACTCTGGTCCTGACCGAGGGCCGTTACGATCCGGCGCAAGTTCTGGACCTGATCGAGCGTCACCGGGTGAATCGCTGGAATGCCGTTCCGACGATGGTCAGCCGTCTTCTGGACCATCCCGACACTTCGCGCCGCAACCTGGGCAGCCTGAAGTCGGTGAGTGTCGGCGGAGCGCCGGTGCACAAGGAATTGATGGAACGTGTGAGGGCCCGCCTGCCTAGCGTCAGTCCGCGTATCCCGACGGGTTATGGACTGACCGAGAACGGCGGCCAAGCCACCGCATCGGCAGGGTCCGAAGACGTCGCCAAGCTGGGGTCGACCGGGCGACCGTTGCCTTGCGTCGAGATCCGCTTCCTCTCGCATCCAGACCTCCCGGACGGGGAAGTCCTGCTGCGGTCGCCAACCCAGATGTCGGGCTATTACGGCATCAGCGAATCGCCGATCGACAGCGAAGGCTGGCTGCACACCGGCGACCTCGGCCGCCTGGACGACAAGGGCAATCTGTGGATCACCGGCCGCAGTAAGGACATGATCATCCGCGGCGGCGAGAACATCGCCCCAGTGGCGGTCGAGCGCGCGCTGATGGCCATTCCCGGGGTCAACGATGCTGTCGTTTTCGGCGTACCCCATCCCGACCTCGGCGAGGAAGTGATGGCGATCGTGGTGATCGAAGGCGGCCAGACCGCTTCTCGATTACAGGAGCAACTGCGCGGAGAGGTGGCCTCATTCGCCATACCGAGCCGCTGGCGCCTGCAGCAGGAACCCTTGCCTACCAACCACACCGGAAAGATCGACAAGCCCGCGCTGGTGAAAGCCGAGCGCTCCCGGCTAGAGGCCGGGCCCGCGCAGGCGCTGTCATGAGCGGCGGCCATGGCAACGCCGCGTCCTGGGGCCGCGTAGATGCGCGCTCCTTCCAGCATCTAGCTCCGCCGTCGAGGGTATTCAAGGGCCCGGACAGCCTGGCATCCCTGGGACGCGAGCTGGATCGGGTGAACAGCAAGCGCGCCGTGATCTTCTGCGGCTCGTCGCTGTCTCGCGAAGGCCAGCTGCTGAATCTGCTCAAGGACGCTATCGGTCCGCGCTGCGCTGGCATCTTTGACGGCGTACGGGCTCACAGCCCGGTTCCCGAAGTAGAGGCTGCCGCCCGGACCCTCGGACAGCTCGGAGCGGATGCCGTGATTGCCGTGGGCGGCGGCTCTGCGATCGTCACAGCTCGCGCCGCCTGCATCCTCCTGGCCGAAAGCCGTGGTGTCCGGGAGCTTTGCACCGTTCGCACTCCCACGGGCGAGCTGCGCAGCCCGAAGCTGCTGGCGGCCAAAATGCCGCAGTTCGTGGTGCCGACAACGCCAACTACGGCCATCGTAAAAGCCGGTAGTGCCTTGTTCGATCCGCGGACCAGGGAACGACTCGCGCTGTTCGATCCGAAGACGCGAGCCTCCGCCGTCTTTCTGCATCCGGCCGCACTGGTCACTGCCCCGCGAGAGCTCTTGCTGAGCGCGAGCCTGAATACCTTTGCGATGGCGATCGAGGGCCTGACCTCCACCGCCGGAGATCCGTTCGCCGACGCCCAGCTTATGCATGCCCTCCGGTTGCTCGCCCGCCATCTCCAGTCGCCGTCATCACCGGATGAACAGGACTTCCGCGCCGACCTGGTGATTGCGGCGATGCTCTGCGGCCGCGGTACCGACCACACCGGCGCCGGAATTACCACCGTGCTGGGTCATGCCATCGGAGCTCGTCATGACGTCGAGAACGGCCTGGTCAACGGGATCGTTCTACCGCATGCGATCCGCTTCAACGGCGAGGCATCCAAACCAGGGCTGTTCAATGTGGCGGACGCCCTGGGCCGTGACTCATGGTCTGCCGCGCTGGTCGACATCGTTGCTGGATTCCTGGAGGACCTGCTGACCCGCAACGGGACGCCTCAACGGCTGCGCGATATCGGGGTGGCCCGTGAGGCGTTGCCGGAGCTTGCGGCCAACGCGATGTCGGATTGGTTTCTCCGTGGAAACCCGCGCCCGGTTCGGGATGCAAGCGAACTGGAACGGTTTCTTCAGGATATCTGGTAGGACTTCAAACGCCGCCCAGCTGCCGCCCGTGGGCAGCCGGACCGGCCAAACGTTCGGAGGACAGCGGTGATCGAGAAGAAGCACATATTCATTGACGGCAAATGGACAGCATCCGGCGGCTCCGAGACGATTGCGGTCGTCAATCCGGTCACGGAAGAGGTTTTCGCCACCATCCCTCGCGGAACACCGGGGGATGCCGGCCTTGCCGCGTTCGCCGCCGCCCATGCGTTCGACGGCTGGTCGCAAACCTCGGTCGAGGATCGGGCCTCCTTGTTCAAACGGGTCGCGCGGCTGACCGAGGCCAGGGCGGACGAAATCACTCGCACTATCGTCAGTGAAGTGGGCTATCCGGCGGCCTGGGCGGCCAAGTCACAGACCGCCGGCGCCGTCGAGGAGCTGCAGATCTTGGCCGAATGCCTGCGTGAAATCCGCTGGCAGGAGCAAATCGGCAATACAAGCGTTGAGCGGACTCCGGCTGGGGTGGTCGGCGCAATCACCGCATGGAATGCGCCGCTGCGGTCCGTGATCTCGAAGGCCGGAGCAGCGATGGCCGCCGGCTGCACGGTAGTGGTCAAGGGCAGCGAAGTCGCTCCACTGACTGGCTATATCTTCGCCGAGATTCTTGCCGAGGCAGGGCTGCCCCCCGGCGTCTTCAACCTGGTCTGCGGCACCGGGCCCGAGGTTGGCGAAGCAATAGCATCGCACCCATTGATCGACATGGTGTCGTTGACCGGTTCGGTTCGAGCAGGGCGCCGGGTCATGGAAGTCGGCGCAGAATCGATCAAGCGGATGCACCTGGAACTCGGGGGAAAGTCCGCCAACGTGATCCTGCCGGACGCCGACCTGTCCCGCGCCGTCGTCGATGGCATCGAAGATGCCTTGCGTAACACCGGTCAGGTCTGCGGCGGATTGACCCGGATGCTGGTTCCACAAGATCGGCTGAAGCAAGCCGAGGAACTCGCCGTTGCCCGCGCCGAGCGCTACGTACCCGGAGACCCCTACGATCCGGCGACGACACTCGGGCCGGTTGCCACCGCGGCTGCACGGGAGCGGGTGCGTGGCTTCATCCGCGCAGGTCTCACCGACGGCATCCGCATGCTGACTGGCGGTCCGGATGCGCCGCATGGCCTGAGCCGCGGCTTCTTCGTGAAGCCGACGCTGTTTTCCGGCAGCAATAACACGGTGATCGCACGCAACGAAATATTCGGCCCTGTCGTCATCATCATTCCCTACAAGGACGAGGACGACGCCGTGTCGATCGCCAACGACTCGGCCTACGGTCTGGCGGGTGGCGTATGGAGCGCGGACGCGAATCGCGCCCGGGCCGTTGCCAGGCGCCTGCGTACAGGGCGCGTCCGCATCAACGGCGCCCCGCTCAACAAGCGCGGCACGCATGGCGGGTTCAAGCTGTCCGGCATTGGTCGCGAATGGGGAAGGTTCGGCATCGAAGAGTTCCTCGAGTACAAATCGGTCATCGGCTGAGCCGGCCGCCACCGCATCCATTCCCACCCGAAAGCCAGGAGCACCGCGTTGCTCACCGTACATGCTCGCTGCACCTGCGGCCCACGGCAGCCCTTCCTGGCCGCCACCCTTCAAAGACGAGATCCCGGACCGCGGGACGTGCTGATCGACATTGCCTACGCCGGCATCTGCCATTCCGACGTCGATCATGCCTACCAGTTGAGGGATAGTGGCAAGACGATGTACCCCCTGGTGCCGGGTCATGAGATCGCCGGAATCGTGTCCGCGGTCGGGGCGGCGGTGACGAAGTTCATCATCGGAGACCGTGCTGGTGTTGGAAACATGGTGGGCTCCTGCCGGGTATGCGATCACTGCCGTGCTGGACTGGAACAATATTGCCGCGGCACACGCGTTCTGACCTACAACTCGCTCGGTCCGGAAGGCCAGCCGACACATGGCGGCTACAGCGAAAAGATCGTCGTTGACGAAGACTTCGTGGTGAAGATCCCCGACGGAATCCCCCTGCAGAATGCGGCGCCTCTGCTCTGCGCCGGGATCACGTTGTACTCCCCTCTTCGTCGCTGGCAGGCGGGTCCCGGCAAGCGCGTGGCCATTGTCGGGTTGGGGGGATTGGGCCACATTGGAGTGAAGCTGGCAAAAGCCATGGGCGCCCACACCACCGTGCTCGAGCTTTCGGAGGGCAAGAAGGCGGATGCCCAGCGCATGGGAGCGGACGACTATCGCCTCACCCGCGACCCGCAGACTTTCATCGATCTGATCGGCCGATTTGACCTGATTCTCTCGACCGTGCCCGCCAATGTGGATCTCGACGCTTTTCTCGGTCTCCTAAACCTGGATGGGACTCTCGTCACTCTGTCCGTCCCGAGCCAGCCGCTGAAGATGTCCGCCGTCTCCCTGCTTCGCAACCGGCGCTCCATTTCCGGAACCTTGAGCGGCGGATTGCAGGAAACACAGGAGATGATCAACTTTTGTGCAAGGCACAAAATCCTGGCGGACGTGGAGGTAATCCATGCCGACCAGATCGATGCTGCCTATCAGCGCTTGCTTGAAGGCGACGTGCGGTATCGATTCGTGATCGACGCTAATACATTCGACTCTCCAGCAACCGCTCGTCCGATTGAAGCCCTCAAAGCTATTTGAGCGATTGACACACAACGAGCGGCCTGCAACACTTTTCGTATATACGGTATATTGTTCGTATATATGAACTACATACTTAGAACCGGAGGCGACACGCCCTTCGAGATCGAGGAGATTAAGAGCAACTTTGCATTTAACCGGTGCCGTTATGGTCCGCCACACGCCTCGAAGCCATGCCGCCTGCGCGCGAACAAGAAATGAGCGGCGGATTCCAGCCAGGCCGGTGCCGAAATGAGCAGCGCCTAGTGCGGGGCTTGAAGATTCACATCGAAAGTTGGAGGAGAATATGCACGCCGAGGTTCCAGAGACACTTTCCCAGCAAGTGACCGATACAGCAGACACCCAGGCCAAGATGCGCCGCATTGCGGCAGCCGGATTCACTGGCACGCTGATCGAGTTTTATGACCTGAACATCTATTCCACCGCGGCCGCTATCGTCTTCGCGCACATCTTCTTCCCGCAGTTGGGCAAGGCCGCGGGCACCATTGCCGCGTTCGGCACCATCGGCGTCGCGTTCGTGGCGCGGCCGCTGGGCAGCCTGCTGTTCGGTCACTTCGGCGATCGCTTGGGCCGCAAGAAGACACTGGTCACCTGCCTTTCCTTGATGGGTGTTGCCACGGTCTTGGTGGGCCTACTGCCCACCGGCGAGCAGATCGGCGTGATGGCTCCCATCCTCCTGATTGTCCTGCGCTTCCTGCAAGGCTTGGCGGCCGGCGGCGAATTTGCCGGCGCCGCCCTGTTCGTCGCGGAAAGCGCTCCAGCCGATAAGCGCGGACGGTGGGCATCTGCGCCCTCTCGTGGCGGCGCCTTTGCGACCAGCTTTGCCGGACTGACGTTTGCCCTCACCAGCCTGACCATGAGCGACGAGACATTCCGTGCATGGGGCTGGCGCATTCCTTTCTTGTTCAGCGTGGTGCTGCTGGTCGTCGGGCTGTATATCCGCCTCAAGATGGAAGAGACGCCTGTATTCACCAGGGAAGCCAACAGGAAGGGTACGGCGTCGATCCCGCTTTTTGAGGCGATCCGCAAGCAATGGCGCGAGATCCTGCTTGGCTGCATGGTCGAAGTGCCGGCATTCGCCCTGCTGTACCTCAATGTCACCTATGTGGTGAAATTCGGCTCGAACGAGTTGAAGCTGGGCTATACCTCGGTGCTGGCGGTGACCGTCGCCAGCGGCTTTCTCATGCTGTTGGGCATCATCATCGCCTCGAACCTCTCCGACCGGATCGGGCGGCGACCGGTACTGATCGCAGCCAACAGTATCGCCGCCGTCTGGGCCCTGGCACTGTTCCCCGTCCTTCACATCGGCACACTGGCGGCCTACGCGACGTGCGTCGTTATCTCGATGTTCACCTGCGGCCTGATCTTCGGGCCCGTGGGATCGTTCATGTCCGAGCTATTCCAGACCCGCTATCGCTACACCGCCGTGGGCTTCTGCTACAACACCGCGGGCATCCTGGGCGGCGCGCTACCGCCGCTGTTCGCGGCGCGGATCATCGCGGCCTATGGAAACCTGGCGTTCGGCGCCGTCCTGGCGACGCTCTGCGTAGCGAGCGTGATTTGCTGCGCTACCTTGAAAGAGACCCGCTACAAGGCACTCGACGAATGAGAATCCCTCATGCCGTGGCACGCACCACAGCGTGAACCGCATCGGCTGCACTTCGCCGGAGGGGTTCGCAGCCCCCTCCTTGAAGCGAAGGCGGATCGTGCCATTGACCGGGAGGCTGTTACAAGCGCCTTGGTTCTTGATGAATTCGGCAAGCTGACGGCCAGGGGCAGAGCCGGGGTGGTCATCGACCCCGGCAGAGCCGCTGCCGTGGCACGCTCAACGCGAGGGAGACGCCTGCCTTCGGCGCGCCTGGCCTATCCGCTGCTCACCTGCCCGGGCTACGGGCCCGGCCGGGTCAAGCATTTTCTCCCTGCATACAAGCTTTCAAGCGGGGCCATTTCTGCAGTCAATTGCCCGGGATGGTACTACGGCACTTTCATCCCCTGCAGCGACTTCGGCAGCGTCACCTGCTGCTTCCTGGCTGGAGATCTCGCGCCCACCAAATGAGCCACGCCAGGTCTGCGCCGCCTGGCCGGTGGCGCAGCCCCAGTCACCGCCTCGGAACGAGAATCTGCCGCAAGACGGCTCCCTCATGGAGCTTGTCGAGATTCTCGTTCAGGTCCTCGAATTGGATCCTGCCGCTCATCAACTTGTTCACCGGGAGGCGGCCTTCCTCATAGAGCCGCAGGTACATCGGAATATCTCTCTCCGAAATGGCGCTACCCATGATGGAGCCGCGAATGACCTTTTCCTCCGAGACCAACAGGGTGTGGGGGTATTCGTAAAGATCCCCCGTTGCGCCAAGTCCCACGCAAGTGATCTCGCCACCTTTGCGCGCGATGTCGATCGCCACTTTCATGGCCGACCTGGCGCCGGAGATCTCGAAGGCGTGATCAACGCCGCCGCGGGTCAGGTCACGAACGAGTGCGGGCATCTTGGGATCACCTGCCAGGACCGTGACCGTACACCCCAATTCGCGGGCGAGCGGGAACTTGGCTTCATTGATATCGATGCCGATGATCTCCGATGCCCCGGAGATTTTCGCGGCCATCACGGCATTCAGGCCGACACCGCCGAGGCCCAGCACGGCGACGCTCTGACCCGGCCGAACCTTGGCCGCATTGAGCACTGCGCCCACTCCCGTGACCACGGCGCAGCCAAACATAGCGGCGATCTCCAGCGGGATGGACTCGCTGGCCTTGACCAGGGATTGGGGTGTGGTGACCGCGTACTGCGCGAAAGACGAGACGCCGCTGTAGTGGAAGACGGGTTCGCCGTCGGCGGAAAGACGGCGCGCTCCATTCGATAGCAAGCCTTGCGTCCGACCGGCGCCGGCGTTGTCGCATAGCACCGGCCGCTGATTGGCGCAGTTGCCACAATGCCCACAGCCTGCGCCTGTGGTCATCACGACGTGGTCTCCCGGCGCGAAGGCCTGAACGCCTTGGCCGACCTCGCGGACGATGCCGGCACCTTCATGCCCACCGACCGCCGGCAGGGCACGCTTTCGAAGCCCAGCCACCACGGAAAGATCGGAATGGCAGAGGCCGGCTGCCTTGACTTCGACCAGTACTTCGCCCTCCCCGGGGCCCTCCAGGTCGACATCCTGGATCTCGTAGGGGCGAGATTCCCGGTAGGGGGCCGGGCGTCCCTGCTGCCGCAGCACGGCCGCTGTCATCCGCATGAGGATTCTCCCGTTCCGATTGCCCTACTGGCGATATTTCGAGGGGACATCGTCGAGAACCACTGTCTTGGCCTCGGTGTAAAGCATCAAGGCTTCGGTGCCGCCTTCGCGTCCGATTCCGGATTGCTTGTAGCCACCGAATGCAATGGTGAAATCGAGGCGCAGGGCATTGTGTCCGACGGTGCCGGAGTGCAGCCGCGCTGCGACCGCGCGCGCGCGATCCGGATCTGGGGTGAATACGCTGGAATTCAGGCCATAGATCGTATTGTTGGCGAGGCGGATGGCATCCGCCTCGTCCGTTGCGGGAATCACGCTGAGAACCGGCCCGAAGATCTCCTCCTGGGCAATGGCATGGTCGCCGTCCACCGAGCCGAATACGGTGGGCTCGACGTAGTAGCCACGCGCGAGGTGCTTGGGCCGGCCGCCGCCCGTGGCGAGCCTGGCACCCTGCTCCAGGCCCTTGGCGACGTAGCCGAGCACACGCTCGTGTTGAGTCTTCGACGCCAGCGGCCCCATCTGGCTTGCAGGATCATAGGGGTCGCCAACGCGCACCTTGGAGAAGCTCGCCGCCAGCGCCTCGACCATCGCGTCATGCTTGCTGCGGGGGACAATGATGCGCGTCAGCGAGGCACAAACCTGGCCGTTGATGGCGCATTCTGCCTTGGCGAGGGTTTCGGCGGCGTTTTCGATGTCGGCGTCGTCCAGCACCACCGCCGCCGATTTCCCGCCCAGCTCCAGGCTGCACCGGGCGACACGCTCGCCGCAGATCGCACCGATTTTTCTGCCGGCGGCCGTCGAACCGGTGAACGAGATTTTGTCCACACGCGGGTCTCTCACCAGCAGTTCGGAAACCTCGCGGTGCGCGGCAAGCGTGTTGAACACGCCGGGCGGCAGACCGACCTCCTCCGCAATCTCGGCATAGATCAGGGCCTCTCCTGGCGCCTCGGGCGGGGACTTGAGAATCACGGTACAGCCGCAAAGCAACGCCGGCGCCAGCTTGTGAGAGGCCGCGACAACCGGACCATTCCAGGGAATGATGGCCCCGACCACGCCCACCGGCTCACGCACCAGCAGGCCAAACTTGCCCGCAACCGGCTTGTGGACCTCTTCAAAGGGAAAGGTCTTCGCCATGTCGGCGTAATAGTCGAACTCGCCCGCAGCACGGAGAGTGTAGGGCTCCACCAGGCTGCGCAGGGCGCCCGCCTCCCTGGGCCAGAGCTCGGCGATATCTCCCGAACGCTTGCGCAAGCCGGCAGCGATGGCTCGCAGATACTCCGCGCGCTCTGCGTGACTCAAGCGCGGCCAGGGACCGTTGTCGAAGGCGTCCCGCGCCGCCGCAACCGCCCTGGAAATGTCCTCGGCTTTGGCCTCCGCCACCTGGAGAAACGCTTGCTCGGTGGAGGAATCGATGACGGTGATCTTGTCGGAAGAAGAGGGCGCGACCCACTTCCCGCCGATAAAGAACCGATCTGCATGGCGGAGGGCAAGCTTGGATTGGACTGTCACGGACACTGACCTTCTCCTCATATCGATTTGTTCGCACGCACGGCGGGAACCGGCTCCCGCAGCCGCTTCTCGCGAGCTCGACGAGACTTCTTGAGGGAGCCTTCGCCATGCGGCAGAAATTTGCTGTTCATAATTACGAACTCTTGTTCGTAATTATGATTGACTCAGAATACAGCGCGACAATCTACGGTGTCAATGACATCCGCCGGGCGAGGATCTTCAGGGCCTATCGGATCACGATTCGCGACACATATCGACGAAGCCGCGGCGCGCCTGCGCCGCGGTGTAAGGCCAGCCGCCGCTCGCGCAGCCTGACATCACCGACGGTTAGCCGGTCGATTCTCCGTCGATGCTCGAGCCATGTGGCTTCAACGTAGTACTCCAGCTGCCGGCGCGGATCGGATGCGTCGCGAAGCAATCCCCAGGACAGCGCTCCTCCACGCAATCTCGCCCTGCGGCTGTCCTCCATCACGGCTGCAAAGGCGAGGTCGTCTTCGGCGTCTACGATGTACTCGATTACAGTCACTACCGGACCGGCATGCGGATCGATCATTTCTCCCGATTCATCATGAGCCTGCATGGCAATCGGCGTCAGATCGTCGTCAATGGCCGCCGGCATCCTTCGTCGCAGCGCCAACGTCACGAACAAGGCCAGCATCGAACTCAGAAGAACTGCGCCTCTCACGCCGGCGTGGCTTGCGACCAGCCCCCAGGTGGCGGCTCCCAGAGCGTTTCCCGCCGTCACCGACATCAGGAAGATGGCCATGCCGCGAGCCCGCATCCAGTCCGGAAGAGCGATCTGGGCGCTCACGTTCAAGGAGTTCGCAACGCCGGTCCAGGTGATGCCCGCCGGAAACATCGCCGCCGCCGCAAGGATGGGATTTGGCGCAAGTACCGCGCAAATGACACTCACAGCGTTGATGACGCTTCCGCCGTTGATCAGCACATGACGATCAAGCTTCGGATGAAGCCGCTGCAGCAACAGTCCTGCAGTCACTGCGCCGGCCCCTAGGCAGGACATCAGCAAGGCATATGTGCCAACGCCGCCATTCCAGGTCTTCGCGATCAACGGCATCAGCGACATCGTCGCGGCGCCCTGGAGGAAGAAAAGGAAGGTCCTCAGCAAAATCATTTTGAGCGCAGGCGATTGCGCCACGAACTGAAGCCCAACTCGAAGGGCGCCCAGAAGCCGTTCGCCCGGCAGAGCGGACGCTTTGGGCTTGCTTTTCCAGCGAAAGATGACAATGACCGTGGCCAGCGACAGTGCTGCATTCAACGCGAAGACAAACTGTCCCCCCAGGGAGGCGAGGATCAGGCCGGCCAAAGTTGGACCCAGAGTGCGCGACATGTTGGCCGCCACGCTGTTCAGCGCCACGGCCTGCGGCACTTCGTTACGCGGTACGACCTCCGGAACGATAGCGGCAAACACCGGCCATCGCATGGCCAGACCGATGCCATTCACGAATACGAGAAGTAGAAGGATCGAAGGTGTTAGCAGTCCCGCAGCGGCCGCGCCCGCGAGCAACAACGCGGCGCAGGCCACCCAGAGCTGTGTGCCCATGAACCAGCGGCGGCGGTCGATGATGTCGGCCCATGCACCGCTCGGCAGAGCCAGCAGGAACATTGGCAGCGCCGAAGCCGTCTGAACCAGTGCGACGAACTTTGGGTCCGCCGATAGCGTGGCCATCAACCACGCTGCAGTCACGTCGTTCATCCAGACGCACATGTTGGCAGCAACCCAGGCCAGCCACAGCATCCTGAAGACCTCGTGGCGTAGCGGCCCCAAGGCGGGTGCTCCACTGCGGGCAGGGGTTGCTGACGACGGCATGGGATAATAGGGTGGAGCTAATTCATCCGGAAATTGCCGATCGCGGTCGCCTAGATCCAGCCTCTCTAAGAGAACTTGGTGACCACGTAGGTACCTGTGCTGGAGAAATTACTCATATCCTCGAATACCCGCTCGACGCCGGACAGGCCAATCTCCCCGGTCACCATCCGGCCCGGGGTCAGCACACCCCGCGCAACCATCGACATCATGGCTGGGAAGCGATGGGACGACATGCCCAGGGAACCAATGACCTTGAGCTCTTTGCGGACAATAAGGTCGATGGGCACGGCGATATGCCCTGCTTCCTTTTGGGTTGTCAGCCCCACTTGAAGATGACGCCCCTGCTTGCGCAGGCTCCTGATAGCGTCTACACAGGTCTGCGCGATACCCAGGGCATCGACCGCGACATGGGCGCCCCCTTTTGTCAGCTCAGCTACCGCCTGGACCGCGTCGACGTCCCTGGAATTGATGATGAACTCGGCCCCCATGAACTCGGCAAGCTTCAGGTTTTCCGGATTGATATCAACCCCGATCACCGTCGCACCCAGGGATGCGGCAATGTTCACGGCGGATAAACCCACGCCGCCGCAGCCGAAGACCACGACAAACTCGCCCGGCCGCACTTCGGCGCGATCGACCAGGCCGTGGAACGAAGTCATGAAGCGGCACCCAAGGGCGGCGCCGTCGCCGAAGCTGATCTCCTCAGGAAGATGCACGACGTTTCGATCGGCAAGCGGAACATTCACATATTCGGCATAGCCGCCCGAGTAAGCCTTTCCCGCGATAAGGGCGCTTTCGCAAAGATTCGAGTGCCCGGACTGGCACAACTCGCAGGTGCCGTCGCCCCCGGAAAACGGAACCACGACCCGATCACCCTTCTTGAACCGCGAAACGCCCCAACCAACCTCTTCGACCACACCCGTCATCTCATGGCCCAGGATCACCGGATACTCCCGGGGAATATCGCCGACCCAGGCGTGCCAATCGCTTCGACACACGCCGTTTGCATGGACCCTGATCAGCGCGCCACCCTCTGTCAGGGACGGGGCGGGAACTTCACGGATGGCAATTTGCCGTACGCCGTTCAAGACCAGCGCTTTCATTCAGACATTTCCTTTGTACCGCCCGCCTGCAATCGAAGCTGGACAGCAAGACCATCGTCTTCCAACTGGGGGGGGGTACCCCCAGGGTGCCTCAAATGACAAGACACCAGATCGGGCAACCGTTGCCTTGGAGTCCTCCAATAGTTCATAATTACGAACATACGTTCGTTTATACGTTTATTAGATGATTGGATCAGAAGCCTGTCAAGCCGAAATCGGCGCCGGCGGTTTTGCGCTGCAGGAAGCCGAGTGGCCGCTCGCTTGGAATTGACTAGAGAATAAGACCAAGTAAATTAAGCCGATGGCCAAAAAAGAGCAGCCGGAAGGTAGTGCGCGCGCGAAGCAGGCGCCCCAGAACCATCGTACGGTGGATCGCGTCACCCAGATACTGGAAGAGGTCGTCTACAACCCCGGCATGACGTTCGTGGACCTGGTGCGGGCGCTGGGTGCCGCCAAGAGCACCGTGCATGGCTTCCTGCAGGGGTTATTGGCCAAAGGATGGCTCTACGAGGAGCAGAACCGCTTCTATTTAGGACCGGCGGTTTACGGCCTGACCCTTGCCAGCGGGCACATCAGGGCGGGCCTCGTAACGCACGCCGACCTGGCTGCCCTGCACGAGGCGACAGGGCTGGCGGTATTCCTCGGGGTGCAGGCTGGCGATCATCTGATCTACATCGCTGAGGCCGGCACCGATCCTGTCGAAGGATTCGAGGCACGCTCCAACATACGGCGCACCCTGCTGATCACCGCCGCCGGCAAGGCGCTGCTCGCCGCAAGGTCCGACGCCGACCGCTTTTCCTACTTACGCCGCTGTGGTCCCGATCAAAAGGAACTGGTCGATAAGTTCCTCGAGGAACACGGAGCGATCGTCAAGTCGAGAATCGCCACCAACTTGCGGCGCGGCGGGTCTCGCTATGCACTTGCAACGGTTGTGCGGAATGCGGCGGGCGAAGCGGTGGCGGCTGTCACGCTCGTCGGTCCCACGGCAAAGGTAGAACCCCGCCTACCGAAGTTGAGCAAACTGCTCATCCAGAGCGTTGAGACATGGTCTAAGCGCTCGATTTCAGCTCGCGAAGCCATCTAGCCGACCGCCTTCATTCCGGACCCAGGCTGTGGACCGAAGCAGCAAGCCCGTATTGATCAGCGCCCGGCCTGCCGGAAGTGCGTGCCGCGGCAGCAAAAAGTCAGCGTGGGTCTCTAGGGCTGACCTGGCGCATCTGGGCTCTACTGCCCGACTGTACTCTCCCAGTCAGTGGGAAGGCTGAACTTGCCCGGTTCGACGTAACGATCGTGCTCGTTCCACCCTGTTGCCGTGTTGCCGTCGGCTACAGCCGGAAACGCATTGAACGGAAGTTGCGGAAGGTTGATTGCCGACGGCCATTTCGCCCCGTACAAGATCGTGTAGGTGCCCCCTGGAACGCTCCGCTCCTGGGGAGCGGTAAGGCCGCAAGGGTCCGGCTCGTTCCTCGGCGGCACTCCTGCGATGGGGCAGACGTCGCGTGGGCTTTGCGTCGTCAGCTCAAGTCGGAGTCGGTGTCCTGGGCTCAGCCCCCACTGCCTCGGCCGCAGTGCTACATCCAAGCGATAGGGTCGCCCGGGCCGCAGATAATCATCGCGCTCTAGTTTTGGCCAGGGCCAAATAATGGTTCCCTTGCGATCGTGCCACGACTTGGCCTTGTCCAGGGCGCGCAGACTGCCGACGAGAGCGCCGTTGGATATCCGGGTAACGCTCCCGTCCGGCGCTACGTCATAGAGATGAGCGAGCAGGACGAGATTGGTATTGCTGGAACTAGCATAGATCGTTGCCGATATAGGCCCGGCGAGCGTCGCGCCATCAGCGAGAGGCGGAGTCGTGTAGACCAGTTTCGATTCGGGCTGCGCTGGGTCGCCCCAAACGAGCGTATCCTTGCCTCCCCCGGCAGCTGGGGCGGATAACAATACGCCAGCCAAGCCCAAGCGCCAAGTAGTGTAATCGGCCACCGGTGGAAAGCGTGCTAGATTGACCCAGCGTCCGCTTCCTGCCTCGTAAACGTGCATCGGCGCCCGGGTGTTTTGGAGGCCGGTGTCGACTCCCTTGAGCCAGGTCTCCAGCCATTCCAGATACACCCCCGCATCGAGGCCGGACGCGTGTTCCCAGTCGCCGACGATGATCTGGTAACGCGGCGTGACGGGTTGGTCGGCCGCCATGGAATCGCTGACCGGCCGCTGGGCATAAGCATTCTGCAGCCCTGTGTAAGCGCGGAGCGCGCCGACCTCGACGATGTCGCGCCAACCGGTCCAAAGCAGCACCGGAATTCCGGATCGCTGAATTTCGGCCGCCGAGTCAACGGGAGTGCGCTTGCGCCAGAAGGTGCGATCGTAGGCCATGTCGCCGCCCGCCAAGATCTCGCGCCTGAACCTGTCGACAAAGCGATGACCCGCTGGCGTATCGCCCCAAAATTTAAGCCCATACACCGTGTAGTTCCAGAAGCCGGTCGTCATCAGGCCGGAATTCATGAGGGATTCGCGATTCAACTGGCCCAGACCGACACAGGCGGCCACGATCGCTTTGACGGGCGAGTCCGGACCGAGGCGCGCCGCGGTATTCAATGCGAGGCCGCCGGGGTATGAGCACCCTAACAGCGCGATTCTGCCGTCGGAGCCGTCAAGCCGATGCGCTGCCCAATCGACTAAGTCTTTGCCGTCCAGGCCATCGCGCTGTGAGAAGAAGGCAACCTCGCCCCCGGACGCACCAGTTCCGCGTGCTCTCGCGACCACGTAAATGTAGCCGTGTTCGGTCAGATAGGTGTTGGGGACGACGGGCTGGCCGAGCTTGACGTAGGGGGTGTGTTCGATGACGACCGGAAACCTTCCTTCGGCACGGCGCCCCGTCGCCGGATCGGTTGGATAGGCAATGCTGGCCCGCAGGACGATGCCGTCGTCCATCGTCACGGGGACGTCTTCAACGATGGTCGATCCGTATTGGGCTGGTCCAGGCTGCCACTTGCCGCCAGGAAAGGGCGCAGCTTCAGGCGACTTGGTCCCTGTTGTCTCGTCAGCCAACGCTAGGCGTGCCCCCCACATCACGCCTACCCCAATGACGCAAGCAAGCAAAGACGCTGCAGCTTTGCCGGTGAGAACAGCGGCGATCGACTCCCGGGCTCTTCCCATGTGTGTACTCAATGGCGGCATCGTTGATTCTCCACTTTGGTGCAGGCCGGGCTGTCGCGTCGGTGAACTTTGGAGGGATTGGCACTGCTCGAAGACTCACCCAACATTCAGTTACTGCGGTGCAAGTTCACCGAACCAATAGGCGGCGGTCACTCCGCCGTCCATGAGGAAGTCGCTGCCGGTGATGAACGCGCCGTCCGGCCCCATGAGGAGCGCTCCAACGCTTCCGACTTCATCCGGAGTGCCGCCGCGACCGACCGGGCTCAGCTCGATCATGCGTCGATACCCGGCACCACGGGGGCCTGTCAATTCGTCCTTGGCGAGCGGGGTAAAGATGATCCCAGGGCTAATGGTGTTCACGCGCGCGCCACGCCGCCCCCATCGCACCGCCTCGGCCATCACCCGCAGCGAATTGCCGCGCTTGGAGATCTGGTAGGCGTGAAGAGAGTCTTTCACCTGGTCAGGCTGGAGCATCGGGAGAGCCAGCAACTGGTCGGCGGGGGTTGTCGCCAAGGCCATGTTCTGCTCCGCCGTGAGCGCACCCAGGCGATGGCCGGACTGCGACGCGATAACAATGCCGGAACCCCCTCTGGCAATGACATTGCCGAACTCCTCAAGCACCAAGGCCGTGCCATACAAATCGACCGCGAGAATCGTCGCCGGGGACGCTTGCGAGGGAGACACGCCGGCAGCATGGATGACCCCGGTAACATCGCCAAGGGCTGTGGCCGCTTCTACGAGCGCATGAACCGACTGGCGAGAGGAGACATCCACCGTTGTCGTCGTGACCTCGTATCCCGCATTACTCAGCACATCGGCCGCAGCATCGGCATGTTCCTTGCGCAGATCGGCCAGAATAACCTGTTTGCCTACGCTAACGCGCCGAGCGATCGCTTGACCGATTGATCCGGCCCCGACAACGACTATCACACTGCTCATGGGACAATTCTCCTGTGATGTAAAGCCGACATCACCTGCTGCCGCGTTTCGATCGCGACGTGTCTATGATAAGGAGCGCGGCACCCATTGATTAGACGGCAGACTTCGCATGATCCTATGAGCATATTTCATGAATCGGCGCCCTCGTTTTGACGATCTGCTGGCCTTCTTCGCGGTCGCGCGCGAACGCAGCTTCACCAAGGCGGCAGCCAAACTTGGCGTCTCCCAGTCAGCCCTGAGTCATACGGTGCGGGGCTTGGAAGCGCGCCTGGGACTGCGGCTGCTGACGAGGAGCACGCGCAGTGTCTCGGCAACCGAGGCGGGCGAGCGCCTGTTGCAGCGCCTGGGGCCCCATTTCGAGGAGATCGAGGCGGAACTGGCGGCGCTGAGCGAGCTACGCCAAAAGCCCGCGGGCACCATTCGCATCACTGCCGGCGAGCATCCAGCCTATACGGTGCTGTGGCCGGCCCTGGAGAACTTCCTTCCGCAATACCCGGACATCAAGGTCGAAGTGATCGTGGACTACGGCCTGACCAACATCGTGGCTGAACGCTATGACGCCGGAGTACGCCTGGGCGAGCAGGTGGCCCTGGACATGATCGCCGTGCGCATCGGACCGGACATGCGGATGGCAGTCGTCGGCGCGCCCGTGTATTTCAAGAAGCGCCCCCCGCCCAGGAAACCCCAGGACCTGACCGCGCACAACTGCATCAACCTGCGATTGCCGACCTACGGCGGCCTGTATCCCTGGGAACTGGAAAAGAACCACCGCGAATTGCACGTACGCGTCGACGGCCAGCTGGTGTTCAACAATATCAAGCTGCGCGTTGAGGCGGCCCTGGCCGGTCTTGGCCTGGCCTTTCTTCCGGAAGACGTCGTGCAGGCCGATATCGCCAAGGGCCGCCTGCTGCGCGTGCTGGAGGATTGGTGTCCGCCGTTTCCCGGCTACCACCTGTATTACCCCAGCCGCCGGCATCATTCGCCGGCATTTGCGCTGCTGATGGAGGCGTTGCGCTACAAGCGTTGAGGCAGCCAATATGCGCCTGGGCTTGTTCATGAGTCCAATTCATAGGTCCATGCAACGCTTGCCGGCTAATCAAACAGCCTTGCACGGGCTATCGTGTCCAGGCTGTCGAAACGTGTGGTGTCACGGCGGGCCTTCCAAGCCCAGGCAAGATCGCATTTTCGGCGAGGCACAGGCGTTTGGCAACGTGGATGAGGTCGAGGAATTGATCTCGCAAGTCCGGCGGCAGGCTCTTCCGGAGCCGCTGCAGCGCCGGGGCGACGGTTGATCAGGAGCGTACGTGCGCATCGGCATCCTGGGGTCAGGCTTGATGGGCGGAAAGCTCGGAACGATCTTCACGCGCTGCGGGCATGAGGTGATCTTCAGCTATTCCAGGAGCAGGCAGAAACTCAAGCAGCTGGCGCGGGAGGTCGGTGGCACGTCAAGAGCCGGCACCCCGCGGGAAGCGGCTCAGGACGCCGACGCGTTGCTGCTGGCGGTGCACTGGTCCCGGATCGACGACGTGCTGCAACAGGCCGGGGACCTGACGGGCAAGCTGGTCGTCTCCTGCTCGCTGCCGATGAATGCCGGGAACACAGCGCTCCTTTTTGGCCAGACGACATCCGGCGCGGAAGTACTCGGCGGCAAGCTTCCCAATGCCAGGGTCGTCTGCGCGTTCAACACAATACCCAGCGAGGTTCTTCTCGATGTTTACGAGGGCAGCCTGAGGACCAGCCGGCGACCGAGTCTTGTCTACTGCGGCGACGACCCACCAGGCAAGAAGATCGCCGCCACGATGATCCGGGACGCCGGCTTCGACCCCATAGATGCCGGACCACTGTGGACCGCACGCTATATCGAACCGTTCGCATTGCTCGTCGGCCAGCTTGCCTACCAGGGCGATGACGGTCCCGAACTGGCCTATCGATTCGAACGTCTCGGACGTGCAACAACGAAGTAACAAGCGAAACGAGGGATATTCATCGGCTTGGCGTCGACGCGTGATCGGGGGCAGTGCTTTTGCCTCCGAATACGTTTATGCGGAGAGCTCGTACTTAGAGTTCAGCCGCTGACAACGCGCCACCACTTCTCAACGACCGACTTCGGCGAACCTCTGAAGCGAGCGCCTGCCAGGCCACAAAGCCGCACCGGCCGCAGTGCCCGCGTCGCATGGCACTGGAAACGCGCCGTTGGGTGTCCAACGGCCAGTTTTGGAGCGCGTTGCGTGCATCGGAAACTATCCCGGAAAGCCACCATCAGCAACCTTTGAATCTAAAGGGTCAGGACGTGATGGCGTCCCGACGGCACTTTGATCTATCTTGTCACGGTATTCTGGTACTATACATTATCGTATGTTAGTCGCGTACAAGGTGTTGCATCGCATATCCGTGCACAGAAGCGATCACGCGCCGGCCGGCGACGGCAGGCTTCGCCTATTCGATCCCGGCGGTACCCGCGCCGATGTCGCCGGCAAGCACCACCAGATCCTCTCCGACGGCTCCAAGTAGGCCGGCAGGTATTGGGTGAACTCCATGTGCAGGTCGCTCAGCGCCCAGACTATCATGGTCGATGACTCCATTTGGTGTGGTGGCCATGGATTCGGCATTTTCATTTCTCAAGCTCCTGGATGCCGTTGGCGGCCATGAAAGCGGCCCACAGTTGCTCGCCGGCGACGGATCGCCCGGGCGGGCCGATCAGCCCGTAGATCAGGCCGGAATGCGTGCACGCAATATAGTTGTCCGGGTAGAACTCGGCGAGCGGGGCGGAGACATGGCCGGTCCCGCCCGGGCGCGCGCCGACCAGGTAGCGCTGGCCGTCGGTGCCTTCCTTGCAGGCCCAATCGACCAGCTCGATCGTACGCTCAAAGGCCTTATCACCCGGCTTGCTCCCGCGCACGGGGCTCATGCCTTTGCTTCCTGGATGCCGTTGGCAACCCGATAGAGCGACCAGACATACTCGCCGTTAGCGGAGTATCCCGCCGGTCCGATCAGTTCGTAGACCCGGCCTGACCGGGTGCGGCCGCGCCGGCGCTCGAGATCGAGCTCCACGATCGCTGTCGACAACCGGCCGGAGCCGTCCTCCGGCCGGGTGCCGACGAAGTAGGCGTTGCCGGCGGTGTCTTTTTCAATCGTCCAGTCGATGAGTACGATCTCCGGCTCATCGCCGACTGGCGCGTTGCGCCAGACCGACGTAGGGTCCGCGGAAAACAACAGGGCGTTCGTAACATCTTCATTTTCGCTCATGGTTTTCTCAGTGGTGGGTGCGATGGTTCGGCCACACGTCCACGAGCTTTCCCTGCCACACCGCCATGCCCAGCGGCCAGCGCTTGCCAGCGGCGTAGTAGCTGTCGATATCGCAAAGGGGAATGGTCTCGCCGCGGCGCAGCTGCCTGAGCAGATCGCCGATGACGGCGCGCCCCTCGGGAATGCCGGTGATGCCCGTCAGGTAGCGACCGCCGAATCGGGGGTGCCGGAGTTTTCCGCCAAGGAATTTCTGCACGGCGCGAGGTCCGGCGGTCCGCTCCAGCCAGAGGAGCCCAGCTGCCGCCCTGGCCCCGACAATGGGGGTCCAGGGCAGAGACTGGCGTCCCTTGCGTCCCATGGCGGTGGGCGACGCTGAACGGCCGGCGAGAGCTTAATGGGCCTGGCGGCGGCGGTAGGCGGTGGCGTCTTGGACCTGATTACCGCTAGGCGGAACGACCTGGAGATCCGGCGCCGCGGTAACGGCATGCACGATACGGGTGCATGATCCGCGGCGGACGGGGAGTTCCTCCTCCTCGGAGGTGAAGCTATGTTCGAGGATCGCGACGAGGCGATCGTCGATTCGGCGCTCAAAGGGTAGCCGCAGCGAAAGTTCGTGGTCGCCGTAGACGGGTTGGAAGGACACAGTCGATCTCTTTCATTCCAGTGTTCTCGATCGTCCGCAACCCAGAAGTCTCACCGTGTCTTCGGACTACCCGCTGGACCCTCGGAGAGGCTGTGCATGTCTAGGCATACGCCGGCCAATGGATTATCAATCATGCTGCTCTACCCGTCTAGGTACAGCACCCCATCGCAATAACCGTTTTTTTTAATACTGTCGTGATTGTCGCAAGTCCTCGTCTGTTCCGGGGTGCGCAGACATTTCTGACTCGCCATCTATTTGCTCGTCAACTTGTGCAGATCCCGCTTATTCATTTGACGCACATTGCCAACATATTGCTTGCCATCCTTGGGGCTCATTCCCGGATCTCCGAATGCTTTGCGCGAGGACAGAGCTGAGTCATCTGTGGTTATGCGTAATTTCACCTTGGCCTGAGCGCGTTCGCGGCGGTGCTCGGCTTTCTTGAAGGGCTTGTCGCTTTCGTGCAACGTCATCGCAATGATCAATGATCTGCGCTTGCTACGGCTCATATTCGTTCATCCTGGGCAATTTCTCTATGCACGTATGCCGTGATTGATCCGGTACAGGGTGCCTGGCAAAGAATGGCATTTCCCGGAACCCATGGAGGTATCGGCGCGATGTCGGTGGCAGGCGCTTAAAGAGCCTTGCGGCGGCGGTAGGTATTGGCATGCTCTGCCAAGAAGACTGTCATCGCATCTCGGTACTGGAGGACTTCCGGAGGCAGTTGCAGCGACAGCTCCCGGGCGATGGCGACCGCATATTTGACCTGCTTTTCCGTCGGTGGGATGACCCTGAGCTCCAGAGCCGCAGTCATCGCATCCACGAGCCTGCTAGACAACTCCCTGCGAAGCGCCTCGAGTTCAGCATCTGAGGCAGTTGTGCGGCCAAGAGTCTCTACGAGTAGATCCTCGATATGAGGATCAAAATTGAGCGGTAGCGCTAGTTCGTGGTCGCCGTAGACGAGTTGGAAAGACACAATCGATCTCTTTCATTCCAGTGTTCTCGATCGTCCGCACCCCAGAAGCCCCGCCGTGTCTTCGGACTGCCCGTTCGACCCTCGGAGAGGCCGTGCATGTCTAGGCATACGCCGGCACCCGGAATATTAATCATCGCGGCCCACCCCGTCTAGGCTCAGCAGCAAACCTATGGTGCCCCTGCACGTCACATCAACCATCCTCAACGCCCTGATTATTATCCCAATTTTAGATATCTGCAAGTCAGATTCTAGTGTTCTGGCATGCAAAAAGGGCTCTATAGCCGTGAAAGAGAGGCGTTCCGCGCACTACTCAAGCAGGTGCGCCTGACGGCGGGGCTCACCCAGATTGAACTCAGCACCAAGCTCAAGCGACCGCAGAGCTATGTATCTGACTATGAGCGTGGGCACCGACGCCTGGACTGGGTGGCAGTCGCCGAGGTTCTACGGGTCTGCAACTGTGAATTGGTCGAGTTCGCAGCCCAGTACACCTCCGAGGTGCAAATAAAAAAGCGCCCGCACCCACGATAAACGGGTGTTGTCGATGCCTTTCGAGAAGGCAGCATACTTTCTCGCAAATGTTTGTAATAGACTGAATATATTAATTATTATAGAGATGAGGCAAGTTTCAGCAATGCCATAACGGCCTTTTCTGTCGCGCCCATGAATTACTCAGCGGCCCCCCTTTATCGACGCGCCACTACGCCAGTTGCCGTCGATCGGGAGAGCTATGGGAGCGACTAACCCCTGTTCCTCATTGCACACTGGTGGCGACAGCTCCATCGTATGTTGTCACCGTTCGGTGTGACTGGGTCGACCAAAGATGCTGACCGGCCCAGCTTGGGCCGATCAGCGCTTAAAAGGAAAGCGACGATCAGGTGGCCATTGCCTCCGCGGCGGCCGCCTTGCGCGGCGGTTTAACGCCTCGCATAGCGCTCACGTACCCTACGAATTCGATCGCTTCCTTGACGCTGGCCAGGGTGATGTCTGGGACAGTGCAGACGTCGTTCCGGTGCTCGATCAGCAGATAGTTGACCGCCGGGATGAACCACTGCAGCCCGATGTCGGCCCTCAGCGAAATCGTGTGCTTCAGATTGATCTCGGTGTACGCCTGCCAGAAGACGGGAGCCATCTGGCCCAGCCGCCAACCGGCTTCGAACGCCGCGGGGAAGAAATGCCGGGTGTAACTGATGCCTTCGCCGATCGGAAATTCGGCGCGCTCGTCGTAGCTGGTCAAAATCTCGGCGATGTCGTGCTCGTCGCGGATGCCTCGGTACTCGAGCATATTCACCATAAAGCGACCCACCAACTCGTCGACTCCGGCCTGGATGAAGGCGGTGCGCATCCGCGTGAGCTCGGGCTGCCCCACGAAGACATACAGTGGCCGGTAGCCTTGTTTGACTTGAAAATTGTAGTCGCTCATCAACCACATCCACTGGTCCTCACGCAGGTGCTGGGCCTCGTCGAAGAAGTAGACGATGCGGTGTTGACCGGATTCCGAGATCCTGGAGATCAGGTATTCGCGGAAACGAGTGCGCTTCTCCGGACCCGTGCCCTCGGCCCGCAGCTCGTGTCCAACCGACTCGAGCATCCAGTAGTAATGATCCCTGAGATTCGGACTTTCTTCCCAGCCTTCACACAGGAAGGAGATGCACGGCACCTCGAGTTGCGACGCCACAAACTCGACGCCGTCGGATTTCCCATGCCGGGATTTTCCGTGGACCACACATCCGGGAATGCCGTGCCGGAGGTTGACGCCAATGAATTCCTCCAATGCTGCCGTGGATGGCGTTGCCAACTTGAACTTGGCCAGTTCGACTGGATGGAGGCCTTTTGCAACTTTGCTGCTCATGATTATTTTCCTTAAAGAGTGAATGGTTTGTAAGACCGGAATCAGCCCAGAATTGCTTTCGCGTTCGACTTGATCGGAATCCGAACGATCTTAGGCTGTGGTGGAGCCGATGGCAGTAGCGTCGGTGCGGGTTCTCCCGCGGCTTTGGCGGCATCCTTGAGCTCCCGCTCCACCCGCTCATGCTCCTTGGCATAGCGCGCCTGTGTGCGCTTGTCGGGAGCCTCGGCAACCCGGGCCCGCAAGGCCTCGAGGTACTGCTGGACAGCATCACCGTGGCGATTGAAGCGGATCTTCGCCTTGCGGAATTCCCGCACCGCGCGGGTTCGCGTGGTGTAGGAATGAGGGCTCTTGTCCCAGGGTGATTGCGCATAGAGCACGTCGACTTTCCTGTTGTCGAGGAAGGCGACTAGCGTGCGGGCATCCAGCACGTTGCCCTCACAGTGGATCCGTTGGCCTATGAATGCTCCGCCGGCGGAGATGATGTCTCCTCGGTATTCGGCGTTGGCCACGTTGACGTGGGCCCTGCGGCCCTTCTTGATCGGCCCCCGGACCATTGGATCGAAAGTGATCCGTAGCACCGACGCCGGCTCCTGAAGGAAATCTGGCACCTTTCGGATCCAGGACTTGCGCTCCCGGACCATGTGGGTGAGGAAATCCAGATGGGACTGCCCCTCGTACTGCACGATCGGACGGGTCAAAGCATTGAGCGTCGCTCGCTTGAGAACCTCATCCAGGTCCTCGACCGTGATCCGCCGTTGCTTGGCGAGCTTGACCGCATGGTCCTTGTCCCATTTGCCGGGAGACATCCGGTACCCCGTCGGCAGCAGGCGGAAACCCCTCTCTTCGAGCAGAGAGTGAAACGCCTCGACGTGAGGCCTCTTCTTCGGGTCATGGGCACGGTCGAACAGGATTTCCGCGTTGAGGTTTCCACAAAGCGCCGCGTGCAGATCATCCGCCTGGTGCGCCAAGGCGCGGTCCATGCTGATTTTGTCGAAGGCGATCCACTTCAGCTCCGGCAGGTAGTGCGCCGGCAACCACTTGATCTCCTCGCCGACCGGCACGTCGATCAGGCCCAGCGCTCTCGCCACGCAGATTTTGACGTCGTCCGCGTTGTAGTTGCCGGTGAGCGCGACCATGCATCCGAGTGGCGGGCCGGTCTCGCACACGATGTCGACCATCCACACATCTTGCAGCTGGATCAACAAGGGCGGTGCGAAAGCCTGCGGAATAACGACCGTGCCGAAGGCGTCGATCTTGTGGCCGTCGATCTGGATGCCCTCAAGGAAGCGATAGGCCTTGTTGATCGGCTTACCGGTAGCATCGCTTAAGAACGCCGAGCGAACCCCGACGGCAACCGCGCTGAGAACTCCCGCCGCCGGCCTTTCATCGTCCAGCGCCTTAAAGAATCGGTGCAACGTCCTCATCCCCCGGTCGGGAACCGTGAATGGCCAAGACTCGACGCTGTGCCCCTGGGTAATCAGCCACTCCAGCCATTTACGGTGAATCTCCATCCTCCGTAACGGCTTGTTGCCATTGTCCTTGTCGCCTCTGAAGTACCAGTCGGACAGCTTGTCCCTAAGGTCCGGGTACTTGACGAACGACGCGTTGAACAGGCCGGCCTTTCCCTTCCCCTCTTCGGCTTTGCGCTGGTAGTCGAGCTTCGTATTGGGGAGTAGCGCCCGATACCCCCAACAGAGCCCATCGGGGTGAAGCGTCTCGGCGCGGCGCATCATCTCTTCCAGCCGGTCCGCCCGCATGCCCATCCGCTTGGCGACAGTCTTCAGGCGCTTTTCGTCGACCTTGATTTTCTCCGCCGCGCGCTTGCGCCTGGAGAATGCGGTAGCGTCTTCATCGTTGAGATCCTTAACGGTGACGATGGGCCAGTTCGGTATCTTCCATTCCATGTCGAGGCTCATTGCGGCCTCCAGATCTGGGTGGCGGCGTCATAAACGCCGTCGCTCGTGTCCATCGCCAGCTGCCCGCCGTGCACGAGGTAGGCCACGCAGATCGCCGTCGTGTACGGATCCAATTTGAGCTTCATGGCAACGGCGTCCAGGCGGTACTTCTGCTTGCCGTCGAACAAGGCCAGGATCTGGTCTATCGCCGGCATGCGCGACGGGTCTTCCCGGCGGTGGAGATAACGGACCATCTGCCGCCAGGTGCGGTAGTACGGCGCGTTTTTCTGGAAGTGGTCTTGGTCGAGGATCACCACGTCCAAGTGCAGTTTTTCGGATTGCGCGCAGATAGCGGTCCTGAGGGGATCCTCCTGCTTGGCCTGGCCGAGGTAGACCACCGCGCCCTGGACGCCGTTGCCGTACACGACGCGCATGTCGACTGCGATGGACTTGGGATGGTGCCCCGGCAGGGGAATTTCCATCCCCCCGAATTCGAAGCTGACCACCTCCGGCCGCGCCTCCGCCCAGTCGGCCAGGTCACGCTGGTGCGCGACCATCCGGACCTCGGCCTTTATCTTGGGGCTCCAGCGGAACCACGTGGCCTTCTGGTCGAGCGGGCGGGCTTTGGCGAGCCTCTTCCCTTTCTTTTTGCCGATCATTTTTTCCTCCCGCCGCGGCCGCGGACGCCATCGATGGTGCGCCGAATCCTCTGCGAGCGACCAAGTAGGGCGGCGAAGCGCTGCTGGGATTCGATCAAATGATCTTCTTTGCACTTGGTAAACTCGGCCCAAGCCCTCTGCCAATCGATGCGCTCCAGGACCGCAGCCCGGAGGCCGTACCTGAACTCACTCCCCTTCAGGCCCGCGAACGCCGACAACGCGAACGGCACCTCGAATTCGTCGCCGGACTCCTGGATCTGATGCAGGGCCTGCTCGACACTGATGATGCCGTCGCGCAGCGCCGTGATCAGGACCGCCACTCGGCGGTGCAATTCGTAGCTGGCAAGTTCCCCATAGAGCTGGCCCTTCGCCTCCAATCCCCAGAGGCCGCGCCGGTAGCGACATTCTTCGCGATACATGAGCTTCTGCGCGAACTCGGCGAACCACCGGTCTTGCCAACACGCAGTCAGGGCACGCAGGACGGCCGCCACTGGACAAACATGGTCGCCCCCAGTGCCGCCGGGGAGTTCCGCAGCCTGTTCTTCAAGCCGGATGCAGGCCTCGTGCTGCTGCGCCGCCGCCAGCGTCAGAACGCGCAGCATGTGGTTGATGTGGCCGCCGAGAATTTCCCTGGCGGGAAACATCATGTCCGGACGAATCACCGTTTCGTCGAGGAAGCGGGCGGTCGCCCGCTGGCCGCGCACTACACACTTCACGTTTTTGCGATCGTTCTTGGTACGCACCTGCTCCATTTCAAAGATGTCGATTGAGAAGAACGTACTGGCGAACATTTCCGGCGGGCGCCCCGCGGCGCCGCACAGTGCGGCGGCAGTCAGAAATTCCTCGAGCCCGGTACCCTGGGCATCGACCAGGACAGTTTTGTGGCGGCCTTCATCGATCAGCAGCTCGTTCTCGTTGGGAGTCAAGGAAATGGTCGAACGGGCCGCTGCCGTCCAGCCCAAAACATCCAGGAGCACAGCATCCATCTCGTGAATCCAGGGTGCGCGCCGCGCCTGCGACTGCACTTGCTGCCATTCCCGCGGACTGCATTTACAGCTCCACGGAGTGGCACGCAAAACTTTCAGCAGATAAGGCCGGATGGCTCCGCAGCCCGGGCACTTCTCGGTCAGAGAGTCTTTGTGCAACAGACACCGCGGAAGCTCAAGCCACTGATGAAGCGCCGTGTGGTAGTCGGCATCGATGCAAGTCGGGCAAACCCGCAGATTCGGGCTGAGCGCGTCTGCCAGCGATTTGCCCGGCCTGCCGGCCAACTCCAAGGTCGGCAGGAAGAAGCCGGCGTCGGTCGACCGCATCTGCGCTGGCGAGAACCCACAGTCCCGCTGGATTGCATCCAGACGGAAGTCCTTGGGACGGCGAAATTCGGCCTGGTCGCCGACGGCGCTGTACCGTCGAAGCACTTGGGCAGTGTTCAGGGCGTTGCTGCCTGCGACGTGCTGAAGCACGCAAAAGAGCGACGCATTCTTGGGGTGGCCCCCGGCCGGGATAGTGAGTGGCCGGCCGGCGTCGGCGGACTCCCCCAAATATTTATTATCAGCGGAACCACTAATCACTGTCATGGTGCATCTCCTGTCGTACCGGACCCGGGACAAAACCGGGTCCGTGGCGCTCTTGGCAGAGCTCCGGAAACATTGACTTTCTGAGGAGAAGCAGGCACCCTAGCGTCGTTGGCCGCTAAGCCGTTTTGGTACACGGACTAAGGTAGGTGCCCTCCGAATCTCGGCAAAGATTCGGACAACAGGGCACCTCACCGCCTCAAATCAAAAAGCATGAAAAACAATAGCTTAGAATGAGGCAAGACAAAGTTAGCTACGTCATAGTCGCTCCTCTGCGCGGCGCAGCCGTTGCCGGAGCTATTCGCGCGTTTGACGGTGGTTGACCAGGTCGGCAAATTCCCTGCCGACCATTTTTTCGAGTTTTACCGGCCTCTTGAGTCTCATGATTGGTACGCTCGCGGCCGGGATGATATCCATTATTCGTTTCGGCGCAAGCACCTTCGTATTCAATTTATTTATATAAACATAATAACCAATAAAAACAATCTATTAATTAATCCGCTATATTTTTCTGGCGTGCACGCCCTAACAAGGCCGAATCCAGGCACGTTTTTCAATAGTTTTTCTATTAGAGATTCGCTATCGTGATCGCCCGGCCAAGCCGCTCCTCGGCCCCTGACGATTGGTCGTTTACTGATTTGAGTTCACGTCTCAAACAGCGGCGGGAAGATCGCGGCGAGAGCCTCGCTCAGCTGGCAAAGGCCGTGGGGCTTAGCAAAGCGGCGCTCGCCCGGATCGAGCATTCAGTCGGTCGAGCTCCACGCCTCGACACGGCTTATCGAATCGCCAAGCATTTCGGATGCAAGCTCGAGGAGATCTAGCGACGGTGGGCCGATCGCGTAAAACGAGGCCGTTTCGCCTAGCGTATCGAGGCTCAATACGCCAGATACACGAAATCGCCCCCTCCAACAGACCTCAGCCCACCCATCCCGATCGGCAGCCAAAGCGCCGGGTTGGGGGTGAAAAAAAATTTTTCCCGGACTGCGCTCGCTCCCCTTTTTTTGCCTTAGCTCGGCAATTTTGCGCAAAACGCCACAGGCTTTCGGGCTGGAAAACCCTGCCCAACGCCCCCTCGGGGCCCGGCCTTAACCGGTTGGAGCTGGGCACGACGCATCAGCGAGCGCCCCTGTGCCCGCTCAGTGCTTCAGGCGGCTCCGCAGTCTGAATAACCGGACCGCGTGGGCCGAAACGCCGTTTAAAGCACCCCGTACCGTATCGATGGTGGCGCCAGCGCGCCCGTCCAGTATGGAATCCACCGTCCGGGTTGCCAGCTTGCCTGCCAGGACACCGCCAAGAAGCTTGGCTAGAACGACCATTCCCCAGGGTCCTCCGCCGGCGGCTGCCCCCGCCGCGGAGGCGGCATCCCCCAGTACGTCAACGGTGGAAACCCGCAAGTCCTTTCTCTCCAGCCGGACCACGTCCTGGTTGAGCTTGACGAGCCGTTTTCGCAGCTCGTGATCGTCGTGTCGCCCCCACCCAGCAGCTCCTGCACCAGGGCCTGGACCCGCTCCGTATCGTGCTCGCTCATCACCCCGAGGTATTCCTGCACCGGGATTTTCGGCGAATAGTGGAGTTCAAGGCCTTTGACCAGCTTGGTGAGCTGGCGCGTCTCGAGGTTCCCGTGCACCTCCACGGCCTATTGGAACATGGGCACCATGGGGCTTGCTCGGCTGTTACGCTCACCATCATTCACCTTCTGCTTCCTCAACCTCTTCAAGCCCAGTAAACGAATTTGCCTGAGCTGTTTTGGGATACCGGCTATAGCCATCCCAACTTGGAGTTCAGGATCATGACCCTTTACTACATCACCGCAACGCCCATTAAACAAGCTACCCGCTGCCGCGAGCCTTAGGGCTGTTACTGGCCTTTTTTCGCGAGAAATGGGGCGACATTTTTTTCCAAGTTGCTGTCGTAGCGAGAAACTTTTCCATGTTGCTGTCGCAGATCGCCGGCCGCGACAGGAACTGGGCATGCTTTTCGTCGAAAAACTTCTTTGGAATCAATGGGCGCTGTTTTCAGCGTCTGTCAGTGTTGGTGACTCCAGGCAGCGCGCGATAGACTGGAACGCCTTTTTTCAAAGGCTGGCTTAAACAACCCCCGATTACTTTTCATGCGTTATTTACTTTTCTACTGCTTTCCCCTGAATTGCTCTCAAGAGGCCTTGCGCTTGTACCCTAGACTCGTCAAACACGTCTTTTGATTTCGCCCGAATAATTCGTTTCAAGTAAGGGACTGCCTTGGAAATATCACCGATCTGATCCATATAGATTTTCGCAACCTCCAAGTTCGCATCAATATCTCCAAGCTCTATAGCGTGCTGAAACCACAGCAGTGCTTTTTTTGCGCTTTTGTCGTCTCGATAGATTGTCCCAATATTCGATGCGGCAACACCGTACCCTTGGCGAAATGCTCGCTTGTACCAAAACAAGGCAGCCTCTCGATTCGGCTTTGCGCCAATACCAACGTCATAAAAATAACCAAGGTTATGCTGAGCACTGGCATCCCCATACTTTGCTCCTAACAGAAAGAGTCGAAAGGCAGAGCGCAGTTGGCCGCGATCCCATTGCTCGTTCGCTCTTTCAAACAATTCGTCTGCTGCAATTCTCGAAGCAGCGCTTTTGCGAGTATGGTTTGTTGACGTCATTGGCATTACTTCCTTAGTTATCTGCCGGCTTGCAAAGCAGGTTCGCTCCAACTTTCGACCATAAGGAACCAATTTACGCTCAAACTTGCGGCTTTCTCCTGCTGCTGCCCTTTCCGTGCCGCCGCAATTCATCCGCCGCCACGGCAGCTACCGCGAGCAGTTCTGCTTTACCCACTCCATCACGGGCCTGCAGTGACATCCCCTGAAGAACGATCTGAACGTACCGCGCCAGCGCGACAGGATCTGTTCCGGGCGCAAACTGTCCCTCCTTGATGCCGCGCTCGATGCGCCGCTTAAACAAATCCAGCATTTCCGCGCGCAGTGCTGCCACATGGCTTGCCACAGGGGCATGCTCCACGGCGCAAGCAGAAACAGCGATGGACACCATACATCCCTGAGGCTGATCGCGTCGCGTGTATTCCACGGCTGCCTCGCGCAGCAAGCGCTCAAAAGCAGCCGGCGCATTGCCTTCCTCCTCCAGCGCACTGGCACCGAAGGCGCCGGCGTTCGACAGGTAGTGCTGCAACGCCTCCCGGTACAGATCGGCCTTTGACGTGAAGGCGGCGTAGAGGCTCTGCGGCGTGATCCCCATCACCGTGGTGAGGTCGACGATCGAGGCGCCTTCGTAGCCGAGTTGCCAGAAGGCCCCGGCCGCCGCGGCCAACGCCTGGTCACGATCGAATGCGCGGGGGCGGCCACGCGGCTTCGAGACGGGATTTTTATTTATCACAGTGATCGCTCTTGATTTGCGAAGCGGCTCGATCTATTCTGGAGTGGTCGCTGTGATTATACGGATTCGCCAGACCAAGTCATGTGGCAATGCCGAGGGCGTCGCCGCAAGGGATGGTTTGCGCCCCGATCTGTCGCCCCTTCAACCCAGGAGCAGCACATGAGCACCATCAAGGTCGGCCAGGAAAATTATTCCGCAATCGAACTGTACTATGAAGATCACGGCCGGGGCCGTCCTGTTGTCTTGATCGCCGGCTATCCGTTCGACAGCACTTCCTGGGAGCGGCAGACCCAGGCGCTGGTCGAAGCCGGCCATCGCGTCATCGCCTACGACCGCCGCGGCTTCGGCCGCTCCAGCCGGCCGGCGAGCGGCTATGACTTCAACACGCTGGCCGCTGACCTGGACGTGCTCTTGAGCGCGCTGGATCTGCGCGAGGTATCCCTGGTCGGATTTTCCATGGGCACCGGAGAAATTAGCCGCTACATCGCGCAATATGGCAAATCGCGCCTGCGCAGTGTGGTGCTGATCGGCACCATCGGGCCTTATCTGCTGAAGACCGCGGACAATCCGGATGGCGTCGATCCTGGCGTGTTCGAAGGCATCAAGGCGGCGATCCGCCAGGACCGCGCTGCGTTCTTTCTCGGCATGATCCAGAATGCCTTCAACTTCGACGAGTTCGGGGGCACCTTGGTGAGCGAGCGGGTGATCGAGCGGCTGTGGAACAACGCCGTACAGGCTTCGCCGTTCGCCGCTTTGCAGTCGATCGGCGCCTGGCTCGAGGACTTCCGCCAGGATCTGCCGTGCAACGATGTCCCGACACTGATCCTGCACGCTGACGATCACGACCGCGTATTGCCGCCGGACGCGACTTCTCGGCGCCATGCCAAGGTGCTCAAGAATGGTCGCTTGGTGGAATTCGCGGATGCGCCGCACTTCATTCCGTGGACCCACGCCGGCCGCGTCAACGAGGAACTGCTGGCTTTCCTGCGCTGAGACCTCGGTTGAGGGAGGGGGCCGAGCCGCGCTTCTCCCCCACCCCCTTCAAGCCCATACGGAGCAGCATGGATCGCCCCGCCCTTCAACGCGCAAGGCTGCGAAAATGTTAAAATTTCGGGCATTGCCGATCCCGGAGGGCCAGCCCCCTTCCTGATCGGCCCCGGGAATGGGAAAGCGGGTTCAGGCAGGGCCCGCAAGCGGATCACCCGATTCCCGGGCACCGCTTTTTTTAAACGACTCCGGATTCCCGTCCCCGAAAAGCCATGAATACCGCACACCGCAAGAAGCTCCCCGGCACCTCATTCGACTATTTCGACGCGGCCGAAGCCGTGGAGGCGATCAAGCCCGGCGCCTGGGCCAAGCTGCCGTACACCGCGCGCGTGCATGCCGAGAACATCGTGCGCAAGGCCGAGCCGGAGAAGATCCGGGCCTATCTGGGCCAGCTGATCGAGCGCAAGCGTGATCTCGATTTCCCCTGGTTCCCGGTGCGCGTGGTGTGCCACGACATCCTGGGGCAGACGGCGCTGGTGGACCTGGCCGGACTGCGTGACGCGATTGCCGACAAGGGCGGCGATCCGGCCAAGGTGAACCCGGTGGTGCCGGTGCAGCTGATCGTCGATCACTCGCTGGCGGTGGAGCATGGCGGCTTCGAGAAAGACGCCTTCGCCAAGAACCGCGCGATCGAGGATCGCCGCAACGACGACCGTTTCCACTTCATCAATTGGACCCGGCTGGCGTTCGAGAATGTCGACGTGATCCCGCCGGGCAACGGCATCATGCACCAGATCAACCTGGAGCGGATGTCGCCGGTGATCTACACGCAGAACGGCGTGGCTTTCCCCGACACCTGTGTCGGCACCGACAGCCACACGCCGCATGTCGATGCGCTGGGTGTCATCGCCGTCGGCGTCGGCGGGCTGGAGGCGGAGAACGTGATGCTGGGCCGCGCTTCGTGGATGCGGCTGCCGGACATCTTCGGCGTGGAGCTGAGCGGCAAGCCGCAGCCGGGCATCACCGCCACCGACGTGGTGCTGGCGCTGACCGAGTTCCTGCGCAAGGAGAAGGTGGTCGGCGCCTACCTGGAATTCCGCGGCGAAGGCGCGGCGGCGCTGACTCTCGGCGACCGGGCGACGATTTCCAACATGGCGCCGGAGTACGGCGCCACCGCGGCGATGTTCTTCATCGACCAGAACACGCTGGACTACCTGCGGCTCACCGGCCGCGAGGATGAGCAGATCAAGCTGGTCGAGACCTATGCGAAGCAGACCGGCCTGTGGGCCGAGGCGCTGAAGACGGCCGAATACGAGCGCACGCTGAAGTTCGACCTATCCACGGTAGTGCGCAACATGGCGGGCCCCTCCAACCCGCACAAGCGCCTGCCGACCTCCGCCCTGGCCGAGCGCGGCATCGCCGGCCAGTGGGAGGAAAAGCCCGGCCAGATGCCGGACGGCGCGGTGATCATCGCCGCCATCACCAGCTGCACCAACACCTCCAATCCGCGCAACGTGATTGCGGCGGCGCTGCTGGCGCGCAACGCCAACGCGCGCGGCCTGGTGCGCAAGCCCTGGGTGAAGACCTCGCTGGCGCCGGGCTCCAAGGCGGTGCAGCTGTACCTGGAGGAAGCGGGCCTGCTGCCGGAGCTGGAGAAGCTCGGCTTCGGCATCGTCGCCTTCGCCTGCACCACCTGCAACGGCATGTCCGGCGCGCTCGACCCCGTGATCCAGAAGGAAGTGGTGGACCGCGACCTGTACGCGGTGGCGGTGCTGTCCGGCAACCGCAACTTCGACGGCCGCATCCACCCCTACGCCAAGCAGGCCTTCCTCGCCTCGCCGCCCCTGGTGGTGGCCTATGCCATCGCCGGCACCATCCGCTTCGACATCGAGAAGGACACGCTCGGTCTCGACCAGCACGGCAAGCCGGTGACGCTGAAGGACCTGTGGCCCACCGATGCGGAGATCGATGCGGTGATCAGGCAATCGGTCAAGCCCGAGCATTTCCGCAAGGTCTATGAGCCGATGTTCAACTTCAAGGCGCGCGGCAGCGACAGGATCAGCCCGCTGTACGCCTGGCGCCCGCAGAGCACCTACATCCGCCGCCCGCCATACTGGGAGGGCGCGCTGGCCGCCGAGCGGACCCTGAAAGGCATGCGGCCGCTGGCGGTGCTGGGCGACAACATCACCACCGACCACCTGTCGCCCTCGAACGCGATCCTGCTGGACTCCGCGGCCGGGGCCTATCTGGCAAAAATGGGCTTGCCGGAAGAGGACTTCAACTCCTACGCCACGCACCGCGGCGACCACCTCACCGCGCAGCGCGCGACCTTCGCCAACCCGACCCTGCTCAACGAGATGGTGGTGGTCGACGGCCAGATGAAGAAGGGCTCGCTGGCGCGCGTGGAGCCGGAGGGCAAGGTGCTGCGCATGTGGGAGGCGATCGAGACCTACATGGAGCGCAAGCAGCCGCTGATCATCATCGCCGGCGCCGACTACGGCCAGGGCTCCTCGCGCGACTGGGCGGCCAAGGGCGTGCGCCTGGCGGGTGTGGAGGCGATCGTGGCGGAGGGCTTCGAGCGCATCCACCGCTCCAACCTGATCGGCATGGGCGTGCTGCCGCTGGAGTTCAAGCCGGGCGTGACGCGCAAGACGCTGGGCATCGACGGCAGCGAGACGTTCGACGTGCTGGGCGAGCGCAAGCCGCGCACCACGCTGACCCTGGTAATCCAGCGCAAGAACGGCGAGAAGGTGGAGGTGCCGGTGACCTGCCGCCTGGATTCGGACGAGGAGGTATCGATCTACGAAGCAGGCGGCGTGCTGCAGCGTTTTGCGCAGGATTTCCTCGACTCTTCGGTGAAGGCGGCCTGATCCATGTCGAACGTTCCGCAGGTCAAGATCCCGGCCACCTACATGCGCGGCGGCACCAGCAAGGGTGTGTTTTTCCACCTGCAGGATCTGCCGGCCCGCGCGCAGGTCCCCGGCGAAGCGCGCGACCGGCTGCTGCTGCGGGTGATCGGCAGCCCCGACCCCTACGGCAAGCAGATCGACGGCATGGGCGGCGCCACCTCCAGCACCAGCAAGACCGTGATCCTGAGCAAGAGCGCGCGGCCGGATCATGACGTCGACTACCTGTTCGGCCAGGTCTCGATCGACAAGGCTTTCATGGACTGGAGCGGCAACTGCGGCAACCTTTCGGCCGCGGTGGGGCCGTTCGCGATCAGCAACGGCCTGGTCGATCCGGCCAGGGTGCCGAAGAACGGCCTGTGCACGGTGCGCATCTGGCAGGCCAACATCAACAAGACCATCGTCGCCCATGTGCCGATGAGCGACGGCCAGGTGCAGGAAACCGGTGATTTCGAGTTGGACGGCGTGACCTTCCCGGCGGCCGAGGTGCAGCTGGAGTTCCTCGATCCGGCCGACGAGGGCGAAGGCGATGGCGGCGGCTCGATGTTCCCCACCGGCAAGCTGGTCGACGACCTGGAAGTGCCCGGCGTGGGCACGCTCAAGGCGACGATGATCAACGCCGGCATCCCGACCATCTTCGTCAACGCCGAGGCCATCGGCTACAGCGGTACCGAGCTGCAGGACGCGATCAACGGCGACGCCAAGGCGCTGGCCATGTTCGAGACCATCCGCGCCCACGGCGCGATGCGCATGGGCCTGATCAAGCAGCCGGAAGAAGCGGCCAAGCGGCAGCACACGCCCAAGGTGGCCTTCGTCGCGCCGCCGAAGGACTACGTCTCGTCCAGCGGCAAGAAGGTCTCCGCCGGCGACATCGACCTGCTGGTGCGCGCGCTGTCGATGGGCAAGCTGCACCATGCCATGATGGGCACGGCGGCGGTGGCGATCGGCACCGCGGCGGCGATCCCCGGCACCCTGGTGAGCCTGGCGGCCGGCGGCCACGCCCACGAGGCGGTGCGCTTCGGACACCCCTCGGGCACGCTGCGCGTCGGCGCGGCGGCCAAGCAGGCGGATGGCGAGTGGACCGTCACCAAGGCGATCATGTCCCGCTCCGCGCGCGTACTGATGGAAGGCTGGGTGCGGGTGCCGGGCGACGCGTTCTGAAGGCTGCTCCGGCCGACGCACCGCGGCCACCCACCGCGGCCACAGGGGGAGTCAGGGCTCGCCCGCCGTATCGCCCCCTCCCCTTGTTTGAGGTCTTGACGGGTGTGCGGCGGCACGGGGCGGGCAGCCTGCGCGCTTCTTGGACTGCGATCCCTGCCGGCGATCGGCATCGTCATTTCGCGTCGTTGAATTTGCTGGATTTTTCTCCTGGAAATGGAGCGCGCTCCGCCGCTTCTGCGGTCTCCGGCCGGAAACCTGTGAGCCGGCGTCCGGCGATGCAAACTTCCCAGTTCGACGCAACCCCCTGACTGCGGCAACTCGCCTGGCGAAATTGCGATCGAGGTCACTATTCTTTCGGCGGCACCGGGATTATGCTTCGGCCATAAGGGATTTTTTAGTCGCGGCCGCAATGGCAGCACGATTGGCCGCCCGCAATTGGGGGGATTGTCATGCTGGTACGTGCTCACGCCTTGAAGAGCGCACTGATAGCGCTCGCCGCGGTTTCGCCCTTGATGCTTGAAGGCTGCGACAACAATAGCAACAACTCCGGAAGCTCCACTTCTTCGTCCAGTTCTTCGTCCAGTTCCGGTGCCGGCTCGTCCTCCAGCTCCGGCGGCGCTTCGTCCAGCTCCGGCGCTGCTTCCTCCTCCAGCTCGGGTGGCTCTTCAGGCGGCCTGTCCAGCAGTTCGTCCAGTGGCGGCTCCTCGGGTGCCGGCTCGTCCAGCAGCAGTTCCTCGGGCGGCGTGTCCTCGAGCAGTTCCTCGGGCGGCAGTTCTTCCAGCAGTAGCAGCTCGTCCAGCAGCGGCTCATCGAGCAGCAGCAGCTCGTCCGGCGGCGCCTCTTCCGGCGGCGGCTCGTCCAGCAGCAGCTCTTCGGGCAGCAGTTCCTCCAGCAGCAGCTCGTCCAGCAGCGGTTCTTCTAGCAGCAGCTCTTCCAGCAGCAGCTCGTCCAGCAGCGGTTCTTCGAGCAGCAGCTCTTCCAGCAGCAGCTCGTCCGGCGGCAGCTCCTCCAGCAGCTCGTCGAGCGGCGGTTCCTCCAGTAGTTCTTCCGGTGGCGGCTCGTCCGGCGGTGGTTCATCCGGTGGCGTGGCCAACCTCATCCCGCTGGTCACCGGCGACGACCGGCTGATGCTGCTCGATCCCTCGCAGGCGGTTGTTTCCGGCACCAATCCGGTCCAGGTCGACAGCGGCCTGCCGAACCAGAGCCCCTGCTCGTCGGGCTGCACCGGCAGCAACCATGACACCGACCAGGCCACCAGCTACAGCACCGGCAGCATCAACAGCAGCACCGGCCAGGTCAGTGGCATCCACGGCGTCGTGGTCGTGTATGTGAACGCCGGCAAGCTGTACATGGTCAACCTGCTCAGCGGCGCCAACCACACACGGGTGCAGGTGTCGAATCTCACCAACCTGTGCGGGCTCGACGCCAAGAGCAGCCAGCAGCTGGCCGACTACAGCAACCCCACGAACAGCTGGGTGCTGGTGGGGCAGCCGGGGCCGGACAACACCTGCTACACCAGCGACGACACCGAAGTCGCGGTGCAGCTGAGCATGTCCCCCACCACCACGCCGCCCGCGGTCGCCGGCCTCACGGGGGCCATCGCCCAGCACAACGCCTCGGGAGCGATCACCGGGTTCTTCGACGGTGAAGGAACCAGCGGCATTACCCTGGTGCTGCGCAACGCCAGCTTCGGCTCACCGACTACGGTCGCTACGGTTCCGTCCGGCGGCCAGGTCGGCGTGTACCAGGCCGGCCTGCAGACGATCTACTTCACCGGGCCGCTGGCCAGCAGCTCGCCGCAGCTGTTCCAGGCCACCGCCACCGGCCTGTCCTCGCCGCTCTTTACCTTTGTCAACGGCGACCCGCACAGCGCGTTCAAGCATTCCGCCTCGGACGCGAGCAACCTGTACTTCGCCGACGGCAACGTGATCCATTCGATCGCGCGCTCGGGCGGGACCGTCAACACACTGACCACGCTGGCCTCGGGGCTGACCGTGACCAGCAGCGACATCGCCCTGACCGCCACGCGGCTGGTAATCTCGGCAAGCAACACCTCCGGTGGCGGCGGCATCTTCTCGGTGGCCAACAATGCCAGCAACGCAACCGCGACGGTGCTGGGCCAGGATGTCACCGGCACCAATTTCACCAACGTCTTCGTCGAAACGGTGGATCCGGCGGGGCTGGTGTACATCAACCAGACCACGGGGAGCAGCAGCGGCGTCAGCAATAGCGCCATCTCGATCCATGACGACGGCACCGGCGCCAGCACCATCCAGGGCCAATGGCTGGGCCAAGCGGACAGCACCACCATCCCCAATGTCAACGCGCAGCTGCAGACCGCGCCGAGCGTGGTGCTGCGGGAGAGCTACAGCGTCAACGGGACCGGCACGGCCTCGATCAGCAGCTACAACTCGTCCACCGGCCTGTTCATCGCCACGCTGGGCTCGATCGCCAACGTCAACAACCCCGGCACCTTTGGCTTCGGGTTCGCGCCCTACCTGGGGATCATCTCCAACGTGCAGTACAGCACCACCAGCAAGAACGACGCGTACATCGCCAACGTCAATTCGGCCAGCTCCCTGGCCGCGGTCAGCACCAACAACGCCTCCACCGGCAACAACAGTGGCAACAACACCTATGTAGGGGAATGATCCCGGCGCGGCTTGCGCGCCCGGTTTGACAAAAGGGCGGCCCACGGGCCGCCCTTTTCTTTGACGCCGGCGAGGGTCAGTCGCCGGACTTGAGCTGAAACAGCATCTGCACCAGCTGGGCCAGGCCGCGGGCCCCCATCTTCTGCATCACGTGGGCACGGTGCAGCTCCACGGTGCGCTCGCTCAATCCCAGGTCGATGGCGACGGCCTTGTTGGCGTCGCCGGCCGCCAGCCGTTCGGCGATCTCGCGTTCCCGCGGCGTCAGGCTCTCGAAGCGACTGCGGATCTGGCTGCGGCTGCTGAGCTGCTCGCGCAGCCTGGCGTCCTGTTCCAGGGCCTTCTGCACGCGCCGGATCAGCTCGTCGTCCTTGAACGGCTTCTGCAGGAAATCCACAGCACCGGCGCGCATGGCCTCCACCGCCATCGGCACATCGCCGTGGCCGGTCATGAAGATGACCGGTATGCCCCAGCCGCGGCGATTCAGCTCCTGCTGCAATTCCATGCCGCTCATGCGCGGCATGCGGATGTCCAGCACCAGGCAGCCGGGTTCCTCGGGACGATAACCGTCCAGAAACGCCTTGGCGTCGGTGTAGACGCGCGAACGGATGTTGACCGAACGCAGCAGCAAGGCAATGCTGTCGCGGACCGCTTCCTCGTCGTCGACGACGAATACCTGGGGCGCTTCGCCGGCTGGAGCCTGTTTCATTGATCGAGAACCGGTAGCCGCATTGTGAATTCCGCTCCCCCACGCTGATTGCGCCGATACCGCAGTTCACCGCCGTGTACCGACATTATGGACCGGCAGATGGAAAGCCCCAAGCCCATGCCCTGGTCCTTGGTGCTGAAAAACGGCTCGAACAGGTGCTCTTCGGCCTCCTCGCCGAGGCCCGGGCCGCAATCGCTGACGGTGATTTCCACCCAGGCGCCCGCGGCGGCCGAGGCGCTGACCGCAATATAGTCGCCGTTGGCTTGCTCGCTCATCGCTTCCACCGCGTTGCGCACCAGGTTGATCAGTACCTGCTGAATCTGCACCCCGTCGCCGAGGACTTTCGGCAGGCCGGGTTGCAGGCTCAGCGCCAGGCGCCAGCCGCGCGCGCGCAACTCGAATTCGACCAGCTTCAGCGCATCGCTGACCAGCGCGGCGCAATCCAGCTGCGCCCGTTCGGCCTCGCGTCGCCGCGTCATGCTGCGCAGGCCGCGGATCACCTGGCCGGCGCGCTCGGCCTGGGTGGCGATCTTGTCATGGATGGCGGCCAGCTCCGCGGCATCGGCGGTGCCGCCCAGTACCATGCGCCGCGCCGCGCTGGCGTAGTTGGCGATGGCGGTGAGCGGCTGGTTGACCTCGTGGGCGATGCCGCTGACCATTTCGCCGAGCGTACCGACGCGGCTGACATGGGCCAGCCGGGTGCGCAGCTCCTCGGCCTCGCGGGTGGCTTCGTAGACCTGGCTGCGGTCGACGATCTCGCAGATCATCAGCAGCGCGCCGCCGCCGGTGTCGCGGGTCACGCCGACCTGCAGCAGCGCGTAGAGCACCTGGCCGTTGCGCCTGAGATAGCGGATTTCCCGGCTGAAGCGCTCGCCCTCGCTGCGCAGCCTGATGAAGTCCTGGCGCACCGCCTGGCGGTCTTCCTCGACGATCAGATCGGTATGGCGCAGGCCTTTCAATTCCGCCGCGCTGCGGCCCAGCACCGCCTCGCAGGCGCGGTTGGCGTCGAGCACATGACCGTCGGCATCGGAGATGGTCACCGGCGTGGGGCTGTTTTCAAAGATCAGGCGCAACTCCTCGGTGGCGCGCCGGACTTCCGCTTCCTGCCGCTTGCGCTGGGTGATATCGCGCAGGATGCCGACAAAACCGCGCTCGGCGCCGTTGACGAATTCACCCACGGCAAGGTCGATCGGGAACGTGCTGCCGTCCTTGCGCTGCGCCACCACTTCGCGGCCGATACCGATGATGCGGCGTTTGCCGGTATCGAGGTACCGCCCCAAGTAGCCGTCGTGTTCCTGCCGATACGGCTGCGGCATCAGCATCGAGACATTGCGGCCCAGCACCTCCGACTCGCGGTAGCCGAATACCGCCTCGGCGGCGTGGTTGAAGCCGCTGACGCAGCCCTGGGGATCGATCAGCACGATCGGGTCCACCGCCGCATCGAGCAGGGCTTCCAGGCGATCGCCGGCAGCATGGACCGCGTCCTGCGTTTCGGGTTTCTGCGTCATTCTCCCCCGCTTTTCATTCGGAACCGGGACCGTTCAATCCTGCACATGCGGATTGTAACCGCATTGATCCAGGTCAATACGGCGCGCAACGGCCTGTATTTTGCAGCGGCAAAAACAGACGCGCCCGGCGATTGCCTCGCCGGGCGCGTCTGTCTGAGATGACCAGCCGGGGCGAATCGCCCCGCCTTTCAGAAGCGGTAACCCACGTTGATACCATAGGCCAGGGGGTCGATCTTGACCTTGCCGATCGGCGTGCCGCCGACGCTGGCATTGGGTTCGATCTGGATGTAACGCAGATCCACGCCGGCGACCCAGGACGGCGCGAACTTCCAGTCCAGACCGCCCTGGACGGTGTAGCCCCAGGTGTTGGAAAGCTGCAGGTTCGGACCGCCGGAGATCGACTCGTTGAAGAAGAAGGTGCGGTTGACACCGACGCCGACGAAGGGATCGAGCGCGGTATCGGCCAGCGGATGGTATTGCACCGTCAGCGTCGGAGGCAGGTGACGGGTGCTGCCGATCTGGGTGCCATTGAGCTTGATGTCCTGGGTGAACGGCAGGGCGCCCAGCACATCGATGGTGATGTTGCGGCAAACGCGGTAATCGAGGTTAATCGTCGGGCCGATCTTGCTCTTCACATCGATATCGCCGGCCACGGTGTGGCTGGTGCCGCCCGCGGGGTCGATGTTGTGGACGCCCACGCGCACGGTCCACGGGTTGGGCTGCTGGAAGCAATCAGCATGGGCGAGCGCCGGGCCCAGCAGGCTTGCACCGGCGAGTACTGCAAACAGCGTCTTGTTTTTCACGGCTACTCCACTTACTAGGCTATCGCATCGAATCGATGACGATTGATTTTCCAGCCTTGGCTTGAGTGGCTCATTGATCAATGTCAATGAATTTGCAAAGTCGCGTGATTCGGTGCGCTGGCGCACGGCGGCATGCAGCAAAAAAATGGCGGCCACATGGGGCCGCCGAGGTGCGGTGCCGCCGTTGCCGATGGCGGCGTCGGGGAGTCAAGCCGCTTCTTTCGATGCCTCGTATTCATGCTGCACCGGCACTCGCGGCAAGTCAACGTGCTTGAGCAATTCATCGACGAAGCCGTCCGGCTTGACCAGCAGCACGTCGCAGGCGAGCTTGCGCATCAGCGCCTCGGCGGTGGTTCCGAACATCAACCGGTCCAGCCCGCTATGGTAGGCCGAGCCCAGCACCACCAGGTCGCTGGCGCGCTCGCGGGCGCACTCGGCGATCGCCGCCGCGGCGTCGAAGGCGCTGCGGCGCAGCAGGCAGTTGGGGTTGAGGCGATGGCGGGCGGCGAATCCCTGCAGCGCCTCGCGATGGGCGTTGTCCATGATGTCGTAGGTGTCGGCGATGAAACCCGAGCCGTACGCCTCAACCGGTACATAGGAAAACACGGAAAGCACGTCGGCCTCGGCGCCGCTGAGCGCGGCGCAGGCATAACCGCCCTCCAGAATGCGGTCATTGAGCTGGCCGGGTTCATTGCCCATCAGCACGTCCACTGCGACCAGCAGGCGATGCGGCAGCAGCTTGGCATGCGGATGCACCAGCATCAGCGGCGCCGGGCTCAGGCGCAGCAGCTTGGAGTCGAGGGCCGAGGGGTGCAAGGTGGCGTCCTCGTCAGACGCGCACTCCACATCCTTCAGCACCAGTCCGGCCTTGAGCTGCAGGATCTTGCCGATGATGGCCTTGTGCGGGTGCGGCGCCCAGATCGCGTCGCACTCGACGCGCAGGCCCTGCTCGGACAGCCCGCTGGCCAGTTCGGACAGCCAGTGCAGGCGCTCGTCGAGGAAGTCGCGCCGGGCCCGTTCCGCCACCTCGGCGCCGAAGATGGTGCCGGAGTGGTCGATCGGCGCGTAGTAGTCGAACAGGCACAGCTGCAGCTGCGCCTGGGTACGGCGGGCATAGGCCGCCGCCCGGTGCAGCGCCGGCGTCGCCTGCCGTTGCGGCGGCATCACGACCATGATGGTTTCCAGCTTGCTCATAGCAGACTCCGATGGGGTGCTGGCGGCTATGGGGCGGAGTTTCCGCCCCGCCTGCCCCGGCCGCCTTGATCTGGATCAATGCCGCACGGGGGGCGGTGCCTCATCCTTGCGCCCGTCTACACCTGGGGACATCAATGGATCAGCAACAAGCAATCATTCAGTATGAGGACACCGCACTGCGCCGCTTCTCGGTGATGACGGTGGTGTGGGGCATTGTCGGCATGCTGGTCGGGGTATGGATCGCCGCCGAACTGCTGTGGCCCCAGCTGAATATGGACATCCCGTGGCTGACCTACAGCCGCCTGCGTCCGCTGCACACCAACGCGGTGATCTTCGCCTTCGGCGGCAGTGCGCTGTTCGCCACCAGCTACTGGTGCGTGCAGCGAACCTGCCGCGCCCCGCTGTTCCTGCCAAAGCTCGCCAATTTCACCTTCTGGGGCTGGAACCTGGTGATCCTGCTGGCGGCGATAACGCTGCCGCTGGGCATCACCCAGGGCAAGGAATATGCGGAACTGGAATGGCCGATCGACATCCTCATCGCGGTCGTCTGGGTGGCCTACGCGGTGGTGTTCTTCGGCACCATCGCCAAGCGCACGGTGTCGCACATCTACGTGGCCAACTGGTTCTTCGGCGCCTTCATCCTGGCGGTGGCGCTGGTGCACATCGTCAACAGCGCGGCGATCCCGATCAACCTGTGGCACTCCTACTCGGCCTACAGCGGCGCCACCGACGCCATGGTGCAGTGGTGGTACGGGCACAACGCGGTGGGCTTCTTCCTCACTGCCGGCTTCCTCGGCATGATGTATTACTTCGTGCCGAAGCAGGTGGGCAAGCCGATCTACTCCTACCGCCTGTCCATCGTGCACTTCTGGGCGCTGATCGCCGTATACATGTGGGCCGGCCCCCATCATCTGCACTACACCGCGCTGCCGGACTGGGTGCAGTCGCTCGGCATGGTGTTCTCGCTGATCCTGCTGGCGCCGTCCTGGGGCGGCATGATCAACGGCATCATGACCCTGAGCGGTGCTTGGCATAAGCTGCGCGACGATCCGATCCTGAAGTTCCTGATCGTGTCGCTGTCGTTCTACGGCATGTCGACCTTTGAAGGTCCGATGATGTCGATCAAGACGGTCAACGCGCTGTCGCACTACACCGACTGGGGCATCGGCCATGTCCACTCCGGCGCTCTCGGCTGGGTGGCGATGATCTCCATCGGCTCGATCTACGCGCTGATCCCCCGCGCCTTCGGCCGGCCGCAGATGTACAGCATCAAGGCCATCAACCTGCACTTCTGGCTGTCCACCGTGGGTACGGTTCTGTACATCACCGCGATGTGGAGCGCCGGCCTGATGCAGGGCCTGATGTGGCGCGCCACCGAGGCTGACGGCACGCTGACCTACAGCTTCATCGAGTCGCTCAAGGCCACCTACCCGTTCTACGCGGTGCGCCTGTGCGGCGGCCTGGTGTTCCTGAGCGGCATGCTGGTGATGGCCTGGAACGTCTGGCGCACGCTGGCCACTCCCTCCCCCAACACTGTTACCAACACCGCGGAGGCACGCGCGTGAAACACGAAACCATCGAAAAGAACGTCATGCTGCTGGCGGCGCTGACCGCGGTGGCGATCAGCTTCGGCGGCCTGGTGGAAATCATCCCGCTGATGAACGACAAGAGCGCCACCACGCCGGCGCCGGGCCTGCAGCTGCGCACGCCACTGGAAGTGGCGGGGCGCGACGTGTACGTGCGCGAGGGTTGCTACGGCTGCCACTCGCAGATGATCCGCTCGCTGGCCGAGGAAGTGCTGCGCTACGGGCCGGCATCGCAGGCCGGCGAATCGGTCTACGACCATCCGTTCCAGTGGGGCTCCAAGCGCACCGGGCCGGACCTGGCCCGTGTCGGCGGCCGCTACAGCGACGAGTGGCACCAGATCCACCTGCACAACCCGCGCGATGTGGTGCCGGAGTCGAACATGCCGGGCTATCCCTGGCTGGCCAAGGAGCAGTTCGAGCCGGGTGAAGTGCCCGCGATGATGCGCGCGCTGAAGACCGTGGGCGTGCCCTATACCGACAGCGACATCGCCGGCGCCGACGCCGCGGTGGCCGGCAAGTCGAAGATGGACGCGCTGATCGCCTTCCTGCAGTCGCTCAAGCTGCCCAAGCCGGATGCCGCCGCGCCGGCCGCCGCCGCCGAACCCGCCAAATCGGAGAGCCGTCCATGATCAGTGGAATCTTCACCCTGTCAGCCATCATCGGCTTCATCGGTGTCAGCTGGTGGGCCTACACCCGCCACAACCGCGCACGCTTCGAGGAAGCCGCGCAACTGCCGCTGACCGAGGAAATGCAACACACCCCCACGCCGGTGGCGGCTGAACTGCCGCCCTGCTGCCGCGAGATCCGTCCATGAGCGACTTCTGGAGCATCTACATCATTGTCATCACCGTCGCGATGATGGTGGGTTGTCTGTGGCTGCTGTACGCCAATGCGCGCGGCAAGCCGGGCGAAAGCACCGGCCATGTCTGGGACGACGATCTGCGCGAATTCAACAACCCGCTGCCCCGCTGGTGGCTGAACCTGTTCATCATCACCGTGATCTTCGGCGCCGGCTACCTGGTGTTCTATCCCGGCCTGGGCAATCTCGGCGGCCGGCTGGGCTGGACTTCGACCAAGCAGATGCAGTCCCGCCTGGACGAACTCACCGCCAAGCGCCGCGCGGTGTATGCCACGCTGGCCGGCAAGGATATCCCGGCGCTGGCCAAGGATTCCTCGGCGCAGTCGCTGGGGCGCGCCGTGTTCCTCGGCAACTGTGCCGGCTGCCATGGCGCCGACGCGCATGGCGCCATCGGCTTCCCCAATCTGACCGACAACGACTGGCTGTACGGCGGCGAGCCGGAGCAGATCGTGGAAACCATCACCCACGGACGCCACGGCGTGATGCCGGCGATCGGTGCCGGTCTGCCGCCCGAGGCCCAGCAGGCGCTGCTTGACTTCGTTCCCTACTGGTCCGACGCCAAGCTGGATCCGGCCAAGCGCGAAGCCGGCATGAAGCAGTTCGCCATGACCTGCGCGCCGTGCCACGGTGCAGACGGCAAGGGCAACCAGGCGCTGGGCGCGCCCAACCTGACCGACAACATCTGGCTGTTCCGCGGCGGCCGTGACGGCGTGCGCGAGACCATCATGGGCGGGCGGCAGAGCACCATGCCGGCACATGAGAACATCCTGACGCCGGACGAGATCCGCGTCGTGGCGGCGTATGTCTACGGCCTCTCGCATGGCGCCGAAGGCAGCGCCGACGCCGGCGCCGCCAAGGCATCCGCCCCGTGAACGGTGACGGCGCCAGCATCAGCGAACAGGACTTCGCCAGCCGTGGCCTGGGCAGGCGTCCGCGCCTGCGCCTGGTCAGCGTGCTGCTGTGGTCCTCGTTCCTTGGCGCGGCGCTGTCCACCGTGGTGCTGCTGCTGTTGCCGGACAACTGGAGCCTGCCGCTGCCGACGCTCGGCGGCATCGGCATCACCTTCCTGCTGATGTGGCTGCTGGCGCTGGTGCCGGCGCTGTTTTCCGCCGTGCTGACGGCGCCGCGCAGTCCGGAGCGTCAATAATGCGTGCCGAAGCCACCCCCAAGCCGAACGCCGCCGAGAACGTGCTGCTGTACGAATCGGCGGTAAAGATCTATCCACGCCGCGCGCAGGGGCGCTTTGCGCAATGGCGCATCGTGGCGATGCTGGCGCTGCTCGGCACTTATTATCTGACGCCCTGGCTGCGCTGGAATGGCCAGCCGCTGGTGCTGTTCGACCTGCCGCACCGGCGCTTCCACGTGCTTACGCTGACGCTGGTGCCGCAGGATCTGCTGCTGCTGGCCCTGCTGCTGCTGTTGGCGGCGCTGACGCTGTTCTTCTTCACTTCCCTGGCCGGGCGGCTGTGGTGCGGTTATGCCTGCCCGCAGACGGTGTGGACCGAAGCCTTCCTGTGGATGGAGCAGCTGTGCGAAGGCGACCGCTACGACCGCATCAAGCTGGACCGCGCGCCGTGGAGTGCAAACAAGCTGCTGCGCAAAGGCAGCAAGCACTTGCTGTGGCTGGGCTTTGCCCTGATCACCGGACTGACCTTCGTTTCCTATTTCGTGCCGGCGCGCGAGTTGTTCCCGGCGGCGCTGCACCTGCAGCTGGCCGGCTGGTCGCTGTTCTGGGTGTTGTTCTACGGCTTCGCCACCTGGGGCAATGCCGGCTTCATGCGCGAGCAGGTGTGCAAGTACATGTGCCCCTACGCGCGCTTCCAGAGCGCAATGTTCGATCGCGACACGCTGATCATCGCCTACGATGAGCATCGCGGCGAGCCGCGCAAGAGCGTGGCGAAGAAGGACGGGCAGCGCCCGGCCGACTGCGTGGACTGCTCGCTGTGCGTGCAGGTCTGCCCGATGGGCATCGATATCCGCAAGGGCCTGCAGTACGAGTGCATCGCCTGTGCCGCCTGCGTTGACGTCTGCGATGGCGTGATGGATTCGGTGAAGAAGCCGAGGGGCCTGATCCGCTACACCAGCTCGCGCCATGACAGCGGCGGCAAGTTCAAATTGATGCGTGCGCGCACCATCGGCTACGGTACGGTCTGGCTGGCCGCCTGCACCGCCTTCATGACGCTGGTGCTGATGCACTCGCCGCTGCGCTTCGACGTGCTGCGCGACCGCCATGCGCTGTACCGCGAGCTTTCTGACGGCGCCATCGAAAACGTGTATACCTTCAAGATCACCAACGACGACAGCCAGGAACACCAGTACCGGGTTTCCGCCCACCTGGCCGACGGCACGCCGCTGACGGTGGAGCCGGACCAGCTGCAGCGCAAGCCCGAAGAGACCGGCGCTTCCACCGTCGCGCTGCGCACGCCGCCGCGCGACGCGCAGGCGCAGCCGTTGCCGATGGTGGAGCACGTGGTGGTGCAGATCGACCAGGAAGGCGCTCCTGGTGTTTCCAAGACCCGCAGCGCCAGTTTTCTCACCGGAGGAAAGCCATGAGCATGCCAATCCATTCCAAGCCGAAATCCGAGTCGCGTCTGTTCCTGGAGCTGGGGCTGGTGCTGGGGCTGCCGCTGGCATCCGTATTCATTGCCTCGACGCTGGCGATCGTGGCCTACACCAGGGGCTTCACCGCACTGCCGGAGCCGGCTGCGTTGAGCGCCCACCACCACTGAAGTGAAATCCGGCCGCGACTGGTCGGCCTTCGACCGGCCGGAAATCCGCAGCGGCTTCGGCTCCGCCGCCGGCGACGGCTGCTCGGTGCTGCTGGCGCTCGACGGCATCCATTGCGCCAACTGCGCGACGCGCGCCGAGCGCCTGCTGGCCGGCCGGGCCGAATCGGTGCGGGTCAACCTGGCGGCCCGCACCGTGAGCTTCAGCTTCCGGCCGGAAACCACGCGGCTGTCGAGCCTGCTGCAGGCGCTGGACGATGACGGCCTCGATCCCCGCGTGCTGGCCAGCGACGAGCCGGCGGCGCGGCAGGTGCGCGCGCGCCGCTTGGCCTTCGCGCGCATCGGCGTGTCGACCATTTGCGCCATGCAGGTGATGATGCTGGCTTGGCCCAGCTATTTCGGCGTCCACCCGGAGCCGGCCATCGCCCAATTGCTGCGCTGGGCCCAGTTCATCATGGCCTGCCCCGGCGTGCTGTGGGCCGGCTGGCCGCTGTTCCGGGGCGCCTGGCAGGCGCTGCGCGCGGGCCAGGCGGATATGAACGTGCCGGTGGCCCTGGCCCTGGGCGTGGCCTTCGGCGCCTCGGCCTGGCGCACCGTGTCCGGCTCCGGCGACCTGTATTTCGACACCGCCACCATGTTCGTGTGGTTCCTGGCCGTCGGCCGCTATCTCGAGGGCCGCACCCGGGCGCTGGCAGCGGAGCATCTGCGCGTGCTTGGCGGTCGCCGCAGCCTCACCGCGCAGCGCCGCCGCAATGGCGTCGTGGAAGAAGTTTCCATCGGCACGCTGCAGGCGGGCGACGAAGTGGTGGTCGCTCCTGGCGACACCTTGCCGGCGGACGGTGAATTGCTGCACGCCGCCGCGGAGTTGGATGAATCCCTGCTCACCGGAGAATCGCGCCCGGTGCCGCACCTCCCCGGACAGGCGCTGATGGCGGGCGCCATCAATGTCGGCGACGCGCCGCTGAGCCTCAGCGTGCGCCAGGTTGGCGCCGCCACCCTGCTGGCGCAGATCACCCGCCTGCTCGACCAGGCCCAGAGCTACAAGCCGAAGCTGCAATTGCTCGCCGACCGCCTGGCGGCGCATTTCATCGCCGCAGTTCTGCTGTTCGCGGCCTGCGCTTTTGCCTGGACCCTGTGGCGGGGCGGCGGCACCGATGCGGCCCTCAACGTGCTGCTGGCGGTGCTGGTCGCCAGCTGCCCCTGCGCGCTGTCCCTGGCGGTGCCGGCGGCGTTCGCCGCCGCCACGTCCGCGCTGGCCCGCAGCGGCGTGTTGGTGGCCAATCCAGGCGTCTTGCAGGCGCTGACCTCGATCGACACCGTGCTGTTCGACAAGACCGGCACCCTGACCGAAGCGCGCATGCAGCTGAAGCAGGTGGTGCCGCTGAGCGGGCTGGATGCGGCGTCCTGCACCCGCATCGCCGCGGCGCTTGAGCAAGGCGGCCGCCATCCCATCGCCCTGGCGCTGGCGGCGGCGGCAGCGGGCGATGCGGCGGACCAGGTGCGGCACGAGGCGGGCCGCGGCGTCAGCGGTATGGTCGCAGGCCAGCGCTATTGGCTGGGTGCACCCGAATACGCCCCTTTCCCCGCGAGCAGCCCGCTTGCCAACGGGCTTGCCACCGGTGACACCGCGGTACTGCTGTGCGATGCCGCGCGTCCCCTGGCCTGGTTTGTGCTCGGCTCGACCACCCGGCCGGAAGTGTCGCGGCTGATCGGCGAGCTGCAGCAGCGCGGTCTGGCGGTGGAGCTGCTCAGCGGCGACACCGGCGAGACGGTCGAAGCGCTGGCCCGCTCGCTCGGCATCGAGCGCCACGCCGCGCGCCAGTCCTCAGCTGGCAAGCTGGAGCGCCTGCGTCAGCTGCAGCGGCAGGGCGCGCGCGTGCTGGCGGTGGGCGACGGGCTCAATGATGCGCCGCTGCTCGCCGCGGCGGACGCCTCAGCGGCGATGCCGCAGGGCGCTGCGCTGACCCAGACCCATGCCGACCTGCTGCTGACCGGTGATTCTCTGGCACCGTTGCCCATGGCCCTGGATATCGCCCGGGCGGCACGCCGCCGCGTCGGCGAAAACCTGATCTGGGCCCTGGGATACAACCTGCTGGTGCTGCCGCTGGCCATGACCGGGCACCTGCAGCCTTGGGCTGCCGCCGCCGGCATGTCCGTCTCTTCCCTGCTGGTGGTGGGCAACGCGCTGCGCCTGAGTCCGGCGCGACGGCCCGCCCCGGCGTTGACCTTGCAGCGAACTGCGGAGGTGGCCTGATGCCCAGTCTCTACTTGCTGATCCCCCTCGGTGTGGGGGTGGTGTTCGCCGCCATCGCCATTTTCCTGTGGGCCACCGCCAGCGGCCAGTTCGACAGCCTTGACGATCTGTCGCGCCGCCTGCCCGATGACGAGCGCTGATCCCACCCGGCGGCAGCGCTCGGGTTTGATGCAGATCAATGGCGCCGGCCAGGCGATGCGACAGACTTTCCCGGTCGCCCATAAGCCTGGAAAGAACGCCATGATGTCTGCCGAACACGCCAAAGCCACCCTCAGCAGCCGCTTCCGCGATCTGAGCGATCGCCTGGAGAGCGTCGAAAGCAGCCGCCGGCGACGCCCGGCCATGCTTTCGGCGGATTCGGAGGAGCGCGCGCTGGAGTGTGAGAACGACGAGGTGCTCGACCGCCTGGCCGAAGTCACGCGCCAGGAGTTGCTGCAGATCCAGCACGCGCTCGACCGCATTGAAACCGGACACTACGGCATCTGCGAACGCTGCGGCGCCGCGCTCGGCGAAGCACGCCTTTACGTGCTGCCGGAAGCCACCTGCTGCTCCAACTGCAAGTCCGGCAATCCGGCTCCCTGAAGGCCCTGCGCGCCGCTGAGGGCATTGACATGTGGATTCCCGGCAGCGTGCTGACCGCCCCGGCCATGGTTCTGGCCGGCACCGCGGCCGGTGTTCATTGTGTGGCGATGTGCGGCGCTCTGGGTACACACCATATCCGCGCCGGCAGCGGGATGCGGGCGCCGGTGGCGCTGGCTTGGCTGCACGGCGGGCGGGTGCTGGGTTACGGTGCCCTGGGCGGCCTGTTCGGAGCGCTCGGCCAGTCGCTGCTGCGGCACCTCCCCGACCCGGTGAACGGCGCAGTGCTGCAGGCGGTCGCCGATGTGGCGCTGATCGGTGTCGGCGCACAGCTGATCCTGTCGCGCCGCTCGACTGCCACCTGCTGCCAGGTGCCGGCGCGCGGCCGTTTCAGCGGCCTGCCGCAATGGCTCAACCTGTTCTCGCGCGGCCTGCTGTGGGCGCTGCTGCCCTGCGGGCTGCTCTATTCGGTGCTGCTGCTGGCCGCCTTGTCCGGCAGCACGGCCAGCGGCGCCATGCTCGCCGCCGCATTCGCGCTGGGCGGCACGCCGCTGCTTGCGGCGGTGGCGTGGCGCGGCGCGCGCGGCAACCTGGCGATGCGCCCGCAGGCCGGCGGCTGGTGGCTGGTGGGCCTGGGCGCGCTGGGTCTGGCGGCGATCGTGGTGCTGCCGCACGCCGGGCTGCCCGGCTGGTGCGCGCCGGCGGCGACGCTGTCATGACCACCGCCAGCCCGTGGAAGGCCGAATTCCCGACGCCGGCGCTGATCCGCAAGCACGACCGCAACGGGCCGCGTTACACCTCGTATCCGACCGCGCTGCAGTTCGTGCCGGACTTTGGTCCGGCCGAGCACCGGGCCGCAGTCGCGCTGAGCAATGCGCTGTCGCCGCGGGCGCCTTTGTCCTTGTATGTGCACGTGCCGTTCTGCGCCAGCCCGTGCTTTTACTGCGCCTGCACCAAGATCATCACCAGCCGCACGGAACTGGCCCAGGACTATCTGCAGCGCCTGCTGTGCGAGATCGCGCTGCAGGGCGCCCTGTTCCCGTCCTCGCGCCCGGTGGAACAACTGCATTTTGGCGGCGGGACGCCGACGTATTTCTCGATGTCGCAGCTGTCGCAGCTGTTCGAAGCCCTGCACCGCGCCTTCAACGTCAGCGGCGACGCGCAGCGCGAGTTCTCGATCGAGATCGACCCGCGCACCATCACGCCGGCCTCGCTGGCGCAACTGTCCGGGCTAGGGTTCAACCGCGCCAGCTTCGGCATTCAGGATTTCGACCCCGAAGTGCAGAAGGCGGTCAACCGCGTGCAGTCCTGGCAGCAGGTGGCGCAGCTGATGGAGGCCGCGCGCGACGCCGGTTTCCGCTCGCTGTCCGCCGATCTCATCTACGGCCTGCCGAAGCAGGACTATCATTCGTTCAACCGCACGCTCGATCAGCTGATTGCGCTGCGTCCGGATCGTATTTCGGCTTACAGCTACGCGCATCTGCCGCAGCGCTTCAAGGCCCAGCGCCGCATCCGCCTGGACGAGCTGCCCAACGCCGCCGCCAAGCTGGAGCTGCTGTACCTGACGGTGGAGCGCCTGCTCGACGCCGGCTATGTCTACATCGGCATGGACCACTTCGCCCTGCCCGACGACGAGCTTGCCCAGGCGCTGCGGGCCGGCACGCTGCAGCGCAACTTCCAGGGCTATTCCACCCGCGGCGGGCTCGACCTGCTGGGGCTGGGCATGAGCTCGATCAGCCGCCTGGGAGCGGCCTACAGCCAGAATGCCCGCACGCTGCGCGACTATCAGGATGCGCTTGACGGCGGGCAGCTGGCGGTGGAGCGCGGCGTATTGCTGACACCGGAAGACTGCCTGCGGCGCGAGGTGATCGCGGCGCTGATGTGCGGCGGCCGGCTGGAGTTCGGTGAAATCGAGCGCCGCCACGGCGTGGATTTCCGGTCGCATTTCGCCTGGGAACTAGGCGAGATGCGGCAGCTGCAGGATGACGGCCTGGTCCAGCTCGACGACAAGGGCATCAGCGTGACGCACAGCGGCCGCTACCTGCTGCGCTCCATCGCCATGCCGTTCGACGCCTACCTGTCCCGCGGCGACAGCGTCACCGCAGAGCCGCGCTTTTCGCGCGCGATCTGAACCCTATAGCGCCGCCACCGCGGCCTTGCGCCGCGCGGCGCTCCGTTGCGCATTCCGCCCCAGACGCTGCAGCAGGCGCAGTTCCTCGTGCATCGCTTCCAGCAGGCGCTGCGGGTGGGGCAGCAGGTTGTGGTCGGCGGAGATGCCGATGCTCAATTCGCCGGCGTAGGTGAAGAAGCTGATGCCGATTCCGATGCCGCCGGCCTGCGGCGGCCAGAACACCAGATTGCGCAGGCGTGCCCCGGCAATGCGGATGTGCCGCTTCGGGCCCGGCAGGTTGGACACCACCGCGGTGGACTTCGCGCCGATCACCCCGACCAGCTTCTTCTCCAGCGGCACCGGCAGGTGGCCCGCCGCGGCGAGACCGGCCAGCGTGACGCGGGCCTCGAGCGAAGCCTTCAGCGCGGTCATGCGCTGCGACACGGTGCGCAGCCGTTGCCGCGGATCGCGCAGCCCCACCGGCAGGTCGAGCAGCACCAGGCCGAACTGGTTGCCCAGATCCGGCCCGGTTTCGCTGCGCAGGTTGACCGGGATCGAGACGCGCAGGTTCTGCTGCTCCGGCAACTGCTCCGTGCCATGGTGCAAATGGCGACCCAGCGCCCCGGCGAGCAGCGCCATGAAAACATCGTTGACGTGCACATCCAGCTGATGTGCCAGGCGCCGCAGCGGCGCAAAGGGCACGCCGTCGATCCAGGCGACGTCGCGTCGCCCGCTCAGCGGTTTGCCGAACGCTTCCGGCCGGTTTCGCGGCAGGCGCAGAACGCGCTGGATGGCCCCGAGCGTTGCCCTGCCCTGCTCCAGCCGCTGCAACAGCTTTCGCGGCCGCCTCAGTTCCCGTGCCGCGCCGCCGAGCCGGTGCAGGCCGGAGCCGAGCCATTCTATTTCGTCAGCCAAGTGCCCCAGCAGGCTGCCGCGCAGCTTCTTGCCACCGCCCTGCCGCTGCGCCGGACTGCCGGCATTGGCATCGGTGCTGTCAAGCAGCATCTGCACCAGAGCCACGCCGTCGGCCAGGGCATGATGGGCACGGAACAGCACAGTGATCGGGCCGCCATGATGAGGGAACAGCAGCAGCCGCCACAGCGGCCGGTCATGCTCCAGATCGCGCGACACCTCGGTGGAGACGGCGCGGCGCAGTTGCTGCTCGAAGTCCGTCTCCGGCAGGCGGCGTACCTGCACGTGATAGCAGAAGTCCAGTTCCTCGTCCTCGACCCAGCAGGCGGTGCTGTGCGAACCATCGACCCGCTGGCGGAATCGCGGGTAGCGCAGCAGGCGTTCAACCAGGGTCTTCTGGAACTGGGCGGCGTCAACGGGACCGTCGAGCTGGAATAGCGCGCTGATCACCATCGGGTTGCCCGGCTCGTCCATTTCCAGCCAGGCGCGATCCACCGCACCCATGCCCTCTCGCGCGCAATGCTGGCTCATCGTCTTGCTCCTCCTGCGCGCGACACTACCCCCGTGGCCCGGCTGCCGCTCTGATCTGGATCAATGCGCGGCTGCATCGGCGCGGCCCAGTCTTGATGCGGGCGCGGCAGCCGGCGGCTGACACAGGCTGTCCCGCCCGCAGGACAATGGCTTGCAAAAGGCTGGCTGCAAGCCGCGATTTTGCGGCGGTATGTTTTTTGCTCGCTGGCCGGGCCCCGCGTTCGGGGTCGTTGAAGCACGGGAGATGGACCATGCGGATGATCTTGTTGGGTGCGCCAGGCTCGGGCAAAGGCACACAAGGCGAAAGACTGGCCGAGGAACTGGGTGTGCCGCGCATATCCACCGGCGATGCACTGCGCGCCGCGGTCAAATCCAGCACCGAACTGGGCCGCAGGGCGCAGGCTGCGATGGAGGCCGGCGACCTGGTGGCGGACGAACTGGTCGTCGGCATCGTCGAGGAACGCCTGTCGCAACCCGACGCGCGCGGCGGCTTCATCCTCGATGGTTTTCCGCGCAACACCGCCCAGGCGCAGATCCTCGACCAGATGTTGCAGCACAAGGATCTGCCGCCGATGGAGGTGGCGCTGCACCTGCAGGTGCCGGACGAGGAAGTGGTGCGGCGCCTGCTGCTCCGTGCCGGCGACCAGGGGCGCAGCGACGACCGCGAAGAAGTGATCCGCTGCCGCCTGCGCGTCTACAACGGCGAGACGCATCCGCTGCTCGACTACTACGAGGCGCAGCGCAAGCTGGTCAGCGTGCCCGGAGTCGGCGAGGTCGAGGATGTGCTGCGTTTCATCATGATGACGCTCAACCTGGTTGAACACGGCATCGCCTGATGTGCCACCCGATTGTGGCTGCGCCGCCGGCGAACGGGCGGCGCAGCGCGTCCGGTGCGGCAAGCATGCCGGCCATCGCCGCGCATTGATCCAGATCAACGCGGCGGCGGTGCGCATCTACCGACAATCGAATGCGACGTGCCGGGCCGCCGCGCGCCGCCTGCCGCCCAGCCTCTTCACCCAGGTACAAGACCGTGACCGCTGCCGTATTCCCTGAAGCGCAGGAACCCATGGTGCTGCCGCACCGCAAGATCATCCGCACCTGGCTGAAGCCGGTGTCGGCGCGCAACACGCTGCTGGCGGTGGGCCTGTTGGGCCTGGATCTGGCGCTGTTCGCGCTGGCGATCGCCGCGACGCTGTGGTTGCGCCATCCGGCGCTGAAGATTCTGGCCGGGCTGATCGGCGGCGTGGTGATCGCGCGGCTGTTCATCATCGGCCACGATGCCTGCCACCAGAGCTACACCGTGCATCGCGGGCTCAACGCCTGGCTCGGACGCCTGGCCTTCCTGCCCTCGCTGACGCCCTACAGCCTGTGGGACGTGGGCCACAACGTGGTCCATCACGGCTACACCAACCTGAGGGATTTCGACATGGTGTGGCGGCCGCACACGCTGCAGGAGTATCAGGCGCTGCCGCCGTGGCGCCGGGCCCTGGAGCGCGTCTACCGCAGCGGCTGGGCGCCGTGGCTGTATTACCTGGTCGAGATGTGGTGGCTGCGCATGTATTTCCCGAGCCGGCGCTACATGCCGAGCCGGCGCCGCGCGTTCCTGTGGGACAGCGTGCTGGTCACCGTCGCCGCCGCGGTCTGGATCGGCGTGCTGCTCGTTGCCGCGAAGGCGACGGGCCAGGCGGCCTGGCTGACGTTGCTGAGCGGATTCCTCTGGCCGCTGCTGGTGTGGAACAGCCTGATCGGCTTCGTCGTCTACGTGCACCACACGCACACCCGCGTGGCCTGGTATGCGGACAAGGCTGCCTGGTCGGCGGCGCAGCCGTTCGTGTCGACCACCGTGCATCTGCGCTTCCGGCCGGTGCTCGGCGTCGATATGGGGCGGGTGCTGCACAACATCATGGAGCACACCGCCCATCACGTGGATATGAGCATTCCCCTGTACCGGCTCAGGCGCGCCCAGGCAATCCTGGAGCAGAAGCTGCCGGGGCGCATCGTCATCCAGGATTTTTCATGGCGCTGGTATTTCGATACCGCCAGGCGCTGCAAGCTGTATGACTACCCCTTGCACCGCTGGACCGACTATGCCGGCCGTGCGACCACCGAGCCGGTGATCGTCACCGGCTGAGACGCTGCGGGCGCAACTCACCCGGCCGGCGCTGATGCGCCGCCCGGGGTGAGATCAGCGCTTCGCCGCGCCGGGCGGCGGCCCGCCCGGCGTTACTTGACCAGGGTCACCGGCACATGGGCCAGATGGATGACTTTGGTCGCCACCGAGCCCAGCAGCAGACCGGACAGGGAGCCCAGTCCGCGGGTGCCCATGACGATCGACTGGCAGCCCAGCGTTTCGGTCCTCTTGGCGATGGTCTCGGCGGGAATTCCGATCTCCACGTGCAGCTGGTGCGGGATCGAAGCCTGCTGCAGCAGCGCTGCTGCTTCCAGCGTCGTCCTGCGGCCGCCTTCGAGTTGCGCCGCCTCGATTTCCTTCATCACCGCGCCGTCGATGACGCCGTCGAAATAGACCGGGTTTTCCTGCACGGTGAGGACGTGGACCTGCACCTTGGACTGATCCTTGAGGTCCTTCAACTGGTCCGCCAGGTACTGCACCGCCCGCTTCGACGAGTCGGAGCCGTCGAACGGAAGCAGAATCTTACGCATGTCGCATCTCCTTGTTGGGCCGGTCCGCCCGCCGCCGGCCCTGTGCCGGGGCGTCCGCTGCGAACGCAACGCAAGAGTATTGGCGCCGACCGGTCCGCACCTTGATCTGCATCAAACCTGCGTCTGTGCGTCAGGCGGCCGCGCCGCGCGGCTGACGCGGCCATGGCGCCCAGCGGCTGCCGATGAGCAATTGCACGATGACAGCCAACGCGCCATCGAACACCAGGGCCTGACGTGCGCCGAATGCGCTGACGGCGAATCCGGTAAGCAGGCCGCCGATGGAAGCGCCGCCGCGCAAGGCCAGCATGTACAGGCTGACCGCCTGTCCGCGCAAGGCGGGCTCGACTGAAGTCATCAGGTAGGTGCTGGCCGAGGTATTGGCGATGCTCATGCACGCGCCGGCCAGGACCAGCAGCACGCTCAGGCACCAGGCCCATGGGCTGAGCGCCGCGGCCACCACCACGGCGCCGTAAAGCGCGGCGAACGCCGCGGACAGCCGCCGCCGGTCGCGCTGCGGGTCCACCGCCAGCAAGCCGGTCGCGCCGAGCAGACCGCCGATGCCGAAGGCCCCGACGGCCGCGCTGAACTGTCCGGCGCCGCCATGAAACACCTGCTTGACCAGCACCGGGCAGAATGTGATGAGGGGACCGCACAATGTACCGGTCGCCAGCACGGTCAGCAGGCCGTCGCGCAGCGGCGGCCTGCGCAGGAGGTCGTGCAGCCCGCCGAGCAGCTGCCGCAATGGCGGCGGCTTATCCGCGGACGGCATGCGGCGCGGCAGGATCCACAGCGCGACCAGGATGAAAGGGATGTAGGAGGCGGCGTTGACGGCGTAGCAGGCCACCGCCCCGATCCCCGCCAGCAGAACGCCGGCCAGCGCCGGACCGAGGATGCGGGACAGGTTGAACTGGGTGGAATTGAGCGCAAGCCCCGCGGCGATGCGCTCCGGTTCGACAATCGACGGCACGATGGACTGGAATGAGGGCATCGACAAGGCGTCGGTGATGCCGACCAGCAGCGACAGGACGATCACCATCCAGGGCTGCACCGTGTCGGTCAGAAGCAGCGCCACCAGCACCAGCGGACACAGCATCTGCAGGGACTGGAACAAGGCGATGACGCGTCTGCGGTCGGCCCGGTCGGCCAGCACGCCGCCGACCAGCGTCAACATCCAGCCTGGCGCGTCCATCGCGAAAGCGTCGAGCCCGACCAGCACCGGCGATGCGCCGATGCTCAGCAGCAGCCACGGTTGCGCTACCTGCTGCGCCCAGGTGCCGATGTTCGACAGCAGGCAGGCGAACCAGAACGTGCCGAAGCGGCGCGTGCGCAGCAGCCCGACCGCTTCAGAAAAGGTGTCGAAGGATTGTTGCAGCCTGCGGGCCACGGGGCGGTCCGTCCGGCGCCGTGTCGCGTTCAGGGATGAGACCCCGGGACTTCAATGGACAGCTGCACGGACATGCGATAGCGCCCCGGCCCGGCCGGCTCCATGCTCAGGCTGTCCAGACTGATCCGGCGGTCGCGCGCGTTGCGCAGGGCGCCGCCGATGGCGCGAATTCCGGCACTCAGCGCATCGACTTCGCTGCGACCCGATTCACTGTACATCTGCACGCAACTGACCACGGCCATCGCCGTCTCCTCGGTGTTTTTTTTGAGAGGCCAGTGTGGAGGCGCCGACGCGGCGCGGCTTTGATGTGGATCAAGCCACGCCCGGAACTGCCCTGACGGGCGGGTCAGGCGAAAGCCAGTGCGCGATCGATGGAATCCTTGAGCTGCTCGTCGCGGAAGGGCTTGTCCAGCACGGCCATCGCGCCTGCGCCGAAGGCGCGGGCGGCCAGCGCCGGATCGCGCTCGCCGGTGATGACGATGGTCGGCACGCTGCGGTGCGCCCGCATCAGATTCTCCAGCAACTCCGCTCCGTTCATGCCGGGCATGTTCATGTCCAGCAGCAGGCAGTCCGGCCTGGGGGAATCAGTCAGGGCGACAAGGTATTCCTCGGCCGAGGAGAAAGTGCGCGCGCGCCAGCCGAACGAGCGCAGCAGCAACTGGGTGGCCATGCGCACCGCGTCATCATCATCCACAATATCGATCACAGTATTCACCACGCTCGTTCCGCTCGCACAGACTCCATCGGCTGCTGCTTCCGGCACCGCGCTTTTGCAGCATTGCCGAGGCTGGAACGAATGTTACCGATGCCCCGGTCCGGGCACATTGACTTGGGTCATAAGCGGTGAAGCCGTCCAGCGTGCTCGTGTCAGCGGACGCTTGCGGCAGTCCGGGGGCTTCAGGCCGCTCCGCGCATGCCGCTGCGGCCGGGGGTCGGCAGCCACAGGTTGAAGACGGCCCCGCCCGATTGGTTATGCTCGGCCCAGATGCGCCCGCCATGCGCGTCAACGATGCGCCGGCAGATCGACAGGCCCTGCCCCAGACCCTGCTTCTGGGTGGTGAAGAACGGCGTGACCAGCTGGTCCGGCGCCGTGCCGGCGATGCCGGGGCCGTTGTCGCGCACGCTGAACTGGACGCCGGAGGGGGCCTCGGACAGGTTGGTCAACAGCTGCAGCGCCGGCGCTTCGATGCGCGCCTCGGTCATCGCCTCGATGGCGTTGCGGATCAGGTTGACCAGCACCTGCTCGATCTGGATGCGGTCGATCAACAAGGACGGCACGCCGGGAGCTTCGAGCACCTGCACCTGCACATCGTGCACCTTCAATTCGTGATGCAGCAGTTCCAGCACCTCGCGCACGCTGTCGCCGAGCACGCTGGGCTGCTTCTCCACCTCGCCTTTTTCGACGTACTTGCGCAGGCGCCGGATCACTTCGGCGGCGCGCTCGCCCTGGCGCGCGATCTGCTCCATCGACTCGCGCAGCAGGCCCAGATCCGGATTGCCGGCATCGAGCATGCGCAACCAGGCGCTGGAATGGGCCAGGATGGCGGTCAGCGGCTGGTTGATCTCGTGCGCCAGGCCCGCCGCCAGATCGCCCATGGAATGCACCCGAGTGAGGTGTGCCAGCTCGTCCTGGCGCCGGCGCGATTCCAGCTCCATCTGCTTGCGGTCGGTGATGTCACGAATGATGCCGGTGAAGCTGCGCTCGCCGGAGATCGCCACCTCGCCGACCGACAATTCCAGCGGAAACACGGTGCCATCCTTGCGCAGCCCCTCCACCTCGCGGCCGATGCCGATGATCTTCTTGCGCCGCGTGGTGAGGTAGTTGGACAGGTAGCCGTCGTGTTCGGCGCGATACGGCTGCGGCATCAGCATGGAAACATTACGGCCCAGCACCTCCACGGCGCGATAGCCGAAGATGCGCTCGGCGGCGCGATTGAAGGAACGGATCGTGCCGTCCTCGCCAATGGTCAGGATGCCATCGACGGCCGTATCGAGAATCGCCTGGTGGCGATCGAGCGCGTCATTCAATTCCGCCTGCATCTGACGCAGCGCGCGCAGGTCATGGCCGGTGATGATCACGCCCTGCGTCTGGCCCCGGGCGTCACGCAGGCCGGAGTAGCCCCAGTGCACCGCAAAGTTGGCGCCGTTGCGATTGCGCCAGTAGCCGCGCACATCCTCGGACTCGGTTCCTTCGGCGGTGCGCAGCACCCCCTCGCGCATCAGCGTGGCGTGCTCGGTCGAGGGCAGCAGATCCCAGGCCAGAAAACCCAGCACATCCTTGATCGACTGTCCGGTGGCCGTTTCGCAATGGTGGTTCAGCGACGTGATCCTGCCGTCAGTCGTCGTGATCGCCACCAGCGTTCTTCCGGGCATCAGCTTCCCTCTAGGCGGGTGCTGACCGGCCCCGAAGCTAGAGTTCGCCGCGGCTGTACCGGTCAGTCCGACAGCGCAGATATTGCGCCCGGAGCGGCCGACAAGCAAGGGTTTTTATGTCGGTTTTTTCGTTGGTAAGGAGCCGCCGAAACGGCCCGGAACGCCAGTTTCAGGCCGCCCGGGCCAGGGACAGCGGCGCCTGCACGATGCCCACCGCTTCCGCCACCTGGCGCAGCGCCGCCTCATCGAGAATGCGGATTGCCTTGTCGGCCAGCGACAGCCAGCTGCGACGCTCCATGCTCTTTAGGGTGCGGCACACCGTCTCGGTGGCCAGGCGCAGATAGTTGCCCACATCGCGCTGCGGCATCGGCAGGCGCAGCACATTGCCGCTGTCCATCCGCGCGCGCATGTGCAGCAGGAAAGCGGCCAGCCGCTGCTCGGCGCTGTAGTCGCCGCCGACCGCCAGTGCCAGCGCCAACTCGCGGCTGGTCTGCTCCAGCATGCGCTGCGCCAGCTCGGGCTGATGGGCCATCAGCTGCTTCAGATCGCTCACCGGGGCGACACAAACCTGCGACGGCACTATCGCAGCGGCCGTGGACAGGCAGACGCCTTCCGAAAGGCCGTCCAAACCCACCAAGTCGCCCGGCAGGTAAAAGCCGCGGATACGCTCATTTCCTTCAGAATCAACGGTATAGGCCTTGATGCAGCCGCCGCGCACGGAAAACAGCTGACGCAGGCGGTCGCCGCTGCGATGCAGCGAACCCGAGCCCGGCATCACGGCACGACGCGGCGCCAGCATCTCGCTCCAGGAACTGGTCTGCTGCTGATTGCCGCGCCGGCCCAGGCAGCTGCGGACCGGGCAGACCAGACAGTCGGTGTTGGCAACTTGCGGGGCGGCGTCGAAGGGCATGGCAATCGTCTCTCTTTTCAGGTGCCGCCAGCTTGCGCCTGCCGGCTTTCAGCGCCTATCCGCAGTTGCCGCAGGCCGATTGCGGCAACTACGTATTGAATCCCGCACCGTGGCGGCGGCCGGGAACGGCGCCGCGCCGGCTTGATATGGATCATTGCGGCTGCATCATCGCCGCCGACACCATGCAACAGTGCCAATCCAAAGAGTTGCGCTATTGCCATGAACCTGGGAACCACCGACCGCCTGCTGCGCCTGCTGTTGGGCGGCGCTCTGCTGGCGGCCTTTTTCCTGACCGCAGGCCCGGTCCACTGGCTGGGACTCGCCGGCATCGTGCCGCTGCTGACCGCTTCCATGGGCTGGTGCCCCTTGTACCAGCTGCTGGGCCTGAGCACCTGCCACAAGGCGGAGTCTTGAGCGGCTGGGCCAGCCGGAAGCGCTCGGTGGTCAAGGCCCTGACCTACCGCGCGCTGGTCGTGTGCCTGGACTTCACCGTGATCTACCTGCTCACCGGCAAGGTCGCCGCGGCCGCCGGCTTCATGCTGATCAGCAATCTCTACACGACCGTTGGCTACTTTCTGCACGAGCGCCTGTGGGCCCGCATCCGCTGGGGCGTGGAACCGTCCGCCGCCGCTGCCGCCGTGGCCGGCTGCCGCACATCCGTGAACGAGGTCGCGCATGTACGCTGAAATGCTGCAATGGCTTCCGCCGGGCGGAATCCAGATCATCCTGGTGCTGTTCCTGTCCTTCCTCATCGGCCTGGAGCGCGAGGAGCACAAGGCTTCCACCGAGCAATACGCCTTCGGCGGCGTGCGTTCCTTCCCGCTGATCGGGTTGATCGGCTATTCCATGGCGCTGCTGTCCGGGCAGGAGCTGGCCTTGCTCGGACTGGGTTTCGCCGTGGTCGCGGCGTTCCTGGTACTGTCCTATTGGCACAAGCTGTCGAGCGCCAGCACCGCGGGCATCACTTCCGAGCTGTCCGGGCTGACCACTTACGTGGTCGGCGCGCTGGTGTTTCACGAGCAATACTGGATCGCCACGGCCATCAGCGTGGCCAGCCTGCTGCTGCTGGAACTCAAGGCCCAGCTGGAAAACCTGGCGCAGCGCATGGCGCCGCGCGAAATCTTCACCTTCACGCAGTTCCTGCTGATCACGGCGGTGATCCTGCCGATGCTGCCCAACCGCGATTTCGGCCCGTTCCATCTCAATCCCTACAAAGCTTGGCTGGTGGTGGTGGCGGTCAGCGCGGTGTCCTACGGCAGTTATGTGTGCACGCGGGTGAGCCGGGGCCGCGGCGGCATCCTGCTCACCGCCATCCTCGGCGGCGCCTATTCGTCCACCGTGACCACGGTCAGCCTAGCCAAGCACGCGGAGCGCGACAGCCGCCCGAACCTGCTGTCCGGCGCCATTCTGATGGCTTCCGGGGTGATGTACCTGCGCCTGTTGCTTCTGATCGGCGTGTTCAACCAAGCGCTGTTCGGAATACTGGCGCCGTGGTTCCTGATCCTTTCCGCCTGCGGCCTGGGCGTCGGCTGGGTATGGGCACACCGCCCGGACCCCGAGAACGGCAATCCCGTCGCCGAAGCGGCGCCGCGCAACCCGCTGGAGCCGGTTTCAGCGCTGATCTTCAGCGCGGTGTTCGTGGCGACGATGACGGCCACCGGCTTCGTCGTCCGCTACGCCGGGGCGCACGGTGTGCTGACGCTGGCGGGGGTGATGGGCATCACCGACGTCGATCCCTTCATCCTCGGCATGACCCAGACCGCCGGCAGCACCACGCCGCTGTCGCTGGCCGCGATGAGCGTGGTGGTGGCCACAGCCAGCAACAACCTGGTCAAAGGTCTGTATTCCTACGGCTGGGCCGACCGCGCGACCGGACGCAGGAGCCTGGCTCTGCTGGCCGGCCTGAGCCTGCTCGGATTGCTGCCCCTGGCCTGGATCTGAGCGGCGCCGATCCGGTGCCGCGCGGCGGCTCCGCTGCAGCAGTATTGCCGGCGCCAGGCCTGCCCTTGATACATATCAATGCGCCGCCAGTGCCCGGCGGCGATGCTGCGCCGGCCGATCGACCGGCGCAAGGAACCGCAAAGCGATGGAAATCCAATTCCTGGGAGCGACGGGAACCGTTACCGGATCGAAGTACCTGCTGACGCAGCAGGGCAAGCGGATCATGGTCGACTGCGGCCTGTTCCAGGGTTTCAAGCAACTGCGCCTGCGCAACTGGGCGCCATTGCCGGTGGACGTGACGACGCTGGATGCGGTGGTGCTGACCCATGCCCACCTGGATCATTCCGGCTATCTGCCGCTGCTGGTCAAGCACGGCTTCCGCGGGCGCATCATCAGCACGGCGGCGACCTACGAACTGTGCCGCATCATGCTGCCGGACAGCGGCCGCATCCAGGAAGAGGATGCCGAGCACGCCAACCGGCACGGCCACTCCAAGCACAGCCCGGCGCTGCCGCTGTACACCGAGGCGGATGCGTTCCGCTGCCTGGAGTACTTCGAGACGCACGGTTTCCACGAGGAATTCGAACCGGCGGCGGGCTTCCGCGCCGACTTCCTGCGCGCCGGGCACCTGCTCGGCAGCGCCATGGTGCGCATGCGCGGCCAGGACACCACGCTGTTGTTCAGCGGCGACCTGGGGCGCCCGCACGACCTGTTGATGCAGCCGCCGGAGCCGCCGCCGCCGGCCGATGTCCTGGTGATCGAATCGACCTATGGCAATCGCCTGCACGACACCGCGGATCCGGTGCAGCAACTGGGCGCCATTGTGCGCCGCGTCGCCGCGCGCGGCGGTGTCATCGTAGTGCCGGCGTTCACCGTCGGCCGCACGCAGGAGCTGATGCACTGCATCGCCACACTCAAGGCGCGGGCCGAAATCCCGGTCGATCTGCCGGTGTTCCTCAACAGCCCGATGGCCGTCGACGCCACCGCGATCTACCGCCGCTTTGCCGGCGAGCACCGCCTGTCGCACGAGCAGTGCGCCGCCATGTGGCAGGCGGCGACCACGGTCAATACCGTCGAGCAGTCCAAGGATCTGAACCGGCGCAAGGGGCCGATGCTGATCATCGCCGGCAGCGGCATGGCCACCGGCGGCCGAGTCATCCACCACCTCAAGGCGTTCGCCCCTGACCCGCAGAATGCCATCGTCCTGACCGGCTTCCAGGCCGGCGGCACGCGCGGCGCCGCATTGCAGGCGGGAGCCGGCTCGATCAAGATCCACGGCGAATACGTGGCGGTACGCGCGGAAGTCGCGGCGATGAGCAACATGTCGGCTCACGCCGACCGCCAGGAAATCCTGGACTGGCTGCGCGGTTTCGCCACACCGCCGCGGCGCACCTTCATCACCCACGGCGAGCCCGAAGCGGCTGACGCCCTGCGCCATGCCATCGAAGAGACCTTGCGCTGGTCGTGCCAGGTGCCCGACTATCTGGAGCGCGCTGACCTGGGCGCCGCGGTATAGGACCATGCCGAACCAGCTGCTCAAGGCTTGCCGCCTCGGCATCGACAGCTACCGCGAGCCGGTGGTGTTCATGCATGCGGATTGTCCGGTGTGCCGCGCCGAGGGCTTCAGGAGCATGGCCCGCGTGCGTGTCAGCCTGGGCCAGCGCAGCGTCATCGCCACGCTGGACGTGGTGCGCAGCGCCATCATCAACACGGACCAGATCGGCCTGACCGAGGCGGCCTGGAACGCGCTGGGCGCGGGCGACGGCGACGGGCTGGCCGTGTCCCATCCCGATCCGGTGGAATCGTTCTCGGCCGTGCGCAGCAAGATCTACGGCAGCCCCTTCAGCCTGGCCCAGCTTGAATTGATCGTGCACGACATCACCGCCGGGCGCTATTCCTCGATCGAGGTGGCCGCGTTCGTCACCGCCTGCGCCGGCGACAACATGTCGCTCGACGAAACCGTGGCGCTGACCCAGGCCATGACCGCGGCCGGAACGCGCCTGGCGTGGCACCAGAGCCCGGTAGTCGATAAGCATTGCGTCGGCGGGCTGCCGGGCAACCGCACCACGCCGATCATCGTGCCGATCGCCGCCGCCTGCGGCCTGACCATACCGAAAACCTCGTCGCGCGCCATCACCTCCCCGGCCGGCACCGCCGACACCATGGAGATGCTGGCGCCGGTGGACCTGACACTGGAGCACATGCGCCGCGTGGTGGAGCGCGAGGGCGGTTGCGTGGTCTGGGGCGGCTCGATGGCGCTAAGCCCGGCGGATGACATGCTGATTCAGGTGGAGCGGCCGCTGGATTTCGACAGCAGCGGGCAGCTGACCGCCTCGATCCTGTCGAAGAAGCTGTCGGCCGGCTCCAGCCACCTGCTGATCGACGTGCCGGTCGGTCCCACCGCCAAGGTGCGCGACGCTGCCACGGCGCAAAAGCTGCAGCGGCGCCTGCTCGCCGTATCCACCACGCTGGGCCTCAAGGTGCGCGTGGTCTGCAGCGACGGAACGCAGCCGATCGGGCGCGGCATCGGCCCGGCGCTCGAAGCCCATGATGTGCTGGCGGTGCTGCGCCGTGAACCGGCGGCGCCGCAGGATCTGCGCGAGCGCGCCCTGATGCTGGCCGGCCACCTGCTGGAACTGGGCGGCAAGGCCGCCGGCGGCCAGGGCCGGGAACTGGCCAGGACCACGCTGGACAGCGGCGCCGCCTGGAACAAGTTCCAGGCGATCTGCGCCGCCCAGGGCGGCCTGCGCCAGCCGCCGTCCGCCAAACACCACCTGCCCGTGCTGGCGCAGCGCTCCGGCACGGTCGCGGCGATCGACAACCGGAGGCTGGCGCGCGTCGCCAAGCTGGCCGGCGCGCCGCAGGCACCCGCAGCCGGCGTGGAGCTGCTGGCGCATCTGGGGCAGCCGGTGATGGCCGGTGATGCGCTGTATCGGATCCACGCCGAGGCCCCCGGCGAGCTGGCTTATGCCGCGGACTATGCCGCGGCCCGGCCCGGCATCATCACGGTCGAGGTTCCGGCATGAACACCACCCTGTCGCCGCTGGTTCTCGGCTTCCCGGGCAACGAGCAACTCGCCGACACCCTGGCCGGCGCGCTCCTCGGGGAACGCAGCGCGCTGGCGCTGCATCAGTTTCCGGATGGCGAAACGCGTGTCGGCGTGTCCCGTCCCGTCGCCGGCCGCGACGTCGTGCTGGCCTGCACCCTGGATCACCCCAACGACAAGCTGGTGACGCTGTACCTCGCCGCCAGCAACCTGCGCGAACTGGGCGCGCGCCGCGTGGTGCTGGTGGCACCCTACCTGCCCTACATGCGCCAGGACAAGCGCTTTCATCCGGGTGAGGGCGTCAGCGCCAGCTACATCGCCAACTGGCTGTCGGGATTCCTTGACGGCCTGGTCACGGTGGATCCGCACCTGCACCGCATCCACCACCTCAACCAGATCTACCGCATCCCGACCCGCGTGGTGCACGCGGCCGAGCCGCTCGGGCGCTGGATTCGCGCGCGAGTGGCACACCCGGTGGTGATCGGCCCGGATGCCGAGAGCCGGCAATGGGCCAGCGAAGTGGCGGCGACGGTGTCCTGTCCCTATTTCGTGTTGAACAAGGTGCGTCACGGCGACCGCAACGTCGAAGTGAGGCTGGGAGACGTGACGCAATTCCAGCAGTGCACGCCGGTGCTGGTCGACGATATCGTCTCCAGCGGCCATACCATGATGGCGGCGATGGAGCAGCTGCGCGCTCACGGCTTCAGCCCGGCGGTCTGTGTCGGTGTGCACGCGCTGCTGTCGCCGGACACGGCCGACCAGCTGCGGCAACAAGGCGCACAGGCAGTGGTGACCTGCAATACGGTACACCATGCCTCCAATGTCATCGACCTGCACCGGCCGCTGGCCGCGGCAGCCGCCGACCTGCTCGGACTGCAACCGGCGCCGGGCGCGGTGGGCGACGACCTATGAGCCTGTTGGTGTTCAATGCCGGGAGCACGTCGCTCAAATTCGCGCTGTATGACGTCGCCGGCGAACAGCCTTTGGCGGTCGCGCGCGGTGGCATCACGTCGCTGGGAGCCGACGCCGCGCTGTGGCTGCGCAGCGGCTCCACCGACTTGCGGCAGGCCCACCCGGTGGTCGGCATGCGGCAGGCGGTGCAGGAATGCCTGAAGGCCCTGGCAACGTCCGTGTTCAAGCGCTATCCGGTGACGATGCACGCGCATCGGGTGGTGTACGGCGAGCCGGCACTGGGTGAGATCGCGCCGGTCAATGACGCGCTGCTGGCCGAACTGCGCAAGCTGAGCTTTCTCGCCCCGCTGCACCAGCAGGCGGAAATCAGCGTGATCCAGGCGGCGAGCGCGATACTGGGCCAGCACGTGCCGGCGTATACGGCCTTCGATACCGGCTTCTTCGCCGGCCTGCCGCCGGCGGCGAGCACCTATGCCGTTCCATCCGAACTGAGCGCGCGCCTGGGCATCCGCCGCTCCGGCTTCCACGGTTTCGCCCACCGCTCCATGCTGGAAGGCTATTGCGCCGGCAGCGGCGCCGATCCGGCGCGTGCGCGCCTGGTCAGCTTTCAGCTCGGCGGCGGCTGTTCCGCCGCGGCGATCGATGGCGGCCGCCCGGTCGAAACCAGCATGGGGTATACGCCGCTGGAGGGGTTGGTCATGGCAACCCGTTGCGGCGACCTGGATCCCGGCATCCTGTTCGAATGCCTGCGCAGCGGCATGGCCGCGGAGGCCCTGTACGAGTTGCTCGAGCGCGGCAGCGGCCTGCAGGGCTTGTCCGGCATCGGCTCCGACATGCGCCGGCTGCTCGACGAAGCCGCGCGCGGGCATGCCGGCGCGCGGTTGGCGATCGATGTCTATTGCCACCGCGCGCGCAAGTACCTGGGCGCCTACCTGGCCGTGCTGAACGGCGCCGATGCCGTGGTTTTCGGCGGTGGCGTCGGCGAGCACCAGCCGGAAGTGCGCGCGCGCATCTGCTCCGGCATGGAATGGTGCGGCCTGCGTCTCGACACGGCGGCCAACCGCCTGCAAATATCACAGCCGCAGCGCATCTCGCATCGGCAGTCCCTGATCACGGCGTACGTGGTTCCGGTCGACGAGGAGGCTCTCATCGCCCGGGAAGTGCTGCGCCACTCCCGTTCCTTTCCACCCGACATGGCCCCCGCACATGGATAACACCGTTCACTCCGACAACGTCGAAGCGCGCTGCCGTCAACTCGCCGCCGAAAACCCGGACTTCGCCGCCTGGGCCGAAGGCTATGGCCCGATCCGTCACCTGCCCGCCACCCAGCTGCGCGTGCACGAGATGGCCTCGGCCCTGCGCTCCGGCCATGTGCGCGGCGATGGCGTACCGGTCTACGACCTACTGCGCGCGCTCGACCGGATGTGCAGCGCCGGCCTGTGGCTGGTGGCGCACACGGCCTATGCGCGGCAGGTGTACCCGGACGGACGGGCGCTGCAGGCCGCGGATTTCAAACCCAGCCCGCAGGGTCACATGGGTGGCTCGCTGAACATGGTCCCGGCCTACGCCGGCTACCTCGCGGCCAACGTCCTCGGCGGCAGCACGCGCGCCTGGCTGATGGGCCAAGGCCACTGCGTGTCGGCCATCGACAGTCTCAATACCCTGGTCGGCAACCTCGGCCCGGCGCATGCCGCGCGCTACTCGTTCAGCGCCGAGGGGCTGACGCGGCTGGCGCAGGATTTCTACGGCATGCGCCTGGATGCCCACGGCGGCGTCGCCTCGCCGCTGGGCAGCCACGTCAACGTGCACACCGCCGGCGGCATGATCGAAGGCGGATTTCTCGGCTTTGCCGAACTGCTCTACCCGCACATGCCGCTGCCGGGCGAAAGCCTGGTGGCTTTCCTCAGCGACGGCGCCTTCGAGGAACAGCGCGGCAGCGACTGGGCGCCGCGCTGGTGGCGGTCCGAGGACTGCGGCCTGGTGGCGCCGATCATGATCTCGAACGGCCGCCGCATCGACAGCCGCACGCTGACCGAGCAGGAAGGCGGACCGCGCTGGCTGGTGGAGCATCTGCGCCTCAACGGCTTTGACCCGCTGCTGTTCGATGGCCGCGACCCGGCCGCCTTCGCCTGGGCCATCTGGCACATGGAACGCGAGCTGCGCCAGCAGGCTCAGGCGATCGGCCGTGGCGATGCGCGCTACCCGGTGCGCCTGCCCTATGGAGTGGCCGTGGCCCCCAAGGGCGCCGGCTTCTTCGGCGAAGGCACCAACGCGGCGCACAACCTGCCGTTGCCCGGCAACCCCGCCGTGGACGCCGCATCGGCGCGATTGTTCAATGAATCCGCGGCGCGGCTGTGGGTGCCGGAAGGTGAACTGCGCGACGCGACCGTTCATTTCCGCCAGCATCGCGGGCGGCCGCGCGAGCGCGATGTGCCGTTGGCCCACCGCGACGTGCGCCTGGGCCACACGCCGCAGCTGCAGTGGCTGACGGTGGACGAGGCGCGGCGCGATCCGCGGCACTGGGCGCTGCAGTCGCCGATGGCGGCGGTGGACGGCTACTTCGCCGACGCCGTGCGGCTCAACCCGCAACTGCGCCCGCGCATGGGCAATCCGGACGAGAGCCAGTCCAACCACATGATCCGCACGCTGGGCCAGCTGCGCCACCGCGTGGTGGACGTGGAGCGCCCGGAGGCGGAGTCGCTGCAAGGCGAGATCATCACCGCGCTCAACGAGGAGGCGGTGGTCTGCGCCGCGTTGGGCAACAAGGGCGGCATCAATATCGCGGTGACCTACGAGGCGTTCGCCACCAAGATGGTGTCGGCGCTGCGCCAGGACCTGATCTTCGCCGACCAGGCCAAGGCCGCCGCCCAGGCGCCGCGCTGGCTGTCCTGGCCGCTGGTGCTGACCTCGCACACCTGGGAAAACGGCAAGAATGAACGTTCCCATCAGGACCCCACCGCCGCCGAGTCCCTGCTGGCCGAACCGGCAGACATCTCACGCGTGCTGTTTCCCGCCGACTACAACAGCGCCCTGGCCGTGATGCAGGCGCTGTACCAGACGCAGGGCCAGATCTGGACCGTGGTCTGCCCCAAACAGGAGGTGCCGCTGCTGCTGTCCGAGGCCCAGGCCCTGCAGCTGGTGCGCGACGGTGCGCTGCGGCTGGACTGGGCCGGGCACCGCCCGCAGGAGGCCCGCCTGGCCATCAGCGCGGTCGGCGCCTACCAGCTGGATGAGGTATTGAAAGTGGCGTTGCGGCTGCGCGAGCGCGATGTCGCGCACACCGTGGTGTACCTGGCCGAGCCTGGCCGCCTGCGCAGCGGACGCAACCCGCGCGAGCAGGCTCATCTGCTGGCGGAGGCGCAGGCCGCCGCGTTGTACGCCGGCATCGACCGCCACCTGCTGGTGACGCACACCCGGCCCGAACCGCTGTGGGGAATGCTGGCGCCGCGCCTGAACGGTCGCGTCGCCGCGGCCGGCTACCGCAACGTCGGCGGCACGCTCGACACCGCCGGCCTGCTCTACGCCAACGCCTGCTCCTGGCTGCATCTGCTGCGCCAGTGCGCCGGCCTGCTGGACTTGCGGACGGAAGCCCTGCTGACGCCGGAAGAGCTGGCGGTACTCGATGGCCAGGGCGATCCGAACGCGATGGTGCACGCGCTGCCCCGGGGCTGATGCACAGGGCTGGCGCGGCACGCCGCGCCAGACCTACCCGATACGCAGCACCGCGGCACCCTGCAGGCGGCCGGCGCGCAGGTCGGCCAGGGCTTCGTTGGCCTGCTCAAGCGGGTAAACGCTGACCTGGCTGCGCAGCGGCACCTGTGGCGCCAGTTCCAGGAACTCCTGCGCGTCGCGACGCGTCAGATTGGCCACGCTGCGCAGGCAGCGTTCGCCCCACAGGATCGAATACGCAAATGAGGGGATGTCGCTCATGTGGATGCCGCCGCAGACCACCGTGCCCCCCTTGCGCACGGCGCGCAACGCGGCAGGCACCAGTTCGCCGGCCGACGCGAAGATGATGGCGGCATCCAACGGCTGCGGTGGCGCCTGGTCCGATGCACCAGCCCAAGCGGCACCCAGGCTGCGCGCGAAATCCTGTGTGCGCAGGTCGCCCGGCCGGGTGAAGGCCATCACCGTGCGGCCCTGCCATACCGCCAGCTGGGCAATCAGGTGGGCCGCCGCGCCGAAGCCATAGAGGCCGATACACCGCGCGTCGCCGCACAGGCGCAGGCTGCGGTAGCCGATCAGCCCGGCGCACAGCAGCGGCGCCGCCTCCAGGTCGGCGAAATCTTCCGGCAGCGGGAACACGAAACGCGCGTCGGCCAGGCAGTGCGTGGCATAGCCGCCGTTGATCTGGTAGCCAGTGAAGCGCGCCGCATCGCACAGGTTCTCCTGCCCGCTGTCGCAGTACGCGCAGTGGCCGCAGGTGGAGCCGAGCCAGGGCAGGCCAACGCGCTGCCCGGGCTGCAGTGCCACCTGCGCCCCGGCGAACAGCACACGGCCGACCACCTGGTGGCCCGGCACGATCGGGTACTGGATGTCGGGCAATTCGGCGTCGAGCAGGTGCAGATCGGTGCGGCACACGCCGCAGGCCGATACCTCGATCACCACCTCGCCGGCGCGGGCCACCGGGATCGGGCGGCCGCGCAGTAGCAGCGGGCCGTGCGGCTGCTCCAGCACCATGGCGCGTGGCGCGCTCATCGGCGGCTTTGGGCAGCGCGGCTCAAAGCGGATGCTCGCGCCCGGTGGAAACCCCGGGATGGATGTCGCGGCGCCGCAGCTTCAGCGTCGGGGTCAGCTCGCGGTCGATGCGCAACGGCCGCGCCGCGATGATGAAATGGCTCGGCAACGACGCAGGCTGTGCCGCGCCGGCGTCGAGCAGACGCCGGATCTCCTGCCGCAGCTGCGCCACCGGGTCGGCCGCCGGGACGGCGCCGTGCTCGGGGATCACCAGCACGCCCAGGCCGCCGCCGGCACGCGGGTAAACGACTGCGCGCTCGATCAGGGGACTGTCGCGCAGCAGGTTTTCAATCACTTCCGGATAGACCGGCACGCCCCCGGCGCCGTGCAGGACATTGGCGATGCGGCCGACGAAAACCAGCTCACCGCCCGCCTCGCGCCGCCCGAGATCCCCGGTCAGCAGAAAGCGCTTGCCGTCGATCATGGTGAAAGCCCGGCTCTCGGCCGCGGGATCGTCGATATAGCCCAGGCACACCTGTGGCCCGGACACCGCGAACTGTCCGGTCTCGCCGTCCGGCACCTGGCGCAAGTCGCGCCCGACGATGTGCAGCTCGACCTGCGGCAGCGGCATGCCGATGGTGCCGGGGCGGTTGCGCCACGGCCGGCGCAGGCAGCTGACGATCTGCTCGGTGGAGCCGTAGCCTTCCAGCACCGTCAGGCCCAGGGCGCGCAAATCCTCGTCCACCTGGCGCGGCAATGGCGCGTCGCCGACGATGCCGTGGCGTGGAACGACCCCGAGGATGTCCACCACGGCGCGCCGCAGCAGGGCCTGCGAAATCCGGTACGGCAGCAGCAGCAGACCACGCAGAACCCTGCCGCCCGGACCAATGGCGCTGCCGGCGTCGCGCAGGCGCAGGAAACGGCGGCTCAGGCGCAGCGCAGTGCGCAGCAGGGCCGTGCGCGTCCCGGTGCCGGCAAGGCGTTGCAGGATGCGGTGGTGAATCCCTTCCCAGATCGGCGGGAAGGCGGGAAAGCAACTCGGCTGCACGCGCCGCAATTCAGCGTCGAGGCCGGCCAGGCTGCCGCAATGGATGGAAGCGCCGCAGGACAGCGCCACATAAGCCATCAGGCGGCCATACAGGTGCCACAGCGGCAGACACAGCAGCACGCGGTCGTGCTCGGACAGGCCCAGCGCGTCCGGCAGGTACTGCTGGCTGTGCAGCAGATTGGCGTGGCTGATCAGCACCGCCTTGGGCTCGGCGGTGGTGCCCGAGGTGTGGATGATCGCTGCCGGGCTGTCGGCGTTGAGCTGCCATTGGCGTCGCAGCACCATGCCCGGATCGGCCTGCAGGCGCTCCCGCCCGGTCCGTTCCAGCTGGTCCAGAGCCAGCGCCCGTGGCGGCACCGCTTCCGCCTCCAGCACCACCACGCGCCGCAGCGACGGCAGGTCGCGGCCATGTGCCAGCAGCAGTTCCGCGGTTTGCGATTGTTCGACCAGGGCGACCGTGGCTTCGGTGGCACGTAGCAGCGCCAGCAGTTCGTACTCACCCAGGTCGGGCCTGCAGGGCACCTCGACCGCCGCCGCGCCCTGGATCGCCAGGCTGACCTGCAACCATTCAATGCGGTTGCCGGACAGCAGCACCAGCCGGTCGCCGGTGCGCACATTGCACAGCTCCATCAAGCCGGCCGCCACAGCAGCCGCGCGATCGCGCAGCCCGCCGTAGCTCAGCGCGCTTTCTCCGCAGGTGCAGGCCTCGCGCGCGGCGAAGCGCGCGGCACGGCCTTCGAAACGCAGCCACAGACTCCACTCCCCGGTCTGCTGGCGCTGCGACTCCACGGTGTCGCGGCGGGCGGAACGGGGGTGGCCGGTGACGCCAGCGGGCCAGCGGCTGTGGCTCAACGCGGACATCGCGTGGGTACTGCGCGCCGCCTCCGGGCGACACGCATCGGCTTCAGTTGGCGGGCTTGGCGCCGGCCTTGCCGCGGCCACGGCGCTGCCGCGGCAAGGCCGGCACGGCGCGCCGCGCGCGCTCGCTGCCGATGCGGCTGACGCCGGCGCTGTCGAGCGCGGCGCCGACCGTCACGGCGTCGATCACCTGCTGCTGCACTTTCAGATATCTGGACATGGGTTGCTCCGATCAGGCGGCCGTGGCCGCGTCTATGGCGCCCGCGGCGCTGCTGCCGCTCGTTCGGCTGCACCGGCGCGAAACTGCCAATGGGTTCAGTGTGGGCGCGCGGTGCCGCGCCAGCCTTGATCTGGATCAAGCCGGCGCCGCGGAGCCCCGCTGCTTGACCTGCATCAAGGCGTACCGGCGGCACTCTGCGCCACAGTGGCACACCTGAACGAGGGATCGAACGGATATGTTCAAATCCATCCTGACGCCGCTCAGCGGCGGCGATAGCGACAGCACCGTGCTGGATACCGCGCTGACCCTGGCACGCGCCTTTGGCGCGCACATCGACTGTTTCCACACCGTGCTCGACGCCGGCGAGGCCGCGCTGGAATCCCCCCCGGTGCCGTACCTGATCGGTCCGGCGTTGAAGAACGCGATGGACTATCTGCAACAGCGCGGCCAGACGCGGGCGGCGGCGGCACTGCGCCATTGCACCGATTTCTTCGCCTTCCATGCCATTCCGTTCGACAGCGACGCCGTGATGCGCGATTCGGTTTCGGCCGGCATCCTGCAGGCGCACGGACATGCCGCCGACAACCTGGTGGCGCAGGCGCGCCACCACGACGTGGTAGTGATGGGACGCCCTTGCAACGACGACTACCTGCCGGACGACATGCTGTCCCAGGTGCTGGTCCGTGGCGGGCAGCCGATGCTGCTGGTCCCTGAATATTCCTCCGACACCCTGCTCCACCGCCAGATGATCTGCTGGAAGGACACCACCCAGGCGGCCCGCGCGCTGAATGCCGCCATGCCGCTGCTGCGGCAGGCCAAGCACGTGATCCTGGTCTGCGCCGCCGAAAGGCATGAAGCGCCGAAGGCCTCGCTCGACGCCGCGCTGCGGCACCTGGCGTGGCATGGCATCCAGGCCGAGGTGGTGGCCGCGTCAGCCTCCGGCCGCACGGCGATGGACTGCCTGAGCAACACCGCGGTCGCGCAGCGCATCGACCTGATGATCATGGGCGCCTACAGCCGTGGCGCCACGCGCGAGCTGGTGTTCGGCGGATGCACCCAGGAAGCGCTGTCGCAGTGCGGCCTGCCGGTGTTCATCACCCATTGAACCAGGCGATTTCCGTGTCCCGCCTCTGCCAGGATCTCAACGACAACTTCATCGCGCTATGCCAGCTGCGCGACGAACTGGCACTGCGCATCGAACTGCTCGAAAATCGCATGCGCGAGCGCTGGGTCACGCTCGAGGCCGAAATGGAAGCCCTGCGCGAGCACCTGCATCGCATCGAGAACGTCGCGGAAAGCCAGCGCCAGCCGGTTGAGGCTGCCGCCAGGAATCTGGTGGCGAGCCTGAAAGCCGCCTACCTGTCGATCAGAAATTCGCTGAAGAACTGATATCCGCCGCGAGCGGAAGCGCTCTACCCTCCACACATGCCATCCGAAGACGCGCGCCCGCGTCGCGCGCCCGCCGGCGTGCGGGATGCGACCACACGCCGGCGTGCAAGCCTACTTGCGCAGCGAGTGCTGGAATACCCGATCGGCCTTGTCGCTGGCAGCCTTGGCGTCGGCCGCCGCCTGCGTCGCCTTGTCGTTGGCGGCGCGCGCCTCGGTGGCGGCGCGGGTGGAGGCCTCGGCGGCGACGTTGACCGCTTCCTGGGCGGCCTGGGCCACGTCCAGCGCCTGCTTGGAGGTCTGCCTGGCGGCCGCGGCATTGCGCGAAGCCTCGTCCAGCAAAGCCCGATCCTGATCGCTGAGTGTGGTGCAGCCGCCGAGCAGGGCCAGCGGCAGCAGCGCAGCGAGCAGCGCTTTTTTGATGGTCATGTCAATCTCCGATACGTTGAGGAAAGCAGCGCACTGTGGCGGCACCACCTGGCAGCTGCGTGGTGCGTGCCTGACGCGCACTCTAGAGCCGCCGCGCCGCCGCCGAAATGATCTGTATCAATGGTGTGCCGAGGTGATCTGCACCGGTATCCCGCGCTGCTGCTGGACCGTCAGGCGCACCGTGTCCCAGTTGATGCGGTCCGCTTCCGTACCGGCCAGAACGCGTAGCCAGCCTTCAAGCGCTGGCGATGAGGTGGCGGGCGGGCGTTCGCCGGCTTCCAGGGCGTCTGCGCCCGCCTGCCCTGGATGGATCTCCAGGAACAGCTCCGCATTCATCCAGCCGGCCTTGGCTGGCTGGTCGACGACCGTAACGGAGGCACCCGTCGGAACCAGGGCATACAGCGCCGCGATGTCTTCGGGATAGAGCCTGATGCAGCCATGGCTGTCGCGCCGGCCGATGCTGTAGGGCCGGTTGGTGCCGTGGATGGCATAGCCCGGCCACTGCAGGTAGAGGGCGTATTCGCCCATCGGATTGTCCGGCCCCGGGGGCACCCACTGCGGCAGGTCCGCGTCCTCAGCCCGCTCCGTGGCGGTGGGGCTCCAGCCCGGGTGTGCGCGCTTGCGCGCAATGCGCGTGGTGCCCAGCGGGGTCTGCCATCCCTCGCGGCCGATGCCCAGCGGATACGACAAGGCGGCGGACTGATCTGCAGGAAAGTAATAGAGCCTGAGCTCGGCCAGATTGATCAGGATTCCGTTCCTGGGGCCGGCCGGCAGGATATGCTGGGTTGGCAGCAGTACGCTGGAGTCCGATGGCGGCAGCCAGGGGTCGAGCAGAGGGTTGGCGGCGACGATCTCGGCGAATCCCAGGTCGTAGCGCCGTGCCAGGTCCAGCAGGGTTTCCCCCGCAGCAATGGTGGAGGTCGTCGGCCTGCCGATCAGGTCATCGGCAGGCGCTGCAAGCGTGGCCAGACCGCACAGCAATGCGGCTTGGCGCAGGCGCCGCATCATGCATGCAGCGGCTGCGCGTGTGAGGCGCCAGCGGCAGCGGCGTGCTCCATTCTGTGCACAAGGCGGTCCAGGGCCGGCGTGTTGGGGCAGAAAGAAAAAGCGGAACCGAACACTTCACCATAGACCAGCACCGCGTCACACTGACACTTGCTGCTGCAGCGGCGGCAGTTGTTCAGCTGCTGCCGCAGCTCGGGGACCGACGAGTGGACCACATAGGTCGAGCGCTCGATCCTGCGCATCTGCAGCATATCGGCCATGCGCGAGCGCATCAGCCGCCGACCGAGAAAGCGCTTGCGCGTGGACGCCAATACCCCCGCATCGCTGAGGGCGAAGATCACCGTGGAAGTCAGAGAAACCAGGACAATCGCGATCAGAATCAGCATGTAAAAATGCAACATCTGGGATGCGGCGCTCATGACGGACCCTCTTGACCAGGCAGTGAACCAGTGCGGTGTATTGAATATCAGGCGCACCTGGTGCTCATTGATTTGCGTCAATGCCCGGGTCGGGCCGGCGGATGCAATCTGCTCCTCGCCGGGCGCCACCGGCTCTTGAAAAGGAGGCTCAACCATGTCACTGGTTCAATGGAATCCCTTCCGCGAAATGGACGAACTGCTGTCGCGCCTGCAGCGCGGCGGGCTGGTCAAAGGCCGCACACCCGGCGATGCCTGGGCGCCGGCGGTTGATATCAGCGAAACACCGAAAGAGTACACGGTCAAGGCCGAACTGCCTGGCGTGAAAAAGGACGACGTCAAGGTCAACGTCGAGAACGGCGTGCTGACGCTATCGGGCGAGCGCAAAACCGAGCATGACGAAAAGGACGAGCGCTTCCACCGCATCGAGCGCAGCTACGGCGCCTACAGCCGCAGCTTCTCGCTGCCGGAAGATGTGGCGGAGGACAAGATCGCCGCCGAGTGCAAGGATGGCGTGCTGTTCATCCACTTGCCCAAGACCGAGGTCAAAAAGCCCACGGCCAAGCAGATTTCGGTGCAGTGATCCACACCCGGCCGCCGGTCCTCTTGGGCCGGCGGCTTTTTCGTGCCTGCAAACTCGTTGACCGGCGTGGGCTATCGGCGCCGCTCGCGGCCTTAGGGAGTCTCTGATCCATTCGTCACCCCCACGTAGGCGGGGGTCCAGTTTTGATTCCGGCCTTCGCAAAACTGGATTCGCCTACGCGGGAATGACGATGATCCAATTGATCAGAGTTTCCTTAGCTCCCGCCGCCAGACTGGTCCGCCGCAATGCCGGCCTGCGCCGCCTCGGGCTGACGCCAGCTTCCGCCCAGCGCGACAAACAACGCCACGGTGTCCTGCAGGCGCAGGGCCTTGGCTTGCAGGTAGCCCAGTTCCGCCTGCCGGCTCTGCACGTCGGCCAGCAGCAATTCGGTGTACGCGCTCAATCCGGCCTGATAGGCGGCTTCGACCAGATGACGATTCTCGCGTGCCGCGTCGAGTTGCTGCGCCTGCGCCTCCACCGCGTCGGCATCGTGCTGCAGGGCGCGCAGGCTGTCCGCCACCTGGACGAAGGCGCTCAACACCACCTGCCGGTAGGCGGCCTGCGCCTGCTCATAGGCAGCCACCGCGGCCTTGCGGCGGTACCACAACGTGCCGCCTTCAAACAGCGGCGCGCTGAGGCCGGCACCGACGCTCCAGACGTTGCTGCCGGATTTGAACAGGTCGCTGCTGGCGGTGCTCTGCGCGCCGTAGGAGCCGCTGAGGCTGAGGCTGGGCAACATCGCCGCGGTGGCGACGCCGATATTGGCACTGGCGGCGTGCAGCTGCGCCTCGGCCGCCAGGATGTCCGGGCGGTGGGCAACGAGCTCGGACGGCAGGCTCAGGGGGATGTCCGACGGCAGCTTCAGGCCGGACAGGCTGACCGGCGGCGCCACCCACTCCGCCGGCACATGACCGGTGAGCGCGGCCAGCAGATCCCCGGCCTGATCCAGTTTCTGCTGCAGCGCAGGCAGCGTCGCCTCGGTGGCGCTCAACTGGGTGCGCAGTCCGAGCACCGCCGTGTACGGCGCGGTTCCGGCCTCGGCCTGCGTCTGCGCCAGCCGGACCTGCTCGCGCAGCGCGCCGATGATGTCTTGCGTGGCGTCGATCTCGGCGCGGTACGCCGCGGCGGCAACCACGGTGTTGGCGACGTTGGCGGTCAGCGAGATATAGGCGGCGTCGAGCGTCTGGCGCTGGTAGTCCACGGAGGCCCGCAAGCCCTCCACCGTGCGCCGCTCCCCGCCGAACAGGTCGACGGCATAACTGACGCTGGCGGAAAGGGTGAACAGGTTGAAGATGCTGGGTGGCAGGGCCTCGCCGACCCGGGCCGCCGAGTACTGCTGCCGCGTGGCGCCGGCATCGCCTTCCAGCTGCGGGAAAAATACACCCTGGCCGGCGCGCAGGTTGTCGCGGCTCTGCCGCAAGCTGGCCTGCGCCGCCTGCAGGGTCGGGTTGCCGTTGACGGCCTGCGCCACCACCTCGTTCAGCTGCGGCGAGCCGAACAGCTGCCACCACTGCGCGGTGCCCTCGCCTGCCGCTTCGAAGCGCTGCGACTGCCCATCCCCCACCGCGGTCCGATCGCCATCGCCTTGTGCGGTATACCCGCTCACCTGCGGTGGCGGCGGCGCCACGAAGTCCGGGCCCACCGCACAGCCGGCGGCGGCCAGAGCCAGCGTGAAAGTGCACAGCCGCGCCGGGAGGCGGCGCCGCGGATGCCTGGATATTGGATAGCCGGTGCGCATTGCCGTGCCCTAGTGCGTGCCGATGTAGACGTCCACCAGCTGCCCCGGGTAAATGCTCAGGTCAGCCGGCTTGGCGAAGCTGAAGACCACCGGCAGCACGCGCACGTCCACGCGCTCCGTGCGCTGATCGGACAATTCGATCTTGGGCGAGACGTAGGGCTGGGTGCGCACGTATTGCAGCGGAATATGGCGGCTGGTGCCGCGGATGTACATTTCCGCCTTGATCGCCGACGGCGGCGGCAGGCGGTGCACCAGGATTTCGTCAATGTAGCAGCGCACCGCCAGCTGCCCCTGCGGGCTGCCCATGACGATGGCTGGAGACGTGCCCTGCGTATAGCTGTCGTAAGTGCCTTGCGAGTTGGAAACGTAGCTGCCGACGGTGGCCGCGATCGACAGCACCACGCCGTCGGCCGGAGCCCGCACCGTGTACTTGTCGAGCAAAGCCGAGGCCGAGGCATAGGCCTTCTGCAGCGCCTCGTACTGCTTTTCCTGGTTGCGGATGTCGTAGCTCCAGGCGCCGGCCCGGGTCAGCTGGTACTGGCGCTGAGCCACCTTGAGATTCTCCGCCGCCGCGGCCGCGGCGTTCTCCGCCGTGTCCAGGGTGTCCTTGCCGACGGCCTTGGGGTCCAGCTGGAAAGCGTGGCGCTGCTTGTCCAGAGTATCCTGCAGGGTCTTCAGATTGGCCGCCGCATACTGCATCTGCGCCTGTGCGACCTGCAGCGTCTCCGCTCTGGGCTCGGCTTTCAGCTCCTGCAGCGTGGCCTGTGCGGCGTCGGCCTGGGCGCGCAGCTGTTCGGCGGACGCCTTCTGCACCGAATCCTCGATCTTCAGCAGCGGCGTCCCCTGTCGTATGGCCTGGCCTTCGCTGACCAGGATGGCGGTGACCGCGCCGGACACTTCGGGGTAGATGCTGACGTTCTGTCCCTGCGTTTGCAGGCTTTCGACGATGCCGTTGGCATAGATGCCGTCGGCGTAGGGATTGCCCGCCGGCTCAAAGGCCGGCGGCTGGACCGGCGGCTGGCGGCCGTAGACATAGGCGCCGATCAGGCCGACCAGGACGCCGACGCCGGCGAGGATGAACAGAACGCGATTACTCATGGGAAGCACCATTGCTGTCGATGCCCTTCAATTTGCCGTCCTCCATCTTCAGGATGCGGTCGGCGAACTCGGTGATACGGGCGTCGTGGGTAACGATGACGATGCAGCGCTTGTCGCTCAGGATGTTGTTGCGCACGAAACTGACGATGTTCTTGCCGGTGTCGCCGTCCAGTGAGGCGGTCGGCTCGTCCATGATCAGGATGTCCGGCCCGCTGACGATGGCGCGGGCAATGGCCACGCGCTGCTGCTCGCCGCCGCTGAGCTTGACCGGCGGCAGGTGAGCGCGTTCCTTCAGGCCGACGATATCCAGGTACTTCATTGCTTCGGCCAGCGCCTCATCCCAGCTGCGCCGGCGCAGGATCAGCGGTATGGCGACGTTTTCCACCGTGGTCAGGCGCGGGAACAGGTGAAAATCCTGGAATACGAAGCCGATGCGCTTGAGGCGGAATTCGGCCAGCGCGTCGCTGGACAATCCCCAGATGTCGACCCCGTCGATCTGCACCGCGCCCTGGTTGGGCCGCAGGATGCCGGAGATGACGCTGAGCAGCGTGGTCTTGCCGCTGCCGGATGGGCCGACGATGTACAGTATCTCGCCGAAGCGGGCCTCGAACTCCACTTCACGCACGGCGTAGGTCCGGGCTTCGCCTTCGCCGAACCACTTGCTCAGCGCGTTGGCGCGGATTGCGGGATTGGCCATGGGCTAGCCCCGGAAGATGTCGAACGGCTCGATGCGCAACACCTTGCGCACGCCGATATAGCAGGAGATGCCGGCGATCACCAGCACCATGAAAAAGGCCAGTGCCAGGTTGGTGAAGGTGATCATCGCCGCATAGTCCGGCAGGCGCAGCTTGGCCAGGGCGATGACCGCCGAGCACAGCCCTACCCCCAGGCCGTAGCCGGTCAGCGCGGTGAAGGTGGCCTGGAACAGGATCATGTAGACCAACTCGTGGCTTTTCGCGCCGATCGCCTTGAGCGCGCCGAATTTTTCCAGGTTCTCCAGAACGAAGGTGTAGAACGTCTGGCCGGAGATCGACAGGCCCACCACGAAGCTCATCACCGTCATCAGCAGCAGGTTGACGCCCAGGCCGGTCTGGTACATGTAGAAGCGGGTGATCTGCTGCATGAATTCGTCCTTGGTCAGCGCCACGTAGCCCAAGGCCGCGACACGCTGCTTGATGCGCGCCACGTCGTCGGCGCCTTTCGGCTCGACCAGGATGTAGGAGATGGTGAAGCGCGGCGAAGGGATGTACTGGATGGCGCGGTTGAAGGTGGTATACAGGGTCGGCACGCCGAACAGGCCGCTGGAAGCGACTTCCGCGATGCCGACGATGACGCCACGGTTGTCGTTCAGCTCGAATTCGGTGCCGATATTCGGATTCTCCATCTTGGGATACTCCGAATCCTTGACCACGACGAAGCCGTTCTCGGCAAAGATGTCGGAAATCTTGCCCTGCAGCAGCTGCGGACGGCCATACAGCGTGGAGTCGTCCAGCCCCAGGACGTTCACCGCCTGATAGGTGCCGCTGTGCAGCTTGACCAGGGCGCCGCCGGAGTACAGCGGCACGGCGTAGCGCACGCCTTCGACGCTGCGCACGGCGTCGAGCACGTAGTCCGGCATGGCGATGCTGTTGGCCACGGTCTGCACGGCCGGGTCCATCACCCACATTTTTGCGCCGACGTTGATCACGGTGGCCGACGCCCGGCTGAGAATGCCGGCGAACAGCGAGGTCATCTGCACCATCAGGAACACCGCGAAGGTGATGCCCAGCAGCAGCGCCGCGAACTTGGAGCGGTCGTTGACCAGCAGCTTGTACGCGATTTTCAGGATGCCGCCCACGGCGCCTCCGACTTCACTCGATTGCCGCGATTGTCCGGGCGGCCATGCTGCGCAACATTGACCTGCATCAAGGGTTGCGCGCGGGAGCCGCCTCTCAGGCGGCGACGGTCTCCGGTACTTCGATGTACGACCGGAGCTTGCGCAGCGCCCGCGCCTGAATCTGGCGGATACGCTCGGCCGAGACGTTGTAGGCCCCGGCCAGGTCTTCCAGTCGCTCGCCCTGACCGTCCTGCATCAGGCGCCGCGACAGGATGTCGCGCGAGCGCGGGTCCAGATGACGCAGACCTTCCCTGGCTTTCTCCACGCAGCGCCCGGCCCATTGCTGCCGCTCGATCGCCGCGATGTCGTCGTGCTCGTCGACCAGGCTGCCTTCGGCCACGCTGCCGCGGGCGGCCGGACCGGTGGAGCTGCTGATTGCCATGTCGTGCGCCGCCATGCGCTGCTCCATCTCGCGCACTTCCTCGGGCGCCACCTTCAGCTCGCGCGCCACGGCCTCGATTTCCGAATGGCTCATCCAGCCGACGTTCCTGCGGTGCTTCTTGAGATTGAAAAACAGCTTGCGTTGTGCCTTGGTGGTGCCGGTGCGCACGATGCGCCAGTTGCGGAAAATGAATTCGTGGATCTCGGCGCGGATCCAGTGCACCGCGAACGAGATCAGGCGCACGCCGACGCCGGGGTTGAAGCGCTTGACCGCTTTCATCAGGCCGATATTGCCTTCCTGGATCAGGTCGCCCATCGGCAGACCGTAGCCGAGGTAGCTGCGCGCCACGAACACCACGAAGCGCAGATTGGCCAGGATCAAGGCCTGCGCCGCCGCCGCGTCGTGCTCCTGGTGCACGCGTTGGGCCAGAGCGCGCTCTTCGGCCTCGCCCAGCAGCGGGATTTCGCCGACGCTGCGGATGTAGGCGTCGGTGCTGTCGGCGGACAGCAGCGCAAACGGCAGGCTGCCGCCACGGCGCGGCGCGGGGCTCCTGCCGGCGGCTTGCAATGCGAGGGTATTCATCGGTATCCGGGTCCGTTGCGTTGGTTGGCGTCAGGCCGCGGCGATCTGCGGCGCGTCATCCTCTCCGCCCGGCCGCTGCCGGGCATTGATCCACGTCAAAAACTGCTGGCGCCCGCCGTCGGACGGCCTGGTACGGCGTCCGCTGCGCCGCCGTCCAGGTCTGCTATACGGCGACGGACTGCCGGGCGCCGGTCTTGGGGATCCCGACCGGAGCGGCCAGCGCGGACAGGCGGCGCTCGTCGAGCACTTTGACGGCGCGGTTGTCGATCGACAGCATGCCGCTACGCTCGAAGGTCTTCATCGTGCGGCACACCGACTCCGGCGCCAGGCGCAGGTAGCTGCCGATGTCCTGCTGCCCCATCGGCAGGCGCACCAACTGCTCCGCGCCCAGCCGCGAGCGCAGATGCAGCAGGAAAGCCGCCACCCGCTGCTCGGCGCTGAACGAGCCGGAAAGCGCCAGTGCCAGCCCGAGGTCGCGGCTGGTCTGCTGCTGCACGGTCACGGCCAGAGCGGCGTTGCTCAGCATCAGGCTGCGCAGCCGGGCCATCGGCATGACGCAGATCTGCGAGGGCACCACCGCCGTGGCATAGGAGGCGTGGACGCCGTAGCCCAGGCCGTCGAGCCCGATCACGTCGCCCGGCAGGAAGAAGCCGCGGACCCGCTCGTTGCCGTCGGCGTCCACCGAATAGGTCTTGATGCAGCCGCCGCGCACCGAATAGATCGACAGCTGGCGGTCGCCTGCATTGAACAGGGCAGAGCCCGGCATCAGCGCCACGCGTGGCGCCAGCGCCTCCGACCATCCGCCCTCACCGTTTTCACTGCGGCGAGCGAGGCAGTTCTGTACCGGGCACAAGCTGCAGTTGTTGGTGCTGGCAACGGTTTGCGGCGCGGCGTCGAAAGGCATGGCGGATGACTCCCTGGTTTTTTGTTGCGACCAGTCTGCGTGCCGCGCCGCTGGCGGGAAATCCGCAATTCCACCTAGGCCGTTGCGGGAACTACGTAGTCCGGCCCCTGCCGCCCGGCGCTTGACACATGTCAATGCCGCCCGCGCCGTGCCGCTGTGCAATGTGCCGGCACTGACGCGCAGGCCGCGTCCATCACTGCAAAACGCCGCATCGAGGCCCCATCCAGGAGAATGTCATGGTTGAAGATTTCAATTTGCGTCAAAGGGTTATGGAAGAACTGGATTACGAGCCGGCGGTTGACGCGGCGCATATCGGCGTCAGCGTCAAGGACGGCGTGGTGACGCTGACCGGCTCGGTCGAGACCGCCACGCAGCGGGCGCAAGCCGAAGCGGCCGTGCGGCGCGTCAAGGGCGTGCGGGCGGTGGCGCAGGAGATCCGGGTCAACATCCCTTCGCACAAGAAAACCGCCGACGACGAAATCGCCAGCCGCGCCGTGCAGGTGCTGGACTGGGCCATGCATCCGGCGGAGCCCTCGCTGCAAGTCACCGTGGACCAGGGCCATGTCACCCTGACCGGCGAAGTCAGCTGGGGCTACCAGCGCCGGCGGGCCGAAGAGTGCGTCGAGCAGCTCGGCGGCGTCAGCGCGGTGATCAACCGCATCACCATCCGGCCACGGGTGGCGCCGTCGGACATCCGCCTCAGGATTCAGTCGGCGCTGGAGCGCTCGGCGGACCTCGACGCCGCCGGCATCACCATTGACATCGCCGAGAACGGCACAGCCGTGCTGAGAGGCCGGGTGCGCAGCCTGCACGAGCAGATCATGGCGGAAAACGCCGCGCTCTCGGCGCCGGGCATCATCGGCGTTGAAAACCATCTGCGCGTGGTTCCCTGAGGCCAGCCGCGCTGTTCCCGTCCCGCTCGGGACGGGAACAGCACTGGACAGATCGATGGCGCCGGTGACCTACGCCCTGCTGCTGCTCAACCTCGCTGCGTTCGCACTGGAGAGCGTGCTGAGCGACGCCACGCTGTACAGCCTGATGCTGTGGCCGCTGGACGCTGGCTTTCGCCCATGGCAGCTGGTCAGCAGCGCCTTCCTGCACGCCGATGCGGGGCATCTGGCCACCAACATGTTCGGCCTGTGGATGTTCGGCCGTCCGGTCGAGGCGGCCACCGGTTCCAGGCGTTTCGGCCTGCTTTACGCCGCCAGCCTGGCGACAGCCGCGATCACCCAGCTGCTGGTGACCACTGCGCTGCCCGACAAGGTGCCGACGCTGGGCGCGTCCGGCGCACTGTTCGGCGTGCTGGCCGCGTTCGCCATGCTGTTCCCCGACCGCACCATCATGCTGCTGTTCCCGCCCATCCCGATGAAAGCCTGGCTGTTCGTGCTGGGCTACGGCGTGCTCGAACTCTGGTCCGGTGTCAGCGGGCAACAACCCGGGGTGGCCCATTTCGCCCATCTCGGCGGCCTGGCGGGCGGCGCGCTGCTGGTGCGCCGCTGGCGCAATGCCGCGCGCGACTCCGTCCCTGCGGCGCCACAGTGGTGAACGTGCCGCACCGGCGGCCCTCATTGATATAGCTCAAGGCTGCGCCGCCGCGGCCGCGATACAAAGCACTCTGCAGCCCGCCGTTGCGGGCGCTCCATCCATGGTGAAGCACATGTCCACGAAGTCCGATGCTCCTTCCCTGTACGAAAGAGTCGGCGGTGCTGCGGCGATTCCCGGCCTGGTCAACCAGTTCTACGCCGCGATTCTCAAGGACGCCTCGATGCGGCCCTACTTCGCCGGCGTGGACATGGACAAGTTGAAGCGGATGCAGGTCGAATTCTTCTCCGCCGCGCTGGGCGGCCCGGTGCACTACAGCGGAAAGCCGATCCTCGACGCGCACCATGGCCTGCGCATTACGCTGATCGCCTTCCAGAGGTTCGTGCAGCACCTGTTCGACATTCTGGAGAAATACCACCTGAGCGAACAGGAATGCTACGACGTCATCGGCCGCCTGAACCTGTACGTGAACGACGTGGTGAGTCCGGGCACCGGCCTGGTCGACTGAATCAGGCCGGCGCAACGGGCGACCGGCTGCTTCAGGCCGGCGAGGTGTTTTCGGCGCAAGCCAGGCGCTTGCGCTCGATCGCCGCCAGCAGCCGGTGCTGTGCGTCGGCGAAGGCCTGCACACCTTCGCGCAGCAGCTGATCGGTGACGTCCTCCATGCGGATACCGACCGCGGCGAGCGCGTCGATGACGTCTTGGGCCGCCACGGCCGCTCCTTCCGACAGCCCCGCCTGCGGCCGGCCGTGCTGCAGGAATTCCAGGTAGGTGGCCTCGGGCAGCGTATCGACCGTGTCCGGTCCCACCAGCGCATCGGCATAGTAGGTGCTGCCATAGGCCGGATTCTTGGTCGCTGTGCTGGCCCACAGCAGGCGCTGCGGCCGGGCGCCGGCCTCGCGCAGTACCTGCCAGCGCGGCGCATCCAGCAGGCGCCGGAACTGTCCGTAGGCCACGCGGGCGTTGGCGATGGCGGCCTGGCCGAGCAGCGCGCGGCAGCGGGCCGCGTCCGGCGCTTCCGTGCCATTGTCGATGCGCCGCTGCAGCAGCGCATCCACCGCGCTGTCGACGCGGCTGACGAAGAAGCTGGCGACGCTGGCCAGGCGACGCGCATCGCCACCACCCGCCACGAAGCGCTCGACGCCGGCCTGGTAGGCCTGCGCCACGGCGCCATAGGCCTGCACCGAGAAAATCAGCGTCGCGTTGACGCTGATGCCCTCGCCGAGCAGCCGCTCGATGGCGGCGTAGCCGGCCGGCGTGGCGGGCACCTTGATCATCAGGTTGGGCCGGTCCACCGCGGCGGCGAGCAGGCGCGCCTCGCGCAGCGTGCCGGCGCTGTCGTGGGCCATGTCCGGCGACACCTCGAGGCTGACATAGCCGTCGGCCATTGCACTGGCCTCGTAGACCGGCCGCAGGATATCGGCGGCGGCCTGCACATCGGCCACCACCAGGCGGCGATAGATCGTGTCGGTGTCGTTGACGCCCGCATGCACCAGTTCACGGATGGTCTGGTCATAACGCTCGCCGCCGGCGATCGCTTTCTCGAATATGGCCGGATTCGAGGTGACCCCGGCCAGGCCGTCATGGCGCACCATCTGCGCCAGGCGTCCGGAGCCGATCAGCTCACGGCCCAGATTGTCCAGCCAGATGCTCTGGCCCAGCTCACGTGCCCGCAGTATGGGATTGTCAGTCGTCATGGCTTCAACCGTTGGCTGCCACAGAGCCTGCGCCGCGGCCGCCGGCGCGGCATTGACGCAGATCACTGCGGCCGGGAAGGCGCAGCTTGATCTGTGTCAATGAGCAGGTGTGGCTCGGCACCTACTCTAACACGGCGAATCGCTTCCGCTTTCCCAATTTTCGCGGCCTTGGCCACACCAGCAGCCGGCCGCCTCATTCGTAGCCGGAGAACCCCGAGATGACGACGATGAAGGCCGCAGTGGTGCGAGGCTTCCAGCAGCCGCTGTGCATTGAGGAAGTGCCGGTGCCCGTACCGGGGCCGGGGCAGATCCAGGTGCGCATCCAGGCTTCGGGTGTCTGTCACACCGACCTGCACGCGGCCAGCGGCGACTGGCCGGTCAAGCCCACCCTGCCCTTCATCCCGGGTCACGAGGGTGTGGGCTACGTCTCCGCCGTCGGCGCCGGAGTGCGCCTGGTCAAGGAAGGAGACCGTGTCGGCGTGCCCTGGCTGCACAGCGCCTGCGGCTACTGCGAGCATTGCCTGGGGGGCTGGGAAACGCTGTGCGAGCAGCAGCAGAACACCGGCTACTCGGTCAACGGCGGCTTCGCCGAATACGTGCTGGCCGATCCCAATTATGTCGGCCGGCTGCCGGACAATCTCGGCTTTCTCGAGATCGCACCGATCCTGTGCGCCGGCGTCACCGTTTACAAAGGACTCAAGGTCACCGATACGCGGCCCGGCAACTGGGTAGTCATTTCCGGTATCGGCGGGCTGGGTCACCTGGCCGTGCAGTACGCCACCGCGATGGGACTGAAAGTGGCGGCGGTGGACGTGGACGACGCCAAGCTGGAACTGGCGCTGCGCCTGGGCGCTGCCGTGGCGGTCAACGCGCAGCGCGACGACCCGGCCGGGTTCCTGAAGAAGCACATCGGCGGCGCCCATGGCGCCCTGGTGACCGCAGCCTCGCCCAAGGCGTTCGAGCAGGCCATGGGCATGGTGCGGCGCGGCGGCACCATTTCGCTCAACGGCCTGCCGGCGGGCAGCTTCCCGCTGCCGATCTTCGACACGGTGCTCAACGGCATCACCGTGCGCGGCTCGATTGTCGGCAGCCGCCTCGACCTGCAGGAGGCCCTGGACTTCGCCCGCGACGGGCGGGTGCGCTCGACCGTGCATGCCGAGCGCCTGGAAAACATCAACCGGGTGTTCCAGGACATGCGCGACGGCGCCATCGAAGGCCGCGTGGTACTGGACCTGTGCGGATGACCGCCGCTGATCCGGATGCCGCGGTCCTGGCGGAGCGTTAGCCGGGCATCGCGGATGAGCGCCGCGTTCAAGGAACTGAACCGCGAAACCTGGAACCACATCCGGCGCCAGGTGCGGCGCTTCCTGTCCACGGCGGACGGACGCCGGGGCTTGCGGTTGCTGTTGCTGCTGACCGGCATGCTGGTGCTGATCAATGGCCTCAACGTCCTGAGCAGTTACGTCGGCCGCGACTTCATTTCGTCGATCGAGCACCGCGACTCGGCCGGGTTTCTGCATCAGGCCTGGCTGTACATCGCGGTCTTCGCCGCCTGCGCGGTGGCGGCCAGCGTCAGCCGCTTCATGGAGGAACGGCTGGGGCTGCTGTGGCGCAACTGGCAGACACGGCAACTGCTCGGCCGCTACCTCGACGACCTGGTGTACTACCGCATCGAGAGCGGCGGCACCCTGAGAAACCCGGATCAGCGCATTGCCGAGGACGTGCGCACCTTCACCACCACCACGCTGTCGTTCGTGCTGCTGACGCTGAACGCCTCGATCACCATCCTGTCGTTCTCCAGCGTGCTGTGGTCGATCAGCCCGCGCCTGTTCGTGGTCGCCGTGGCCTATGCCATCACCGGCTCGTTGATGACCGTGCTGGTGGGGCGGCGCCTGATCGGGCTCAACGTGCAGCAGCTCGACTACGAGGCGGACTTCCGCTCCGAGCTGATGCATGTGCGCGAAAACGCCGACGCCCTGGCGCTGGTGCACCGCGAGGAGCAGCAGCACCTTCACCTGGTGTCGCGTTTGGACCGGCTGGTGCAGAACACTCTCCGCATGGTCACCGTCAATCTCGACCTGAACATTTTCACCAACGCCTACAACTACCTGATCCAGATCATCCCGGCCCTGATCGTCGCCCCGCTGTTCATCCGCGGCGAAGCCGAGTTCGGCGTCGTCACCCAGTCGGCCATGGCTTTCGCATTCCTGTCGGGCGCGTTCTCCCTGGTGGTGACGCAGTTCCAGTCGATCTCCTCCTACACCGCCGTGGTCGCCCGCCTCGGCCGCCTGGTGGAGGCGCTGGACAAGGCCGGGGCCGGGCCGCGGTCGGCGCTGGAACTGCGCCTGGAGGGTGAGCGGCTCTCGTTCGAGCAGCTGAGCTTGCGACGCAACGACGGCCGCTTGCTGGTGCAGGATCTGAACCTGACGCTGCAGCGGGGTGCGCACGTGCTGGTGGCCAGCACCTCGGGCCACGCCAAGGTTGCGCTGTTCCGCGCCAGCGCCGGCCTCGACTGCGCCGCCAGCGGCCGCATCGTCCGCCCGGCGGCGGGTGACATGCTGTTCCTGCCGGAACGCCCCTACCTTCTGCGCGGCACGCTGCGCGAGCAACTGGCGCAAGGCGGATCGCACCCGCCGCCGGGTGACGCCGAAGCCATCGCGGTGCTGCACAGCCTGCAGCTGGACGAAGTGCTGGACGAAGCCGGCGGGCTGGACGTGATGCGCGACTGGAGCAGCTTCGTCGGCATCAGCGAGCAGGCGCGACTGCTCTTTGCGCGGGCCCTGCTGGCGCGGCCGTACTGGGTCTTCGCCGACCGCCTCGGCACCGCCCTGAGCCCGCAGCAGGCCGAACAGGTGCTCGGCCTGCTGCGCGATCGCGGCATCGGCTACGTCGTGCTGGGCAAACCCGGCGATGCGCCGCAGCCATTCGACGCGGTGCTGGAACTGGCCGGCGACGGCGGCTGGGCTTACCGCCGCCTCACACGGCCGGCGTTGCAGCGCGCCCTGGCGCAGGGCCTGGAATTGATCAGGGGCTCCCCAGCGTGACCACCACGTGGTGCAGGCCGCCGGCTGCATCCAGCGGAATCCGCGCCACGCCCCCCTCCACCGGCAGGGCCTGGGCATCCAGCGTGACGCCGACCACGCACGCGGCGCAGCCCTGGGGGTTCAACACCTGGATCCGGTATTGCGCGCCTGCCGGAGTGTGGTATTCGATCTCGTACTCCGGCCAGTCGTCCGGCACGCAGGGCTGCAGCAGCAGGCTGCGTCCGCGCTCCAGCCGCAGGCCCAGCACCGCTTCCACCGCTACACGGTAGGCCAGCCCGGCCGAGCCGGTGTACCAGGTCCAACCGCCGCGCCCGACGTGGGGCCGGGCACCGTAGATGTCGGCGGCAATGACATAAGGTTCCACCTTGTAGCGCTGCACGGCGCGCGCATTGCGCGAGTGCCACTGCGGGCTGATCATCGCCGTCCAGGCGGCGGCACGGTCACGCCAGCCCAGCCGGGCCGCGGCCTCGATCATCCAGCAGGCACCGTGCGTGTATTGGCCGCCGTTCTCGCGCACGCCGGCGACGTAGCCTTTGATGTAGCCGGGATCATGCGGGGTATCGACGAACGGCGGCGTCAGCAGCCGGATCAATCCGTCCTCCTCCGCCACCAGCTGTGCTTCCAGCGCCTGCATCGACTGCACCGCGCGCTGCGCCGGCGCCACGCCGGACAGCACCGCCCAGGCCTGCGACAGGCCGTCGATGCGGCATTCCTCCGCCTGCGCCGTTCCCAGCGGGGTGCCATCGTCATAGTAGGCCCGCCGATACCAGGCGCCATCCCAGCCGGCGGCGTTCAATTCCAGAGGCAGGCTGTCGCGGCAGGCGGTGTAACGCCGCTCGCGCTCGACCTCGCCGCGCTGGCGCACCAGGGGCAGGAAGGCATCGAGCACCACGGCAAGGAAGAAGCCCAGCCACACGCTCTCGCCGCGGCCATCGTGCCCGACGCGGTTCATGCCGTCGTTCCAGTCGCCGGCGCCCATCAGCGGCAGGCCATGCGCGCCGCGGGCCAGTGACCGGTCCAGGGCGCGGCAGCAGTGCTCGTACAGGCTGGCGCCGTCCGGCGTGGCTTGCGCCTGCAGGTAGCTCTCGTCCTGGCCATCGGCCAGCGGCGGCGCACGCAGGAACGTCAGCTGCTCGTCGAGGATCGAGCTGTCCCCGCTGCGCTCCAGGTATTGGCCGGTGACATAGGGCAGCCACAGCAGGTCGTCGGAAAAGCGCGTGCGGATGCCGCGTTCGAGCGGCTCGGCGTGCCACCAGTGCAGCACATCGCCTTCGAGGAACTGGTGCCGCGCGTGCAGCAGGATCTGCTGCCGGGTCAGCTGCGGCCACAGCAGGCACAGGTTGCCGGCGTCCTGCAGCTGGTCGCGGAAGCCGTAAGCGCCACCCGACTGGTAAAACGCGGTGCGTCCGTGAATCCGGCAGGACAGCGCCTGATAGGGCAGCCAGCCGTTGATCATGCGGTCGATTGCGGGCGACGGCGTACGGACCCGCAGCGCGCCGAGGCGCTCGCGCCAGCCACTGATGGCCTGCCGCAATTCGGCGGCTACCGCGGCGTTGTCGGGGTAGCGGTCCAGCAATTGGTCCAGTTCGGCCTGGCCCAGCGCCTCGCCCAGCAGGATATTCCAGGTCGCCGTTTCGCCATCGGCCAGCGTAAATTCGATGCGTCTGGCGAAGCACGGATCGAGCCCTTCGCCACTGCGGCCGTCGAGCCCGGGCTGGCGCAGCGCCAGGGGTGCGCCGGGACTGCCGTTGGCGCCGATGAATCCGCGGCGGTCGCAGCAGATCTCGTCCTTCTGCGCCGCTCCTCCGGTGACGAAGCAGAATGCCAGACCACCGGCGAAGTCGCCCGCCTGGCTGTTGCGCGCGCACAGGGCCTTGCCGTATTGCCAGGTACTGACCGCACCCGCCGGCGGCGGTTGTGAGCCGAGGACCAGTTGCTGATAGGCGTACAGCGACAGGCGGCGCGCGCGGCCCGAACGATTGGCGATGCGCAGGCTGAACACCTTGACCGGATCGTGCCGCGCCACGAACACCGTGGTCGACTGCTCCAGGCCGTGCCCCTGCGAACGGAAGCGCGAGTAGCCGAAGCCGTGGCGCGCCTCGTGCGCCAGCGGCGCCGGCGCCGGCCCCGGCAGCGGCGACCAGCAGGCGCCGTCGTCCTCGTCGCGCAGGTACAGGGCCTCACCGTGCGGATCGGTAACCGGGTCGTTGAACCACGGCGTGATGCGGTTGGCCTGGCTGTTGCGGCTCCAGGTGCAGCCGGCGCCGGTCTCGCTGATCAGGCAGCCGAAGCGCTCGTTGGCGATGACGTTGACCCAGGGCATCGGCGGCAGGCCGGGTTTGCCGTCGCGCCAGGGCATGCGGATGATGTATTCCGAACCATCCTTGGAAAAGCGCGACGTCATGCCGCTGCGCGGCACGGCGGCGCGGCGCCCGGTAGGCCGCACCGCCGGACTGGTGCGGAATCCGCGCAACAGCGTTGCGACAGCGGCGCGCGAAGGGGCAAGGCCCAGCACGAATCCGAGCTCGCGCGATTCCCCCGGAGCCAGCTCCACCTCAGTACGCAGCGCGAACAGCGGGTCCAGAACGTTGCCCACCGTGCCGCGCATCGCCAGCAGCGGCTGCCGCAGGCTGCGCCCGCGGCCGATGAAGGCGGCGCGATCGGTTTCCCATTGCAGCGCCTGCGCGCCGTCCAGCGCGTGGAATGCCACCGGCCAGCGTTCGGCCGCCGCGCGCGGACGACGTTGCGCCAGCAGCGCGCCATGCTTGCGCAGCAGCGCAGTCTGCACGAACAGCTTGGAAAACGCCGGATGCGCCAGGTCCGCCTGCGGGTGCGCCAGCGCCAGTTCGACACAACTGGTCAGCTCGATCCGGCGCGCCCGCGCGGAAGTGTTGTGCAGCAGCACGCGGCGGGTTTCCAGGTTGGCCGAGGCCGAGACGGCAATGCGTGTGGTGGCGCTGATGCCGTCGTGCTCACAGTGCACGGTGACTGTCTGCCCGTCACTGCCCATTTCATAGCGGCGCACCGCCGCCGGGGCAGGCTGCAAGGTGGCCGACCACAGCGCGCCGCTGTCCAGGTCGCGCAGGTAGATGAAGAAACCTTGCGCGTCCTCCAGCGTATCGCCGCTCCAGCGGCTCACGGCTATGCCGTCACAGCTTGACTGCCCGCCTCCCGCCAGGCTCAGGTGCAGTCGATAGCGTCCGTTGCCCAGCTCGTATGTATGCGTGTCCATTGGTCCTTTGATCGCGCCACAGCGGCCCGGTTCCCGCATTGGCCTTGGAGCCGGTAACGGCCTCCCGGCAGAGCCTATAACAGAATGACGCGCGCCGGCGTTGCAGCCGCTCCGGCACGGGATCACTTTCTTACAGTACTGCGCCGGTTGGCGCCGGGCATCCCCGCGCGCCGGTCTTTGCCGCCACGCTCACGACACCCTTGCGGTGTCTACTTCTCGACGAAAGCCCGCTCGACCACGTAGTCGCCGCAAACGCCCTGCTGCGGCGAAACACGCAGGCCGCGGGCATCGAGCAGGGCGCAGCAGTCGCGCAACATCGACGGGCTGCCGCACAGCATGGCGCGGTCGTGCGCGGCATCCAGCGGCGGCAGCCCGATGTCCTCGAACAATTTGCCGCTGCGCATCAGATCGGTGAGCCGCCCCTGGTGGCGGAACGGCTCGCGCGTGACCGTGGGATAGTAGATCAGCTGGCGCCGCGCCTGCTCGCCGATGAACTCGCTCGCCGGCAGTTCGCGCTGGATGAAATCGGCGTAGGCCAGGTCGCTGACTTCACGCACGCCGTGGACCAGCACCACCTTGTCGAACCGCGCGTACAGTTCCGGATCCTTGATCAGGCTCAGGAACGGCGCCAGCCCGGTGCCGGTGCTCAGCAGGTACAGGTGCTGGCCGGGGCGCAGGTCGTCCAGCACCAATGTCCCGACCGGCTTGCGGCTCACCAGGATGGGATCGCCGACCCGGATGTGCTGCAGGCGCGAGGTCAGCGGGCCGTTCTGCACCTTGATGCTGAAGAACTCCAGGTGCTCCTCATAGTTGGCGCTGGCGATGCTGTAGGCGCGCATCAACGGCCGCCCTTCCACCTCCAGGCCGATCATCACGAACTGCCCGTTGATGAAACGCAGCGCGTCGTCGCGGGTGGTCTTGAAGCTGAACAGGCTGCTGTTCCAATGGCGCACATCGACCACGCGTTCGGTGATGAAAGCCGCCATTGATCAATCCTGCCCGTAGCGCCTGCTCTTCAGGAAACACCGCCGCCAGTGCGGCAGGTGTTCACGCCAAACAGGCGGTACGCCGGGCAGAAGCGGATCACCGCCGTGGCCATCGGGATCACGCCCAGAAAGCCCCACCAGCCGATCCAGCCCAGTGCCGCGGCAGCGATCAGGCCCAGGCCCAACAGCAGCCGCGCAGCGCGGTCCAGCGTTCCGACATTGGCGTTCATTGCAGTTCTCCTAGTCTATTGAAAGGCCGTGCGCCACCCGACGGGTTCGCGCACGAACCCGGATCAGGCCTTCGCCGTCCAGCTGCGGCACCAGCCGTTCTGGTTGACCACCTTGCCGGGAAACACCGCGCACGGGGCATAGCCGCCCTTGGCCTGCGCCGCCTGGAACAGCTGGCAGTTGGCGCAATGGCTGGCGGCCTTGTACAGCGCTTCGGTCTTGGCGTTGATCTTGGTGGCATCCTCGACATAGCCCAGCGCCTTGGCGGTGGGGTCATCCGCGGCCACGTGCGGCAGGTCGGCCGCCAGGGCTGGCCCGATCGAGCACAAGGGCGCGGCCACGCCACCGATGGCCAGGTAGGTCAGGAGCTGGCGGCGGCTGAGGTTGAAGCTGGGCTTGCTGGACATGCGGATGAACCTCGAAAGTCTAACGATTGCGGAGATGCCGCCAGCGCTGGGCGCTGCGGCCTGGAGCGATGTTAGGCCCGGCGGGTATCGCGGCAATTGACCTGGATCAACGCGGCCGCGGGCACGATGCTCCCGCCGGTTGCGCCGCTGCCAGAATTGACCTGTGTCATTGTCGGCCGCGGAACGGTGCGCGATCGTGGGCGCAAATCCCCGCAGCGCTGCGGCAGGAGGAAAACTTGATACCCTTTCGTCCCGTGGCCTGGATCACCCACCCGGCCTGCGCCCTGCACGACATGGGCGACGAGCATCCCGAAAGCCCGCGCCGCCTCCAGGCAATCGCGGACCGGCTGCGGCTGTCCGGCCTGCTTGATTTCATGCAGCAGTTCGAAGCACCGCGCGCGACAGTGGAGCAGCTGCAGCGGGTCCACACACGCGCGCATATCGACCGCATGCTGCAGACCGACACTTCCGCTGGTCCGGTTCGTGTCGATCCCGACACGCTGATGATGAAACACACCGCGGAGGCCGCACTGCACGCCGCGGGCGCCGGCGTGAAGGCGGTGGACGTGGTGCTGTCCGGCGCGGCGGGCCTGGGTTTCTGTGCGGTCCGCCCGCCCGGCCACCATGCCGAGCGCGCCCGCCCGATGGGTTTCTGCTTCTTCAACAATGTCGCCGTCGCTGCCGCCCACGCGCTGGCGCAAGGGCTTGAGCGCGTCGCGATCCTCGATTTCGACCTGCACTACGGCAACGGCACCGCCGACATCTTCGTCGACGATCCGCGCGTATGGCTGTATTCGACCTATCAGTTCCCCCTGTTTCCGGACTGGAGGGGGCGCGCCGGGGCGCAGAATCTGGTCGACGTGCCGCTGCCGCCCGGCGCCGGCAGCGCCGAGTTCCGCGCCGCGGTGCACGAGCGCTGGAAGCCGGCGCTGCTGCAGCAGCGCCCGCAGATGCTGCTGATTTCGGCCGGCTTCGATGCCCATGCCGGCGACCCTATGGGCGACCTGCGCCTCGGCTACGACGACTTTTCCTGGATTGCCGCGCAGATCCTCGAAGTGGCTGAAGCCTGCTGCCCCGGCCGCATCGTGGCGACACTGGAGGGCGGCTATACGCCGCACGCCCTGGCACGTTGCGTCGAGCGCTTCCTGCAACCCTTTCTGACGGGCGACATGCCGTTATGACCGTACGCAATCTCGAAGGACTGCTGCATCCGCGCCGCGTCATCGTACTCGGCGAACCGACCAGCGACATGGCCCGCACCCTGGTCGAGCAGCTGCACCTGTGCAGCAGCCTGCCAACCGTTGCCGCCGCCGAAGAGGACCGCGTCCTGGGCGTGGTCGCCGACCCGGCTTCGGTCGATGCCGCGCAACTGGCGGACCTGGCGCGCATGGGCTGCCGGGCCCTGGTGTGGCCACACCCCGACCAGCCGGATGCCGAGGTTCTGAAGGCGGCCCGCGTTCACACCACCCGCATCCTCGGGCCGCGCAGCGCCGGCATACTGCTGCCGCACTGCGGCCTGTCGGTATCGGCGATGCCGCCGGACTGCCCCAAGGGTTCGCTGGCGCTGATCGTGCAATCGCAATCGGTGGCCGCCGCCGCCCTGGATTGGGCGCGCGGTCGCAATATCGGTTTTTCCTGGGTCGCGATCACCGGTGCCGAGTGCGACGTCGATATCGCCGATCTGCTCGACTATGCCGCGCTCGATCCGTCGACGCGCGCTGTCGCGCTGGAGGTCGGACATATCCGGCAGAGCCGCAAGTTCATGTCGGCGGCGCGCGCCTGCGCCCGTTCCAAGCCGGTGGTTGCGATCCAGACACGCGCAGCTTCCTGGCGTGACAAGGGTCTCGATCCGGTGCGTTCGGCGGCCTTTGCCCGCGCCGGCATGGTCGAATGCCTCAGCCTGCCCGGACTGCTCGACGCCATCGCCGCCCTGCACCGGCTGCCGGCGCTGCGGCGCGCACGCGTGCTGGTGGTCAGCAACGGCTCGGGTATCTGCTCGTTGGGGGTGGATGCGGTGCTGCGCCAGAATCTGCTGACCGCCAACCCAACGCCGGCGACCTGGAACGCGGCGCGCGCCCTGGTGCCGCAGCTGCGCCAGATCAGCGGCGGCGCCGATCTGGGTGATTGCCCGGCGGAAGCTGTTGTCGGGGTGCTGCGGCAGTTCCTGCAGGACGGCGAAGTGGACATCGTGCTGTTCGTGCGCAGTCCGCTGGGCAAGCTGAGCCACGCCGCCATGGCGGCGGCGGTGGCCCAGGGGGGATTCGACAAGCGCCTGCTGACGGTGTGGCTGGGACTGGAAACCGCGCTGCCGGCGCGGCGCACCAGCACCGAAGCGAACATTTCCACCTTTACGTCGCCCGATGCCGCGGCGCGCGCGGTACGTTGCCGTTGGGACTACGAGCGCAACCGTGAGTTGCTGACACAGACGCCGCCGCCGGCCCCGGCGGCGGGCATCGATGCCGACCAGGTCGCGGCGCGGCTGCGGCAGACACTGGAGCGCGGCGTGGACGAGCTGCGCGGCGCGGATGCGCATGTCCTGTTTGAATCCTACGGCCTGGCCAGCGGCGATGACCAGCCCGCGGACCTGGTGCTGCGGGTCAGCCTGCGCCTCCACCCCGAACTGGGCTTGTATCTGCGGGCGGCACCGCAGGCCGCCGGCACCAACGCCGGCAGCGGCTACGGCTTCGCACCGCTGGACACCTTGCTGGCGCAACGCATCCTGGCCGATGCCGGGTTGCACGGCGGCGATGGCGATGACGGGTTGCCCGCCGCGCAGCTCGACGCGCTGGCGCATGCCTTGGTGCGCGTGGCGCAGATCGGCATGGAGCAGCCGAATGTCATGGAACTGGATCTGTGCCTGTCAGCGTGGCAGCAGCGCATCCACTGCGCCCGGGACAGCCTGCGCGTGAAGCTCGGCGCCACGCCCCGGCCCGAACGCGAGCGGCTGGCACTGGCCCCCTATCCTCAACAGCTGACGCATCAGCACGAGTGCCACGGCGAGTGCTACCGGATCCGGGCGGTGCGGCCGGACGATGAGCCGGCGCTGATCCACCTGCTGCAGGGCCTGGACCCGGAAACCGTGCGTCTGCGCTTTTTCTCCTACATCCGCCACTTCAGCCATGACATGGCGGCCCGCATGACGCAGATCGACTACGATCGCGAGCTGACCCTGGTGGTGCTGCCGCGCGACCGCGACGATCACCTGTTCGGCATCGGCACGCTGATCGCGGACCCGGACGGTGCCCGCGCCGAGTTCGCGCTGCTGCTGGACGACAGCCACACCGGGTTGGGACTGGGCATGCACCTGCTGCAATCCCTGCTGGACTACGGGCGCCAGCGCGGCGTGCACACCGTATTCGGCGAAGTGCTGGCGGAAAACGTGCCGATGCTGGAGTTGTCGCGCAAACTGGGCATGACCGTGCGCCGGACCCCCGACGACCCCGGTTGCATGCACGTGGAAATCGATTTCGGCCCGCGCTCCGGCGCCGCTTGACGCAGGTCAAGGCGTGCGCCGGCTGCGCCGCCGATACTGCGCCCGGATCAACAGGAGGTCACCATGTCCCGACTCACCAACGCGTTTCACAATGATTACACCCTGCTGTGCATGCTGCGCGATGAGCTGGCGTTGCAGACGTCGCTGTTCAAGGCCGACCTGAAGGATCGCTGGCGCGATCTGGAAGGCAAGCTCGACGTGCTGCGCGAGCATGTGGGCCGTGCCGAGGCCGCCGCCGACCACGCCCTGCCGCAGATCGAAGCCTCCGCGCGGATCATGCTGGACACGCTGCGCAGCGGCTATTCGGACATCAAGCGCGCAGTGACCCCCTGAAGCACCGGGTTCTACGGCTTGAAGGTCCGGCCGCTTGCCATGACATCAGCCAGGCGGCCCACGGTATCGCGGCTGCGGCAGGCGCACAGCGCTGCCGCCGGCCGCGGTGCTGCGGCGAGAGTGGAGTCCGTTGATCTCTCGCTGGCGCGCATGGCCAGGCATCTGGACCGGCGCATCGACGTCACCTTGGTGGACTGCGACCCGCAAGCGGTGCATGAATTGCGCGTCGCTGCTGCCAGGCTGGCGGCGGTGCTTGACGGCTTTGCCGGCGCGCCCGTCGCCGGCATGGAAGTCTTGCGGGACAATCTGCGCTGGCTGCGCCACCGCTCTTCCGCGGCGCGCGACTGGGATGCGCTACTGCAGGACCGCAAGCTGTGGACCACGGCGGCACATCACGGCGAGGGCCTGAAAAAGCTGCAGGCTCTGGCCCGCACGGAACGCACCAGGGCCGCCGACGGCATCGCGGTGGCGGTGCGCACCCGGCGCTGCCTGTCGCTGCAGGAGGTGCTTTACGAGCTCGCCGCGGCAGATCGTGAAGCCGCGGCGGCGCCCACGCGGCTTCAGGGCAGCCACGACATCCGTGCCCTGGATCAGGGTCTGAAGCTGGTGTGCAAGCAGGCTCCGCCGCGCACACATTTCGACCTGGAGCGGCAGCACAAGCTGCGCAAGGCGGTCAAACACCTGCGGTACCGCTGCGAACTGCAGCATGACGCGGCGAACGAAGCCGGCGCCGCCTATATCGGCCAGTTGATCGAGCTGCAGAATACGCTCGGCAATGTCCGCGATGCTGTGGTCGGCAGGCGCCTTCTGCACCGCCTGATGAAGGGCCAGGATCGCCACCTCAAGGCCGCGGCCGGGGATCTGCGGCACACGCTCGCCGGCCGGCGGCAGCGCCTGGAGTGGCGCTTCCAGAAGCTGTGGAAGACGTTCGAGAACACCACGCCGTTCTGGACGCCGGTCAGCTGAGCATTGAGCAGGCCCGCAACGATTCGGGCCCCGATCGGCGATTGATCCAGGTCAACGGCGCCAGCCGCAGCAAGCCCTACAGTGACCACATCGTCTGCGCGGAGGTGCACCGCATGAAAAACCTGAAATTGATCGTGCTGTTGGGGACGATGGATTCGCTCCACGGTGCAGCGCTGGCGCATGCCCGCCGCCTGGCCTGCGCCTATGGCGCGAAGCTGCATATCCTGGTCACGGTCCACTCCGGAATGATCGCGGCCGCCGCGCTGCTGAGCCGCGCCGGCGCGGCCAGGGCCCGCGAAGGTCTGCTGCAACAGACCGGGCAACTGTTGCAGCAGGAGGCTGCCTCGATCCGCGCCCAGGGTGTGGAGGTGAGCACCGAAATCCTGTGGACGCGGCCTGCTGCAATGGCGGTGTTGCAACGTATTGAAGCGCTCAATCCGGACCTGCTGGTCAAGAACGCCGAGGCGGAGCAGCCGTTGGCCTGGATGGGACGTTCGCTCGATCGCGCGCTGCTGCGCCAGTGCCGCGCGCCGGTGCTGATCGCGCACCGGGATTCGGGTGCGCCGCAGCACGTCGCCGCAGCGATTGACATGAACCGGCCCTGGCCCAGTCAGGGGGATTTTGCGCAGCAACTGGCCGACGAAGCCGAGTCGCTGGCCGGCGTCTATGGCGCAAGCTTGCATTTGATTCAGGCCGAGCCCGCGGCCCACCCCGAGCCGCAGCGGCGGCATCACCGCGTAGTGCCCACGCCGCCGGTGAACGACGCCTTCGCCAACCTGGCCGACGCACATACGGTGCCGGGTCCATGGCGTCATCGCTTGTCCGGCGCCGCGGTGCCGGCCATCCTTGATTTCCTGGGCCAGCACGGCATTGATCTGCTGGTGATCGGCAATCCGCGCCGTCCGGCCGCGCAGCGCTGGTTGTCCGGTAATCATGCCGAGCGTCTCAATCTCCACGCCGATTGCGACATCCTCGCCTTTCCGGCGCAGGCCGGCTGAATGCTGCCCGCCCCGTTCGGCCTGGAGCCTGGGGCTGAAGTGGTCGTGCAATTTTGCCCGGCGCGGATTGCGCCGGGCGGCGGCTGACTATGGCCTGATCAATGGCCTTACTCTGGCCTGACCAATGATTTGATCAGGGGCCAGTCGAGGCATCCGCCTGCAAATCGGCCAGTCGCTTGTCGGCGGCCAGATAAAGCGCCGCCATGCTCGCGCCGTCTTGCGGAAACGTGGCCACCGCGCAATGGCACATCAGGCCCAGCGACCCGCCCAGCAGAGGCAGGGGCTCGGTGACCGCTACACGGATCGCTCGGGCGGCTTCCTCGACCCGGTCGGTGGGCGGCTCGATCAGAAAAGCATAGTCGAACGGTCCCAGGCCGCCGGCGGCGGTACCCGAATCCACCGCTTCGCGCAGCCGCTGGCCCAGCACGCCCTGGACATGCGCCAGGGTCACGGCATCCAGCTCAGGCGGGCGACCGCCACGCCCGACCACCGCGCACAGCAGCAGCACCACGCCGTGTCGCCGGGCGGCGGCGGTGGCGAGCAGCTGCCGGCCGCGTTCCTCGAACATCGAGCGGGTCATCAATCCACTCAGTTCGTCGATGCCGCGCTCCCGCTCGCGGATGGCACGCAGTTCTGCCGCACCGGTGATATCGGCGTGGATCGACAGGAAATGGGTGATGTGGCCGCCATGGCGCACCGGTGTGATGGTCTGCTGCACCACCACCTCGCGCCCGTCGGCGGCACGATCCACGGTCTCACCCGCCCAGGGGGTGCCGCTGCGCAGAGAAGCCCACAAGGCCTGGTAGTAACGCTGCCCGTGGCTTCCCGATTTGATCAGGCGCGGGGTGGCACCGATGGCATCGCGCTCACTGTGGCCGTAGACCTCGCTGAACGCACGATTGATCCAGACGATGGCGCCATCGGTGTCGGTGATCAGGGCGGGGGTTGCCGCCTCCATCAACGCTTCGGCCGCCAGGCGCTGCCCAGGGTCGAAGCCGCACGCCTTCTGCCGCATTTCAAACCATGGCAGCCACTTGCGCAGCAGGCCGGACAGCACCGGATCCACCATGTCGCCCGCGCCATTGCCATAAAGTTCGATCACGCAGCGGCTGCCGCAGACCGTCAGCGGCCATGCCAGGATGCTGCCGATGTCGCACTCCAGCAATGCCGATTTCCAGGCCGGCGCGGCTTCCACCGCCTGCTCGACAGCTTGCCCGCTGCGCAGACAGCGCAAGGCCGGCCCAGCCTCGTCAGCGGTCTCCGACGACAACGGTTCGCTACGCGCGGCGGCGGCGCACGCTTCGTCGCCGCGGCTGTGCAGCAACTGCAGCGCAGTGCCACGCAACTCGAGCACGCGCACGCAACGCAGATCGAGAATACGGCGCAGGGCATCGGCGATGCGGCGCAGCACCGCAACCGGCGGCGTGCTCTGAAGCAGGTCCTCGACCGCCAGGGTCAGGCATTCGCACAGCCTGGCGTGCAGCGCTCCCTCGTCCCCCGGACGCAGGATCAGGCTGGCCTCGCCCGCTGCCTCCGGCCGCTCCACAAACATCCAGTCCAGATAGCGGCGCGTGCCGTCGGGCAGCGCCAGCCAGGCCGAACCGGTCGAGGGACACTGCAGCGCCGGCCCAAGCAGCAGGCCGATGACCGGGCTGCCGATCACCGCATCGCGATCGGCAGCCCCGAGCAACTGCAGACCGGCGGCATTCGCCGCCAGCACCGCACCGCTGTGCAAGTGGAGGGTGAAGGCGGGCAGATTCATGACAACGTCGGCGCTAGCGGCGCGGCCAGCGGGCGCTCAACCGTTGCGCCACGGCAGCGCGGCGCACGTCCCAGCGCAAGTCCAGGGACGGCGTGTTGGGGCAATAGGACCGATAGGGATCGGATTCCACGCCGACGATGAACGAGGTGTTGCAGCGCGCCTTGTTGACGCAACCGCGGCAGTTCGCCATCTGGCAGCGCAATTCCGCCACCGGCGTCATCCGGATATAGCGCTCACGGTCGATGCCGCGCACGCCGAGCATCCAGTTCATGCGCAAGCGCTGCAACTGGCGCCGCAGCAACCAGCGTTGAATCGCATCCCCGATGCGGCGGCGATGATGCCATCCCAGGCTGAGCAGGAAGCCGAGTGCCGCGGCCGCCAGCACCATCAGCATCAGCGGCACGTAGAGCTGGATCGGCAAGGGAATCTGGTTGATGAAAAACATCTCTGCCTCCGTCCGGCGCGACTGTCACCGCGCTGATGGAGGCTATTTCGCAGCAAACAGCGCCGGCGGACATTGACCCTGGTCAATCACCGGCTCTTGCCTGCGGACCTGCCGCGTGATTCACGGACCGATGCCGCAGCCATTGGCTTCCAGGTAGCTGACGATGACGGCCAGCTCCTGCGCCGTGGGCTGTTCGACCTCGCCCGGACTGGAGGCATCCGCCACCCGCATGTGTTCGGTCATTTTCGAGGCCACGGTCGACCACTCGTTGGCACTATGCAGTTCGGGCGGCGGCGGGGCGTGGCACTGGCTGCAGTACCTGCGCACCAGGTAGGCCGGCTCGGAGGCCGAGTCGGGCACCACCTGCGACGCGCGCGCCACCGGGGTGGCGCTGCCCTGATTCCAGCCGAAACCGCGTACCAGCTGCACGCCGCGGTAGGCCCCACGGGCATGCTCCTGCAGCAGATGCAAACGTTCGACCGGGTCCTGGCTGGCGTAAGCGTCGGCAAGGCGCTCGCGCATCGCCCACAGCACGTCGCGCATCCGCGACTGGTAAGCATCGGCGTCGATGGTTGCCGGCAGGCTGCAAACGGCGGCCGAGCCGAAGGACAGCGGCTGGATATGTCCGTCCGGCGCTGTCGGCAAATAGGCCTGCACCTCGCGCAGATAGGTCTGCACCGCCTGCCAGTGACGGGCGATCAGCGGGCGGCGCTGCGCCGCATCGTGCAGCTCGCCGATTTCGTCGAGCTGATCGGCCAGTTGCCGCACCTCCTTGAGCAGATGGGTGATCTGTTCCTGCGACGGCGCGCGGTGCGGAGCCTCCGGCGCGGCCCAGGCGCGGGCCAGCACCACCGCCGCCACCAACAATAGCAAGGCGAAGGACATCGGGAACGACGGCTTGTGGAACATCGGAACTCCCTGGAGGCGCGGCTGGCCGCCCAGGGCCTGTTAACTGGCCCTAGACCGGCCCGGCTGATGCGGCAGTCTTGGTCAACTGGCGTCGATGCGCTTTGATCTGGGTCAAGCCGCCCTCGCCCGGAACGGGCTTGATCCACGTCAATGATTCCGGCCTGTAGCGCTTCATACTGGCCACCATCCCCTATTTCTGCGCCGGAACAGCATATGTCCATCAAGACCCGAGGCACGGCCTATATCGTCGGCGGCGGCATCGCTTCGCTGTCGGCGGCGGTCCTGCTGATCCGCGACGGCGGCATGGACGGACGCAACATCCGCGTTCTGGAAGAGCTGCCGGTCGCCGGCGGCGCGCTCGACGGTTCAGGCGATCCGGCCCGCGGCTATGTCAGCCGCGGCGGCCGCATGCTGACCGAGGAAACCTACGTCTGCCTGTGGAACATTCTCGGCTCGATCCCATCGCTGTCGGACGGCTCACGCTCGGTCAAGGACGAGATCTGGGCCTTCAATGCGCAATGGCGTTCCGACGCGCGGGCGCGGCTGGTTGACGGCCGCCACCAGATCCTCGACGCCGCCGATCTCGGATTCGACCTGCAGGACCGCACGCAGATCGTGCGCCTGCTCGCGACCCCGGAACGCGCCCTGGGCACCAAGCGCATCGACGAATGTTTCTCGGAGCATTTCTTCCAGACCAATTTCTGGACCATGTGGCGCACCACCTTCGCCTTCCAGAACTGGCACAGCGCCATCGAGTTGCGCCGCTACATGCTGCGCTTCCTGCAGGAGTTTCCACGCATCCACACCCTGGCCGGCGTGCGCCGCACACCGCTCAACCAGTACGACAGCGTAGTGCGCCCGATCGAAGCCTGGCTGCGTGCCCAGGGGGTATCGTTCGAGTACGGCGTCAAGGTGCTCGATACCGACTTCGAGGACGGCTTTGCCGGCCGCCGCATCAGCCGCCTGCACGCGGTGCGCAACGGCGAATCGACCGTATTCGAGGTGAACGCCGACGATATCGCCCTGATCACCATCGGCTCGATGACCGCCGACGCACGCAGCGGAGACGATGATCATGCGCCTGAACTGGTGCGTGACCGTGTCGATGGAGCTTGGACCCTGTGGCAGAACATGGCGCGGAAGGCGCCCGGCCTGGGGCGCCCCGAGGCATTCTGCGGCGACGTCGATGCCAGCAAGTGGGAATCGTTCACGCTGACCATGCGCGATCCGCTGCTGGTCCGGCGCATCCATGCCTATTCGTCCAACGCTCCGGGCACCGGCGGGCTGATGACCTTCCGCGATTCCAGCTGGCTGATGTCCATCGTCATGCCACACATGCCGCACTTCTCGGGGCAGCCCGAAGGCGTGTACACGCTGTGGGGCTATGGTCTGTTCGTCGACCGCAAGGGCGACTACATCGGCAAGACCATGGCCGAGGCCACCGGGCAGGAAATCCTCACCGAACTGATCCACCAACTGGGCTTCGCCGACATTCTCGACCAGGTGCGCAAGACCACCAGCGTGGTCCCGGTGATGATGCCCTACATTACCAGCGAATTCGCGCCGCGCCAGATCAGCGATCGCCCGCAGGTGATTCCGTCGTGCTCCGAGAATTTCGCGCTGCTGGGCCAGTACGTGGAAATCCCCGAGGATGTGGTGTTCACGGTGGAATATTCGGTGCGCTCGGCCATGCACGCGGTCTACGGGCTGCTTGGCCTGGAGTTGCCGATTCCGGACATCTACCACGGCATGTCCGACCCGAAGGTGGCGCTGTCCAGCCTGGCCACGCTGGTCAGCTGAAGGCGGCGGCCGCGGCGCCGTCCCCGCCGGGCCGGCACCGCGCTTGATGTGCGTCAAGGTCGCCCGGCTGACGTCTGCCTAAGCTGCAGCATTGCTTTCGACCGTGCCGACAAAATGCCGCATGTGGGTCGTCAATGCGCCTGTCATGCCCACCGCCCGGCGGGCCTGCAGGCGGCTGCGCTGCTGCTGCTGATGATGATTCATCTGTGCGCAGCGGGGGCGGCGCGCGCGGCGAGCTGGCCCACCATCCGCGCTATTGAGTTCTCAGGCAACGACGTCACCCGGCCGCTGACGATGAGCCGCGAACTGCTGATCCGCGTCGGCGACCCGGCCGATCCGGTGATGATCGAGCGCAGCCGCCAGGCGATCCAGGACCTGGGGCTGTTCCGCGCCGTGGAAGCCTCCACCACGCCCCGGGCCGACGGCGTGACGGTGCGTTTCACCGTACACGAGAAATGGCGGGTACTGCCGCTGCCGCGGGTGAGCGGCAACTCCAACGGCGAATACGGCTATGGCGGCCAGCTGAAGTGGAACAACCTGTGGGGCCTGAACCAGACCCTCAACCTGCAGGCGATGAGCCAGAAGTACCATGATCCGGACAAGACCGCCCAGCAGTCCCTGCAATTCGGCTACGGCGTGCCGTTCCTGGGCGATACCCGCTATGGCCTGTCGGTATCGGCCGGCCTGATCAACCAGGCATCCCTCGACAGTCAGGGGCGCCCTTATCACGAGTCGATCGACAGCGCGCAGGTGATGGGCTCGTATGCCCTCTCGCCCGAACATCCGAGCAAGGGCTGGAACGTCGCCGGCGGCCTGTTCTGGCTGCGCGACGCCCCCAGCGGTGCCTATGCGCCAACCCCGATCAGCATCGGCATCGGTCCGGTCGCGGCCTTTACCTATGACGACCTGCGCTATCTGATCTACAGCGAGGAGGGGCAGCGCTTCAACGCAACCGTGCAGGGTACGCTGGATGGGGTGGCGTCGACCTATACCTCGTCGAGCATCAGCCTGGCCTACCGCCGCGACTGGCATGTGGGTGACACCCCGCATCAGGATATCGAATGGCTTTCCGGCACCAGCCTGTACTTCGGCGGCGCTCCGGGGCGGCACCACGATTTCTTCTCGCTCGGCGGCTCGCGCCTGCTGCGCGGCTACTCTTCCGCCTACCTGGAAGGGGATGCGGGCTACTATCTCAGCGCCGCCTATCTGCGGCCGGTATGGCGCGACTGGCTGCGCGCCCTGGTCGTGGTCGAAAGCGGCACCGCCTACACCGACCCGGGCCACCTCGGCGGCAAGCCGCAGCTGCTTTCGATCGGCGTCGGCCTGCGCATCCGCGTCAACTGGCTGGTCAACACCGAAATCGAAGTCGGCGCCGCCCTGCCCCTGATCGACAACCACAGCCTGCGCCCGTTCGTGGGATCGGTCAGCCAGAACCGGTGAGCCGCCCGGCCGGCTGAAGCGCCGCCGGCCGGGCGGATTCGCCCCGCGGACGAACGCAGCCGATGTGCTGCCCGGTGGCTCAAGCTCCGGCCACTCCGGCCGATATCCATGGCGTGAGCCTTGCCCCGATACAAGACCCGACGTGAGGACTTCCTCCTACAACACGCTGTTGCGGCGACTGCGCCTGTCGCATCTGTCGCCCTGCACAGCCTTGCTCTACGTCGATCTGCACGGCGTGCGCCATCTGAACCGGACCGGAAATCCGGCGCTGGCGGACGAGGCCATTGCCGCCGTGGGCCATGCCATCGCCGAATGGGCCGGCCCTCAAGGCATCGGCCTGCGCCTATGGAGCAATGAATTCGTCGCCGCCAAGGCCATCGACCACCCGCAATCGGCGATGGATGAGGCGCACGCGCTGCGTGAACTGCTGCTATCCCTGCCGCTGCCGCAGATCGCCGGCCATTGGCGGCTGGCCGTGTCGATCGGCGTGGCCTGCGCGCGCCCTGGCGCGGACTGGGTGCAGTTGCTGAAGCAGGCGGCGCTGGCCTGTGATGCGGCCAAGCAGCGCGGCATCAACCAGATCGTCCCCAGCTCCGGCTCGTCGTACAAGCAACAGCGTTCCCGCCTGAGCAGCGCCGACCACGTCGAAGACTTCACCCGCGCCCTCGCCGCCGGGGATTTGACGCTGCACGCGCAGCCGATCTTCGACATCCGCCAGGGGCGCACGCGCCTGGCCAAGGCTGAATTCCTGATCCGCCGCCTGCACAACAGCGTGCCCGCCCCCCTGCCAGCGCATATGATCGAGGCACTGGAGGAATTCGGCTTGGTCACCGAGCTCGACCGCTTTTCCGTATCGTTCATCCTGGCCTGGCTGCAGGACAATGCGGGGGCGATGGAGCAACTGGAAAATGTGTCGATCAACCTGTCGGCCAAGACCGTGGCCGACGGCAACTTCATGTACAAGTTGATCAACGACGTGCGCGGCGCCCATCTGCCGCGCGGCGTTCTCGGCTTCGAGATCACCGAAACCACCGCGGTGGAACACCTGGACGTGGCCTCCGAAGCGATCAGCGAGCTGCGCGCGCTGGGCTGCCGCTTCAGCCTGGACGACTTCGGCTCCGGCCTGTGCTCGTTCGGCTACCTGCAGTCCTTGCCGGTGGATGAAGTCAAGATTGACGGCCGCTTCGTTCGAGGCATCGCCCAGGAGAAGCCCTGGCGCGAGATCGTCAGCGCCATCCGCGAAGTAGCCCACGCCACCGGCAAGAAAACCACCGCCGAGTTCGTCGACGAGCCGGCCAAATTGAACATCCTGCGCGAGATCGGTGTCGATTATGCGCAGGGTTACCTGTTTTACCCCGCCCTCCCTCCGGAGGAACTTCTCGACCTGCTCGCCTGCGGCTCATCCGCCTGGCGCGGGACGTAGCGGCCAGGATTCAGGGGGAAAGCCGCGGCCCCGGCCAGCATCGCGGCGAACATCACCGGCCTGCCCCGAGGCGGAGCCGGAACCTGCGTCGAGGAGCGTCATGAACGAACAACAGACCCTGGAACAGAAAGCGCTGGATGCGGTGGCCGAAGGGTTCCGCCTGAATGCGATGAAACTGCCCTCGCTGCCCGAGGTGACGGCCCAGGTGCGGGCCGTGGGCAACGACCCGGACGCCACGGTAGAGGATCTGGCGCGCGAGATCCTGCGCGACGCAGGGCTGACCGCGCGGCTGATCCGCGTCGCCAACAGCCCGCTGCTGCGCGGGCGCATGGAAGTGCGTACATTGCAGCAGGCCATCACCCGGCTCGGCTTCTACTACGTGCGCGACCTGGTCACCGCGCTGGCCCTGGAGCACGCTTTCGAGCCGCGCACCTCGCCGATGCGCCAGCTGCAGCAGCGCATCTCCCGTCGCAGCAAGGACGTTGCCGCCATCGCCCAGGTGCTGGCGCGGCACTGCACCGGCCTGGCGCCGGAGCAGGCGCTGCTCGCCGGACTGCTGCATTTCATTGGCGCGCTGCCGCTGCTGGCGGCGCTGGAGGATCAGCAGCTGGAGCGGTTCGACGCCAATACGCTGTTCAAGCTGATTGAGAGCCGCCACGCCGAGATCGGCACCAGCCTGCTGCGGCAATGGCGCTTCCCCGAGGACATCGCCAGCGTGCCCGAAGCCTACCTCGACACCGCGAAGAATTCCGCCCAGGCGCCGAGCCTGGCCGACGTGGTGGCGGTGGCAAGCCTGCTGGCGCGGCCGCTTGAAACCCCTGGCCAGGAGCCGCCCGACCTCAGCGGCCTGCCGGCGGCGCACAAGCTGGGGCTGGTGAGCGCCAGTGATTTCTACGGCTCGGATGCGATGCAGATCGATCTGGAAAAATGTATGGGGCTTCTCAACTGAAGCCCGTCAGGCCCGCTCTGTCGGGCGGAAACAACCTAACGCAGCAATCCAGTCCGCCCTAGCCTTCCCGGCTGCGCCCGCCGCGGATCAACTCGAAGCGCTGCCGCGGGCTGCGCTGGCTGAACGAATCGGTGAGCTGCGCCCCGGTCAGGGGCGGCGACAGCAGGTTGCCCTGGTAGAACCTGCAGCCCAGGCGCAGGCATTCCTCGAATTCCTCTTGCTCCTCGATGCCGGTGGCGATCAGTTCCAGAGCATTCGCGCCGGCCACATTGACGATGGCCATCGGCAGCGCCCGCTCGCCGGGTTTCGGCGAGCGCAGGGCCTGCACCATGCCGCGGTCGAGCTTGACCCCGTCGATCGGCATGATCGACAGATGCTTCAGCGCTGCCGTGCTGCGGCCGAACCCATCGATCACCACCCGCACGCCGTGGGCGCGCAGAATGCGGATGTGGTCGAGCACCTCGGCGGCGCCCGGCTCGAAGGCTTCCTCCGGCACTTCCAGCTGGAGCTGCCGCTGCGGTACGCCGCACTCTTCCAGGATAGCCAGTGTGGAAGCGGTGAAATCCGGCCGGCACAGCTCGGCCTTGGAGGCATTCACCGCCAGGCGGCCGATCGGCAAGCCAGCGTCCTGCCAGCGCCGCCATTGCTGGCAGGCACCGCGCATCACCCATTGGCACAGTTCACCCAGCAGGCCGCGGTCCAGCGCCGAGCGCAGCACGTTTTCGGGCGATACCAGATCGCCGCCGAGCCGCTGCCGCAGCAGCGCCTCGACGCCGCCAAAAGCCCCGCTGCGCTGATCGGTCCAGGGCTGGTACAGCAGCGCCAGATTGGCATCGTTCACCGCCAGCGGACGGCTGCGCACCGCGGCGCCCGGCGCGTCCGCCGGGTCCATGTACACCTTCAGGCTGCCGCGTCCGGAAGCCTTGGCCAGGTACATGGCCTTGTCGGCATTGAGGAACAGCTGCTCGAGCGTGGAGCCGTGGTTGGGGTAAATGGCCAGCCCGGCGCTGACGCCGATGTTGACCGCGTGGCCATGCACCGTGCGGATCGCGTTGACCCGCTGCACCAGGCGCTGCGCCGCGCGCTCGCCCTCGGCGACGCCGCTGATCGAGGACAGCAGCACCACGAATTCGTCGCCGCCGATGCGCGCCACCGTGTCACCGGAGCGCGCCTCGGCGGTCAGGGCGCCGGCCACTTCCTTCAATACGCTGTCGCCGACCGAATGGCCCAGGCTGTCATTGACCGGCTTGAAGCCGTCGAGGTCAAGGAAGCACAGCGCGAACGACTCGCGGCGCCGCTCGCACTGCGCCAGCATCTCCTGCGCGCGCTCGGCCAGCAGCTGGCGGTTGATCAGCCCGGTGAGCGGGTCGTGCGCCGCGCGGAAGCTGTCGCGCTGACGCTGGCGGTCCAGTTCCACCAGCAGGTTGTGGCGTTCCACCGCATGCTGCAGCACGCGCGGCAACGTGTCGTTCTCGTAGTTGCCCTTGACCAGGTATTCCTGCGCGCCGCAGCGCAGCGCGGCGATGGCGGTGTGGCTGTCGTCGTAACCGGTGAGCACGATGATGGCCGCGTCGCGGGCCGCGGCGCGGATGCTTTGCACATTGTCCAGGCCGTCGCCGTCAGGCAGGCCCAGGTCGAGCAGCACGCAATCGTAGGGCTCCCGGCCCAGCAGCTCCAGAGCCTGCGCCATGGTGCCGGCGTGGACCACCTCGATCCGCGGTGTCACGCCGATGCGGCGCAGATGGTGCATCGCCAGAACCGCATCCTGCTCGCAGTCCTCTACCAGCAGGACGCGGCGCAACAGCTTGTTCTCGCTCACCGCTTTAGATTCCGAGCCGGCGGTCCATGCCGGCGTAGAATTTCTCACTGCGCCCGAGGACCTGTTCCACCGCATGGCTGATGCGCATGCTGTGCCAGCGGCGGTGCAGCCAACGCAGCGGATTACGAGACTTCGGCGCGCCGTGAACACGGCGGATCCACAAGCCGTCCTGCCGGCTGTCCAGGCGCAGCTGCCCGCGCCTCTGCAGATGCTCGATCACCTCGGCCAGGTCGCTTTCGCGTAGCCGGATGGCGGCCCAGTGCTGTTTCAGCACCCTGTAGGGCAAAGCTCCCCCAGCGGAATCTTGAATCCGCAGGAAAACCTCTTCAAACACCGCCGACCTGACCGTCAGATCGATCTTCATGGTGGCTGCGCCATTGGCAGGGGGCACAGTATCTTATGACCGATCCGCGGCCGTTTGCGAACTGGGTCTCGCTGTACGGCGAAGGGCATCCGACGGCCGGCTTCCGGGCCCGTGGCCGGCCCGGAACAACCCCGCTCCAGGGCCTTCAGACGTGTCCGCCTCCGTCCCCGGCCTGCAGCGTGAAATGGAACACCGAACCCTGCCCGGGCTCGGACTCCACCCACAGGCGGCCGCCGCGCCGCTGCACGATCTTGCGGCAGATCGCCAGGCCGATGCCGGTGCCCTCGTAGCGGTCTGTGGTGTGCAGCCGCTGGAACATCTGGAAAATGCGTTCCCGGTGGCGCGGCTCGATGCCGATGCCGTTGTCGCTCACCGACAGGTGCCAGTCGTGCTCTTCGCGCACCGCGCTGACGTGAATCCGCGGCTGCCGGTCGGGTGTCTGGAATTTCACCGCGTTGCCGATCAGGTTCAGCAGGATCTGGCGCAACTCCAGCGGCGTGCAGGCCAGCAGCGGCAGCGGATCGTGGGTGATTTGCGCGCCGCACTCGCGGATCAGCGGCTGCAGCTGGATTTCCACTTCGGCCAGGACTTCCGCGCAATCCGCCGTCACGCCGGAGCTGTCGTCGCGGCCGATGCGCGAGTAGGTCAGCAGATCGCGGATCAGCGACTGCATCTGCGTGGCGCTCTTGACCATGTACTGGATATAGGTGTCCGCCTCGGTGTCGAGACGGCCGCGGTAGTCCTGCCGCAGGATCTGGCCAAAGCCGACGATGCTGCGCAATGGCGCCTGCAGGTCGTGCGAGGCGACATAGGCGAACTGCTCCAGTTCGCTGTTGCTGCGCTCCAGTTCCTTGGCATAGTCGGCCAGGCGCCGCTCCGCCGCCTTGCGCTCGCTGATGTCGCGGATCGCCGCGGTGGCCCAGGTGCCGTCCTCGGTTTCCAGCGGACTCAGGCTGATTTCAACCGGCACCTCGCCGCCGCCCTTGTGGCGCCCGCGCAACTCGACATCGGCGCCCATGGGCCGCGTCTGCGGCTGCTCGAAGTAGCTCTTGCGATAGCCTCCGTGTTGCGCGCGCAAGCGCTCCGGCACCAGCAGCTCGATCGGCTGCCCGATCATCTCCGCGCGGCTGTAACCGAACAGCTGCTCGATCTGCGCGTTGACCAGCTGGATGATACCGGACTGGTCGGTGATGACCATCGCATCCGGGGTGTTTTCCAGCAGACGCCTGAAGCGGTTCTCCGCTGCCTTGAGCTCCTTGGTCTGGCTCTGCACCAGCTCCTCCACCTTGGCCTGGCGGGCGATGAGCACCAGGATCAGCACCCCCAGCAGGCCGGTGATGATCAGCCCGACCGCCAGCAGGCCCCAGGCCTGCCAGGAGCGGTGTGCGACCAGGTAGTCGGCGGGTAGCGTGAATTCCAGTGTCCATTGGCGTTCCGCCATCTGCACCGGCACCAGGCGCGAGCGGGCGACCTGGGCGGGTTTGAGCAGCTCGGGCGCGCCGGTTTCGCACAACAGCTCGGCTTGCGCCGGCACCGTGCTGTCGAGCAGGCGCAGCTTCAGGCCGGCGGCGGCAACTTCCTGCAGCATCGGCTGCGCCAGATCGCCGATCCTGAACACGGCCTGGCTCAGGCCGACGGGCTGACGCCCGGGATTGCCCGGCTCCGCCGCTCCGGCAAACACCGGCGAATACAGGATGGTGCCCCATTGCTCGCCCGGTTCCTGCACCAGGCGGATGCGCCCCGAGGCGGTGGCCCGCCCGCTGTCGATGGCATGCGCCACGGCGACGTGGCGCACCACCTCGGAATTGCTGTCATAGCCCAGCGCCGCCTCGTTGCCGGCCCGCGGCGCCATGTAAGTCACCGGAAAATAGGCGTCGCGCGGCGACACCGGCACGTTGCGCCCCTGATCGTCCTTCTGCCAGACGCGGAAATCGGCATGGCCGGCGGCGCGCATCGCGGCCTCGAAGGCCGGCAGCTGCGCCGGCTCGATGCGCGGCACCCACTCCAGCGCCCGGATGTCGGGGTGCGCGCGCAGCTGGCTGGCGACGAAAATGTCGAACTGCCGTTCGCTGACCTGTTGCGACGCGGCGAAGAAGCTGCGCAGCGCTTCCAGCACGATGAGATCGTTGTCGAGCCGGGCCTGGAATTCGTCGGCGATTTGGCGTGTGGTCTGCTCGAATTCCGACTGCAGACGCGTCTGCTCGCGCCGGCTGACGAAGAAGAACAGGCACACCACGATGGCGAACATCGCGGCAAGAGGCAGCGTCAGGGCGACCTGCTGGCGCAGCCAGGGGCGGCGGGGGCCCAGCGCCCAGGCGCAGATCAGCGGCATGAAGATCAGGACGCCGATTGAATCCCCCACCCACCAGGTCCACCAGTTGAACAGCAGGTTGGGCGCCGGGACCAGTCCGGCCACCCATAGCGTGCCGACGCCGACCAGGGAATTGATCACGCAGCTCAGCGGCCCGCCGAGAAGCAGCATGCGGACGACATCCACCTCCTGGGTGAAGATGTTGCTGTAGCCGACGAAACGGCGGATCAGCCGCGCCCCGGCCACCGCCTGCAGGGCGGCGCCGCCGCCGATGCTCAGGGCGATGGCCAGCGAGCGCGCCAGCGCCGCAGTGGTGCTGGCGTCCCAGGCAGTGGAAATGTTGACCAGGAAGGAGCCCAGCAGCACGCCGGGCCACAGCCTGGGTCCGCCGAGCAGCATGGCGGCCAGGGCCACCCCGGACGGGGGCCATACGGCGGTGGCGTACCCCGGCGGGATGGCCAGCAGCAGGCTCAGCCTGCCGCAAACGGCATAGGCGGCGGCAACCCCTGCCAGGCGCAGCAGATAGCCCGCGGCGGACCGGCGCGGCCGGCCGCTTGCGGCGCTCATCGGTGCGTGCTGCTGCGCTTCAGGCACCGGGCGGGGTGGTGACCAGCTGCAGCCAATAGTCACCCAGTTGCCGGATGGTCCGGGTGAATTCGGTGAAGTCGACCGGCTTGGTGATGAAGGAATTGGCGCCCAGGTCGTAGGAGCGCGCCACGTCCTGCGCGTCGTCGGAAGTGGTCAGCACCACCACCGGAATGCGCCGCAGCCGCGGGTTGGACTTGATCTCGGCCAGGGCCTCGAGGCCGCTTTTGCGCGGCATGTTGAGGTCGAGCAGGATCACCTTGGGATCGACGGCGCCGCTGTTGCCGGCGTACCTGCCCTGGTGCAGCAGGTAGTCCATCAGCTCCTCGCCGTCCTGCACCTGATGGACCGGATTGGGCAGCTGCGACTTCTGGAACGCCTTGACCGTCAGCAGACGATGGGCTGGGTCGTCCTCTGCGAGCAGGATCACAGGCAGATCCTTGTCTTGGCGCATGCCGCTGGCTCCCCCGGGGGCGGAGCCCCCACTGTACCGACCCGGACGCCATGCGCTCAAGTCGCCGCCCGGCGCAGCCGGGCGGCGGCCGGGTTCAGAACAGCTCGACGGAGCCCTCGTGCATCGTCATCTGGGCCACCGGCTTGGCCGGCGGCAGGCGCCAGTCCTCGGCCGGGGCGCTGTCGCAGGCCAGGCTGGCCATCAGCGACGGGCGGCCGCCGGCAGCCTTGACCGTCTCCGCCTGCACCTGCAGCAGGCGCTGGGCATGGCGTTCCGCGGCGGCCAGAGCCTGCACGCTGATGTCCTCGAACTGCAGGCAGCGCACCGCCTGCCCCACCGCCTGGCCGATCTGCTCGCCGGCACTGCTCATCTCGCGCAGGCCTTCGGTCAGGCTGTGGTCGACTTTCTCGATCTGCTGCATCAGCCCGCCGACTTCGGCGCGCGCGTGCTGGCTGCTGCTGCTGTCGCGCTGCGCCATCGCACCCACCGTCTCGCGTACCGAGGCGATGGCCTCCTTCGAACTGGACACCAGCTTGCGGATCTGCTCGTTGAAGTTGTTGGAGCGCTCCGACAGGTTGCGCACTTCCTCCGCCACCACCGCGAAGCCGCGGCCGGCCTCGCCGGCGCGGGCCGCCTCGATGGCCGCGTTCAGCGCCAGCAGGTTGGTCTGGTCGGCGATCAGCTTGACGTCGCCGAGCAGCTCGAAGATGGCGTCGAACTGCTTCACCATGACATCGATCATCTGCACGCTGGCGCCGCTCTGGCGGCTGACGTCGGCCAGCACGTTGACCAGGCCCTCCATCAGCTTTCCGGCCTGCTGGGCGAACTGGCGCACGCCGACGCTGCCGGCATCGTCGCCGCTGCGGTTGACGATGCGCGCGGCAGCGGCCTGCTGTACCTGGGCCTGGCGGTTCATGCTCTCGAAACTCGCGGTCAGCTCGCGCGTTGCCTGCTGGATCAGGCCGCGCACACGCTGCACCTCCTGGCGCACGCCGGCCGCGTCGGAAGCCAGCGCCCCGCCCAGTTCTTCCAGCGCCTTGCTGCGCTGCTGGGCCTGCTCCAGCTGTCCGCGCTCGTGCGCCTGCGCCTGCGCCAGCGCCCCGCCGACCCGCCAGGTGGTCCACACCCAGGCGCCGCAGGTTCCCGCCAGCAGCAGCCAGTACAGACCCTGCGGGCCGCCGTAGAAGTGCGACAGGAACGCCGCAAAGCCCAGGACCAGGGGCGGCAGAAACGGCTTGTAAACGATGAGGTGCATATGGATCGCTCTATGCATGATTGCGGATAGGTTATCGGCCGGAATCGACCGCTCTTGAGGCACGATGTTCGGACGGCGCGGCGGCGAGCAGCAGGAGCTGATCGGCGATGGCGGACAGCGGCAGCACCTGGGACGCGGCGCCCATCTTCACCGCCGCGCCCGGCATGCCCCATACCACGCTGCTGGCTTCGTCCTGCGCCAGCGTGGCGGCACCGGCGCGCTGCAACTCCAGCAGGCCGCGCGCGCCGTCCTCGCCCATTCCGGTGAGCAGCGCCGCGACGGCATTGGCGCCGGCGCCCTCGGCGATGGACTTGAACAGCACGTCGACGCTCGGCCGGTGACGGTTCTCCGGCGGCGCCTCGCTCAGCGCGCAACGGTAATGGACGCCGTCGCGCTGCAGCAGCAGGTGACGATCGCCCGGTGCGATGTAGACATGGCCGGGAACGATGCGCTGGCCGTCTTCGGCCTGGCACACGGCCATCGCCGACAGGCGGTTCATGCGCTCGGCGAACGGTCGCGAAAACATTGCCGGAATGTGCTGCACGATCAGGATCGCCGGAGCATCTGCCGGCATGTGCTGCAGCACCTCGCGGATCGCCTCGGTGCCGCCGGTGGACGCGCCGATGGCCAGGATTCGCTCGGTGGTGCGCAGCAGGCGCGCCGTCGGCAGCCGCGGTGGCGCCCCGGCGGGCCGGGGCGTCGCCACGCGCGGACGGGCCGCGGCGGCCGCCTTGACCTTGTACACCAGCTCTTCTGCCTGGCGGGCGAAACCCTCGATCAGGTCGATCTTGGGCTTGGTCACCACTTCCACCGCACCCAGCTCGAGCGCCTGCAGCGTCACCTCGGCGCCCTGCTCGGTCAGCGATGACACCATCACCACCGGCATCGGGTGCAGGCGCATCAGGTTCTCGAGGAAGGTCAGGCCGTCCATGCGCGGCATCTCCACGTCCAGCGTCAGGACGTCGGGGTGCAGCTGCTTGATCATCTCCCGCGCGGCGTAAGGGTCCGGCGCGGCGCCGACCACTTCGATTTCCGCATCGGCGGAGAGGAACTCGGTGATCAGCTTGCGCATCAGCGCCGAGTCGTCCACCACCAGCACACGAATGGGCGGCCGGCTCATGAGAACAGCTCCACGCCACCGGAAGTCGGCCCCTGCCGCAGACGGCTCTGATACAGCGTCTCGTCCTGCAGCACTTCGGTCTTCTGCGCCGCCGGCAGGCGCCGCACCATGACCCGCCCCGAAACCGGGAAAAAATGCACACGCCGCGGGCAGGTGTCGCCCAGGTCGTGTGCCACGATCGGAATACATTCCTGCGCCAGGTACTTGCGCACGAAGTTGACGTTGCGCTCGCCCACGTCGCTATTGAGCGAAGCCAGCACGGCACCGCCGCCGAACACCTTGGCCTCGAGCCGGTTACGCGCGGCACCGCGTTTGAGCAGGTCGTTGATCAGCATTTCCATGGCATAGGCGCCGTAGCGGGCGGAGTTGCCGTCGCCGCTTTCGGTGTCCGGCAACATGAAATGGTTCATGCCGCCGATGCGCGACTGCGGGTCGCGGATGCAGGCGGCGACGCAGGAGCCGAGCAAGGTCACCAGCATCAGGTCGTCGCCGGTGACGACGTATTCGCCCGGCAATACCTTGAGCGCATAGGCATCGAACTTGGGATCAAAGTACGAGCCCGGCGGATGCCTGCGTAGGGTTGCCGAATCGCGCGCTTCGCGTATGGCGTACATGGTCAGGCCTTCCGGTAAACAGTGCGCCCGCAAGGCTGCAGCAGGTCGGTGGCATGGAAGAAGCTTTCGGAGTGGCCGGCAAAGAACAGTCCGTCATCGGCGAGCAGCGGCATGACCCGGCTCAGGATCCGGTACTGTGTCGCTTTATCGAAGTAAATCATGACGTTGCGACAGAAAATGGCGTCGAACGGGCCGCGCACATCCCACTGCGGATCGAGCAGGTTGAGGGGCCGGAACTCGACCATCCGGCGCAAACCCTCGACCACACGGCAGTAGCCTTCATTCTGGCCGGTGCCGCGCTGGAAGAACCGACGCAGGCGTTCCGGCGGCAGTTTCTCCACCCGCTCCAGCGGATAGACACCCTGGCGGGCCGTATCCAGAACCTGGGTGTCAATGTCGGTGGCCAGGATCTTTACCGGCGCGTCCATGCTGCCGAAATGCTCCACCGCGGTCATCGCCATCGAGTACGGCTCCTCGCCGGTGGACGAGGCGGCCGACCACAGGCGCAAGGGGCTGCGGTTGAGCTGGCCGAACAGTTGGCGCAGCGCATCGAAGTGATGCGGTTCGCGGAAAAACGCCGTGAGATTGGTGGTCAGGGCGTTGGTGAATGCCTGCCATTCCGCATCGTCGGAGCGTTCCAGCAGGTCCAGGTACTGGTGAAAGCTGGACAGGCCGTGCTGGCGCAGCCGCCGCACCAGCCGGCCGTAGACCATGTCTTCCTTGCTCGGCGCTAGCGAAATGCCGGCACGGTTGTAGATCAGGCGTCGTACCCGTTCGAAGTCCTGCTTGGAGTAGCTGAACTCGCGTGGCGCCACGGCGGTATCGTTCATGGGCGTCACTCGTCGAAGCGGTAGGCCAGGCGCAGGCCGCCCCAGTGGCGGCCACGCACCATGATCGGCGCCGACAGTTCCTTCATGATCACGAACTGGCCACCGCCCATGTCACGCCGGTAGGTTTGCAACAGGAACGGCTTGCGGTTGCGCGCCGACGCCAGGCCGGTGCGATCGTTGAAGATGCGCCGGTTGCGGCAGTTGGCGGTGTTCCACAATGGGTCCTTGCCCTGCGGCTGGGAGAATTTGCGGTTGTGCGTCGGCAGGAAGCCGTTGCGGTCCACCGCGGCGCAGAACACCACGCGCGGAGACAGGGCCAGCATCGGTTCCTGGATATCCGGCAGCACGCGATCGGTGAAGTCGACGAAACGCGTCATGTGCTGCTGCGGCGCCGTGCCCGGAATCGGAACATAACGGCTGTCGCCGAGGTCTTCCACGCTGATCTCGCCATCAGCCAGCGCCCGCTCGAAACGGCCGCCAACCCGGCTGGCGGCCTCCGTCACCGCGGCGATGTACGGGCTGTCCGGGGTTTCGTAGCCGCTGCGCGCCGTCAGTTCGATCAGTTCCTCGGACAAGCCGAGCAGACCATGCGCCTCGTCGTTGGCCGACCTGACCGTGTCGCGGCTGGCGGCGACGCCGCCCTGCAGCGTCTGCAGCGATTCGATGACGCGGCTGCAGGCCCCAACATTGCCCTCGGCGGCTTGGCGCATCGCCTGCACGCTGCTCTCGACCGAAGCGAATTCACGCTGAAAGGTCTGGGCCGCGGTATCCACCGCCGAGCCGGCCGCGACACCGCCGTCACGCGCGCTGCCCATGGCGCTGCCCAGGGCATTGACCCGCTCCGACAACTCGGCAATGGTCTGGCTGATATGCTGGCTGGAGTTCTGCACCTGTTCGGCCAGGTCCTTCACCGCCTCCGCCACCACGCCGAAACCCTTGCCCGTGGTTCCCGCGCGCACCGCCTCGACCGAGGCGTTGAAAGCGACGATGCGGGTCTGCATGGCGATGGCGCTGATATCGCGTGCCACCGAGGAGACGCCGGCCAGAGCCTGGGTCACCGCCACCACGCCCTGCTGCGTCTGGCTGACCGCCTGCGCCAGCCCCCGCGCATCGGCCAGGGCGCTTTCCATGCTGCTCCGCACCTGGCGCACCCGTGAATCGGTCTCCACCGCGACACTGCGGATCCGCCCATTGGCGTCCTGCAGTCCGTGCGCCTCACCGGCCAGAGCCTCGAACGCCTGGTGCTGCCGCTCATTCTCGGCGGACAGATCATCGAGCGCCCCGGCAATCGCGGCGGCCTCGCGGCCCAGGCCGGCGGCGCGCACCGCAAATTCGTGCACGCAGACGGCTTCGGCCGGCGCCGCAGACGGGGCTGCGGTGGCGGCTTCGGGCTGGATCTGTGCGAGGGCGTTCATTGCGGGCGACCGGTCCGGCGTCAGAATTCCGTCAACGCCGGCAGGAAGGCATTCCTTGCGCCGGAGGGTCCTGCGAACGTGGTGCGGGCTGCGCAGTTCATCTCTAGAACTCGGTCCACTGTTCCGGTGCCGCCGCCACCGCGGCGCCGCCCGCCTGCAGCAGCACGCGCTTGCGCGCGGCCCGCACCGGCTGGGCGCGAGGACTCGCGGCCGGCGGCGTCGGTGCTTCGACCTTCACTTCCGGCTCTGCTTCCGGCTGCGATTCCGGCTCCGCTTCTGCTTCGGGCTGCATCCCGGCTGCCAGCGGCAAGCCGTCTGCCGCGGCCGTGCCGCCCGCCTTCTGCTCCAGCACGAACTGGCGCACCGTGGTCACCAGGCCGGATGATTGATCTTCCAGCGAGCGCGCCGAGGCCGACACCTGTTCCACCAGCGCCGCGTTCTGCTGCGTTGCTTCGTCCATGTGCGTGATCGCCTGGTTCACCTGCTCGATGCCCGCGCTCTGCTCCTGCGAGGCGGCGGTGATCTCGCCCATGATGTCGGCCACGCGCTTGATGCTGCTGACGATTTCCTGCATGGTCCGCCCGGCCTGTTCCACCAGCGCCGAGCCGTTGGACACTTTTTCCACCGAGTCGCCGATCAGCCCCTTGATCTCCTTGGCCGCCGCAGCGCTGCGCTGCGCCAGGCTGCGCACTTCGGTGGCCACCACGGCGAAGCCGCGGCCCTGCTCGCCGGCGCGAGCGGCCTCCACTGCCGCGTTCAGCGCCAGGATGTTGGTCTGGAAGGCGATGCCGTCGATGACGCCGATGATGTCGACGATCTTCTTGCTCGACTGGTGGATTTCGGACATGGTCCGCACCACCTCGCTCACCGCCTCGCCGCCCTTGCGCGCCGTGTCGCTGGCGCCGATCGCCAGCTGGTTGGCCTGGCGCGCGTTCTCGGCGTTCTGCCGCACGGTGCCGGTGAGCTCTTCCATCGAGCTGGCGGTTTCCTGCAGGCTCGCCGCCTGCTGCTCGGTGCGCGCCGACAGGTCGCCGTTGCCCGCCGCGATCTCCCGCGACGCCACGTTGATCGATTCGCTGGCCTGGCGGATTTCGCCGACCAGACTCTGCAAACCGGAAATCGTTGCGTTGCTGCTTTCCTTGAGCTCGCCGAAGGCGCCCTGCAGGTCCGCGGTGATATGCTGCGTCAGGTCGCCGCCGGCCAGGGCCTTGAGCACCCGCGACAGCTCCTTCAGGCCGGAATCGCTGACCTGCATCAAGCGGTTCAGCTCCGCCACCATTTCCTTGAATTCATACTGGTAGCGTGATTCGTTGCCGCGCTCCGAGAAGCGCCCGGCGACCGCGGCGTCCACCAGCGCCTTGATCTCGCCATTGATCGACTGCAGGCTGGCCTTGACGCTGTCCATGGCGGCGGTGACCTCGGCCTTCTTGCCGGGCAGACGTTCCATGTCGACCGACAGGTCTCCGGCGGCATAGTGCTTGACCACTTCGACCACGCGCGTGGTCATTGCGATATGCGCGTTCACCAGCTCGTTGATGTCCCGCGCCATGTGCCCGTAGGCGCCGGGGAATTTGCGCGCGTCCATGACGTGGTCGATGGCGCCGGCCTGATGCTGCCGCGCCATCTCGGCCTGGGCCGCGATGAACTCCTTGAGCATCTGCCCCATGTCCCGCGCCGCCGCCAGCAGTTCGGCGATCTCATCCTTGCCGGAAACCTCCACGGCGGTATCGATCCGGCCCTGGGCCACACCGGCGATCATCTCCACCGCATGGTGCAGGCGCACGGTGACACTGCGCGAAATCAGCACCGCGCAGCCGCAGCCAACCACCAGGGCCAAAAGCGCCACCGACAGTTCGAGCATCCGCGCGTGGCGATTGGTGGCGATCATCAGGCCGACCGCCTCGTCCGAGCTCTGCTTCTGATGCTGGGCCAGGTCGCGCAACGCCAAGTTGTAGGCCTCGGACAGCGGCAGCACGGTGCTGAAGAAATAGCTACCCAGGCCGTCGCGGTCCTTGGGATCGCCATCCAGCACCGCTTGTGTGAACTGATCGCGCTCGTCGACCCAGGCCTTGCGCTTGTCCAGCACCAAGCCGAACAGGTGCTTGCCCTCCTCGCTGCTGACAGTGGCGGTCAGCCGCTGGATCAGCTTTTCGTTGTCGCCCTTGGCCGCATCCATCTGCTCCTGGAGGCGCTTCACTTCGCCCTTGTCGTCCGACACCAGCAGCATGCGCTGGGTGCGGGACAGCTGCTCGAGATTGTTGGCCAGCAGCGTGTCGCTGAGCACGATTTTTTCCTGCTTCTCGGCCAGCAGCTGCGTGTCGGCGCCGAGTTGTCCCTGACAGTACAGCGATACCACCAGCATCAGCACGGTCAGGGACAGTACCAGGCCAAAGCCGAGCGCCAGGCGCTTGCTGACCCGCAGGTTGTTGAACGACATCGAGACACTCCCTTAGGGGGTGGCGATACGGAAATGTTCAGGCGGCGACAGGCGTTTCAGCGGCGAACAGCGCCAGTTCGGCGCTGCCTAGCAGGCTTTCGATATCGATCAGGATCAGCATGCGGCCTTCCAGCGTGCCCAGGCCGGCGAGATAGCGCGTATCCAGCGCCGCGCCGAACTCGGGCGGCGGGCAGATCTGCGCCGCGTCGAGCGCGATCACGTCGGACACGCTGTCCACCACCATGCCCACCACGCGCGAGCCGATGTTGAGGACGATCATGACTGTGAGGGCGTTGTAGCTGGCCTCGCCCAGACGGAACTTCAGGCGCAGGTCGATCACCGGCACGATGGTGCCGCGCAGGTTGATCACTCCCTTGATGAATTCCGGCGCATCGGGGATGCGCGTGACGGTATCGTAGCCGCGAATCTCCTGCACCTTGAGGATGTCGACCCCGTATTCCTCGGTGCCGAGGGTAAAGGTCAGGAATTCCTGTGGGATGGCGCGCAGCTGTTCGGAAGCGGGGTTTTTTGTGGCCATGTTCATCGGGTTCTCGCAAGCCAATGCATCGATTTCAAGCGGCCACGGCGCGGAAGGTGCTGCGCACCAAGCCGGCCGCGTCCAGAATCAGCGCCACATGGCCGTCGCCGAGGATCGTGGCCCCGGAGATGCCGAACACGCGGCGATAGTTGTGTTCGAGGTTCTTGATCACCACCTGCTGCTGGCCGATCAGCTGGTCCACCAGCAGCGCGACCTTGCGGCCCTCGGCCTCCAGCACGACGACGATGCCCTGCTCCGGGTCGCGCACGGCATTGGCCACGCGGAACAACTCGTGCAGCGGCATCAGCGGCAGGTATTCGTCGCGCACCTTCAGCAGCCGCCCCTGGCCCGCCACGCTCTTCAGCTGACCGGGCTGCGGCAGCAGCGATTCGACCACGCAATTCAGCGGTACGATGAAGGTTTCCGCGCCCACCCCGACCGACATGCCATCGAGGATCGCCAGCGTCAGCGGCAGGCGGATCGACACCCGCGTGCCCTGGCCGAATGTGGATTCGAGCTCGACCTGGCCGCCGAGACCCTGGATGTTGCGCTTGACCACGTCCATGCCGACGCCGCGGCCGGAGATATCGGTGACCTTTTCCGCAGTGGAAAAGCCCGGCATGAAGATCAGCTGCCAGATATCGGCGTCGCTCATCGAATCCGACACCGCCATGCCCTGCGCCTTGGCTTTGGCCAGGATGCGCGCACGGTCCAGGCCGGCGCCGTCATCGGCAACCGTGATCAGGATCTGCCCGCCCTGATGGGACGCCGACAGCTTGATCGAGCCGCCGGGGCTCTTGCCGGCCTCGAGCCGCCGCTCGCGGGTTTCGACGCCGTGGTCGACCGCGTTGCGCACCAGATGGGTGAGCGGATCGGAGATCTTCTCGATCATGCTCTTGTCCAGCTCGGTGGCCTCGCCCTGCGTCTCCAGCCGAACTTCCTTGCCGAGCTTGGCCGCAAGATCGTGCAGCATGCGCGGGAAGCGGCTGAACACCGCCTCGATCGGCAGCATGCGCGTGGCCATCACCGCTTCCTGCAGCTGCCGCGTGTTGCGGTCCAGCTGCTGCAGCCCGGCCAGCATCTTCTCGTTGTGCACCGGGTCCAGCGCACCGGCATGCTGCGCCAGCATGGCCTGGGTGATGACCAGCTCGCCGACCAGGTTGATCAGGGCGTCGATCTTGCTGATCCCGACGCGCACCGAGCCGCCGTCTGCCGGCGCCACTTCCGGGGCGCGCACCGCGGCCTGCGGCGGCGCGGCCGGGGCCGGGGCCGGGGCCGGGGCCGGGGAAGCTGCCTCAGCGGCGGGCGGCGGCGCCTTGACGGATTCGGCTTCGATCTGCAGCTCGCACTGGTCTTCGACCCAGGCGAAGGCTTCGCGGATTTCAGCGGCCGAGCGCTCGGTCTGCAGCTTCAAGGTCCACACCAGATAGCAGGACTCTGCATCGCAGGCGGCGAATTCCGGCAGGCCGCTGGTATCCAGCTCCACTTCCATGCGGCCGAAGCCGGATAGCTCGCGCAGGATCAGCAGCGGATCGTTGCCGCTGCGGAACAGTTCCGCATGCGGAGCGAAGCGGATGCGGTAGGTGGCCGGGCCTGCTGCGACAGCGGCCGGCGCTGCGGCGCTGGCCGACGCCGGCTGGCCCAGGGCCGCCTGCAGCGCCGCCTCCGTCGCCGCCACGGCGGCGCTGTCGATCGGCGTGCCGTCGCGGGCGCCGGTCAGCAGCGCGCGCAGGGTGTCGGTGGCGCGCAGCAACAGGTCGACCAGTTGCGGCGAAACGGCGCGGGCGCCGGAGCGCATCTGGTCGAGCAGGGTTTCGGCATGATGGGTGAACGAAGCGACTGCGGCAAAGCCGAAGGTCGCCGCCCCGCCCTTGATCGAGTGAGCGGCACGGAACACGGCGTGCAACGCTTCGCTGCCGCCGGCGTCCAGCCGCAGCAGTTCGCGTTCCATCAATTCCAGGCCTTCGAAGCTTTCCTCGAAGAATGCGTGGTGAAAACGGGCGAGGTCGATGGTCACTGGTGCGCGCCTCAGCCCAGCACGCGCTTCACGGTGTTAAGCAGCTGCTCCGGATTGAACGGCTTGACCAGCCAGCCGGTGGCGCCGGCTGCCTTGCCTTCCTGCTTCTTCTCCGGGCTGGATTCGGTGGTCAGCATCAGCAGCGGCGTGAACTTGTAGTCCGGCAGCGCACGCAGCGCGCGCACCAGCGACAGGCCATCCATGTTCGGCATGTTCACATCGGCCAGCACCAGGTTGAAACGCTCGCGCTGTGCCATCGACAAGGCTGCCTGCCCGTCCGGCGCTTCGGATACGTCAAAGCCGGCTGATGCCAGCGTAAAAGCCACCATTTGCCGCATCGAGGCGGAATCATCGACAGCAAGTATTCGGGTCACGCGACGCCTCCGGTAATACGCAACAGACTAGATGCCCCCAACAGCTCGGCGGCAGAGCGCAAAGATGCCGAGGGCCGGGCAAATTCCACATCCCGCCCGCCGGCCTTGCGGTCGCGGCAGAACAGGCAGAACAACTGCAAGGCTGCGGTATGCACGCGCTCGACTTCCGCTGCATCCAGCACCACCGTCTTGGAGCTCGTCAGCAGCGGCTCGAGCCGTGCCTTCAGATCCGCGACTCCGTCGATGGTCAGCTGGGGCGGCAGGCGCAGATCCGCCGGTTCCGCCGGAACGGCGGCACCCCGTTGATTTTTGGGCATGGCTTTACCCTCCTTGTGTCACCGCTAGCGGCCTATTTGGGGACTGCTTGAGGGGTGCCGGCGGCAGCTGCGACAAACGGAGCAGATGCCTGGATCGAACGGCTTCAGGCCGCCGCCGCGCGCTGCGGCAGCAGGTCGGCGTTGAGCAGCGTCAACATTGCGTCGCCGCGCTTGACCATGCCGCGCACCAGCGGATCGGCGCCGCGGCCCAGGGTTGGCGGAACCGGACGGATCGCCCCCTCGGACACGGCGCAGACCTCGGCGATGCCGTCCACGCGCAGGCCCAGCTGGCCTTCGGCGGTGTCGGCGATCACCACCGCACACACCTGGCTCCCGCCTTCGCCGGGGAAGCCGAGGCAGCGGCGCAGGTCGATCACCGTGACGATGCGGCCGCGCAGGTTGATCACCCCCAGCACCGCGGGCGGAGTGCCCGGAACCGGCTCGATTTCGGCGCCGACCAGCACCTCCTGCACCTGCCGGATGTCGACCGCATAGTTCTGCCCGGCGACGCCGAAGCCGACCCAGCGGCTCAGCGGGCCATCACTGCGGCGCGCGCCGAAAGGGGCGTCGTCCGTATTCATGGTTTTGCTCCTGTTGCGTCTGCGGCCGAAGGCTGCGTCGCCGCGGCCGCCGCCGGGGCCGCGGCTGGCGGCGGATTCGGGACCGCAGCGATGGGCGCGGCGGCAGCCGCCGCGGGCGCCGGTGTGGCTGCCGGCTCCACCGTCTGCTGGATGCCATCAGCGCTGATCGGCAAGGTCTGGCCGGGATCGGCCATCACCACCAGGACCACCCGGCGGTTGCGATTGCGGCCGTCCACGGTGCTGTTGTCGGTCGAGGGGCGGAACTCACCGAAACCCTCGACGCTCATGTGTCGGGGATCGACGCCCTGCTCCATGAACAGGTGCACCACGCTGGCGGCGCGGGCGGCGGACAGCTCCCAGTTGGAGGCGAACGCGGCGGTATGGATCGGCACATTGTCGGTGTGCCCTTCGATCAGCAGAGTATTGGGAAACGGCTTGAGGATTCCGGCCAGCTGCGCCAGGATCGCTTGCGCCTGCGGATTGATCAGGGCCGAGCCGCTGGCGAACAGGATGTCGGTGCGGATTTCCACTTCCAGTTTCATCCCGGACTGGCGCACTACCACCATGTTGCGGTCGATCAGCTGGCCCATCGCCTTCTGCACCGCGTCGGCCATGTGTTGCAGCGACTCCTTGGCGCGCGCCTCACGCGCTGCCTGTGCTTCGGAATAGCCGGTGTTGCCGCTGGGACTGGTCTGCTGGCGCGACGCACGCATTTCGTCCTTGCCCGGCATCACGATCGGGCTGCGCTGGTCGTGCATATCGCCGGCCAGTGTCGCCTCGAAGGTGTTTTCCTGGAAGATGTTGAGCTTTTCGTCGGTCGAGGAGCCGCTCTGGCGCTTCTCGCCGAACTGCACCGGCTTGATCGACTTGGGCGGGCCGCCGAAGGCCTGCGACAGGGCGTCGGAGAGCACGCGGTATTTGCCCTCGTTGACCGCGGAGATGGAGTACATCACCACAAAGAAGGCCAGCAGCAGGGTGATCATGTCCGCATAGGGAATGGCCCAGGCCTCGTGATTGGTGTGCTCCTCGTGTTTCCTCCTCGGCATCGCTCGGCTCCTCAATGCACGTAGCCCTGCAGCTTGGCCTCGATGTTGCGCGGGTTCTCACCCTGCGAAATCGACACCAGGCCCTCGATCACCATCTCCCGCACCCGCGTCTGGTCGGCAATCACCGACTTGAGCTTGGAGGCGATCGGCAGCATGAACAGGTTGGCGGTGGCGATGCCGTAGATGGTGGCAACGAAGGCCGCGGCGATGCCGGAGCCGAGCTTGCTCGGGTCGGCCAGGTTGGCCATCACTTCCATCAGGCCCATCACCGCGCCGATTATGCCCAGCGTCGGTGCGTAGATACCCATGCCTTCGAATACCTTGGCGCCGGCCAGGTCGAAATGCTCGCGGTTGCCCATTTCCACGTCCAGCGTATTGCGGATCACGTCGGGCTCGGCGCCGTCCACCAGCAGCTGCAGCCCTTTCTTGATGAACGGGTCGGCTTCCGATTCGGCGGTGCTCTCCAGCGCCAGCAGGCCCTGCTTGCGCGCGCTGTTGCTCCACTCGACGATGCGGCCGATCAGCGCCTTGGGGTCCTGGCTGGGGGGCTTGAACACCCAGCGCAGGATTTTCAGGCCGTGCTTGAAGGTGGCCATCGGCGTCTGCACCAGGATCGCGGCGGTGGTGCCGACAAAGACAATGACGAACGCCGCCGGACCCCACAGCGCTCCGGGACCGTTGCCATGCAGCATGCCGCCGCCGAGGATGGCGCCGAAAGCCAGCACCACGCCGATGATACTGAGCAAATCCATTTGCGCCCTACCGCACAGCAGCGCTGGCGTTGGCCAGGCCGGGGATATCGAGAATCAAGGCCACGCGGCCGCTGCCGGTGACGGTGGCGCCCGCCAGGCCGGCCAGGCCGCGCAGCAGCGTGCCGAGAGGCTTGATCACCACTTCCTCGCGGCCGTGCACGCGGCTGACCACCAGTCCGCAGCGCTCGCCGTCGCCCTGCACCACCACCACGTGGCGCGGCTCGTCCCCCTGCAACGGCACGTCGAGCCAGTTGTGCAGGTGGATCAGGCGCAGCGTGTCCTTGCGGTACGGCAGCACTTCGATGTGGTCGAGCCGGCGCACCTTCTGCGGCTCCAGAACGAACACGTCCAGCACCGGCGCCAGCGGCAGGGCCAGCATGCGCTGGCCCACGCCGACCATCAACGCCGGCAGGATCGCCAGCGTCAGCGGCACGCGGATGCGCACCTGGGTGCCGAAGCCGGGCCGTGACTCGATCTGCACCGAGCCGCCCAGCGCACTGATCGAGGACTTCACCACATCCATGCCGACACCGCGGCCGGACAGCTCGCTGATGTTGTCGCGCGTCGACAGTCCCGGCAGGAAGACCAGCTGCAGGCACTCCTCCAGCGACAGACGGGCGGCATCGGCCGAGGCGATCAGGCCTTTTTCCACCGCCTTGCTGCGCAGCCGCTCGGCGTCGATGCCGGCGCCGTCGTCGGCCACCGTGATCAGAATATGGTCGCCCGCCTGCTCGGCCGACAGATGCAGCTTGCCGCAGGCCGGTTTGCCGCTGGCCTGGCGCTGCGCCGGCAGCTCGATGCCGTGATCGACGCTGTTGCGCACCATGTGCACCAGCGGATCGGCCAGCGCCTCGACCAGATTCTTATCCAGGCCGGTGTCTTCGCCGCTCAGTTCGACATCGACCTGCTTGCCCAGGGTGCGCGCGGTTTCCCGGGCGATGCGCGGAAAACGGCTGAACACCTTGCGGATCGGCTGCAGCCGCACGCGCATCACCGCGGCCTGCAGCCCGCGGGTGATCTGGTCCAGTTCGGTCACCGCGCGACGCTGCGCCTGTTCACCCTCTCCTTGCAGCAGGGTCTTGAGACGGTTGCGCGCCAGCACCAGTTCGCCGACCAGGTTCATCATGTCGTCGAGCACCGCCGTATCGACGCGCACGCCCCCATCGGATGTGGCACGGGCGGCACTGGCGTGTGCCTCGACCGGCGGCGGCGCCGGAGGCGGCGGTGGCGGTGGCGCGGCAGCCGGCTCCGCAGCGACGCCAGGGCCGCAACCCGGGCCGTGCAGCTGGTCCAGCAAAGCCTCGAATTCGTCGTCGCTGATGGCGCCGCCGGCATCGGCCGGGGGCTGCGCCACCGCCGCAACCGGAGCGGCGGCAACGGCGGCAACGGCTGCCGGCGCGTTCTGCTGCACCGAGTCGCGCAGCTTGGCGAGCAGGGACGGTGTCGCCTCCTTCAGCACCTGGTTGCCGGCGGCTGCCGACAACATGGACTGGGCGCAGTCCAGGGCCTCGAGCACCGCATCGGTCAGGCCCGGATGGATCTGCGCCGAACCCTTGCGCAGCGCGTTGAACACGTCTTCGGCGGCATGGCACAGCGCCACCAGCGGCTCCAGGTGCATGAAGCCGGCGCCACCCTTGATGGTGTGAAAACCGCGAAACACCGCATTGAGCAGCTCGCGGTCATCCGGCCGACGCTCCAGTTCGACCAGCTGCTCGCTCAGGCGCTGCAGCAATTCGGCGGCTTCCGCCAGGAAATCGGCGCGGATGTCGTCGTCGGCTTGAGGGTTCATGCGGCGCGGTCCATTCCTTGTTGCGGGTGCTAGAAACCCAGGCCGGCCAACAAACGGTCGGCATCGTCCTGGTCGGCGGCTCCCGTTTCGGGCAGCGCGGGACCGGCCAGATCGGCCTGTGCCGGGGTTATCGGCACTTCCTGCCGTAACTGAATACCGCCGGCGCAAAGCAGTTCGAGCAGCGCCGTCTCGACATTGCGCACCAGGGTGATGACCCGCCGGATCACCTGACCCGACAGATCCTGGTATTCCTGCGCCTGGGCCAGCGCGGTCAGCACCTGGCGCAGGCGCTCTTCCGCGTCCTCCACCACCAGTTCTGGTTTCTGCAGCTGCTGCGCCAGATCCGGCGCCGATTGGCCCTGCAGGCGCGCCAGATGCCGGCGCACGTCGGTCAGCTCATCGGCGATGGAGCGCGCCTCGTCCACCAGGTCGAGGGTGCGGTGCGCCGCTTCCTCGGTCAGCTTGACCACGTAGTCGAGGCGGTTGCAGGCGTCCGGAATATCGCTGTCGGCAAAGCGCGACAGCCGGCTGTCCAGGCCCAGCTGGCGCAGGCCCTCGTGGAGGCTGCGCGTCAGCCGCGCCACACCGCTGTAAAACGCGTCCTGTTCCGCGCTGCGGGCTGCGGCCGGAGTTTCTACGCCTACGGTGCTCATGCGGCCGCGCCAACGCTGCGCTGCGCGATCTTGTCCAGCTTTTCCTTGAGCGTTGCGGCGGTGAACGGCTTGATGATGTAGCCGTTGACCCCCGCCTTGGCCGCTTCGATGATCTGGTCGCGCTGCGCCTCGGCGGTCACCATCAGCACTTTCAGCGCCGCCAGGCGCGCATCGCCGCGGATCTGCTTGAGCAGGTCCAGGCCGGTCATGCCGGGCATGTTCCAGTCGGTGACCACCAGGTCGAAATGGTTGGTCTGCAACTGGCTCCAGGCGGTCTTGCCGTCGTCGGCCTCGGCCATGTTGACGTAACCAAGGTCGTGCAGCAGGTTCTTGACGATGCGACGCATTGTCGAATAGTCGTCGACAATCAGGATACGGATGTTCTTGTCCAAGGCTTATCTCCAGCCCATGCAGGTGAAATTGGAACCACAGGAAATCAATTGAGCACTCATGTCGCCGCCCGCGCCCCGCTGCGGCTGTCGAGCCTGGCGCGCAGCCGCGTCAACGCCTGACCGTGGATCTGGCAGACACGGCTCTCGCTGACATCCAGCACCTCGCCGATCTCGCGCAGGTTCAGCTCGTCGTCGTAGTACAGCGACAGCACCAGCTTCTCGCGCTCCGGCAGCGAGCGTATCGCCTCCGCCAGCTCACCCTGGAATTCGGCGCGCTCCAGTTCCTCCTGCGGGCTGGCGCAGTCACCGGCATACTCGATGTCGCTCTCATCGCTGTCGTGGCTGCTCATCGACAGCATCTGGCACTGCGTCGCGTCCTGCATGCAGCGGTGATATTCGTCGAGGCTGATACCGATGCGCTCGGCCACTTCGCTGTCACGCGCGTCACGCCCCTGCTCCTGCTCAATGGCGCGAATCGCGGCGCCGATCTCGCGCAGGCGCCGATGCACCGAGCGCGGCGCCCAGTCGCCGCGGCGCAGCTCGTCGAGCATGGCGCCGCGGATGCGGATGCTGGCGTAGGTCTCGAACGAGGCACCGTGGCTGCCGCTGTAGTTGCGCGCCGCATCCAGCAGGCCGATCAGGCCGGCCTGGATCAGATCCGTGACGTCGACACTGGCCGGCAGGCGCGCCGCCAGGTGGTGGGCGATGCGCCGCACCAGGTCGCCGTGGCGCTGCACCAGTTCGGCATCCTTGTTGCGGCTGGACAGCTCGGCTTTGCGCATGGCGTTCATGTCAGGGCTCCCACGGCCGGGTTGTGCACCAGCCGCTCAACAAAGAATTCCAGGTTGCCGCGCGCCCCGGTGGGCAGGCTCCAGCCGGCCGCCTTGGCCGCCAGGTCGCGGAAGGCGCGCGCCGACGGGCTGTTCGGATAAGCCTCGACCACGGCCTGCTGGCGCCGCACCGCGCGCTTGAGCCAGTCGTCCTGCGGCACGCTGCCCATGAAGCTGAGCGTGACATCGAGAAACTTTTCCGCCACGCGGCGCAGGCTTTCATAGATTTCCTTGGCCTCGGCGGCGCCGGCCACCATGTTGGTCAGCACCTGCACGCGGCCGATCGCCTTTTCACGGTTGAGCACCTTGATCAGGGCGTAGGCGTCGGTCAGCGACGCCGGGTCGTTGGTCACCACCACGATGACCTGCTGGCTGGCCTGGCTGAAGGTGATGACCGAGTCGGCGATGCCCGCCGCGGTGTCGATGATCAGCGTGTCCAGCGGCCGGTGCAGCTCACTGAAGGCCTGCACCAGACCGGCGTGCTGCACCTGGGTCAGCTCGGCCATGTGCTGCTTGCCGCTGGAAGCCGGCACCACCAGCAGGCCGGCCGGCCCCTCCAGCAGGGTCTCCTCCAGCGTGGCCTTGCCGGCTAGCACATGCGACAGGTTGCGGCTCGGCTGCAGGCCGAGCATGACGTCGACGTTGGCCAGGCCAAGATCGCCGTCGAGCAGCATCACTTTCTTGCCGCTCATCGCGGTGGCCACCGCCAGGTTGACCGATACGCTGGTCTTGCCGACGCCGCCCTTGCCGCTGGTGACGGCGATGACGCGCACCGGCGGCGCCGTACGGAGTTGACGCAGGCCGGAAGCCTGGTCGGGATGACGTTCAGCCATGGAGGGTAGCCGCCGTTGCATTGGAATTGGAAAGACGCTGCGCAAGACTGTCGTCGTCGTGCGGCCTGGGCTGGGTTCGCGCCATCTGCACCGCACAGAGCACCAGGCGGTCGGCCTGGGCCAGGTACAGGTCTTCGGGCACGCGCTGCCCGTGCGCGACATAGCTCAGCGGCAGCATGTTGCGGATCACGGCGGACAACACCGCGCCGAGGCTGGTGGCCTCGTCCATCTTGGTCAGCAGGCAGCCGACCGGCTTGACCACGGCGAAGCGCCGCAGCACTTCGTCGGGACTGGCGGCGTCGGCGGCCAGCACCACGTAGCTGCGGATGCGCTCGCCCAGGCTGCGGATGCGTTCCAGCTGCTGCATCAGCACGCGGTCGCGCGGACTCACGCCGGCGGTGTCGAGCAGCACCAGACGGCAATCGGACAACTGGTCCAGCACCGCGCCGAGATCCTGGTCGGGCTCGACGTGCCGCACCGCCACGCCGAGCTTGCGCGCGTAGGTGTAGATCTGCTCCTGCGCGCCGATGCGGTAGTGATCGAGCGACACCAGCGCGATATCGCGCGGGCGGTTGTACTGGGCGAAGCGCGCCGCCAGCTTGGCGATGGTGGTGGTCTTGCCGGCGCCGGTGGGGCCGACCAGCGCCACCACCCCGCCCTGCATGATCGGATCGGCGGGGCCGACCGGGATGCGCTGCGCCAGCAGCGCTTGCGGCAGGTAGCGCGCGCGGGTCGACGGGTCCAGGCGTGCGGGCACCTCTTCGGCCATGGCGCGCGCCAGGTCGGCGTCCACGCCCAGGCTGGCCAGCGCGCGCAGCATCGCGGCGCGATGCGGCTGGCTGCGCTTGATCTCGTTCCAGACCAGGCCGGACAGCTCCTGCTCCAGCAGGCGGCGCATGCTGCCCAGCTCACGCTGCATCTGCGTCAGCTCGGCGGCCGGAGCCGCGGTGCGGGCCGATTCGGCGGACGTAGCCGCCGTAGCCGCCGTAGCCGCCGTGGCCGACCGCACCGGCGCCGCCACGGGCGGCGGCGGGGGCGGTGTCGATGCGGCGGCCTGCTGCGCCGGCTGCGCCGGCTGCGCCGGCCGCATGCGCTTGTCCGGCGCCGGCGCCGGCGGCGGTGTCGGCTGGCGCAGCGCCTGGTGCGCCAGCGCGGCGTCGTAGTCGGTGGCGGCAACCACCTCGATGCCGCCCGGGATGCGGCGGTTGGACAGGATCACGGCATCCGGACCCTGCTCCTCGCGCACCTGGCGGATCGCTTCGCGCATGGTCTTGGCGACGAACCGTTTGATTTTCATTGATGCGGCACCCTCTCAATTTGATTCAAGCAATCGCTCCCACCATGCGGATACGCCGGTCTTCCGGCACCTCGTCGTAGGCCAGCACATGCAGGTCCGGTGCAGCCTGACGGGTGAATCGCGCCAGCAGCGGCCGCAGGCCCGAGGGCACCAGCAGGATCGCCGGCTGGCCGGTCTTGGCCTGTCGCTGCGCCCCCTGCACGATCGACTGCTGCATGCGTTCCGCCAGTCCTGGTTCCACCGCGGCCGCGCCGCTGGCGACGCTGTCTTGCAACACGCGTTCCAGCCCCGGGCTCAGGGTCAGAACCGGCAATTCCCCTTCGGAACCACCGATGTCCTGCACGATCTGGCGGCGCAGAGCCACGCGCACGGCGGCAGCCAGCGCGACGGGTTCCTGACTCCGCGGCGCGGCCTCCGCCAAGGCTTCGGCGATACCGCGCAGGTTGCGGATCGGCACGCGGTCGCTGAGCAGCAGGCGCAGCACGCGCACCAGGCCCGACAGCGGCAGCAGCTTGGGCACCAGGTCCTCGACCAGCTTCGGCGCGCTCTTGGCCAGCGCGTTGAGCAGCTGTTGCGCCTCGTCGTGCCCGAGCAGCTCGGAGGCGTGCTCCTTGATCAGCTGCGACAGGTGGGTGGCGATGACGGTGGACGCGTCGACCACGGTATAGCCCAGGCTCTGCGCGTGGTCGCGCGCGCCGCGCTCGATCCAGGTGGCGTCCAGGCCGAACGCCGGATCCTTGCCGGCGATGCCCTGCAACGCGCCGTAGACACGGCCTGAATTCAGCGCCAGGTCGCGGTCCGGATAGATCTGCGCGCTGGCCAGGGCCACGCCGTGCAGCAGCACGCGGTAGGTGTTGGGCGGCAGCTCCAGGTTGTCACGGATATGCACCGGCTGCACCAGGAAGCCGAGCTCCTGCGTCAGCTTCTTGCGCACGCCCTTGATGCGCGCCATCAATTCGCCGCCCTGGCGCACGTCGACCAGCGGAATCAGCCGGTAGCCCAGCTCCAGCCCCAGCGCGTCCTGCGGCGTGACGTCGTCCCAGCTCAGTTCCTGCGCCGGCGCCGCCGGCGCCGGGGCCGCCGGCTTGGCCGCGGCTTCCTCGGCGCGCTTGCCGCGCAGCCAGGCGATGCCGCCGCAGACCGCCGCCAGGCCCAGGAACACCATGTTGGGCATGCCCGGGATGATGCCGATCAGGCCCAGCACCGCGGCGGTGACGCTGAGCACGCGCGGCTGGCCGAACACCTGCGCCAGCAGCTGCTTGCTCATGTCCTGAGCGCGCGAAATACGCGTCACCAGGATCGCCACCGCGGTCGACAGCAGCAGCGACGGCACTTGCGCCACCAGGCCGTCGCCGATGGTCAACAGCGTGTAATTCTTCAGCGCGGCGGTCAGCGGCAGACCGTGCTGCATGGTGCCGACCAGCAGGCCGCCGATGATGTTGATGCCCAGGATCAGGATGCCGGCCATGGCATCGCCGCGGATGAACTTGGAGGCGCCGTCCATGGAACCGTAGAAGTCCGCCTCTTCACGCACCTCGTCGCGCCGGATGCGCGCTTCCTCGCGCGTCAACATCCCGGCGTTGAGGTCGGCGTCGATGGCCATCTGCTTGCCGGGCAGCGCATCCAGCACGAAGCGGGCCGACACTTCGGAGACGCGTTCCGCGCCCTTGGTGACGACCATGAAGTTGATGATGGTGAGGATGATGAAGATGACGAAGCCGACGGCGTAGTTGCCGCCGACGACGAATTCGCCGAACGCCTGGATCACGCGTCCGGCGGCATGCGAGCCCTCGTGCCCGTGCAGCAGCACCACGCGCGCCGAAGCCACGTTCAGCGCCAGGCGCAGCAGCGTGACCACCAGCAGCACCGTCGGGAAGGCGGAAAATTCCAGCGGCCGCAGCACGTAGACCACCGCCAGCAAAATGACGATGGCCAGCGCGATGTTGAAGGTGAACAGCAGGTCCAGCGCGAATGGCGCCAGCGGCACCACCATCATCGCCAGGATCACCAGCAGCAGCAGGGGCGCGCCCAGGCCGCTGCGGGCGAGGTCGCGGAGGCGGTTCAACATGGGCGGGCTGGCGGGTTCCATGACAGTTCACCGCCAGGTGCAACTTCCATACTCGGAGGGGCGTCCGGGGCCGGCTTTCCTCCGGACGGCCCGGATCGGGCGACGGAGCGCCTGGCGGCGCTATTCGGTGTCGGGTTCGCCACCCGGCACCTCGTCGATCACCGGCGCCGACGGCGGCTGGCTGCCGCCGCGCCAGGCGCGCAGCTGGTACACATAGGTCAGCACCCGGGCCACCGCAGCGTACAGTTCCGCCGGAATCTCCTGCTCCAGCTCGACGCTGCGGTACAGGGCGCGCGCCAGCGGCGGCGCCGCCACCAGCGGGATGCGATGCTCGCGCGCCAGCTCACGGATCACTGCGGCGATCTCCCCGGCCCCTTTCGCCACCACGCGCGGCGCGCGCATGGCGCCGCTGCTGTACTTGAGGGCCACGGCGTAGTGCGTCGGATTGGTCACCACCACGTCGGCGCCGGGCACCTTCTGCGTCATGCGCCGGCGGCTCATTTCCATCTGCGTGCGGCGCACCTTGGCCTTGACTTCGGGGCGGCCTTCACTCTGCTTCATCTCGTCGCGCACTTCCTGCTTGGACATGCGCAGGCGCTTGGCATGGCTCCACAGCTGGTAGGGCGCGTCGATCGCCGCCACCGCAACCAGCGCCATCGCCAGCCAGACGCCGGCGCCGATCACCAGGGACGCGCCGGCGACGATGCCGCTGGCATCCGGCTGGCTCGACAGCCCGGCCAGGCTGGCACGGTGGCCCCACAGGTAGACGGTGCCGACACCGCCGATCCAGCTGACCTTGATCACGCTCTTCAGCAGTTCCGCCCCGCTCTGCCCCGAGAACATGCGGCCCAGGCCGCTGGCCGGGTTCAGGCGCGAAAAATCCGGGCGCAGCGCCTGGGCGCTGAAATTCCAGCCGCCGAGCAGCAGCGGCGCCACCAGCGCGGCGCAGAAGCAGGCGGCGAACAGCGGCAGACACAGCATCATGGCCTGCAGCAGGGCCCGGCCGAGCAGCGCCGGCATGGCCTGCGGATGGGTCAGAATCGAGGCGTCGAAGCTCAGCAGGGTGCGCATTTCGCGCATCGCGCCGCCGGCGATGCCATGGGCGGCACCCAGCGCGGCGACGGAGCCGGCGCCCACCACCGCGGCCGCGCCCAACTCGCGCGAACGCGGCACCTGGCCGCGCTTGCGCGCGTCCTCCTTGCGCTTGGGTGTTGCGCGTTCGGTGCGGTCCTGGGCGCTGTCGGCCATGTCAGCGCAGCCCCCCGCTCCAGCCTTCGGCGAAGGCCCAGGCCTGGTCCAGCAGCGCCGAAAAAGCGCCCTGCAGCTGCGGCAGGCTCAGGCGCAGCACCAGCAGGCCGACGATCAGCGACAAGGGAAAGCCCAGTGACATGGCGTTCAGCGCCGGCGCGCTGCGGTTCATGGCGCCGAAGCACAGGTTCACCAGCAGCAGCGAGATCACCGCCGGCAAGGCGATGCGCAGCGAGCCGGCAAAGCACAGGCCGCCGAAGTCGGCCAGGGCGCGGAACGGCGCCGGTCCCAGCACGGCCGCGCCCGGCGGCGTGGCATGGAAACTGTCGACCAGCAGCTGCACCAGCTGCAGGTGGCCGCCCAGCACCAGGAACAGCAGCATGGCGCAGATCTGGTAGAACTGACCGAGCATCGGCGCGGCGGCGCCGTGCAGCGGATCGGCCAGCTGGGCGAAGCCCAGGCCCATGCCGTAGGACACCAGCTCACCGGCCAGCATCACCGCCTCGAACACCAGCTGCAGCGCCAGGCCCAGGCCCACGCCGGTGACCAGTTCGCGGGCGATGTCCAGCCACCAGCCGGCGCTGAACGCCGCCAGGGTCGGCATCTGCGGCAGCAACGGCGCCAGCACCAGGGTCAGCACCAGCGCCAAGATCAGGCGCACCCGCGGCGCCACCGCCGGGGAGTTGAACAGGGGCGCGGCCATCACCAGGCCGCCGATGCGCAGGAATGGCCAGAAATACATCTGCAGCCAGCCCGCCAGCATGGCATCGGTGACCGAAATCATTGGTCTAGTGGGTCACGCTCGGTATGCTCTCGATCAGCCGCCGTGTGAACTCGGTCAGCAGCTGCAGCATCCAGGGTCCGGCCAGCATCAGCACCGCCGCCATCGCCAGCAGCTTGGGGATGAACGACAGGGTCATCTCGTTGATCTGCGTCGCCGCCTGGAATATGCCGATCAGCAGGCCCACCGCCAGCGAAGCCAGCAGCAAGGGCGCCGCCAGCAGCAGCGCCAGCTGCAGCGCCTGCTGGCCCAGGCTCAGCACCGATTCCGGAGTCACGCGCGATCCCCCGTCCGGCGGCTCATGCCGGCACGTTGAAGCTGGCGGCCAGCGAGCCCATCACCAGCGCCCAGCCGTCGACCAGCACGAACAGCATCAGTTTGAACGGCAGCGAGATCAGCATCGGCGACAGCATCATCATGCCCATGCTCATCAGCACGCTGGCCACCACCAGGTCGATCACC
>CAYVKA010000001.1:132579-154562 GCA_964451925.1 uncultured Nevskia sp. | reverse complement strand
GTGCGCTCGAACTGGCCGGTGTTGCGCTCGTTGATGCGGAAATAGGTCGACAGCTCCATCGGGCAACGCACGCCCTTGGGAATGAAGACGAAGGAGCCGTCGGTGAACACCGCCGAATTCAGCGCCGCGTAGAAGTTGTCGCCGAACGGCACCACGCTGCCCAGGTACTTGCGCACCAGTTCCGGATGCTCGCGCACCGCCTCGGAGATGGAGCAGAAGATTACACCGGCCTCGCCCAGCTTCTTCCTGAAGGTGGTGGCCACCGAGACGCTGTCGAACACTACGTCCATCGCCACGCCGGCCAGCATCTCCTGTTCCTTCAGCGGGATACCCAGTTTCTTGTAGGTCTCCAGCAGCTTGGGATCGACCTCGTCCAGCGACTTCGGGCCGTCCTTGTGCGACTTCGGCTGCGAATAGTAGGAGATGGCCTGGTAATCGATCTGCGGGTAATGGACCTGGGCCCAGGTCGGCTGCTCCATCTTGAGCCAACGCCGATAGGCCTTGAGGCGGAATTCCAGCAGCCACTCCGGCTCCTGCTTGCGCGCCGAGATCATGCGCACCACCTCCTCCGACAGGCCAGGCGCGATGGTTTCGGATTCGATCGAGGTGACGAAGCCGGCGCTGTACTCGCGCCGCCGCATCAGCTCCTGGATGTCCTCGGGTTGGGTTGCCATGATTCGAAGATCCTGAAAATTATTCCTGCGCCTGCGGCAGGGCGGGTCCCAGCCTGCGCAGGAAGTTCATCGGGCTGTCCGTGATGGCCGGGCGGCGGGAGCGCATTGGCTCGGCCATCTGCGCCAGCGTCACCGACTCCAGCGCCTGGCGGATGGCCGTATTGATCAGCCGCCAGTTGCCGCGCACACCGCAATGCGATTCGATACTGCAGCCGCCCTCATGCACCGCACACTGCGTCAGGGCGATCGGACCTTCCAGTGCGCTGACCACATCGGCCACCGTGATCCGCTCCGGCCCACGGGCCAGGCGGTAGCCGCCATGGGCGCCGCGAATGGATTCAACAAGTCCGCTTTTCTGTAACTGTTTCAATAGTTTGGAAACGGTCGGCGCGGCAACATGGGTCTCCGCCGCCAGCTCATGGGCATTGCGCAGCGCTTCCGGACGTGCCGCCAGCGCGGTCATCACCACGGTGCCGTAATCTGTAAGCTTGCCGAGCTTGAACATGGGATTCGGGAAGGGCCTTTCAGCCGGTCTTTCAAACAAGACCAAATCGGTACGGATTGATAGTTTACTCCATCGGCGTCGCTCCTCAAAGTGCCGTTTTGCTCGGGCGGCAAGACTTGGAGGCGTCATCGAGATCGCGGTATAAGGCTCCACCTCGCCGGCGTACAACCTCTAAAAAGGGATCTTCCTGATGGCTTCGTCCATGAGTGCATCGTCGCCACTGCTGCCATCGCGCCTGTACGCCTTCGCCGCCATGGTCCTGATCACCGTCGTTGCCGGTGCCGCCAGCCTGGTCAATCCCTATTGGCTGATCCTGGCGGGGATCACTGGAGCGCTGAGCCTGGTCGGCATCTACGATCTGGCGCAGACGCGGCACTCGCTGCGCCGCAACTATCCGATCCTGGCCCATTTCCGCGCCTTCTTCGAGCTGATCCGCCCGGAAATCCGCCAATACCTGCTCGAATCGGATTCGGATGCCGTGCCGTTTTCGCGCGCCCAGCGCTCGCTGGTCTACCAGCGTGCCAAGAACGTGGAGGACAAACGCCCGTTCGGCACCGAGCTGGATGTGTATGGCTCGACCTATGAGTGGGTCAACCACTCCATGCGCCCGGTCAAGGTGGCCAACACCGATTTCCGGGTGCGCATCGGCGGCCCCGCCTGCACCCAGCCTTACGAGTCCTCGGTGCTCAATATCTCCGCCATGAGCTTCGGCGCCCTGTCCGCCAACGCCATCCGCGCGCTTAACACCGGTGCCAGGCTTGGCGGCTTCGCCCACGACACCGGCGAGGGATCGATCAGCCGCTACCACCGCGAGAATGGCGGTGACCTGATCTGGGAAATCGGCAGCGGCTATTTCGGCTGCCGCACCGACGACGGACGTTTCGACGCCGACAAGTTCGCCGCCAACGCCAAGTCGCCGCAGGTGAAGATGGTCGAGCTGAAACTGTCGCAAGGCGCCAAGCCCGGGCACGGCGGCGTCCTCCCGGCGGCCAAGGTGACGCCGGAAATCTCCGAGGCGCGCGGCGTGCCGATGGGCGCGGACTGCGTCTCCCCGGCCCTTCACTCGGCGTTTTCCACGCCGCTGGAGATGATGCATTTCATCGCGCGCATGCGCGAGCTGTCCGGCGGCAAGCCGGCGGGCTTCAAGTTCGCGCTGGGCCATCCCTGGGAGTTTTTCGGCATCTGCAAGGCCATGCTCGAAACCGGCATCCTGCCGGACTTCATCGTCGTCGACGGCGGCGAGGGCGGTACCGGTGCCGCGCCGCTGGAATTCACCGATCATATCGGTACGCCGCTGCAGGAAGCGCTGCTGCTGGTGCACAACACCCTGGTGGGCCTGAATCTGCGTGACAAGATCCGCCTCGGCGCCAGCGGCAAGATCATCTCGGCCTTCGATCTGGCGCGCACCCTGGCGATGGGCGCGGACTGGTGCAATTCCGCCCGCGGCTTCATGTTCGCGCTGGGCTGCGTGCAATCGCAGTCCTGCCACACCGACCATTGCCCAACCGGCGTGGCAACGCAGGACACGCGGCGCCAGCGTGCGCTGGTGGTGGAGGACAAGTCGCAGCGCGTCTACCACTTCCACCGCAATACCCTGCATGCGCTGGGTGAGCTGGTCGGCGCCGCCGGCCTGCAGCATCCGGGCGACTTCAAGCCGCGGCATATCGTGCGGCGCGTCTCCGGCAGCGAGATCCGCCTGCTGTCCAACCTGTACAAGTTCCTCAAGCCGGGCGAACTGCTCGCCAATCCCGCCGCGCACGTGGTTTACGAGACCTACTGGACGCATGCCTCGAGCCGCAGCTTCGATATGCAGTAGAGTTTCAAGCGCGGAGAGCGGCGGAACGGTCACGACGGCGGGATTTCTGGATGGATGCGAGCGAATACCAGTGGGACGTGCGCGAGCCCTTCGTGGAGGGCGTGACGGTACAGGCCGGGGACATTGACCGGTTCGGCCACACCAACAACGTCGTCTACCTGGGCTGGCTGGAGCGCGTGGCCTGGTCGCACTCGAAGGCCCTGGGCCTGGACTTCAGCGACTACGAGCGCTTCGGCTGCGGTTGCGTGGCGCGGCGGCACGAGTTGGACTACCTGGCGCCCACTTTCGCCGGCGACGAGTTGCTGCTGGCCACCTTCATTATCGAGAACGACGGGCGCCTGTCGATGTGGCGCGGCTACCAGATCATCCGCGCCAGCGACGGCAAGACGGTGCTGCGCGGGCGCACCCACTGGATCTGCGTCGACCTGAAGAACGGCAAACCGCGGCGCCAGCCGCCGGAGTTCGTGCAGGCCTACCGCCCCGCAACGCCCGCCGCCTGAAACTCGCCTCTCAGTCGTCCAGCCAGACCAGGCGTGGCGCCTCGCCGAGCCGGGCGCACAGGATCGCATTCTGGCCGTAGCGCCGCCCAAGCTGTTCGGCAAAGCCGGCCGGAGGGTCGCAGAGCAGGAAGCCGGGTTCGTCCGGCCAGCGGCCCGATGGGTCATGATTGATGCTGGCGATGCGGCGCACGCATCGCTCCCCCAGCATCGCGCCCAACTCCCTCAGCTGCGCTGCGTTGGCCGCATTGGACAAACGCCTTGATCCGGGATTGCAGGGGGTGATTACGGCCCAATCAGAATGTACGCCGGCCTCCAGGCGCAGGCGCTGGTCCGCGGCGCGATCGTGCCGGTCCACGCGCAGTACGAGAACCTCGCCGGAAAGTTGCACGCGATATTCGGCGGCGCGATACGCGGCTTCCAGCGCTGCGCGCACTTCCGGGTCCATCAGCAGCCGGCGAGTGTCCGCGACAGCAGGTCGTCAAACAGCAGTTCCAGCGCCGGCAGCTGGTCGTTGAGCGTATGGCCGCTGTTCAGCACGTGCAGCGCCGCCTTGTGGGTGCGGGCGAAGCGGATGGCGCGCTCCACCGGCACGATATCGTCGTCCCAGCCATGCACCACGCTGCTCAGCGACGGGATGCCCGCCGGTTCCTCATCGAAGCCCGGGAAATACAGCGCCGGCGCCAGCAGCAGCAAGGCCTGCGGCTTGAGCGCCGCGCAGGCCATGGCCGAAACATAGCCGCCCATGCTGGAGCCGACCAGCACCAGTGCCCGCCCGGCCTTCGGCGCCAGCTGCAGCAGCTGCGCCACGCGGGCGTGCGGATCGTGCGTATGGCTATAATCGGGGCTGATGACCTCGCAGCCGCGGTGTCGGGCGGTATTGGCGAGATGTGTGATCTTGGTCCCCCAGGGACCGCTTTCTTTGCCGTGTGCGAAACACACCAAGGTGTCAGGAATGGTCATGGAGAGGGCAGCTTGATGGCGGAGAGAAAGTCCGCCGGCATCTTATCCAAAGCCCGCGAGCGTCGCCGCCGTGCGCGCGAGCCGCTGGAAGTGCGCATGACCATGCGCTTCAATTTCGGCGACACGCCGGAGGAGGCGGTGACGGTGATGAATGACCGCCGCGTGCCCATGGTCGGCAGCGTGTTCGACAGCCGTGACCGCATCCTGCGCGCGTTCGCGCTGATCCTGGTGCGCACCGGCATGGCCCAGCCCAAGGTCGCCAAGGAACTGTTTCCCCTGCTGAGGCTGTTACCGGGGGCGGGTCGCAAGAAGTGAAATACCTGCTCTATGTCGATGCCGCCCTGGCTGCGCTGGGCGTGGCGATGACCGTGTCGGTCAGCTATGTCTGCCTGGTGTTCGGCATTTACCAGAACTCCGAGCCGGGCATGCGCCAGGGCTTTCCCAGCTTGCTCATCGTGTCGGCGAGTTTCCTCACGCTGGCGGTGGCCGCCGGCGTCGCCACCTACGGCCTGTGGAAGCGCCGCAGTTGGAACTGGCCGGCGCAGGCGGTGCTGGGTTTGCTGCTGCCAACCCTGTTCCTGATCGTCTACAGTCACCTGAAAGGCGCCTGAGCCCAACGGCGCCGCAGCGCCGCGACGGCGTGGCCGTGCCGCCGCCGCCCCACAACTGAAGAATCCATCAATGGACACACGCGCGCCGCGTCAATACGACCTGCCCAGCCTGATCCCGATCTGCGCCGGACTGTGGTGGCTGCTCGCCGGCCACGGCCCCGGCTGGCTGCTGTGGGGCCTTCTGCCGGGGGTGTTGCTGCTGTCCAGTGGCGTCTCGATGCTGCTGTGGCATGAAGTCGGCAAGCAAACCCAGTACATGGCCATGGGCGCGGTGCTCGGCGCTGTCTTCTGGCTGCCGGCGGCATGGACTGGCAGCGCCGGCGGCGGGCTGATCGCGCTGCTGTTGTCGGTGGCCTCTTACCTGGTGGCGGGCCGCACCGCCCTGCGCTACGCCGAGCGGGCAGCCGGCGCGCCGCCGCCGCCGATGGAAGCCAAGGTATTCGCCAAGGCCGCGCTCGACGAGGCGCTGACCGGCTACTTCGTTGCCATGGCCAAGTCACCCGGCGGCGACCTGGCCGAGCGCATGTGTGATGAGGCGGTGAAGCTCGATCGGGTACTGCGCGAGCGCGGCTGGCTCGATGATCCGGCCGGGTTCCACAAGGCGCCGCCGGCGCCGGACAGCGTGCGCCAGACCGCGGCCCGTGCGGTCGGCTTCGACTACCAGCGCCTGCGCTATCCCAGCGGCTTCATCCCTGAGCCCTCGCTGCCAGGCGCCGATCGCTGGGTCAGCCATGAGCGCAACCGCGACTGCGCCGCCTGGATGCTGCGCCATGACCAGCCCGGCCGGCCCTGGCTGCTGTGCATCCACGGCTATCGCATGGGTTTTCCGCTGGCCGACTTCCGCCTGTTCGAGCCGAAGACGCTGCACCAGCAGTTGGGCCTGAACCTGCTGATGCCCATCCTGCCTTTGCACGGCCCGCGTCGGCTCGGCTGGCAAAGCGGTGACTACTTCCTCGACGGTGACCTGCTGGAACTGCTGCACGCCGAGACCCAGGCGCTGTGGGACCTGCGCCGTGCCATCGCCTGGATCCGCACGCAGGATCCGACGGCGCGCATCGGCGTGCTCGGCTACAGCCTCGGCGGCTACAACGCCAGCCTGCTGGCGGCGCACGAGCCTGGCCTGGATTTCGTCATCGCCGGCATCGCCGTGGCCGATTTCGTGCCGCTGCTGTGGGGGCATCTGCCGGTGCCACACCGCCGTTACCTTCAGGCACACGGGCTCGACGATGCGCGCCTGCGCACCCTGCTGCATGTGGTTTCGCCACTGTCGCTCCCGCCAAAACTGCCGCCGGAACGGCTGCACCTGTTCGCCGGCAGTGCCGATCGCGTGGTGCCCCCGGATCAGCCGCTGCGCCTGGCGCAACACTGGGGGCGGCCGGTCGAGTGGTACCAGGGTGGTCATCTGACCTTCCGCGGCGAACCTGGCGTGCAGCGCTGCATCGAAGGCGCCATTGCCGGCGCGGGGTGGGCCAGGGGCGCCGTGGCCTAGTACGGGGCGTGATCCCGGATTCGAGGCAATAATCGTTGATCCTGCTGGTTTTTTACGCCGCCCATCGCCAGGGGCAGCGGCCCCCAACCGTGATGAAACAGCGGCGCCGCGCTAAACTGAAGCCCAGAGTATTCAAGAGCCCCCAACAATGAAAAAGGTCTGCATCAGCGGCAGCGGTCTGTTCACGCCGGCTGAGTCCATCTCGAACGATGAGCTGGTCGCCGCGTTCAACACTTACGTCGAGCAGCACAACGCCGACAACGCCACCGCCATCGCTGCCGGTGCGGCGGAGCCGCTGCAGCCCTCGAGCAGCGAGTTCATTGTCAAGGCTTCCGGCATCAAGGCGCGCTATACCGTCAACAAGGCCGGCGTGCTCGATCCCAAGGTGATGCGCCCGCTGATCCGCAAGCGCAGCGACGACGAGCCGTCGCTGCTGGTGGAAATGGGCTTGGCCGCGGCGCAACAGGCGCTGAAGAGCGCCGGCCGCGACGCCAAGGACGTGGACGCGGTGCTGGTCGCCTGCTCCAACATGCAGCGGCCGTATCCGGCCATGGCCGTGGAGCTGCAGCACTACCTCGGCACCAGCGGCTACGGCTACGACATGAACGTGGCCTGCGCCTCGGCCGCCTTCGGTGTGCAGGCCGCGGTGGATGCGGTGGCGCGCGGCTCGGCGCGCGCGGCCTTGGTGGTGAGCCCGGAAATCTGCACCGGCCACCTCAACTTCCGCAACCGCGATTGCCATTTCATCTTCGGCGATGCCGCCACCGCGCTGCTGATCGAGCCTTTGGAGTCAGCTGCCGGCAAGGACCGTTTCGAGGTGCTCGGCACGCGCCTGTCGACCCAGTTTTCCAACAATATCCGCAACAACTTCGGATTCCTCAATGCGTCCGAGCAGCCGGCCCGGGCCTGGGACGACGTGCTGTTCCGCCAGGAAGGGCGCAAAGTGTTCAAGGAAGTGGTGCCGATGGTGTCCGAACTGCTGACCCAACACCTCGGCGATCTGGGCATCGTGCCTTCCAGCGTGCGCCGTTTCTGGCTGCATCAGGCCAATCTCGGCATGAACCACCTGATCGCCAAGCGCGTGCTCGGGCATGAGCCGGGCACCGACGAGGCCCCGGTAATTCTCGACGAATACGCCAATACAAGCTCCGCCGGTTCGGTCATCGCCTTCCACAAATACCATGCGGACCTGCAGCCGGGCGATGTCGGCGTGCTTTGCGCCTTCGGCGCCGGCTACTCCGCCGGCAGCGTGGTGTTACGGCGTCTGTAAAGGGGCTTGTTGGTTGTCATCTTTCTGACATATTCGTTGCTGCTCAAGCATCTGCGGCTTGCGTGAGGAAATTCACGCGATGCTTTGTCAAATATCTGTAACGTCTTGCTTATAGCCTGTTTTGTGGCGTTTAATCGGCTATGGGCATGCAAAACAAGCGAATCTTGGTTGTAGAAGACGAAGCCCCCATCCGCGATATGTTGCGCTTCGCCCTGGAACGGGCGGAGTTCCGCATCAGCCTGGCGAGCGACGTGCCGGAAGCACGTCTGCGCATCGCCGAGTCGCGGCCGGACCTGATCCTGCTCGACTGGATGATGCCCGGTGTGTCCGGTATCGAGTTCACCCGCGAGCTCAAAGCCGCGGCGATGACCAAGGACATCCCGATCATCATGGTCACGGCCCGGGCCGAGGAAGAGGACACCGTGCGCGGCCTCAATGTCGGTTGCGACGACTACGTTTCCAAGCCCTTCTCCTTCCCGGAGCTGACCGCCCGCATCCAGGCGGTGCTGCGGCGCACGCTGCCCGGCGGCGAGGAAGAGCAGCTCGCCGTGGCCGGCCTGCAGGTGGACGCCGCCAGCCAGCGCGTCACCGCCAAGGGTGAACCGGTGCGGCTGGGGCCGACCGAATACCGCCTGCTGCACTTCTTCGTCAGCCATCCGGAACGCGTCTACACCCGCGAGCAGGTGCTGGACCGCGTTTGGGGGCAGAATGTCTATGTTGAGGAGCGCACCGTCGACGTGCATATCCGCCGCCTGCGCAAGGCGCTGGCGCCGCACGGCTATGATGCGATGATCCAGACGGTGCGCGGCACCGGCTATCGTTTCTCGGAAAAGGTCTAGCGGGCGAAACCCCATGCGAATGCCAAGCGCCGCCCTGAGCCGGGAACTGATCCGGGCGGTGCTGTGGGCGTTGGTCGGTGGCCTGGTCGGCAGCCGTTTCGGCCTGGCTTGGCTGGGCGTGTCCATCATGCTGGGGCTGCGCCTGGCCCTGCATCTGCGCTATCTGTCGGCCTTGCGCGCCTGGCTGGGCAGTCCCAAGCAGGTGGCGCTGCCCATCGTCGGCGGCACCTGGGGTGAAATCTTCGACGGCCTGCTGACCTTGCAGAAGCGCAACCGCAAGCGCAAAAAGAAACTGGCCGCGATCCTGGGCGAGTTCCAGGCCTCCACCGAGGCCTTGCCGGACGGCGCCGTGGTGCTCGGGCCGAACGGCGAGATCGTCTGGTTCAATGCCGCTGCCCAGGCCCTGCTCGGCCTGCGCCTGCCGCAGGATCTGGGGTTGCGCGTGCCCAACCTGGTGCGCGCGCCATCATTCACCGAGTATTTCGGCAAGGGCGACTACTCCGACGATGTCGAAGCAGTGTCGGCACTGAACCCGCAGGTGATCCTGTCGTTCCGCATCATCCCTTACGGCAACGGCCAGCGCCTGATGATCGTGCGCGACATCTCCGAGCTCAAGCGCCTGGAAATCGCCCGACGGGACTTTGTCGCCAACGCCTCGCACGAGCTGCGCACGCCGCTCACCGTATTGCGCGGCTATCTCGATGTGATGGAGTCGGATTCGCGCGGCGAGGGCGGCCTCAAGGCCTGGCGCACGCCGCTGGCCGAGATGCGCAGCCAGGCCACGCGCATGGAGATGCTCATCGCCGACATGCTCAAGCTGGCGCGGCTGGAATCGGACGTGGTGCTGAGCCGCCAGGACCTGCTCGACGTGCCGCGCATGCTGGCGCAGTCGCTGGAGGAGGGCAAGAGCGTATCGCGCAATGCCCACCGCTTCGAGTCCGATGTGCAGGCCGACCTGCGCCTGTTCGGGCGCGATACCGAGGTGCAAAGCATCTTCACCAACCTGATCGGCAACGCCATCCAGTACACCCCGGCTGGCGGCATCATCCGCATCCGCTGGTGGGGGGACGACAAGGGCGCCCATTTCTCCGTCGCCGACACCGGCATCGGCATCGCCGAGAAGGACATCCCGCGCATCACCGAGCGCTTCTATCGCGTCGACGTCGGCCGCTCCCGCGCCAGCGGCGGCACCGGCCTGGGCCTGTCGATCGTCAAGCATGCGCTGGAGCACCACGAGGGGCGCCTGACCGTGGAAAGCGAGCCCGGGGTCGGCAGCACTTTCACCTGCCATTTCCCGCCGCATCGCGCCCACCGTGGTGCACTGCGCAACGAACTGCGCGCCCAGGCGCACTAGGTCCGTTGACAATCATTTGATCGCTGCAGCGCCCCAATGATTGTCAACAGACCCTAGACCTCGGGCGCCCGCTTGGGCCAAGATAGGCCCGCTTGCCCCAAAAATGGACGCCAAAACCGGGAAAGTCCTTATAAAAACAGCGTTGTCACAAAAGCTTCACCACTGCTTCCTAAACTTATAACGCGTTGCTAAGAACATCTATGGATAGAAGCTTTCGGGCCATGCAAGGCACGGTTTCCGAAAGGTTTTGCCCTTTTTTCAGGCAAATCGCCGGGGTGATATCGGCGCTCCAAGACCCGGCCATGCAAGACCGGTAATCCGGGGCCAGCGGGCCAGCAAGGCCGCCGACCAAGGGGAGCCAGATCGCGGGTTCTGGAAAGCAGCACTCAGGCAGTCGGTCAGCAGGCTGACTGTACATTTTAAATATTGGTCCTTTTACCACTGGGATGGGAGATGCAAGTGAATAAACTGCTTCGGTACAGCATGCTGGCTGTTTACGTGGGGGCGGGTGCGGGTGTTGCCGCGCACGCCGACCCGCAGATCCAGATGGACAAGCGCGACGCGAGCTTTGAGGCGGGCCCGGTCAAGGTCACCCTCGGCGGCTTTACCGAACTGGCTGGCATTTATCGTGCCCACAACGAAAATGCCGACGTCGGCTCCAGCTTCTACAAGATTCCGTTCCCGGGCGCGGCCTCCAATTTCCAGAACACGCCGGGCGCGACCGGTGCTGGCAATCCGCAGCAGTACTATGAACCCGAGTTCCGCATGTCGGCCCGTCAGAGCCGTTTCGGCCTGCTGGCGCAGTACGCCACCGGCGAAGACAAGCTCGAGTACTACATGGAGACGGACTTCCTCAGCTCCGGCACCACCTCGAACTCGAACGAGAGCAACAGCTATACGCTGCGCATGCGCCACTTCTACGGCGACTGGCAGCACGGTGACTGGTCGCTGCTCGCCGGTCAGACCTGGAGCATGGCGACGCCGTTCAGCCACGGTCTGGACATCCGTAAGCAGTACAACCCGCTGACCATTGACGCGCAGTACGTCGTTGGCTTCAACTGGGCCCGCCAGGCGCAGTTGCGCTTGGTCCGCAACCTGGGCCCGTTCGGTGCCCTGGGTATCTCGCTGGAAGAACCGCAGGTCGGCAACGCCATCTCCGGCACTGCCGCCGGTGCGGGCACCACTGTAAACGGTACGGGCAACGGCAGCGGCCTGCTGAACCCCAGCACCAACTACAGCGATGACGTCGCCCCTGACGTGATCGTCAAGTACGCCATCGACCCCGGCTTCGGCCACTACGAGGTGTACAGCCTGACCCGTTTCCTGCACGACCGCGGCAATGGTTCGGTCGACACGACCCAGAAGAACCACACCAACGTGGCCGAGAGCATCGGCGCCAGCTTCACGCTGCCGCTGGTTCCGAAGATGCTCGATCTGCAGGCCAACGGCCTCGTGGGCCGCGGCAATGGCCGTTACGGCTCGGGCCAGCTGGCTGATGCGGTGACCAACCCGTACAACGGCTCGCTTTCCGCCACGCAGGAGCAGCAGTTCATGATCGGCCTGGTCGGTCACCCGACCAACCGCCTCGATCTTTACGTCTACCTCGGTATGGAAAACGAAAAGGTTGCATTCGCGGACGGCGGCACCAGCAATGCGGGCTGCAACACGAACCCTGGCACCGCCACCGCCAACCTCAAGTGCACTGGCAACATCGGCAGCGAGCGCATGGCGGCCTTTGGCGCTTGGTGGAAGGCTTACAAGGGTACGCTGGGTTATTTCCAGATCGGCGCCGAGGGTTCCTACCTGGCCAACCGTACGTTGCCCGACACCGGTGGCCTGGTCGGCACGACCAAGGACCCGATGGCTTTCGTGTCTTTCCGCTACTACCCGTTCCAGTAAGCGGTACGGCTAAAGCAGCCTAAGCAGTCAAGCAAAAGGCCGGCCTGGGAAACCAGGCCGGCCTTTTCTTGTTTGATGATCAGGACACTGAAGCGAATCTGCTTGCCGGATTGAGCGCCGCTATGGATGGGACGCGTACGGCATATCCGGAGCGGCCTTGAGCCGTACTAACGATCCGGCGGGGAAAGCGAGACCACGCCGCCATTGGCGAATACCACCTCGCCCTCCCAGCTGGAACCACATTTTCCATACTGCCACTCGACGCGGCCCTTGCCGCGATCGACGTCGTAATGCTCCACGCCGAGAGCGCTTTCCACATCCGGCATGGATGAACCCACCGCGAGCTTCTGCCAGCTGGCAGGGCTCTGCCAGCTTCCCGCCTTGGGACCTCTGAACAGGCTGCGGTCGCAACCCGTGTCGGCGTACTTCTTGGGCGGAGATACGTTCGTCGGCCGCTCGTCCCTGGGCTGCGGCGTGCCGTCGATGTTCGCATTGGCGACCACCGACTCGGACGGCGCCGGGACTTCGTTTTGTGTGACTGCTTTCGCCGCTGGCGCAGCGGGTGCTGCCGCCCCAGTAGTCTGGGCGGCGACCGGGCAGGCTCGCTCCAGCACATCGACGCGCGATTGCAGGACGGAAATCTGTTGCTTCAGGCGGGTGTTTTCTTCGCTGGTGGAGTCAGCGTGGGCCGCGAAGGACAAGCCAAGGAACAACAGCAGCAGAGAGCGTTGAGGCATCGCAGGCTCGATGGAGATGAAGGGGTTCCCATCATAGCGCCACCGGGGTTTGAGTTGGATGCAAAGTTTTCCCGGAGGCGGCGCAGCCACCTCGACCGAGGATGGAGTGGCTGCGCTGCCGGGTGACGAAGCGTAACAGCGGCGTCAGAACTCGTATTGGAGTTGTACGCGGTCGTACAGGAAGTACCGGCTCTTGCCGGGGTTCAGGCCCGTGGCGGCGTCGGCCGCGATCGCCAGTTCCGCACGGTTGCGGATCGACAGGCCTTTGACAAAACCCAGCGGGTAGTAGCCCAGGTCGATCAGCGCATTGTTGCTGCTGCCATAAGCGTCCGAGTGGTAACGGGCGAAAGCTCCGATCACGGCGAACTGTTCCTGGAAGAAGCGCTTGGAGTAGCGCACTTTCCACGCCTGGCCGGGACCGAGGTCGACCATGCCGCGGATCATCGAGGAAGTGTCGAGCGGATCGGTGGTGTAGCCGATGGTGTAGGGGGAGATCAGCGCGCCGTTGCCGACCGTTCCCTGGTGATTGGCGATTTCCAGGTAGCTGACCGTCAGCTGGCCGTAGGGCGAGTTCAGGCCAACCCTGCCGCCGTAGCTGAGGTTGTCGACGCTCTGGCCCTTGACGGTGTTGACGGGCGCGCCGTTAAGCAGTGAATCGCTCTTCCACTGGCGGGAAAACTGGTCGCCGATGAAAGGATCGAAGCCGCTGCCGGTCTTGAAGGTGTATTGGCTGTCGTTATACACCATGTTGGCGAACTGCTCGAAGTTGTAGTACCACAGGCCGATCTTGACCCCATGATCGGCATAGGTGGTGCCGAACGCCAGCGCGCCCTGCGTGTCGGCAGAGTTCAGGCCGGTCTTGGCGCCGCCCTGCATGTCGTCGCCGCCGTAGGACGGCGCGTAGTAGAGGTTGTTCTGGAAATAATCGGTCGAGGTGCGGCTTTTCCAGCGGAAGATGCGCAGTCCGATCAGGTGCAGGTTGTTCAGCGGCGTGGCATCGGCAAAGAAGCCCTGGTAGGTGGCGGGCAGCAGGCGCGAATCCGAGTCGTTGATCCAGGGTGTGTTGATATTCTGGTCGCCACCCTTCACCGTGATCCAGGAATTCTTGTACTGCAGGTAGGCTTGGCCCAGCGCGGTGATTGAGTTGCGTCCGCCGGCGAGCGTCTGGTCGAGGTGGGCCAGGTTGTCGCTGCGATTGTTCGCGCCCAGCGAGTGGGCGGTCAGGAAGCCGACGCCGACGGAGAAGCCGTTGAGGAACTGCGCGCTCTGCATGTCGAGCCGGCCGCCAACCGAGAAGGCGCTCTGGCTGGGCTGCGCGCTCTGCGTATGGTCGCTGTAGACGCGGTTGAAATCGTAGGCGCGGAGGTTGCCGCTGAACGTGGTCTGCTTGAGAAAGTCGGCCACGCTGTCCCAGGCGAAAACCGGCGAACTGGCCAGGCCGAGCGAAAACACGGCGAGCGCACTGAATCCAGAAGTCTTCTTCACACTGACTCTCCCTGCTTGAAGGCAAAACGCGATGACGGCCACCCGGTTGCAACCGTGGCCGGCGATTGATCCGATAGATGCGGCGGTGCACCGTCGCGCTTCTGTTCCGGGCCGCCCGGAAGTGCACCGCCTCGACAGCCGGCAAATTTGGAGCGCTGAATGTCCCTGGTGTCGAAGGCCTCCGAAGCCGTGCCCCCGAAATTTGATTCGTTATATTTTCAAAAATATAACGTAGGGGAGTTCAAAGCTCAACCGGAGCGGGGCAGAAACGAAAAAAACTGCCGGCGCGAGGCCGGCAGTTTCGGGTGCAGCTACCGCGGGGAGGGATCGATCAGAAGGCGATCTGGAATCGCGCGTTCACTGCTTTGGGGCTGTCCTTGCCGGCATTGCCGAGGTCGAAGATGCCGTAGTAATAGTCAAGCATGAAGCGCACGTTGGCGTTGGCGTAGTAGTTGACGCCCACGGTGTAGTACGTCAGATCGCACTTGGTGATGCTGCTTCCGGTCGGGATCGCGCCCACTGCGGGCGCGCACACGGCGCCGGTGTCGTTGGCCGAAAGGTTGCGGTTCTTGATGAAGTTATAGCCGGCGGCCACTTCCACCGCGCCGTACGCATGCAGCGGCTTGGGCGTCGCGTACGAGGCGATGGTGGTGTCATAGCGCTTGGTTTCGCCGGTCAGGTAGTAGCTGCCTTCACCGGAAAACGCATAGACCGTCTGTTCGTTGGGCACGCCGGTCTTCACCGGCACCGGCTGGCGGAATTTTGCCAGGCCGTATTCGGTCTGCAGGTACAGCGGACCAAAGGCACCCGCCAGCTCCGCTGCGGTGGTGGCGACACTGGGATTGTTGCCGCCGCCGATGTTGGCGCTGGTGGGATTGGTGGCCGGCTGCGTGCCTGCCAGGCTGACCAGGTTCTGCGTCACGCCCTTGTACGAATACCAGACGCTGTCGCCGGAAGTCAGCTTGGCGCCGTTGTCGGCGTGGTCGCTGGAGAAGCTGGCGCCGACGTGGATCCACTCGCGCGGCGTGAATACCGGCGCATAGGCCAGGCGCGCGTTGTAGCCGATGCCCTGAGTCGGAGTGCCCGTGCCCTGGTCGGTGGAAGCGCCGGCCTTGTTGAGCGAATAGACCGAAACACCGCCCCAGAAGTTGTCATCGGACTTGAAAGTGTTGGGGCGCGAATAGCGGTAGAAGACCCCCTGCTGGTAGTCGCGCCCGCCGAACAGGCCGGTGGCCGAGTTGACGTTGCGCTCGGTGAAGATCTTGTCGTTGTTGCTCAGCAGTTCGTCCATGCTGCGGAACGGCTTGGTCTGGCCGATGCGCACGGTGCCGTAGTCGCCGATATCGTGCGAGATGAAGACGTCCTGGAAGCCCGCCGCCGGGTTGGAGGTGTTGGAGATGTCCTCGTCGATGCGATAACGCCAGCCATAGACCTTGCCGGACAGGCTGATGAAGACGCGGCGGAAATAGAAGCCGCTGGTGTTTTCGGCAGCGCCGCTGTCGAAGCCGCTGCCCTTGTCCGGCATGATGCCGGTGTAGTCGAAATGGACGCGGCCGCCGAGCGAAGCGACGAAGTTGCCGTCGTCGGACTTCACCACGATTCCGCCCAGCGTCGATGCACTGTCGGCGTGAGCGGCGCCGCTTGCACCCGCACCCAAGATGACGGCGAGGGCGCCGTTCCGGACATACTGTTTCACCAATGTTCTCCCTAGTCTGAAGTTCAAGCCGCTGATGCCGCGGTCTTGTGCGGGAGAAATTGCCTGAACATAATAAGAATGAGAAGGAATAAAAAGAGATTATTTAATTCCAATAGTGAATAAGGCTCTGGCCACTCGTCCCGCCGGATGCGTAGCCGGGGTGCGGACTGTGCAGACTAGGGTCTGTTGACAATCATTGGGTCGCTGCGACGGAGGTCATTGTTGCGCAGCGCCTAGTGAAGTTTCTCCAGCGCCACCGCAATGTCCGACCGAAGCCGGGTGTCGTTGCCCGCCGTTTCCAGCGCGGTCTTGAAGTGGGCCCGGGCCTGGTCCGGCCTTGTGCTTTGCATATCCAGCCGGCCCCGCTGGTATTCCAGCCGCGCGGCCCAGGGCGCGGCCGGCGCGGCACTTTCAAGGGCTTCCGCATCGAGCGTGGACAGCAGTGGAGCCGCCTGCGCCGGCAAGCCGTCATTGAGGAGCGTATCGGCCAGACCGTAGCTGACCAGTTGTGTCAGCAGGCCGCTCTTACCCTGGATCTGGATGGCGGCCGCCAGCGCCTCCTGGTACTTGGCAATGGCCGCTTGCGCCTCACCGGATTCGGCCAGGATACGGGCACGGTCCATGGTCGTCAGGACGGTCAAGTCGTTGTTCGGGCCAAACAGCTGCCGGTAACCCTGTTCCGCTTGCGCGGCGGCCGTGTTCGCCGCCTGCCAGTGCATCTGCTGCTCGTTGATCAGCGCCTGCTCGCGCAGGATCTCCAGATCGATGCGGTTGGTTCCGCCCAGCGTCAGGCCGGCGTCGTGCAGCAGTGACGGCAGCAGGGCCGCGGCCTCGTCAAGCCGGCCCTGCTGCTTCAGGTTATCGACCAGTTGTTGCCGCGCCCGGATGGTCAAGGGGTCCGCCATGCCGCGACGGGCGGCCACGTCATCGATCAGGGACTGCTCGATCCGCTCGGCCTCGCGGTGCCGCCCTGCATCCTGGAAATCCTGTGCCACGTGCAGCAGCGTCAGGAACACCGACTGCGAGTTCGATTCGTAGATCCGGGGATGCGCGGCCTTGAGCTGGTGCAAGGCCTTGAGAATCTCGTCGGCATCCCGCGCGGCGGCGACCAGGTTGGTGTTGTGCCTGTCGAACAGGCCACGTACGTCCCATAGCCGCACACCGATCATCGGGTCGCTGAACGGGCGCCGGGCGGCCGCTGCTTCGACCCGGTCGAGAATGTCCCGCGCATCCGGATAGCGGCTTTCCATGGCCAGCATCTGCGCCAGCAGCAGGTCGTTGCCGATGGAGGCCTCGCTGTCCGGTCCCAACTCGGCGTCGGCGATGGCCTTGGCCCTGCGGAATTCGGTCTCGGCCTCGGCGTAGTTGCCGAGCGTGCGGTAGGCGTTGCCCACCGTCTGATGCAACGCGATGGCCACCTGGGGTGACTGCGAGAAGCGCTCGTTGATCTTGTCCGCGGCTTTGCGCACCGCTTCCAGCACGGTGACTTTGTCGGAACCGCCGATGGTCGGATTGGCACTGGCGATCAGGTCGTTGTTGAGGAAGTCGTTGACCGCTTGGGCGATGTCGAATTGCCGCAAGGCCTCGTCCCGGGCCAGGATCGACTGGCGGAAGAACCACAGGCTCAGGAACAGGCCGCAGCTGATCACCAGCACCATGGCGATCAGCCAGGGGCGGCGCGCGCGGCTGCGGTCCAGCGCGCGCTGCGTTTCCTCCTGCCGCGCCCGGCTGGCGCGCTCGGCCAGTTGTTGCGCGCGGCGCGCATTGAGGTGCAGCAGCCGCTCGGCCAGTTCGCGGGCCGACGACAGGCGGTGCGCGGGATCGCCGCTGGCGGCGTCGGTGATGTCCTGGCGCAGCAACTCGTCGCCGACGTTGCGTTCCCAGTTCGGTGCCAGCGGTCGCCGCAGATCGCCCACGCTCATCTGGTAGAGGATCACGCCGAGGGCGTAGATGTCGGACTGCACCGTCGGCGCATGGCCGTCGAGCAGCTCCGGCGCCAGGTACAGAGGAGTGCCGGAAAGAGAGTCGGGATTGGCGGTCGGCATCTGGGTGAAGCCCATGCGCATCGCCCCCAGCTCCGCCAGGCGCGCCGGGTCGGCGAACCCGCCGCTGCCGAAATCGGTCAGGCGCACGAACCAAGTGCCGTCCTGGTGGCGGTCGACCAGGATATTGGCCGGCTTCAGGTCCTTGTGCAGCACGCCCACCGAGTGCGCGGCGGCGACCGCTTCCGCCGCCTGCGCCATCAGTTGCAGCCGCGTCCCCAGCGGCACCCGGGTCAGCTCGCCCTGGCTTTCGGCCCATTGTGGCAGGCTCAAGCCGCCGTATTCACACTCAATGAAGAACGGCGGCTGCTCGAAGCTCCAGTCGAGCACGCGGATGATGTCCGGGCGGCCGTCGAGCGTGTTCTGGATCAGCCTTGACAGGGTGGCCTCGCGCTTCAGCGAGGACAGGCGCAGGCCATCGCCGCTGAATTTGAACACGCGCTGCTCGCCGCTGTCCTGACGCTGTCCCAGCCACACCTCGCTGTTGAAGGCGGGCGCCAGCGGTTGCAGCAGTGACCAGCCTTCGCGCCCCGGCACCGGGTCGCCGGGATGGAAGATCCGGGGCGCGACGGCCTCCGGCCGGGTGTCCCGGCGATGGACCGGGATGGCCAGGCGGTAGCCGACGCGGTGTACCGTGACGATGATGCCCTGGCTGTCGTCGCCCAGCGCCCGGCGCAGCTTGGCGATGGCATTGCTCAAGGTATTTTCGCTCAGGTGGGAGTGACCCCATACCGACAGCAGCAATTCCTCGCGGGTGACGGTTTCACCGGCGTGGCGCAACAGCAATAGCAGGATTTCCAGCGGGCGCGGTTCCAATTCGACGGCCGCGCCGTTGACCCTCAGCTCCCACTTGAATTCGTCGAACTGGCTCTGGCCGAACGACCAGACAGCGCCGGGAAGCGTTTCGTCGTCTGTGGATTTATCCTTTGAAATCATCAGGATGTGATTTTAGGTGGATTCGTGGGAATTTCGTGAGAATCTCTGCCGCCGCGCGCCTGTCAAGATTCGCGGCATTGACTACCCACCAGCATCCGATGGACATCCGCCCCGTCATTCTCCTTCATCGCAGCATCCGCCGGCGCCGGCGGCGTCGTACCACCCCCGGGTCTGGAGCCGCGCCGAGCGGCTGCCGGGCCGCGCGCTTCCGCGGCCTGCGTCACGCCCCGGCCGGCCGCGTCGCGGCCTGAACCCCATCCGTGAACCATGCAATCGCGCCGCGACGGCGGCGGCTGCCGAATTGGAGACCTGTTGAATGATCTGGTTTGTCCGGGTCGCCTTGAAGCGGCCTTACACCTTCGTGGTGCTGGCGCTGCTGATCGTGATTTTCGGTCCGCTGGCAGCGCTGCGCACGCCGACCGACATCCTTCCCGACATCAAGATCCCGGTCATCGCCGTGGTCTGGACCTATACCGGCCTGCCGGCGTCGGAGATGTCGGGGCGCATCATCACCTACTACGAACGTTCGCTGAGCAATTCGGTCAACGACATCGAGCACATCGAATCACAGGCGGTGCTCGGCATTGGGGTGGTCAAGATCTTCTTCCATCCCTCCGTGGACATCCGCACCGCCACCGCCCAGGTCACCTCGATCTCGCAGACGGTGCTCAAGCAGATGCCGCCCGGCATCACGCCGCCGCAGATCCTGAACTACAACGCCTCGACCGTGCCGATCATCGAACTGGCGCTGTCGAGCAAGACCCTGCCGGAGCAGACCCTCGGCGACCTGGGCAACAACATCATCCGGCCAAGGATGGCTACCATCGCCGGCGCGGCCACGCCCACGCCGTATGGCGGCAAGACCCGCCAGGTGCAGATCGACATCGATTCCAACGCCTTGCAGGCGCGCGGGCTGTCGGCGCAGGATGTGGAAACGGCGCTGGCGAACCAGAACCAGATCATTCCGGTGGGCACCGAGAAGATCGGCAAGTTCGAATACACGCTGCAGCTCAACGACAGCCCGCAGGCCATCGACGAACTCAACGACCTGCCGATCAAGGCGGTCAACGGCACCACCATCCTGATGCGCGACGTGGCGCACGTGCGCGACGGCTATCCGCCGCAGACCAACATCGTGCACGTCGACGGCAAGCGCTCGGTGCTGATGACCATCCTCAAGAGCGGCTCGGCGTCCACGCTGGCCATCATCCAGGGCGTCAAGCAGCTGTTGCCCGGGCTCAAGGCGGTGGTGCCGGACAGCCTGCAGATCAAGGCGGTGGACGACCAGTCGCTGTTCGTGCGCGCGGCGATCAGCGGCGTGGCGCGTGAAGGCGTCATCGCGGCGGCGCTGACCAGCCTGATGATCCTGCTGTTCCTCGGCAGCTGGCGCTCCACCGTCATCATCGCCACCTCGATCCCGCTGGCCATCCTGGGTTCGATCATCGCGCTGTCGGCCCTGGGGCAGACCCTCAACATCATGACCCTGGGCGGCCTGGCGCTGGCCGTGGGCATCCTGGTGGACGACGCCACCGTGACCATCGAGAACATCAACTGGCACCTGGAGCAGGGCAAGCAGGTGGAGCCGGCGATTCTCGACGGTGCGGCGCAGATCGTGACGCCGGCCTTCGTCTCGCTGCTGTGCATCTGCATCGTGTTCGTGCCGATGTTCTTCCTCGGCGGTGTCGCCGGCTACCTGTTCGTGCCGATGGCGGAGGCCGTGGTGTTCGCCATGATCAGCTCGTTCATCCTGTCGCGCACCCTGGTGCCGACGATGGCCAAGTACATCCTGCACGCGCATGTCGAGAAAGGCCATCCTTACGGCCAGCTGGAATACGACATGGAGGAGATCCGGGCACAGCATGCCGCTTCCAGATCGCTGCGCAATCCGCTGGTGCTGATGCAGCGCTCCTTCGAGCAGCGTTTCGAGCGGGTGCGCGCCGCTTACCGGGAGCTGTTGCGCATGGCGCTGGCCAACAGCGGGATGTTCGTGGCCGGGTTCCTCGGGGTGGTGCTGCTGTCGTTCGTGCTGGTGCCCTGGCTGGGGCGCAACTTCTTTCCGGCCGTGGATGCCGGGCAGATCAACATCCACGTGCGCGCGCCGATCGGCACGCGCATCGAAGAGACCGCTTTCACCTTCGCGCGTGTCGAGGATCAGATCCGCCGCATCGTTCCGCCGGGGGAGCTGGACAGCATGGTCGACAACATCGGCCTGCCCTACAGCGGCATCAACAACGCCTACAGCAACACCGGCACCATCGGCTCGCAGGATGGCGACATCCAGATTTCACTGAAAGCCGGCCATCGTCCCACCGCGGGCTACGTGCGCCAGCTGCGCGAGCAGCTGCCGCGGGATTTCCCCGGCACCACCTTCGCCTTCCTCCCCGCCGACATCATCAGTCAGATCCTCAATTTCGGCGCGCCGGCTCCGATCGACCTGCAGATTGTCGGGCCCCGGCAGGAGGAGAACTACCGCTACGCCGCCACCCTGCTGCGCCAGATCAGGGCGGTGCCGGGCGTGGCCGACGCGCGCATCCAGCAGTCCGACGCCAACCCGACCTTCAGGATCAACGTCGACCGCACCCGCGCTGACGAAGTCGGCATCACCGAGCGCGACGTCACCAACAGCCTGGTGGTCAATCTGGCGGGCAGCGGTCAGGTGGCGCCGACCTTCTGGCTCAATCCCAAGAACGGCATCTCCTATCCGATCGTGGCGCAGACGCCGCAGTACCGGCTGGACACGCTGTCCGACCTGAAGAACCTGCAGGTGACCAGCTCCGACGGCAAGCGCTCCCAGGTGCTGGCGGGCATCGCCGCGGTCACGCGCGGCCGCAGCGATGCGGTGGTTTCGCACTACGACATCGCGCCGCTGATCGATATCTTCGCCACCACCCAGGGCCGCGACCTCGGCGCCGTGGCGGCGGCCATCCAGAAGATCGTGGCGGACAACGCCGGCGGTGTGCCCAAGGGCAGCAGCGTGGTGTTGCGCGGCCAGGTGCAGACCATGAACAGCGCGTTTTCCGGGCTGCTGTTCGGCCTGCTGGCGGCGGTGGTTCTGATTTACCTGCTGATCGTGGTCAATTTCCAGTCGTGGGCCGATCCGTTCGTCATCATCACCGCGCTTCCCGCGGCCCTGGCCGGCATTGTCTGGATGCTGTTCGCCACCGGCACCT
>CAYVKA010000001.1:0-132569 GCA_964451925.1 uncultured Nevskia sp. | reverse complement strand
GCCGGCGCTGACCGGCGCCATCATGTGCATGGGCGTGGCCACCGCCAACAGCATCCTGGTGGTGAGCTTTGCGCTCGAGCGCCTGGCCGAGTGCGGCGACGGCCTGACTGCCGCGATCGACGCCGGCTTCGCCCGTTTCCGCCCGGTCTGCATGACCGCCCTGGCGATGATGATCGGCATGGCGCCGATGGCGCTGAGCATGGGCGAGGGTGGCGAGCAGAACGCGCCGCTGGGGCGCGCCGTCATCGGCGGCCTGCTGTTCGCGACCGTGGCCACATTGCTTTTCGTTCCCGTGGTGTTCAGCATGGTGCATCGCCGCAAGCCGGAAACCACTTCGTTTACAACCGAGCCTGGAGTTTCCCATGTCGGCTGAAGTCTCTGCCACGCCTACCATCACCACGCGACAGCTGAAAATCGCCGCGCTGGTCGGATTGGTCCTGGCCATCGCCGTCGTGGCCTACGGCATCGCCAGCCGCGCCGCCGATGCTTCGCGCCTGAAACAATGGACTGCCGAGCAGGCCATTCCCACTGTCGGCGTGATCCAGCCTTCCACCGGTGGCGCCGGTGAGTCCATCGTTCTGCCCGGCCGCCTCGAAGCGTTCTACCGCGCGCCGATCTACGCCCGGGTCAGCGGCTACCTCAAGATCTGGTACACGGACATCGGCGCCAGGGTCAAGGCGGGGCAGGTGCTCGGCGTGATCGAGACACCCGACCTGGACCAGCAGCTGGAACAGGCCAAAGCCGATCTGGCCAGCGCGCGCGCCAACGAGTCGCTGGCCGAAACCACGGCCAGGCGCTGGCAGGCCATGCTCAAGTCGGATTCGGTGTCGCAGCAGGCGGCGGATGAGAAGAGCGGCGACCTGGCGACCAAGCGGGCCATCGCCAACGCCGCGGCGGCCAACGTCGAGCGCCTGCAGGCGCTGGAAGGGTTCAAGCGCATCGTTGCGCCGTTCGATGGCGTGGTGACTTCACGCGATACGGACGTCGGCGCACTGATCGATGCCGGCAGCGGCCGCGGGCCGCAATTGTTCACCGTTTCAGATATCCATCAGCTGCGTGTCTATGTCAGCGTGCCGCAGGACTTCGCGCCATCCATCCATCCGGGCATGGCGGCGCAGCTGACCGTGCCCGGGCACGGCGACACGCGCTTCGTCGCCAAGGTCGACAGCACCTCGGGCGCGGTCAACGTGGAGTCCGGCACCTTGCTGGTGGAACTGTCAATGGACGACATCTCGGGTGCGCTGATGCCGGGGGATTTCGCCAACGTCCGCTTCGACCTGGCCGCGGATGCCAATGTCCTGCGTGTGCCGGCCAGTGCCTTGATTTTCCGCTCGGCCGGCTTGCAGGTGGCCACCGTTGACGCGAGCGGCCGCGCCAGGCTCAGGCCGATCACGGTGAAGCAGGATCTGGGGCACTGGGTGGAGGTCGGTTCGGGCCTCAATGCCGGCGACCGCGTCATCGACAGTCCGCCCGACGCGCTGTCCGATGGCGACGAAGTGCGCGTGGCTGCCGCCGCGCCGGTCCCGGACGCCGCCGCGCTGCAGAAGGAGGAAGGGCATGCGCCGGAATGAGCGCCGGCTGGCCTTGCTGGTGGTCGCTGTCATCTGCGGCGGCTGCTCTCTTGCGCCCGGTTACCAGGTGCCCGAAATGGCCGTGCCGGCACATTTCAAGGAAGCACCGCCATGGACCGACGCCCAGCCCGCCGATCAGTTGCCGCGCGGCGCCTGGTGGAGCCTGTTTGGCGACGCCAGGCTGGCCGAGCTGGAGCAGCGGCTGGACGCGAACAGCCCGGACCTGGCGGCGGCGCTGGCTTTGTACGGCCAGGCGCAAGCCTACGAGGACCAGGCCAGGGCAGGCTTGTTTCCCACCTTGTCGGGCCTGCTGGGGCTGTCCGAGAACCGGCAATCGGATACGCGCCCCTTGCGCGGCGGCGGCCAGCCCGACATCTACGGCTCGGATCAGGTCGGCATTCAGGCCAGCTACGAGCTGGACCTGTGGGGCAAGGTGCGCAATCAGGTGGCGGCGGCGCGGGCCGAGACGCAGGCCGCCGCCGGCGATCTCGCCTCGGCGCGCCTGAGCCTAGAGATCCGGCTGGCGGACGACTATGTCTCGATCCTCAGCGCCGATCGCGAGATCCGGTTGCTGGCGGATACCGTGGCGGCCTATGAGAAGGCCCTCAACCTGACCGAAACCCTGCATGGCGGCGGGCTGGTTTCCGGCCTCGATGTCAGCCGCGCCCGCACCGAGCTGGACACGGCGCGTGCCCAGGTGTCCGAATCGCGCGCGCGGCGCGCGCTGCTGGAACACGCCATTGCGGTGCTGGTCGGGGAATCGCCTTCCAGCTTCTCCATGCCGCCGGATACGCACTGGATCGCCTCGCCACAGATTCCGCCCGGCCTGCCGGCCAGCCTGCTGCAGCGCCGGCCGGACGTGGCGGCGGCCGAGCGCCGGGTCGCAGCGGCCAATGCCAGCATCGGCGTGGCGCGCGCCGCGTTCTTTCCGGACCTGAGCCTGAGCGCAACGATCGGCTTTCAGAGCACCAACACCGACAACTGGCTGATGGCGCCGTCCACGTTCTGGGCGGTGGGGCCGACGCTGACCCAGACCCTGTTCGATGCCGGCCTGCACAATGCCCAGCTGGCGGCGGCGAAAGCCCGCCTGGACGAGACCGCGGCACGTTACCGCTCGACCGTGCTGGGCGCCTTCCAGCAGGTGGAGGACAACCTGGCGCTGCTGGAGAACTACAAGATCGAATATGTCGATGAAAGCGCGGCGGTGGCTTCCGCGCAGAAAACCCTGGATATCTCGATGACGCAGTACCGTGACGGTGGAGTCAGTTACCTGGAAGTGGTCGATTCACAGACCGCCGCGCTGGCCGCCGAGCAGGCCCAGCTGCGCCTGGAGACGCGGCAGGTGCGCGCCAGCATCGATCTGGTGCGCGCTCTCGGCGGCGGCTGGACTTCCAGCGACGCGGCCGCAGCTCCGGCGATGAAGCCGACTCCTGCGCCGGGCTAGTAATCGGCTGGCGCCGCACGTCACGGCACTGTAATCTTGAGTTGTTAGCTTGAACGGCCCAGAGGGATAAGTTTCGCGGACAAGTTGCTGGATTCACTGGAATTAATTTGGTTGCATCACGCATGCGGCAGGATGCCTGCGCTGGTCGCCGAATGCTTGCCCGAACGGACCTGAACGCTTCCAGCCTCATTACCAAAAACGTCGACGAAACGATTCCGTCATGACCAGCCTCTCCTACAAGTCGCATATCTCCAGCCAGTACAACGAAGAACTCGAAGACGTGCGCCAGCGTGTGCTGGCCATGGGTGGCCTGGTGGAGCAGCAGATCGTCGATGCCACCCGCGCCCTGATGGAAAACGACGGCGTGCTGGGCGAGGAGGTTTCGCGCAACGATTTCAAGGTCAACCAGCTCGAAGTGCTGATTGACGAGGAGTGCAGCGGCATCCTGGCACGGCGCCAGCCCACGGCGGGCGACCTGCGCCTGGTCTACGCCATCATCAAGACCATCACCGACCTGGAGCGTATCGGCGACGAAGCCGAGAAGATCGCGCGCATGGCGGTGGACCTGGCCTCGCAGGAGGGCGGCAACGCGCCGCTGATCGAGGTCGGGCACCTGTCGCGGCACGTGTCGCAGATGGTACGCGACGGCCTGGACGCCTTCGCCCGCATGGATGCCGACGCGGCACTGGCGGTGGCGCGCGAGGACATGGCGGTGGACCGTGAGTACGAGGCGCTGATGCGCCAGTGCATCACCTTCATGATGGAAGATCCGCGCACCATCCGCCGCGTCATGGACATCATCTGGTCGGTGCGCTCGTTGGAGCGCATCGGCGACCATGCCCGCAACATCGCCGAATACGTCATCTACTTCGTCAAGGGCAAGGACGTGCGCCACATCGGGCTGGAAGCGATGGAGCGCGAGGTCAAGGGCGGCGACTGAAGGCCGCATCCGCGCCTGCGCGGTCGTCGGAAAAACGTTAGCATTTGCGCCTAATGGCGCGTAAAAAATCCCGATCTGGCCTGTTTCAGGCCCCCTTGTTCCGCTGGCTGCTGATCGGCCTGGGCCTGGCGCTCAGCCTCGGCCTGCTGTTGTTCACCCTGTTCCTGGTCAAGCTCGATGGCGACGTGCGCACGCGCTTCGCCGGCGTGCGCTGGGTGCTGCCGGCCCAGGTCTATGCCGCGCCGCTGGAAGTCTATCCTGGCGCCGCGCTGGGCCTGACGCAGTTGCGCCATGAGCTGGAGCGCCTGGGCTACCGCGCCGGCGACGACCTGGTCGGGCCCGGCACTTATATCCCGGGCAAGGACAGCCTGCGCATCGATACGCGGGCCTTCGCCTTCTGGGACGGGCCGCAGACCGAGCAGCGCGTCGAGGTGCAGGGCGACGACAAGGGTATTTCCGGCCTGCGCGTGATGGGCAGTGACCGCAACCTGGACCTGCTGCGCTTCGACCCGCTGCTGATCGGCAGCATCTATCCCTCGCACGGCGGCGAGGACCGCGTGCTGGTCAAGCTGTCGGATCTGCCGCCGCTGCTGCCGCAGACCCTGGTGCTGGTCGAGGACCACAACTTCTACAATCACGGCGGCATCAGCTTGCGCGGCATCCTGCGCGCGGCGGTGGCCAACCTGATGGCCGGCCACACCGTGCAGGGCGCCAGCACGCTGACGCAGCAGCTGATCAAGAACCTGTTCCTGTCCAACGAGCGCACGCTCAAGCGCAAGATCACGGAAGCCTCGATGGCGGTACTGCTGGAGCGCCACGTCAGCAAGGACGAGATTCTCGAGGCCTATCTCAACGAAGTCGATCTCGGTCAGGATGGTCCGCGCGCGGTGCATGGCTTCGGCCTGGCCAGCCAGTTCTACTTCAACAAGCCGCTCAACGAGCTGCAGCCGCACGAGATCGCGCTGCTGGTGGCGATCGTCAAGGGTCCGACCCAGTACAACCCGCGCCGCGCGGTGAAGCTGGTGACCGAGCGCCGCAACCTGGTGCTGAAGATGATGGCTGACGCCGGCAGCATCACGCCGGATGAATACCAGTCCGCCATCGCCAGGCCGCTGGGTGTGACGCCGGGCGGCGGCGGCGGCGCGGCGCGTTATCCGGCTTTCGTCGACCTCGTGCGGCGCCAGCTCGCCGGCCTGTACCAGGAGCAGGACCTGACCAACGAGGGCCTGCGCATCTTCACCACCCTGGATCCACGGGTGCAGGAGGCGCTGGAAAGCCGCATCAGCGCCGATGTGCCGGAGCTGGAGAAGTCGCGGCGCATGTCCGAAGGCACGCTGCAGGGCGCCGGCGTGGTGACATCGGTGGAAGGCGGCGAGGTGCTGGCGGTGGTCGGCGGACGCGATGCGCGCTACGCCGGTTTCAACCGCGCCATCGACACGCGCCGTCCGATCGGCTCGCTGGCCAAGCCCTTCACCTATCTGACCGCGCTGGCCTCGGGCCAGTACAACCTGCAGACGCCGCTGGACGATGCGCCGGTGGATCTGAAGCTGCCCAACGGCCAGGTGTGGTCGCCGAAGAACTACGACCGGCAGCTGCATGGCGCGGTGCCGCTGTACATGGCGCTGGCCAAGAGCTACAACCTGGCCACCGTGCATCTCGGTCTGGAGATGGGCGTGGGCCGTGTCAAGCAGACTTTCGCCGCCGCCGGCTTCGACGACGCGCCGGAATTGCCGTCGATGTTCCTCGGCGCCGTCGACATGTCGCCGCTGGATGTGGCGCAGATCTATTCGACGCTGGCGGCGTCCGGCTTCCGCACGCCGCTGCTGACCATCCGCGCGGTGCTGACCAAGGAAGGCCAGCCGCTCAACCGCTACGCCTTCAAGATACAGCACACGCTGCCCGAGGGGCCTGTGTACCTGACCACCTGGGCCATGCACAAGGTTATCGAACTGGGCACCGCGCACTGGGCCACCACGGTGCTGCCGCCAGGCCAGTACTACGCCGGCAAGACCGGCACCACTGAGGACCTGCGCGACAGCTGGTTCGCCGGCTTCGGCGCCGACCGCGTGGCGGTGGTGTGGGTCGGGCGCGACGACAACAAGCCCACCGGCTTCGAAGGCGCCACCGGCGCGCTGCGAATCTGGGCCAAGCTGATGCGCGACCTCGACGCCAAGGGCATCGAGCCGCTGCCGCCGGCCGATGTCGAGGAACTGGCCATCGACCCCGCCAGCGGCTTGCGCGCCGATCCGGGCTGCACCGAAACGGTGATGGTGCCTTATCTGCGCAACGCCGAACCGCAGCAATACGCGCCGTGCGCGAATGCGTCAAAATCCACACCCATTGATTGGCTCAAGAGCGTGTTCAAATGAGGGTCGGCAGCAAGGGATGGCGCCAACGGCTGGCGATGATCGGAGCGGCGGGTCTGCTGCTGGCCGGCTGCGCCACCGAGCAGGGGCAAAGCTCCTCCACCGGGGGCGTGATGGTGCCGCCGCCTCCGCTGGCGTCGCCGGCCCCGGGGTCGGTGGTGCCCGGCGCCGGCACCATCATTCCGCCGGTGGTGGCGCCACCGGTGACGCGGAACTATCCCCGCACCATTCAGGACAGCGGCGCCGGCAAGGCGGTGCTGTCGCTGTACCGCCAGGCGCAGGATGCGCGCGCCGCCGGCCATGCCGACCAGGCCGAGGCGCTGCTGGAGCGCGCCCTGCACATCGAGTCGCACAATCCGTTCGTGTGGCAGGCCCTGGCTGGTGCACACATGGACCTGAACCACCCGGACCAGGCCGAGACCGCGGCGCAGAAATCGACCAGCCTGGGGCGCGGCAATCCCTATATCGAGGCCGGCAACTGGCGCCTGATCGCCGCTGCGCGGCAGGCGCGCGGCGACTCCGGCGGCGCCGTGCAGGCGCAGGCACGGGCGGACGAGATTGCCCGCGCGCTGGCGACCAACTGAAGTTGCCCCACGGGTCATAGCGTCCGAGGAGCCGGTTATGAGCAAATGGGTCCGCGACAACCGCGCCTTCCTCGGCTTCCTGCTGCTGTTCGGCCTGTTCCGCACCGCGGTCGCCGACTGGAATCCGATTCCCTCCGGCTCGATGCGGCCGACCATCCAGGAAGGCGACGTGGTGCTGGTCAATCGCCTGGCCTACAACCTGAAGCTGCCGCTGACCAACGTGGTGCTGGCGCGCCTGGGCGAGCCGCGTCGCGGCGACATCGTCACGTTCTATTCACCGAAGAACGGCATGCGCCTGATCAAGCGCGTGATCGGCCTGCCCGGCGACACGGTGGAGATGCGCGACAAGGTGCTGATCATCAACGGCCTGCCGCTTGCCTATACGCCTCTGGGCCAGGTTGTGGAGCCGCGCGGCGACGATGCCGGCATCGATGCGCTGCGCCTGGGTGAGGGCGGCGGCCAGGGTCGGCACGTGGTGCAGTGGCTGCCTGCGGTGCGCAATGCCGCCAACGACAATTTCGGCCCGCTGACGGTGCCGGCGGATCATTTCCTGATGCTCGGCGACAACCGCGACAACAGCGCCGACTCACGCTATTTCGGCCTGGTGCCGCGCGAGCTGCTGATCGGTCGCGCCGTCACCATCCTGGTGGCCGCGGACATCAAGGGCGACTGGATGCCGCGCTTCGAGCGCTTCGGCGAAAGGCTGAATTGACCGCACAGCCGACAGTCCCGGGTTACGCCAGTCCGTGCGGAGCGTCCGTCCATGGGGCATGAGAGCGCCGGCGAGCTGCTTGGCGCGGGCGGACCGTTCTCGCGCGCGCTCACCGACTTCCTGCTGCGCGCGCCGCAGCAGCAGATGGCTGACGCGGTGGAGCAGGCCTTGCAGCAGCGCTCCGCGCTGGTGGTGGAGGCGGGCACCGGCACCGGCAAGACCTACGCCTACCTGACGCCGGCCTTGCGCAGCGGCGGACGCGTGGTGGTGTCCACCGGCACCAAGAATCTGCAGGACCAGCTGTTCTTCCGTGACCTGCCGCGGGTGCGTGACACGCTGGCGCTGCCGGTGCGCGTCAGCCTGCTCAAAGGACGCGCCAACTACCTGTGCCTGTACCGCCTGCGCAAAGCGCAGATGGATCCGCGCGGCCGGGTGCGGCGCGACCGCCTGCAACAGGTCGACGAATGGGCGCACCGCACCAGCAGCGGCGAGATCGCCGAGCTGGGTTCGGTCGCCGGCGACGATCTGCTGCTGCCGGCGATCACCTCCACCGCCGACAACTGCCTCGGTGCCAAGTGCCCGGATTTCGCCGAATGCCATGTGGTGAAGGCGCGCCGCGCGGCACAGGCGGCCGACCTGGTGGTGGTGAATCACCATCTGCTGTTCTCCGATTTCCGCCTGAAGCAGGAAGGCTTCGGGGTGCTGCCCGGAGTCGACGCGGTGATCGTCGACGAGGCGCATCAGCTGCCGGAACTGGCGGCGCAGTTCTTCGGCGAGCGCGTGTCCACGCGGCAGCTGCTCGACCTGGTGCGCGACTGCGGCACCGAGATGCAGGAATTCCGCGACATGCCGGAACTGGGCGAGGCGGTCGATGCGCTGGCCATCGCCGCATCGGAACTGGAGCGGCCATTCATGGAACTTGGCGGGCGCGTTGCCTGGCGCCAGTTCGGTGCCCTGCCTGGAGCGGTGTCGGCCCTCGGCGCGGCGCGCAGCGCCCTGGGCGAATGCGGCGAGCAGCTCAAGCGCTACGCCGAGCGCAGCGCCGGGCTGGAAACCTGTGCACAGCGCGCGGCCGGTCTGGTCAAGCGGCTGGAGCTGATCGCGGCGGACGACGAGTCGCCGCAAGCCGCCGCGGCCTCGGTGCGCTGGGTCGAGGCGGTGGGGCGGGGCGGGGCGCTGCACAGCGCGCCGGTGGAGCCGACCGAGGGTTTCCGCAATTTCATGGCGGCTTATCCCGGCGCCTGGGTGTTCACCTCGGCGACGCTGGCGGCAGGCCAGGATTTCTCCCATTTCACCGCCACGCTGGGCCTCGACGGCGCGCGCACGCTGCGCCTCGACAGCCCGTTCGACTACGCCCGCCAGGCGCGCTTGTACCTGCCGCGCGAGCTGCCCGATCCGAATGCGCCGGAGCATCCCGAGGCGGTGGCGGATGCGCTGCTGCCGCTGATCGAAGCCAGCGGCGGCGGCGCCTTCGTGCTGTGCACCAGCCATCGTGCGCTGGCGCGCATCGCCGCCAGGCTGCGCAAGGCGGCGTTCCCGCTGTTCGTGCAGGGCGAAGACGCCAAGTCGGTGCTGGTGGACCGCTTCAGCCGCGCCGGCAACGGCGTGCTGGTGGCGACCAGCAGCTTCTGGGAAGGTGTCGACGTGAAGGGCATGGCCCTGCGCCTGGTGGCGATCGACAAGCTGCCCTTCGGCCAGCAGAACGATCCGGTATTCGAGGCACGGCTGGAGGCGGTGCGTGCCCGCGGCGGCAATGCTTTTTCCGAGGTGCAGCTGCCGCGCGCCATCACCACGTTGCGGCAGGGCGTGGGCCGCCTGATCCGCGACGACGCCGACCACGGCCTGGTGGTGATCTGCGACCCGCGCATCCGCGGCAAGAGCTACGGCAAGCGCGTGCTGGCCAGCCTGCCGCCGATGCCGCTGCTGCCGGACGCGGCGCAGGCCGCCGACTGGCTGCGGGGATTGAAGGCCGCATGAAGCTGCTCGCCATCGATACCGCCACCGAGGCCTGCTCGGTAGCGCTGTGGCTGGACGGCGCGGTGCAGCAGCGTTTCGAGCGCACCGGGCGCGAGCATTCGCGGCTGTTGCCGGCCATGCTGCAGGAGTTGCTGGGTGATGGCGGCGTCAGCCTGGGGCAGATCGACGGCATTGCCTGCGGCGTCGGCCCCGGCAGCTTCGCCGGGGTGCGCATCGGCGTCGGCTTCGTCAAGGGCCTGGCGCTGGGCCTGGACCGGCCGGTGATGCCGGTGACTTCGCTGGCGATGTTGGCCCAGGGCGCGATCCGTTTGTACGACGCTGCCGCGGTGCTGGCGGTGATCGACGCCCGCATGAGCGAGGTGTATTTTTGCCGTTACGCCGCGGTTGAAGGCCTTGCGATCGCGCAGGAGGAAGCGCGGGTCGCGGCGCCGGACGCGCTGGCGCTGCCTGTCGAGGGCGTCTACGCCGCCGTCGGCAGCGGCTGGAATACCCACCTGCAGACGCTGCGCGAGCGCACCACCGCCACGCTGCATCCGCTCGACGGCGCGGCGCTGCCGCAGGCGCAGGACGCACTGCCGCTGGCGCAGCGCGAATTCGCCGCCGGCCGCGGCATCGGCGCGGGGGAACTGCTGCCGCTATACCTGCGCAACCGGGTGGCCCTGACCAAGGTGGAGCAGGAGGCGGCGCGCCGGCAGCCGTAGGGCAGTTCGTTGGCTGCGAAACGCCCGTTCCGCCGGGCCGGCAGCTGGCGGCCATCGGGCGTCCCTGCAATGACTGGCCCGTCCCTGTCCGTATTGAAAGCCGCTTCAGGAGCGGGGTGGAATCCCCGGGGTGATTGATCCAGGCTGTCCTGTCGCTAAAGCTCTGGCATTTCGCCGAAACATACGCTACCGTATTGTCCAAGGTAATCCGGGATACCCCCTCGATTCGCAACCCTTGGGCGAAGCCCGGACCGGCTTCCCTCATTCATCGCACTGGAGAGTTTCATGGGTCAGTACACGCCGCCGCTGCGCGACATGCAGTTTGTCCTGCACGAATTGCTCAATGTGGAGCAGGAATTCAAGGCCATGCCGGCGCATGCCGAGATCGATGCCGCCACCGTCGACCAGGTGCTGGAGGAAGCGGGCAAGTTCTGCAGCCAGGTGATCTTCCCGATCAACCAGAGCGGCGACGAGGAAGGCTGCACCTACGTCGGCGACGGCGTGGTGAAGGCGCCCAAGGGCTTCAAGGAAGCCTACAAGCAGTACGTCGAGGCGGGCTGGCCGGCTCTGTCGGCCGATCCCAACTACGGCGGCCAGGGTCTGCCGGAACTGGTCAACAACGTCTTCATGGAGATGATCAACTCCGCCAACCAGGCCTGGGGCATGTACCCGGGCCTGTCGCATGGCGCCTACGCGGCGCTGCGCGCCCACGGCAAGCCGGAACTGCAGCAGTTGTACCTGCCCAAGCTGGTGTCGGGCGAGTGGACCGGCACCATGTGCCTGACCGAGGCGCATTGCGGCACCGACCTGGGCCTGCTGCGCAGCAAGGCCGAGCCGCAGGCGGACGGTTCCTATCACATCACCGGCAGCAAGATCTTCATCTCGGCCGGCGAGCACGACCTGTCGGACAACATCGTCCACCTGGTGCTGGCGCGGCTGCCGGATGCGCCGGCCGGTACCAAGGGCATTTCGCTGTTCATCGTGCCGAAGTTCCTGCCGGACGCGCAGGGCAAGCCGGGCGAGCGCAACAGCGTCAAGTGCGGCTCGATCGAGCACAAGATGGGCATCCACGGCAACGCCACCTGCGTCATCAACCTGGACAACGCCAAGGGCTGGCTGGTGGGCGAGCCGAACCGCGGCCTGCCGGCGATGTTCGTGATGATGAACGGCGCGCGCCTCGGCGTGGGCCTGCAGGGCCTGGGCCTGACCGAGGTCGCCTACCAGAACTCGCTGGCCTATGCCAAGGACCGCCTGCAGATGCGTTCCCTGTCCGGCCCCAAGCTGAAGGACAAGCCGGCCGATCCGATCATCGTGCATCCCGATGTGCGCCGCCTGCTGCTGACGCAGAAGGCCTACGTCGAGGCTGGCCGCGCGTTCTCGTACTGGACCGGCCTGCAGATCGACCGCGAGCACTCACACACCGATGAGAAGGTGCGCAAGGACGCCGAGGACCTGGTGGCACTGCTCACCCCGGTGATCAAGGCCTTCCTTACCGACAACGGCTTCGAGTGCACCAACCTGGCCCTGCAGGTCCTGGGCGGCCACGGCTATGTGAAGGAGTGGGGCATGGAGCAGTATGTCCGTGACGCCCGCATCAACATGATCTACGAGGGCACCAACGGCGTGCAGGCGCTGGACCTGATCGGCCGCAAGGTGCTCAGCGACATGGGCGCCAAGCTGATGAAGTTCGGCAAGCTGGTGCAGGAATTCGTCAAGGCGCAGAAGGACCATCCGGAGATGGCCGAGTTCGTCGGCCCGCTGGCGGACATCGGCGACAAGGTGACCAAGCTCACCGCCGAGATCGGCCAGAAGGCGATGAAGAACCCGGAGGAAGTCGGCGCCGCTTCCACGCCGTACCTGCGCGTGGTCGGCCACCTGGTGTTCTCCTACTTCTGGGCGCGCATGGCGCGCATCGCACTGGACAAGAAGGATTCCGGCGACGCCTTCTATGCCTCCAAGCTGGCCACGGCGCGCTTCTACTTCGCCAAGCTGCTGCCGGAGACTGAGTTCCACCTGCGTGCTGCCCGCGCCGGTGCGGCGCCGCTGATGGACATGGACGTGGCGCTGTTCTGATCCGTCGCGTTTGATCCAGGCGGGTTGAGCCGGCACGGGCTCAACCCGCTTTTTTTCGGCGTCGACGCGCGCGGCTATTGCGGCGCCGGCGCTTCCGCTGTCTCGCCCGATGACTGCGGCTGCTCCGGCGGAGCATTGCGCTCCGCCTCCTCCTGGTCCACCTCGATAAAGCCCTGCCGCTCGCGTTCGCGCTGGGCCGCGTCGGGAATGGCGGCGAGGAAGGCTTCGCGCGCCTTGCCGCGCTCGGCAACGGCCGCTTCGCGCGCTTCCGGCGTGCGGGCCTGCATCACGGCCGCCTCCGCGCGCACCAGTTCCTCTGCCATCGCGGCCTGGCGAGCCTGCTGCCGCTCCACGCTCATCAGGTGCAGCATGCCGTACATGGACAAGGCGAAGAAGGCCAGGCTGCCGAACGTCCAGTAGCGCTGCACCTTGTTGAAGTGCTCGGCATTGCGCCACTGCTTGTGCTCCCACGCCAGTTCGCGACCCTTGATCAGATAGAAGGTGCCGAAGCTGAAATAGAACACCATCCAGCCCCAGGCCGGCACGAAGTGGCGCAGCAGGCGCACGCCCAGCAGCGGCAGGAACGACAGCGGCAGGCCGTTGAACGAACCCCAGAGCAACGGCGCGAAGAAGCCGGCCCAGGACAGGCCGCGCACCGCGTTCGGCACGAAGGCCGGATCCCAGGGGGCATGCAGTTCGTCGAGCAGGGCCTCGCCAGGGCGTCCCTGGTTGGTGACCCGCACCGGCTCGTAGGCGGCCTGCGCCGCCTGGATTTCCGCGTCCGGCGCCATCGCCAGGCCGCCACGCAGCGCGGCCGGCATGAAGTCCTTTGATTCGGCTGCCGCCGGTGCGGCGGGCATCACGGACAGTGCAGGCGCCACGGCAGGAGCCGAGGCGGGTAGTGGCGCGGCCGCGGGATTGTAGGCATGCCCGCTCAACTCCAGGCGCGCGGGCCTGAGGCCGGGTGGCGGTTCGGCAGCCGATGGCGCCGCGTCCGCGCCGCCATCGGCCGCAACAGGCGGGGGCGGGCTTGGCGGTGCCGGCGGCTGCGCGGCGGCGCGCACTTCGCAGACGGCGCCGGCCATCAGCAGGATCATCTCCTGCTTGCGCGCCTCGTGTTCGTCCAGCCCCTTCTTCAACAATACCGGTTTGCCGGAGAAGACCCGGTCCAGTACCGCCGGATCGGCGATCTTGAACATCTCCGCCAGATTGCGCCGCGTTTCCTGCAGCGTCGCGCCCTCGCGAATCTTCCCCGTGAAGACAATGCTGTGGCTCATTTCCCTGATCTTTCTGACGCCGCGGTGTTGACCCGGTTCCGGCGCACACCCCCTGTGGCGCCTGACAACCGCCCCAGTACGATAAGGCAAGAGGCCAGGCCGTTCCAGAGGCGGCTGGCGTCTCTTCCGCTTCCGGCCGCAGGTGGCGGCACTTCGCCTCGCGACCGGAGGGCTATAGTGGGGTAAGCGCAGCCGCGGGTTGAGGCGAGCCGCGCCGGTCTATAACGGAGGCGTTCGCATGTTCCACATCATGGCGCGTATCAGGGTGAGCGATTTCGACACCTGGAAGCAGGCCCACGACCGCGGGCGCAGCTTGCGCGACAGCGTCGGAATCCGTGATTTCAACCTGTGGCGGAATGTGGACGATCCGCTCGACGTGGTGTTGCTGCTGCACGCCACGCATGTCGACAAGGCCAGGGCTTACTTCAGTTCCGAGGAACTGGCACAGCGCATGGCGGCGGCCGGGGTGAAGGACCCGCCGGAAGTGGTGTACCTGGGAGACAGCCGCTAGCCTTGCTGCGGAGGTAAAGGCGGCGTTTGCGGCGAGGCGGAATGCGCCCCTTGCGCTCTACTGCCGCGGCAGCGCGCGGTTGCTCAACTGCGAACGCTGCAGCGCGGCGAATTCCAGCACGCCGACGACCACGGCGCCCAGGGTCAGGGCAGGGAAGGCTTTGAAGCTGCGAACGAATCCACGCATGATATTTTCTCCTGGCGCTTTCCCCACGCCGGCCGGCGTGCTGCGTCGAAGCGCTGAGGCGCCAAATTATCAAGCCACTGTGACGTGAATATTGCAGCTTGATGAAAGCCGACGGCTCCGCCTCAATATTGCGATATTGCGTCAAGAACATGACATGTTGGACGGATACATTGGCGCGCATGCCAATGTCAACCGCCGACGCGTGAGTACCCGCGAACCCTACGAACTGACCGAACTGCAGCGCCTGATCGAGGATGGCCGCTCCTGGTTCGACATCAAGGAGCTGTGCCGGGTTCCCTGCGCCGGCAAAAGCCTGCCGGTGCATTCCTTCACGCTCGGCAATCCCTCTCCGGATGTGCCCGCGGTGGGGTACTTCGGCGGTGTGCACGGCCTGGAGCGCATCGGCGCCGAAGTGGTGCTGGCCTACATGCGCAGCCTGCTGATGCGCCTGCCCTGGGATACGGTGCTGCGCGAACAGCTCAAGGGTGTGCGCCTGGTGTTCATGCCCCTGGTCAACCCGGGCGGCCTGTGGCTGGGTACGCGCGCCAATCCCAACGGAGTGGACCTGATGCGCAACTCGCCGGTGGAGGCGGTGGAACCGGTACCGTTCATGCTCGGCGGCCACCGCATCGGCCCGGGCCTGCCCTGGTATCGCGGCGCGCGCGGCGAACCGATGCAGGCCGAGGGCGCGGCGTTGTGCGCGCTGGTGGAGCAGGAACTGCTGAGCCGTCGCTTCAGCATGGCGCTGGATTGCCATTCCGGATTCGGTGCGCAGGACCGTATCTGGTTCCCTTATGCCTATACGGTACAGCCGATCCGGCATCTGCCGGAAATGCACGCGCTGCGTACCATCTTCGACCAGACCTACGCCCACCACCGCTACGTGTTCGAACCGCAGAGCCGCCAGTACCTGACCCACGGCGACCTGTGGGACTATCTGTACCTGCGCGCCACCGAGGATCAGCAGCGCATCTTCATGCCGCTGACGCTGGAGATGGGCTCCTGGCTGTGGATCAAGAAGAACCCGCGCCAGATCTTTTCCCGTGTCGGCATCTTCAATCCGCTGATCCAGCATCGCCAGCAGCGCGTGATGCGCCGCCATATCGCGCTGCTCGACTTCTTCACCCGCGCCGCCAGCAGCTATCAATACTGGGTGCCGGACGAGCAGGCTCGGGAGCACCATCGCGCCCAGGCCCTGGCCTGCTGGTACAGCGATGTCGTGAAAAGGAAGTGAATGCACCCGCGCCGTGGATTTTCCTGCGCGGCCTGACGCGGGACAGCCATCATTGGGGCGGCTTCCCGCAGCTGTTCGCCGAGCGTGTGCCCGGCGCGCAGGTGATTGCGCTGGACCTGCCCGGCAACGGCCCGCTCAACCGCCTGCCCAGCCCGTTGCGCGTGCAGGACATGGCCGGCTACTGCCGTGACGAGCTGCGCCGCCGCGGCCTGGCGCCGCCTTACAACGTGCTGGCCATGTCGCTCGGCGCGATGGCCGCCGTGGCGTGGGCCAGCCTGCACGCCGAAGAGCTGAGTGCCTGCGTGCTGATCAACACCAGCCTGCGCCCCTTCAGCCCGTTTCATCATCGCCTGCGCCCGGCCAACTATGCCGCGCTGTTGCGCATGGCCGTGGCCGGCGCCGACCCGCGCCGCAGCGAGGCGACGATCCTGCGCCTGACCAGCCGCCTGCAGGGCACCGCGGATGGCCTGCTGGACGACTGGGCCGCCTGGCGCCGACGCAATCCGGTGTCCGCCGTGAATGCCCTGCGGCAGATCCTTGCCGCTGCGCGCTACCGGGCTCCGCGCTCGGCGCCCGTGCCCACGCTGGTGCTCAACAGCGCCCGCGACGGCCTGGTCGATCCACGCTGTTCGCAGCGCCTGGCGCAGGCCTGGGGCTGCCCGATTCGTATCCATCCGCAGGCCGGGCACGACTTGCCGCTGGATGACGGCGAGTGGGTGGCGCAGAGCGTGAGGGACTGGCTGCGCGCCGGAGCGTGATCGCGGCACGGGCCGCGGGGCTGCCTCACGCCGCGCCGAGGGCCCGTCGCGTCAGCAGGAATCCCAGGGCCAGCACCAGCAGCGAGCCGAGGAACAGCGCGATCCACAGACTGTCGGGCCGGCGCGCCGCGGCGGGCGGAGTGGTGGCTGCGTTCCGTTTTGCCAGATAAAGCGCGTTGCCGGCGCCCAGGGCCAGGGTGATCACGCCCAGCTGCAGTCCGACGCGGCCGCCGCTGCCGAGCAGCCGTGTCGAAAGCACGGCGTCCGAGATCAGCAACAGGCCGAATACATACCAGCATTCGACCGCCGTCATCAGGGCGGCAGCGGCGGCGGGCGCGGTCTGTGGAGCTTTGGTCAGGGCGCGGCAGACCTGCAGGCTCTGCTGGTACAGCCAATCGTAGCCCTGCCGAAGTGGCGGAAATTTCATGCGGATTGCCCTCCGGCGCGGTGACGGATCCATCATAGCGCCGGCCAGGCGCCGGATGGGATCCGCCTGTGGCGCGGGCCCGGCGGGTCGGGTGATGGCTCAGAGGCTTGTCTAGGAACCGGGCTGGTCCCGCGGCGGCGCGATCGCCGCGTCCGGATTCTCCTTCAGCCATACCATCGCGGCGTGGATGCGCTCGTATCCGCTCGGGTGATCGTAGAAAACGAATTCCTCCAGCCTGCCCGGGGCCATCTTGCGATAGGTGGACAGGCGCAGTGCGGCCATGGCCCAGCCTTGCGGCTGGTGCGCGGCATTGAGGCCGAAAGCGTCGGCCTCGGCTTCGTAGCTGCGGATGATGGAGTTCTGCACCGGCGTGAGCAGCAAGAAGATCAGCGACAGCAGGGCAAAAGCCAGGGGCAGCGCCGCCGGGTCGGCGCGGCCGGCGAGCTGCAGTCGCCCGCCCCAGCGCGCAAGCGCGCGGTCCATGCACAGGTGCAGCAGGCCCAACGCCAGGCCGATCACCAGCGTCAGCAGAATCGGCTCCTTCCACGCGTGGTTGAGCACGTAGTGTCCCATCTCATGTCCCAACACCGCCTCGATCTCGGGCAGCGAGGACTTGTTGAGCAGGTTGTCGTTGAGGGCGATGCGCGTGGTGCCGAGGAAACCGGCGACGTTGGCGCTGAGCCGCGTGGTCTGCTTCGAGGCATCGAACCACTCCACATGTTCGGTCGGTACCTGGTTGGCGCGGGCCAGTGACAGCACCGCGTCCCGCGTCGGCCCTGCCGGCAGCGCCTTGTAGTCGTTGAACAGCGGCAGGATGTATAGCGGCGCGATCAGCGACGCGATCATCAGGAAGGCATAGCTCAGCCCCGTGGTCCAGACCCACCAGCTCGCGCCGGTGCGGCGCACCGCGGCGTAGATGACGGTCAGCGCCGCGGCGCCGAGCACCACGTTCACGCCCAGGTTGACCAGCTGATCCCGCATCCAGCCGCCGAAAGCCTGCTCGGTGAGGCCATATTGCCGTTCGCGCAGGTAGTCGGTGTAAACCGACAGGGGCAGGCCGAGCAGAAACAGGGCGATGAGGAACAATGCGATGTAGAGCGGCGTGCTGATCCAGGTGCGGCGGCTGATGCGCTGTGACAGCCGGCTCATGCGGCGCGATGCGCCGCTGGCCAGCAGCAGCACGCAGGCCGCCACGCTCCACAGCGGTTCCCACAGCTGCAGCCAGTAACCGCCCTCGAAATAGCGGTCCGACAACTGGCGCTGCTGCGGCGAGAGCAGGCCGAGGTACGCGGCCGTGGCCTGGTCCGCGTTGAAAGCCGGCCCGGGCTGCGCCGCCGCCGGCACCTGCAGCCCCGGCGGCAGATCGCGCACGATCGGCGCTCCGGCCCGGGCGCAGCCCAGGCAAATGCTGAACAGGACCAGCAGCAGGCCGCAGATCCGGCGCGCAGTCCGGGGTGAGAACTTCATGGTGTGCCCCCTTGTTGGTGCCGCGCCTGGCTGAATCGGCTGCCGGTGGCGGCTGTTGCCGGTTTGGATGCGCCAACCGGCACCGCTGGATGCGCGCTGCATCGTAGCCGATACGCCGCGCGGCGGGGGGCGCCGGCGGCCGCCACGCCGGTTACCCCAGCGTGTGCGACAGGCACCAGCCGTGGTTGTTGACCGCTTTGCTGGTGAACACGTCGCAGGTTGCCCAGTCGCCCTGGGCCTGGCTGTAGTGGTACAGCGCGCAATTGCCGCAGTGGCTGCCGGCGGCGTAGCTGGGTTCGACCTTGGGATCGATTTTCGATGCGTCGGGCGTGTAGTGCATGGCCTTGGCGCCGGCCTCGTCCGGACTCAGGTGCGGCAGGTCGGCGGCGAGCGCCGGCCGCAGGCGCAGCAAGGGCAATGCGGCTGCGCCGAGGACGATGCGGCCAAGCAGGACGCGGCGGCTGTGTGAAATCGGGTGCGGCATATGCGGGCTCCGGTCGTGGCGACGGTGGCCGGCCGTGAGGCCGCCAATTGCCGTCTGTTTCATGCTGACCGGCGCGGATTGCAAATTATTCCATCGCAGGCGCGGATCAGGCGCTGGCCGGGCACCAGCTACCAGAGGTTTTTTCCGTCGATGACCGTGACCGGCACGGCATCAAGGTCGAAATCGTCCAGCAGGCGGGCGTTGACGCCGATGCGCGGATTGCTGAAGTCGGCCTGCCCGCTGGACCAGTCCGGCGACTCGCTGTAAGTGCCGCAGCCGCAATGCGCGCAGAAGTGGTGTTTCACCGTGCCGGTGCGCCAGGTATAGGTGGAGACCTGCTCGCGCGGGGTCAGCAGGCGGAACTGCTGCGGCTTGTAGTAGGCCCACAATGCGCCGCGCTTGGAGCAGAGCGAGCAGGTGCAGCGCGTGACGCCGGCCGGCGCCTCGCTGAGTTCGAAACGGGTGGCGCCGCAGTGGCAACTTCCCTGGATGGGCATGGTGGGCTCCTGAGTGCGGGCGCAAGGGATTTGCGCTGTCCGGAGCCATGTTAGGTGGGCCCTGCTGACAGCTTCTTGTCAGCAGGGCCTATCGTTGCGCGCCTGAGTGAATCGCTACGGCGCCTTCGCTGCGGTCTGCGCAGCTTTCAGATCGTCCTGCAAGTCATGTGCGCGCTTGATCAGGTACTGGTGGATGGCGTTGACTTCGTCCGGCTTGAGCTTGCCGGCGAAGGAGGGCATGCCGCGGCTGGCGCGCGCACCGTAGACGATGCCGGGGAAGACCGCATGCTTGGCCGCACTGAGGTAGCGCAGGTCCGGCACCACGCCGCCGCTGATGGCGCTGAGTCCATGGCAGACACCGCAGTTGCCGTTGAACAGGTCGCGGCCATGGTTGATGACGGCAGTGTCGGCGCTCATGGCCGGTGGTGAGGGCGGTTCGACCGGAGCGTTTTTCGGCGGCGGCAGGCTGGCGCCGCCGCCAAGCTTGTACACCAGCACGCGCGATTCCGGGCGGACCTTGGCATTGAGCGACAGCGCGCCGAAGCTGAGCGGGAAAGCACCGCCCCAGCCGGCCAGCACGGCGACATACTGTTCGCCCTGAACGGTGTAGCTCATCGGTCCGGCCATCACGCCGCTGTTGGCCGGGGCTTCCCAGAGTTTCCTGCCGCTGTCCGCGGCATAGGCCAGAAAGCGGCCGTCCGCGCTGCCCTGGAATACCAGGTTGCCGGCGGTGCTGAGGGTGCCGCCGTTCCACGGTGTGCGGTATTCCTGCGACCAGGCCGCTTTCTGCGCCACCGGGTCCCAGGCCAGCAGGCGACCCTTGTAGGAGTCGATCACCGGTTGCAGCTGCTTGGGGTCTTCCGGCAGGGCCAGGGGCTGGGTGCCGAGATTCCAGGTGCCGGTGCGGGGGTCGAAGACGGCGTCGTTGTTCGCCGCCAGCAGAGCCGCGGCTTCCTGCGCCGGGATATAGACCAGACCGGTCTTGGGGCTGTACGACATCGGCTGCCAGTTGTGTGCGCCGAGCGGGCCTGGCATCACCAGCTTGGGGCCGCTGGTCCAGTCCGAGGCGGTATCGTCGATCTGCGGCCTGCCGGTCTTCAGGTCCACCGCGCTGGCCCAGGTGGCGGGAGCGAATTTCTCGGCCGAGAGCAGTTCGCCGGTAGCGCGGTCCAGCACGTAGAAAAAGCCGTTCTTCGGCGCCTGCAGCAGCACCTTGCGCGGCTTGCCGCCGATGCTCAGGTCGGCCAGGATCAGGCTTTCATCGGCATCGTAGTCCCACATGTCGCCCGGCACTTCCTGGTAGTGCCAGGCGTATTCGCCGGTGTCGGCGTTGACGGCGACGATCGAGGCCAGGAACAGGTTGGTGGCCTCCTTGCTCTCACCGCGTGCCACGCGGTTCCACTCGACGCCGTTGCCGGTGCCGAAGTAGACCAGGTTGAGCGCCGGGTCGTAGGCCACGGCGTTCCAAACCGTGCCGCCGCCGCCTTCGGCAAAGTACTTGTCGCCGCTCCAGGTCTTGCGCGCCATCTCCAGCGCGGCGTTTTCCTGCGGCTTGGCCGGGTCGCCCGGCACGGTGTAGAAGCGCCAGGCCAGCTTGCCGGTGTCGGCGTCGAAGGCCGAGATATAGCCGCGCACGCCGTACTCGGCGCCGCCGTTGCCGATCAGCACCTTGTCCTTGACGATCAGCGGCGCGCCGGTGATGGAGTAGCTGCGGCTGTGGTCCGGCACGGTATCGGTTTCCCAGATCTTCTTGCCGCTCCTGGCGTCGAGCGCGATCAGGCGGCCGTCGAAGGCGCCGACATAGACCTTGCCCTTGCGCACCGCCACACCGCGGTTGCCGACATCGCAGCAGGCGTTGGCAGCCTTGGCGCGGGGCACCTTGGGATCGTATTTCCACAGCAACCTGCCGCTGCGCGCGTCGAGCGCATAGACGAAGCTGAAGGCGCCGGTGGTGTACATCACGCCGTCCACCACCACCGGCGTGGCCTCGGCCGCGCGGTCGATATCGAGCTTGTAGGTCCAGGCCAGTCCGAGGGAGGCGACGTTGCCGTCGTTGATCCTGTCGAGCGGGCTGTAGCGCTGCTCGTCATAGCTGCGGCCGCTGCTCATCCAGTTGCCGGGCTCGGCGTCGGCCGCGGCGATGCGGGCGCTGTCGACCTGGGCGGTACCCTTGGCGCAGGCGGCGCCGCTGACCATGGTCAGCGCGCACGCGCTCAGGCACAGCAGGATGCTGTTCGAATTCCTCAAGTGTGTTCTCCTCGGCTTGACGCTCGTTATCGGCGGAAATTCTATCGCCTATCGCGGGCGCGGTTCCTACTCGAACGGGTAGCACCAAGCTGTCCGCTGCAGCATGTGACCGCTCGCTCCGCTGAACCTGAGTCCCGGCCCCGCTCGTAAACTGCCGATGCGCCGGATCCATCAGGCGCAATCACAGGCGCAATCAGGGCAGCGGAACGCCCAGGTTCACATTCAAGCCGCGCTCGATCAGCCAGGCCAGTCCCGCCAGCGTCACCAGCAGCGATCCGGGGATCAATACCATCCGGCGGTACCAGATCGAACGGCGGCACAGGAAACTGGGCGGGATCACCGCCAGCAGCACGCACAGTTGCGCCGCTTCCACGCCGAGATTGAAGGCGAGCAAGGCCCAGACGCGGCCGCCCGGCGGCAGGCCCAGCTCGATCAGGGCGCCGGCGATCGCCGCGCCGTGGATCAGGCCGAAGCCGCCGGCCAGCCAGTACAGTTCGCGGTAGACCATCGGCAGCAGGTTGTTGAGCCCGGCGAACAGCACCGTGGCGGCCACGGCGCACTCCACCGCGCGCGACGGCAGGGTGAAGGCCCCGGTGGCGGCCAGGCTGAGGGTGATGGCATGGGCGATGGTGAAGGCGGTGGCCATCACGGCAGTGTCACGCAGGGCCACTCCCAGGTGCGGCGCCGGCAGCCATTGAGCGCCCTGCCGGCGCAGCACCGCGGGCAGGAACAGGCCGGCGAGAAACAGCATGTGGTCAAGGCCGCTCCAGACATGCCACAGGCCGGCGCGAAAGTACTGCGCAAATACGCCCAGGGCATCGCTGTGCGCCCGGGTGAAGCGCAATGTGCTTTGCCTCGGGCTGAACAGTCCGCCGCGCACCTCGCCACCGGCGTCGTGGAAATCGACGCTGACCAGGCCGCGATGCAAAGCATCGATGTCGAACAGCAGGTCGTATTGCGCGGTCAGCGCGATCGGTGCGTGCGGGCAGGCGCCGGACAGGTTGAGTACGGCGTAGTTGCCGTCGCCATGCTCGACTACCTGCAGGCTGCGCAAGCGCAATGAGCAGGGCTGCCCGTCGGCGCGCACGGCCAGGCGCGACAGCGCATAGGCGGCGATGCGCGCTTGCGCCTGCCGCACCTCGCCCCAGGTCAGTTCGCCATCGCCGGAGCTGTCCAGGCCGATGGCGTAGTCGAGATCGCGCAAAGCGATGTCCCAGCGGCCATCCAGCGCCGTGCCGTCCACGCCCAGCCGCAGGTAGCTGGTGCTGGCCTTGTGCGCCTCGGCGCTGGCGCTGAACAGGAGCAGCGCGGCAAACAGCATGCGCAGCAGGAGCGCGATGGCGCTGCTGCTTGCCGCCCGGGGGCGATGCACGCGGCTCATGGCGCGGCCTTGCCTGACAGCCGCGCCGCCAATGGCTGCAGATAGACATCCTCCAGATGCGTCTGCTCCAGCCACTCCAAAACCGGCTGCGCCGCCTTGGCGTCGTTCGCGGCGATCGCGGCGCGCAGATAGATGCGCGCATCGATCGGTTCGCGCTGCTGCCGCCAGTCCTGCTGCGCCAGCTGCAGGGCCAGCGCGGCGTCGTGCTTCAGCGCCAGCTGGTACAGCGCCTCCTCGCGCAGGTGCAGGCTGTCGCCGCGCTGGCGCGCCTCGCTGAAGCGCTCGGCCAGATTGGCGCTGTGCACTTCGGCGCTCGCCGCCAGCCTGGTGTCGCCGCCATCGCCGAGGCGTCGCTCGGCAATGGCGGTGCGCAGCAGCAGGCTGTCGATGCGCGGGCTGGACGCGAGCAGCACCAGCACTTCCGCGTCACGCTGCTGTTCCAGCAGACAGTCGGCATAGGCGGCGAGCAGGCCGGGATCGCGGGTGCCGGCGGCGGCGAGCAGCTGCTGGGCCTGGGCATAGTCGCCAAGGGCGCTCCCGGTTTGGCCGAGGCGGTCGGCAATGCCCGCCGCGGAGCCGAGCAGCCACACCTGCACCGGCAGCGCGGCACTCTGCACGGCGCCGCGGGCGGCGTGGAGCGCGGTCAACGCGGCCCCGGCGGAGCCGGACAGTCCTTGCGCGGCGGCGCTGCAGATGCCGCGCAGCAACGGGTCGACGCGCTGGCCCAGCGCGGCGCAGTCGTCCAGGGCGGCGGCCGGATCGCCTTGCGTCAGGTGCAGGCCGGAGCGGGCGAGTTGCGCCTGGGCCGATTCCGGACCGCCGCCGGCGACCAGGGCGTCCAGATCCTGCAGGGCACCGCCGTAGTCCTTGCGCACCTGGCGCAGGCTGGCGCGCAGCAGGCGTGCTTCCGGCGGCGGCTGCGCCTGTTGCAGCCAGGGCTGCAGGGCCGATTCGGCATAGCCGAAATAGCGCGGTTCGTCTTCCTGGCGGCCGACCTCCAGCGCCACACGGGCATAGGCCAGCGCCACGGCATAGTTCCGCGGCTCGGCCAGCCACTGCTCGCGCACCTCGCGCAGCTGCAGCACGCCTGGCGCCCGTGGCAGGCCGACGTGCTCCAGCACCGCGGCGTCGTCGGTGGGCGTATAGGGTTGATGGGTCTGCGCGACGGCGCAGCACGGCGCGGCGGATGCGGCGAGCACGCTGAGCGCGGCCAGCAGGGCGCGCGGGCGGCCGTTGCTGCCGCACGCGCTCACGGCAGCGCTTCGGGCTGGGCGGCCTGCGGCAGCGGATACATGCGGAAGGCGCGCGGATTGAGATCGACGGCGATGGCGTGCTGCTGCTCCGCCTCCTCGCGCTGGCCCAGGGCGGCGGCGATCTGCGCCGCGATGGCGTGCGACTCGGCGGTGTTCCAGCCGCTGGCCAGCACCGCCTGGATCTCGCGCTGCGCCTCGGTGGTGCGGCCGGCCTTGTACAGCGCTTTGGCCAGCAGGCCGCGCGCCTCGCCGTTGGGGCGCAGCGCGGCATTGCGCTGTGCCAGGTCGAGCGCCTGGTCGGGACGGCCGAACCAGAGCTCATGCTCCAGCGCGGCGCCGTAGGCGGCCTCGGGCAGCAGCCTGAGGCGCTCTTGGTGGGCGGCTGCGCCCTGCGTGATCAGGGGCGCGGCCGAGGCCGGGTCGGGGCCCTCGCGGCGCAGCCGCGCCAGGGCGTCCATGAATTCGGCGTGGCCGGTTTCCTTCAGCACCGCCTCGTACAGGGCCTGGGCCTCGGCGCGCTTGCCCTCGAAGGCCAGCACTTCGGCGTGGCGGCTGCGCGGCAGCCACCAGCCGGGCAACAGGTGCTCGGCGTGCAGGAACAGTTCATCCGCCTGTTCCCAGCGGCCACGGTCGAGCAGCAGCAGGCCCTGCAGAAATTCCAGCCAGGCGCCGAGATAGGGGGTGTCGGCGTGGTTCTCCGCCGCGGCGCGATCGAGCAGGCCGGCCGCCTCGCTGTACTGGCTGACGCGGGCGTACCACATGGCCAGGCGCACCAGGGTGATGACGCTTTCCTGATTGTGCAGCGACTGGTGGAAGCCCTGCAGCGCCTCGGTGTAGCGGCCGAGCTGGAAGTCCAGCTCGGCGCGGCTGCTGATCAGCTGCGCATTGCCGCGCAGCACGTAGCGCCGGTCGAGAAGCTGCAGGTCTTTTTGCGCCTCGGGCAGGCGGTGCAGCAGCAGGTCCAGTTGCACCCGGTTCATCAGCGGGGCGTGGATTTCGTCGGCGATGGCGAAGGCCGAGGCCAGGGCCTGGTCCGCGGCGGCGTAGTCCTTGAAGTCGCCGCTGAGCAGGGCGCGCTGCGTCCAGGCCTCGGCCACGCCCTCGCGGGCGCCGATGCTGTCGGGGGATTTCTGCAGCTCGGCCTTCGCGTCCTTCAAATTGCTGTCGTAACGCTGCAGCAGGGTGGCGTAGTCGGTTGGTGCCGGGTTTTTAGGCGCAGCCGGCATGCAGGCGCTGAGCGTTGCCGCGCAGCCCAGCATGGCGGCACCGAGCAGCGCTGTGAGCGGCTGCCCTGGCCGACGATCCGTGGATGCCTGTGGTGAAGGCGGCGCTGCCCGTGAGGCCGCGGCAGAGCCGGCGCGTGGCATCGCTCCGTTCAGGATGAAGGCGCCGGCCAGGGATCGGCCAGATACGGAAAGTCGAGATTGAATTCCTTGTCGTTCTGCGGCGGATTGAGCGGCAGATTGACCAGGGTATTGACGGTGCAGGCGGCGGCGCCGCAGCTGCCCGGCGTGGTGACGTCGAGCAGGGCCACGGCCAGCACGCGGTCCACCACCGAGTCGGCGAAGCGGCGGCCGTTGGGGAAGCCGTCGGGCTGGCTCAGGTCCAGGTGCAGCAGGTCGGGGTTGACCAGCGGCACCGCCTGCTGCGCGCACAGATCGATATTGCAGCTGCTAAAAGTGTCGCAGCTGCGGGCGCAGGAGGCCAGGCCGAGCTTGGTCAGCTGCGGGTCCAGCTCGTAGTGCAGGTACTTGAGGGTGTTGAGCTCCTCGGCAGCGTACTGCCCATCGTCGGCCGGGTCGGTGGAGTTGAACAGATCCTTGTGCGCCGCGGTGATCAGCACGGTGGCGGTGACCGGGCCGCCCATACGGTCGACACGGGTGTAGGACGAGGCCGGCGCGGTGGAGAAGCTGAAATTCTGTGGATTGAAGCTGTTGGCGCTGCCGCCGCCACCACCACCGCAGGCCTGCAGCAGCAAGGCCAGGGGCAAGGTGGCGAGCATGAGAAATTTGTTCACTGGCGTTGTCCCGTTCATGACTTGAGCCTGCCGGTGCTGGACCAGGCGCAGATCTTGGTGGAGCCCTTGCTCGCCGCCGTGAGATCCATTTCGAACACCACCGCGGTCAGGTTGCGGTGGCTGAAGGCGTCCCGTGCGCTGCTGAAGGGGATCATGCCGGTGGGCGGCTTGGTCGGATCGCCCAGACTGGCTTGCAGCGCGGTGAAACCGTCGAAGTCGAAGAAGAACGGGTCGTCGCGGTAGCCGGCGTAGAACTTCAGTCCTGACGGCGTGGTGTTCACGGTATTGATCGGCCCGGCCACCAGGGTGGCGCCGGCGCCCGGCAGGTTCTCCAGCTGCACACCGATATTGCCGGCGGCATCGGTGCCGAAGCGCACGTTGACGTCGATGTCCGGCACGCCGTCGCAGTTGGTATCGATGTGGTACTGCAGGATCACCTTGGGGTCATAGCTGCCGGGGAGGAAGTCGACGCGCGGAAAGGGCTCCTCCTCGCCGGAGATGTCGATGGCTCCGACCAGCTTGCCGTTGGCGCGGAACATGAACACATCCGTGATATCGGCGGCGTGGTCGCCAGCCGCCCCCTTGAGCGCGGGCGCGTCGACGTGGTCCGCTGCCATGGCCGGTGCGGCGAGTGCACCCAGCCACAGCGCGGCCACGCCGGTGAAGGTGTACCTGAGTAGCATGTGCAGAACCTCCTGTTGCTGCCGACGCCGCGAAGCCGCGGCGCTACTTCGTCAATTTTGCCGCCTTTGCCGGGGCGGGCGCTGTGCGCACGTGCACACTATCCACGGCGTCGCTGACGAACCAGGGCGCGCCGTCCGGATTCATGTACAGCTTCTGCATTTCCTCTACGTTGAACGGGCGCGATCCGATGCGGCCGAACACCGCGACCTGGCCGCCGCTCTCGTCCACCGCGCGGTCGCGCTCCAGGCCGCGCGACAGCGACAGCGCCGGCTTGCCGGTGCGGTAATGCGCGATCAGCACCGGCTTGGGATCCGGCGAGAAGCCGTAGAACTTGGGCTGCGTGTCCGGCGCCGTCAGCTGGATCACCTGCAGGCCGTTCTTGCCGTCGGCGACGTAGGCGAACAGCGAGGCATTGGTCGAGCCGACGACCACGTCGCGCGTGTCATCGAGCTTGCCGCCGGCGTCGAACAGCTGATACAGCTTCGGCTGCTCGGGGTTTTCCACGTCGATGATGGCCAGGCCCTGCTTGCCGGCGGCGACGTAGGCAAACGTGCGGGCGACATAGACGCGATGCGCGTCGCTCAGCGCCACGCCGGCGCCCTGTACCAGCTTTGGCGCGCGCGGGTGGGTGATGTCCACCACTTCCAGTCCGCGGGCGGTGACGGCGAACAGGTAGCGGAACTGGACGTAGGTGCTGCGCAGATCCTGCAGCGGCAGAGTTGCCGCCACCTCCGGCTTGAGCGGGTCGGCCAGGTTCAGCACCACCAGCCCGGCGTCGGCGGCGATGTAGACCCAGTCGCCGGCGATGGTGACGTGGCGCGCGCCCTTGAGCAGGCCGTTGGGGTTGTAGGTCAGCGCCCGCTCGAGGAAGTTGTTGCGCGGCTCGCCGTCCTGCATGGTGTCGACGTTGGTCAGGATCAGGCCTTCGACACGGTCGGTGATCAGCGCGTAATGGTAGATCGGGTGGAATGCCTGCTCCTGGTTGTCTTGGCGCATCTTCTCGGTGTTGCGCCCCAGGTTGATCGGCTGGTTGGTGGGCAGCGCGACGCAGCTGGCGTTCTTGGACGAGATATGCGAATCGTGGCCCAGCGGCGAGAACGGCGCGGTGATGATTTTCTCGGAGATGCCCTTGTTGCCGATGCCGGCCACGTCGTAGGCCTGCATGCCGTGGCTGCCCTGCGCCACGTACAGGTATTCGCCGCGCAGCTGCAGGCAGCCGACCGCGTCGCCGGTGCCGTGGCTGTAGGCGTGCTGCAGTTCCTGGCCGTTCTTCTGGTGCTCGGCGAACCAGTCCGGATAGGCGTAGCGGTGCAGGTAGCTGCCGATCACCGCCTGCGGCTCGTCCCACTCGGTCACCTGCACCGCGGCCAGCGCGCCGTCCAGGCCGGCATAGGCGTGATAGCCGACGAAATTGACGAAGCCGGTGCCCAGGCCGAGCAGGGAGGTGATCCAGGCGTTGTTGTCGTTGGCCTGGGACAGGTGGCAGTCGGAGCAGGTCTTGGTCTCGACGGTGCGCTCGGTGTGCGGGTAGTGCGGGGCGAACGCCTGGCTGGAGAAGCCGCTGGCGGCCACCGGCGGCTGCTGCACGTAGATGTGCTCGCGACTGGAATTGGTTGATGACAGCACCAGGGCCGAGGAGCTGCGGATCGGCGCGATGCGGAAACCCTTGGCCTGGCCGTGCTTGCCGAGCATGAAGAAGTCGTCGCGCGCCACCTGCGGATTGTAGGTGGCGTAGTTGCGCGACTCCTCGCCGTCGAAGCGGTGGCGGTCGCTCTTCCAGTTGGCCTGGATCGGCAGGTGGCAGCCGAAGCAGGAGGTGGTCCAGGAGCTGTGGCAGGTGACGCACAGCATCTTGCTGTCCTGGTGGGCCCGGCTCATCGCGGGAACCCCGCTGCCCCAGGCGAAGGTCGCGGTGTCGGTGCTCATCAGCTTGGCCCGCGCCGCCTTGGCGTTGTAGTCCTTGTTGCCCGGCGTGACGCTGTCCTTCACCAGATGGACGCGCCATTCCTGGCCCGGCGTCACCGCCGAGCGCTGCCACAGTTCGCCGTTGACCCATTCGAAACGCAGGCGGCCGTCCTGCGTGCGCAGCTGCGACAGGTCGGTGCCGGCGGGTGGCGCCGGCGTGCGCGTGCCGTCGGCGTAGACGCATTCGTAGGTCGGGACGGCCGGTGGCGGGATGCGCGCCACCTTGATCGAGGCGCCGGCCTGCAGCGTCGAGCCGGCCGGGCACTTGGGCGCCGGCGCGGCCGGGCCGGAGGTGCGCAGTGTCGGGTAGCTGTCCACCGTGCCGTGACAGTCCTGGCAGTCGATCTCGATCGCCTGGGCCACTTCGCCGTAGATGTGGCCGTTGCCGTGCGCGTCCTGCGAGTAGTGGCAGTCGGTGCACTGCATGCCCTTCTCGACGTGGATCGACATCAGCTGCACCGCCTTGTGCGGGTTGTTCGGGTCGAACTTGTGCGGGTCGTCGTCGGCGACGAGCTTGCCGTCCTTGTCGAGCAGGTCGCCCTTGCGGTCACGCTTGAAGATGGCGCGGAAGTTCCAGCCGTGGCCATGGTAGTCGGCGAACTGGGTGTCCTTCAGCGTCGGGTTGAGGCTGGAGACGTTCTTGAGGAACTCGGGATCGCTCCACTTGCCGCGGATCGCCGCCTCTTCCGGATTGTGCTCGTTGATCTGGCGGATCTCGTGGTCGCTGGGATAGCGCTGCTTCGCCGGCCACATGCTGGGCGCGTCGGACTCGTAGTCCCACATGGTGTAGCCGAGCATCGAGTTGAGGAAGATGTTGGGCTGGTGCATGTGGCAGACCATGCACTGCTCGGTGGGGATGGAACGGGTGAAGACGTGCTTGAGCGGGTGGCCGGGCTCGTTGCGCGGGATGGTGGGATCGACCGTCTGGGTGGTGCCGTCATTGCCGAACTTGGCGTAGGGCCCGGAATGCAGCGGGTCGCGGTCGTTGGCGTAGACCACGTGGCAGCCGGAGCAGCCGCTGGAGCGGTAGTCGCCGGCCTGCTCGTTGGTGCCGAGGAACCACATGTAGGGATCGTTGAGGCGCGTCTTGGTGAGGTTGATCACCGGCACGGCGATGCGGTTGCCGGTGCCCGGCCCGCGGTTGGACTGGCGGAAGTCCGGTCGGCCCGGCTCCTCCAGCTTCTGCTGCTCGCCGGTGGAATCGGGCAGGCCGGTTTCCGGGAACAGGTTGGAGATGTTGCGCCCGCCGCGCTCGAAGATGCGGAACACATCGGCCTGCGGCGTCACTTCCCATGGCGGCAGCGGGAACAGCTTGGCCAGCACGCCCTTGGCGGTTTCGTTGGCGTCCGGCGCGGGATCGGGATCGCTGATCACCGCCGCTTGGCCGTCGCGGGTGTAGGCCTCGCCGATGACGCTGCGCTTGAACGGCAGGATGCCGTTGTTGTACGAGGCACCCTCGAAGAACATCGCGGCATTGCTCATCAGGCTGCGCTCGGCCGCCTCGATGATCGGCAGGTGGCAGGCGCCGCAGGCCTCGCGCGCCACGCGGTAGTCGCCGGGATTCATGAAGCGGATGAATTCCGGCGACTCGCGGTTGAGCAGGGTGTAGCTCTCCTGCGGGTTGGCGCTGTTGGGGTAGTGCCAGCTCTGTGGGTAGCGCGGCTGCACATGCGCCTGATCCAGCGTCTTGCGGTAGGCGGGGTCGTCCTGGTGTGTGCCGGCGGCCAGCGCCACGGCGGCGTTGCCGCCGTGGCAGTCGGTGCAGCCCAGCACCACGCCCGGGTTGACGTGCATCGAGGCGTGATCGGTATCGGTGTGGCAGGAGCGGCAGCCGCTGCTCTTGTCCTGCGCCTGCTGTGCGTCCTGGTAGCGCGGCGCCGACGGGTACACGGGGTAGCTGATGTCCCGCGGCTGTTCCTTGTCGTAGGCATGGGCCGCGCCGGAGAGCAGCAGCGCCAGCAACAGCAGCGGGCGCAGCATGAGCATCATCGGCTGTCGGCCGCTCGCCGGACCGCGACGCCGCTTCCCGTGACGGATGCAACCGGAGGCACTGTGATGGGTTCTGTTCACGGCGTCAGTACGTCAGGATCAGGTTGCCCAGCACCGAGTACTGGTATTTGTCGGGGAACAGGGCGCGGTAGCCGTCGTCCGGGATGAGCATGGCGCCGGACAGGCGGAAGATGATGTTCTGGGTGAAGAACGGCCGGTAGATCAGCGCGGTCGACAGGTCCCAGCCGATGCTGTTGGAGTGCAGCGCCTGGTTGCGCGCCACCGCCACGGTCTGCGCGCTGTCGAACCACAGGTGGTTGAAGTTGAACGACTGGCGCAGCTGCGGCAGCAGGTCGGCGTCGGCGCCCAGGCCGATCAGGATCACGCCGGGGTTCTCGAAGTTGGACTGGCCGAAGTCCTTGCTGGAGCGCAGGTCGGCCAGCTCGCCGTTGCGCTGTGACAGGGTCACGCCGCCGCCGCCGATCAGCGGCACCGCCTGGCGGATCCAGAAACTGGTGTCGGCCCCGGCGATGATCGGATTTTCGAAGATGGCGTCGAAACCGGTGGCGGTGCCGTTGTAGGGATTGTGGTCGCCGCTGGCGTAGACCGCGCTCAGGCGCAGGCGCAGCCAGTCGATGTCGTAGGAGGCTTCCGCCGCGGCGAATTCGCCGCGGATGCGGCGGGCGCCGTCGTAGAACACGCCGTGATCCTGGTGGCCCAGCGCCAGATAGGTCGACATGGTCAGGTTGAGGCGGCCGAAGTGGCCGTCGCCGTTGTAGCCCAGGTAGGTCACCTGGTACTTGCGCGGCGTCTCCAGGCCGATCGGCGCCGGGCGCTGCAGGAAGCCGTTGTCGTCGTAGAACTGCTCGCCGTTCTCGCGGTTGCGGTTGTGCGCCAGCGTCAGCTGCGAGGTGAAGGCCAGCACCGGGAAGTCCTGGCGGTAGACGTTGACGATGTAGGTATCGTCGTTGCGCGGCTTGACCGTGACGTCGTTGAGGCCGCTGTTGGTGTTCTTCTCCAGGCGGCGGATCCAGGCGATGTTGTACTGCCAGCGGTTGTTGTCGCGGGTGCCGAAGAAGCGCAGCGCCAGCTGGTTGTCCTGGAACAGGAAGCCGCGGAAATCGGAGGAGAACGGCTGGATGCCGAAGCGCACGCTGTCGAAGTCGTAGCGGTCGGAGACATTGCGCAGGTGGTAGTCGACGAAGGCCTCCTGCAGGCCGATGAACTGGTCGGAACGGTAGCGGCCGCGCGCCGGGTTGACGTTGAGCGCGCCGGCTTCCTCCGAAGTGGTGTAGTTGTAGTTCAGCACCGGCGTCAGGTGCAGCTCGTATTCGGGCGGCTTGAAGGTGGTGTCGCCCTTGATGTACACCGCCGACAGGATCAGGTTGGTGTTGAACAGCGCCTGGTCCTCGCCGCCGAAGATGCCGTTTTCGCCCGGCATGTTGGTGCCCTGGCCGCCCACCGGCACCGGCAGGCGGCGGTACTCGTAGATCGTGTCCGAGATGACGTTGAGGTTGATGAACTCGTCGCCGTGGCGGATCGGCTTGTCGGCCTTGTAGGTGTTCTGGTTGTAGGGGTCGTACCAATGCTGCGGCACCAGCCCGAGCGTGTTGAGCAGGCGCCAGCGGTCCGGGACCGGCGCGATCTCCCATTCCTTCCACGCTTCCGGCGCCGCCACCGGAGCCAGGCGGCCGACGCGGTTGGGGTCGGGCAGCGGCTCGGTGTCGCCCGGCACCGTGCGCTGTTCGCCGGTGCGGCGGCGGATTTCGGGGCTGCCGTCCTCCGGTGCGCTGGCGGCCTCGACCGGCTGGCGCATCGCGGTTTCGCTTTTCAGCGCCGGCCGCGGCACTTCCGCCGGCATCGGCTCTACGGTCGCGGCCGCGGGGTGCTGCATCTCCGGCGCCGGAGCGGCGGCTGCCACCCGCGGCGGCGGCGCTGCCGGCGCCGCTGCGGCACGATACACGCCGTAGGCCTCGCTGGCCGGGATGGCGGTGATGTCCTGCGCCTCCGGAATGCGCAGTACGCTGCCCGGCCGGATGTGTTCGGGCGAGCCGGCGAAGGCGTCGGGATTGGCGCGGTAGATCGCCGTGATGGTCTGGTAGGTGCACAGGCGCGTCTTTTCCGGGCGCAGCGCATAGGCGATCTGCGACAGGCTCTCCTGGGCCTTCACCGGGCCGTAGGTCTGCACCGCCGCTTGCGACGGGGCGGTGACGGCCAGCAGCGTGCCGAGCGCGCTGCACAGCACCCAGCGGTTCATTTGCCGTCGCATGGCGACTGCTCGTTGCTGTCCAGGAACGGCCCCTGCGGGCACTCGACGTAGCGCACGTTCTGCCCCTGGATGCTGAGCTGGTCGATGCGCATGGCCTGCGGCGCGTTGCTGATGGTGCCCAGGGCCTGGCCGGCGTTGTAGACGCCGAGGAAGGCCACCATGTCATCCTGGTCGATGCCGTCGCCGGACACGCCGACTGCGCCGACCAGCTGATTGCCGCGGTACACCGGCACGCCGCCGGCGAAGATCTGCAGGCCATCGCCCAGCGCCGCCGGCACGGTGGTGTTGAAGCCGGCCCCGGCCGGCGGCCCGGCGCAGCTGGCGCTGTCGTCAGGACCGGCGCCGAGCGCGAACAGCACGTGCTGGGCGATGCGTTCGTAATCCATGTCCAGCTGCAGGCCGGTGGAGAACGGGCTCCATTGCGGATAGGGCTTGCTCAGCGGGCCGTTGGCATTGGCGTCAATGCCGTCGGGGTAGAACGGGCGCGCCAGGTTGCCGACGGCGCGGGCACTGTAGGCATAGGTGCCATTGAGCGCGTTGGTGCCAACGAAGGCGGTCATCGCCTGGGCATAGGCCGGGAAGCTCACGGTGTTGTTGCCGGGGCCGTTGCCCTGCGGCTTCAGGTAGGTGACGGAGCCGGCGTTCTGCAAGGCGCTATTGGCGCCGGGGGAGGAGAAGAACATCGCCGTGCGCGCTTTCTGCAAGGCCACGTCGGTGCCGAACACCGGAGCGTCGCGCGTGCGCAGCACGCCGAGCACGCTGCCGAGCGTGTCGACCACCACGAACGAGCCGCGCATCTGCGAACCCAGCGGCAGGCGGATCTGGGCGCGGGTGCGGTTGGCCACGGCGATCCCGTTCTGCAGCAGGGCTGTCACCTCGGCGGCGTTGAGCAGGCCGTCCTTGCCCGCTTTCGGCGGGTAGCGCGGATTGCCGGCGGTATCCACCAGCCGGAAAGCATCGAGACCGTTGAAGGCCGCCTCGGTGGCCGGCGCATAACCGGACTGCGGCGTGCCGAAGGCGGTGCCGGCCAGGATGGCGGCGCCGTTGTACCCGGGCACCGCGATCAGCGCGCCGCTGGCGCTGGCGGCGGCGTAGGTCAAGGTATTGTGGCCGCCGGTGGCGGTGTCGCTGACCTCGACGTCGGTGTAACGCAGGGTCTTGCCGCCGACCGTGATGCGGTCGGCGCGGCGGTCGCTGGGCGCGTCGAAGCCGGAAGTGGCGGCGATGGCGATGAGCTCGTCCACGCCCCGCTCCGGCGTGGTGATGTCCAGGTCCAGGCTGTAGACGCCATCGGCCAGCACGCCGACGCCGCCGACCACGGTGCCGTTCTTGTACAGCGGGAAGCCGCCGCTGTCCGCCGACAGGCCCAGCGGCGAGCGCTTGGGGCCGATGTCCGCGGCGCCGCCGGCGAAGCGCGTATTGAAGTCCGAGCAGGGCAGGGAGCTGAACTGCACGCCGAACAGCGGCCCGCCCGGCTGCCCGAGTTCGCCGGGGTTGAAGTGCTCCTGCACGATCTGGCTGGCGGTGCGGGTGGAGAAGGCATTGCCTTCGGAGCTGAGATAGGCCCCGGTGATGGCCTTGGCGATCGCGCCCAGCGAGGCCGGCACCACGCTGAGCCCGTCGAGGCCGGTGCCGGTATTGCGCTCCGAATTGACGGTCAGGTTGTTGGACGCCTGGCTCATCTTGAACACCGCCAGCACGTTGCCGACGCGGTCGACCACGGCGATGGTGGCGCCGGCATTCTGCGCCTGCGCCTCGGCCACGGCCTGGGCGATGACCTGCTGCACGTCGGACGTGCTGAGCTGCTGCGGCAGGGACTGCTGACAGTTGCCGCTGCAGCCGCTGTCGGAACCGCCGCCGCCACAGCAGGCCAGTGCCAGGCCCAGGCCCAGCGCGAACAGGAAATAGAGTTGCCTCACGAGTGTGGCTCCATCGGCCCGGCCGCCCGCGCGCTGCCTGGCGCCGTCACAGGGGTGGGCGCCAGCTTGTCCGGCATGCCCATCTGGTGTTCGGTGGAAATGTGGTAGCCGTGGCACTCGATGCAGCTCGACGGAATGCGCGCGACACCACCCGGATCGCCGTGGCAGTCGCGGCAGCGTTTGAGTTCCGGCAGCAGCACGTCGGTGCTCAGTTTGGACTTGGCGGCGTCATGGCAGCTTTCGCATTTCTCGCTGCGGTGCGCCTGGTGGTCGAAGCGGGCATGGTCGAGCCGGTGGCGCGCCAGCATCACCGGCTCCACGCTCCAGGGCAGCGCCGGGTCGCCGCTGCGCTGGACCACGTGGCAGTAGCCGCAGACGCGCTTGTCGAACACCTCGTCGACGACGATGGCGGACTGGTGGTCGGCCCATTCCAGCGCGGCGCGGGCCTGCGGCGGCGTCAGCTGCTCGCCGGGCTTGCGCCGCAGCTGCACGATTTCCGGCGCTCCGGTTTTTTTCACGCCGCCGGTCAACGCGGCGCGGGCGTAGTAGTCGCGGATCACCCCGACCACCTGCGCCGGCTGCGCGTGCGGCACGCTGCGCTCGGGGTCGTCCGGATCGAAATCGAGCTTGTGGCAGGCGGCGCAATGTTTCTGCATGTCGATCGGCTTGAACGACACGCCGGAGGCATCCGGTTCGTGGCAGTCGGCGCAGACCAGCACTTTCTTGCCGTCGGGCGACTTCAGGCCTTTCGGGTCGAGGTGCTTGTCGTGCGGGTACTTCAGGTTGGTGTCGGAGTGCAGCGTCGCCGGCTGTTCCGGGTCGGCCTGCAGCCAGCGGAAACTGCGCATCACCACGTCGTAGCGCGCCACCTGCGGCGTGAATTGCGGATGGTGCTGCGAGAAGTCCGCGGCGTTCTGCAGCTTGATGCCGGGGAAGCGCTGCTGCGGCTGGGCGTGGCAGGCGCTGCACTGGGCGCTGCTGCGCATCACCAGCGCCGCGTCGCCCATGTGCTCATGATGGCAGTCCTCGCAGCGCGCCTTGGCGAAATCGTCGAGCTTGAGCCAGCGCACGTCGTTGACATGCTCCGGCGTGCCCTTGTGGCAGCCCAGGCAGGCCTGGTTGGGCACGCGCTCGAAGGCGGTCTTGTGGCACTGCGCGCAGTCGTTCTGGAAATAGGCGTGGGCGCTGCTCGACTGGCCCGGCACCCAGAAATGGTCGCTGGGCGTGAACGCGGCCATGCCGGACGGCGCTTGCGGCGGCTTGTAGTCGGATTGCGCCACCGGCGGCGGCGGCGGGTTGCGGAAGCGCAGCCACGCCGGCAGCGCGAAGCTCAGCAGCAATACCGGCAGGAACAGCAGCCACGAAAGGCGCCGCCGTGTCGGCAGCACTTCGGCCAGGGTCATGCTCAGGCGCGTCTGCCGCTGCGCCTTCTCGTCACGCGCCGAGACGCGCTCCTCGACGTCGATCTGCAGGTCGGCACCGCCGGTGCCGGGCAGCACCGTCAGCTGATAGCGGCCGATGGTGGCCACGTCGCCGCCGTGCAGCTTGTGCTCGGTCGACGGCATGCCATTGACCAGCATGGCCGCGCCCGGCTTGGTCACCAGCATGGCGTTCTTGCCGCTGCGCACCAGTTCGGCGTGGGCCAGCGCGATGCGCAGGTCCGGCAGCTGGATATCCTGGTCGGTGCCGCGGCCGATGCGCAGGCGATCGCACTCCAGCTCGCGGTCCTGCGAGACGTTCTCGCCGCCTTGTCGGGTCCAGGTGCGGATCAGGAAGCGCACGGGTCCTCCGTTCGGCCGATGGCCGCTGCTCCTCTGCGCCCAGGAGCGGCTGCCGGGGTGAGGCAAGCCCCGTCGGGAATCATGTCCGGTGTCGGGTGCGAGATGGGCACGGGGACTACCAGTAGATGAATACGGAGAGGATGTGCGCGATCAGCGCCGCCAGCAGGGCGAAGGTCAGCGGCACGTGGATGTACAGCCAGATCTGCATCTGCGCATGCAGGCGGATATCGCGGTTGATGCGGCTGGTCAAGTCGCGGCGGCGCGCGATGAGATCGAGCAGCTTCTGCACGTTCTCGTTGTCCTGGCTGCTGCCGGCCAGCTGCCCGGCCATGAACATGACGGTGGAGGTGGTGTCCGGGGCGATCGCCGGCGCGTTGCGCCGCGGACGCACCTGGCTGGCCATGAAGCTGGTGGTCTCGCTCAGCTCCTTCTTCACCTGCTCGAAGGCGCTGCGCACCGGCTGCCGCGGCCCGAGCAGCTGGGCGCGCAGGCCGCCGCCGATGCGGATGCGGTCGATCGAGCGCACGATCACCTGGTGGGTCTGCGCATCGAGCGTGTCGGCCAGCTTCAGCGACTGCTCGTTGAGTTCATCCAGCTCGGCCAGCCAGGCGTCGCGGTTGCCCTGGTCGCGGTTGACGGTGATCAGGGTCGGGTAGCGGGCGTAGACCACGATGCCGTAGACGCCGCTGGCGATCACCCCCAGCATCAACACGTAGGACAGGGTGTGCACGTTCCAGCCGAAATGGAAACCGGTGTGCAGCGTGGCGATCGTTACCAGCGACAGGCCCAGGTACACATGAGCCGACAGCCAGCCGCGCACCGTGCCCAGGCGCGAGGCGTATTTGCGCTTGCGCCGGCCCAGCCAGGTCAGCCACACGATCAGCAGAGCGCCGATGGTGCCCAGCGTGTATCCCAGCCAGGTGCCGCCGTTGGCGCCGCCCGCCGGGTTGTGCCACCAGTACGCCACCACCGCCAGCACGCACAGCAGCGAGGCCAGCTTGAGGTAGCGGAAGCGCGCATGGACGAGGAAACCCTCGTGCATCGCGGCCGCGGGCACCGTTGCGGATTCGGCGGCGCTCATTCTTTACGGGCTACGCGCAGGAATTGTTCGGGGCTGACACGCCGCGCCGCGCCGGTGGGGCAGGCGCGCACGCAAGCCGGGCCGCCGGGCAGGCTCTTGCACATGTCGCACTTGGCCGCTTTTTTCGGCGTGTCGCCGTAATGGTGATGGTCGTGATCGTCGACCCCGGGCTCGCGGCCGCCGAACAGCATCCAGCGCCACAGGCTCGGCTTGCTCTTGCTTTCCACGCCCATCTGGATCACGCCATACGGGCAGTTGCGCTGGCAGTTGCCGCAGCCGATGCACGAATCGCTGATGAACACCTCGCCGTTGGGGGCGCGCTTGATGGCGTCGGGCGGGCAGTCCTTCATGCAGTGCGGGTGCTCGCAGTGACGGCAGGACGTCGGCACATGCAGCGTTTCGAAGGTCGGCCCGGCCTCGCGGTCCAGGCGCGACAGGCCGCCGTGGGTGTCGGCGCAGGCCTTCTCGCACTGGTCGCAACGCACGCACAGCGATTCGTCGATCAGCAGCACGTCGGTGGCTTCACCGACGCCCTGCGCCATCAGGAAGCCGATGATGCCGCCACGCTCCGGCTGCTGCAGCGCCGAGACGTTGCGCGCCAGGCGGCTGCGGTAGCGCTCCTCCACCCGCTCCTTCACCGCCGGCATGCGCGCCAGCAGGGTCTTGAAGGCCGCGCCTTCGATGCGGATGGTCTCGGTGGCCACCGCCGCGGTGGCGGTGGCGGAACGCGGCAGGTTGCTGACCAGGGCCATTTCGCCGACGTACTGGCCGGCGGGGACGTAGGCCAGCACCACGTCGCGGCCTTCCATATGGCGCGAGATGGTGGCCGAACCCTTGCGGATCAGGTGCAGGCAGTCGCCCGGCTCGCCCTCGCGGAACAGGGTCTCGCCCGGCTTGAAGGCCAGCACCGAGGCGCTGGACACCAGTTCGGCGACCGTGGCCGGCGGCGCGTCCGGGGCGATGTTGGCGAGGATGGCGCGGCGCAGGAAAGCCTCGTCAACCACCCGCTTCACTGCCGGCACCGAATAGATCAGCTTGTTCATCGAGCGGCGCGGTGTTTCCACCAGTACGCAGCCGTGGCCGGCGCGCACCGTGGCGGAGCGGCGCCGGCCGGAGATCAGGCTCATCTCGCCGAAAAACTCGCCGGGGCCGAGCGTGACGGTCCTGATCTGGTCGCCGCTGCCGCCGGGCAGTTCGATCTCGACCTGGCCGTCGACGATGGAATAGAAACTGTCGCTGTAGTCGTTGCGCTCGAACACAACCTCGCCCTGGGGCGGCGTGCGCAGGTCGGAGTCGAGCAGGAACTCGCGCAACTGCAGGCGCGTCAACGGCGCCAGCACCGGCACCCGCTGCTGCACCTGCTCCAGCGCCGCGTCCACCGTGGTGAAGCCGGGCAGGGCGCCGAACTTCTTGCGCAGCAGCGGCTCGTCGGCCGGCTCGACGTTGTTGCCGAGGATGAACTCGACCACCTCGTAGCCCTGGTTCATGGCCTGCTTGATCAGCGGGAAGCCGGCCAGGGCGCCGATGATGTGCAGGCCCGGAACGTTCGATTCGTAGGTGCCGGACACCGCCGGCAGGCTGGTCGGGTCGGGCGTGGGGAACACCACACCGCAGGATTCGACGAACTTGCGCGGCGGCGTGGCGCCGAGGCGGGCGATGACGCGGTCGCAGGGCAGGTGCACCTCGCCCGAGGCGGTGTTCAGCACCATCAGGCCGCGCGGGCGCCGCTCGGCCTGTTCCTCGGCCTTGCGCGGGCCGCTGTTGTAGAAGCACTGGATGCGGCCGTCGGCGATGGCCTTGAGGATGGCGGCGTTGTTGGCCGCCTTGGCGCGGTCGAATTCGTCGCGGCGGTTGACGATGATCACCTTGTTGCGCTCGGACAGCGCGATGGCGTTCTCGATCGCGGCGTCGCCGGCGCCGACCACGATGATGGTCTCGTCGTTGTACGCGTCCGGGTCGTCGAGCTGGTACTGCACGAACTCGGCGTCCTCGCCGGGGCAGCCGAGCTTGCGGATATTGCCCTGCATGCCGATGGCCAGTACCACATGCTCGGCATTGATGACGCTGCCGTCACCGACCTTGATGCTGAACGCGCCGCGCGAGCCGCTCACGGCGGTGACCTCGCTGCGCAGGCGCTGGTTGATCTTGAGCGCGCTGGCTTCCTGGTTCCACTTGTCCAGGATCGGCTCGCGCTTGCCGGCGGCGAACGACACCGGGCTGCGCAGCGGCAGGATGGCCGGCTCGGCCATCACATACTTGCCCTTCTGGTAGCGGAAAATGGTATTGGACAGGTGCGCTTCGGCTTCCAGCAGCACGTGCGACAGCCCAAGCTCCGCGGCGCGCGCAGCCGCGGACAGGCCGGCGGGGCCGGAGCCGATCACTGCGATTTTGAATGGCTCTCCCATACCCCCCAAACGCGTGGTTTGACCGCGCGGCCCCTATCCGTACTATGCGTCAAGTTAACAAAGGGCATCAATGGCTCACACCACGCGTATAGGGGGTATGCATCAAATGCTTGTGCGCCTGGTCACGACTGTGCTGTTGTGCCTCTCCGCCATGGCCGCGATGGCCGACACCGACAAGCACCTGGGTGTCGCCAGCTGCGCCGGCAGTACCTGCCATGGTTCCACCCGCCCGTTCCTCGACAGCCGTATTCACCAGGACGAGTATTTCATCTGGCAGCGCAAGGATGCGCACGCGCGCGCCTATGACACATTATTGTCATCGCGCTCGCAGGCCATTGCGCGCAAGCTCGGGCTGAGCGATGCGGTCAGCGCGCCGCGCTGCCTGGTGTGCCACGCCGACAACGTGCCCGAAGCGCAGCGCGGCGAACGTTTCCAGCTCAGCGACGGCATCGGCTGCGAGGCCTGCCATGGCGGGGCGGAGCACTGGATCGGTCCGCACACCGCGGGCTACAAGACCCTGGACGAACGCAAGGCCGCCGGACTGACCGCGCTGTGGGACCCGGTGGCCAGAGCGCGTGTATGCAGTGATTGCCATGTCGGCAGCGATACGCATCCGATGACCCACGCCATCATGGCGGCCGGCCACCCGCCGCTGCTGTTCGAGCTGGATACCTTCGGCGTGCTCGAACCCCCGCACTGGCACATCGACGCCGGCTACGTGCAGCGCAAGGGCGCGCAGGATCCCGCGCGCAACTGGGCCGCCGGCCAGGCCGAGGGCGCGCGCAAGCTGCTGGAGAACCTGAGCGGGCCGCGCTTCAACAGCGGCATGTTCCCCGAACTGGCCTTCTTCGACTGCAACGCCTGTCATCATTCCCTGGTCAAGGCCGACCGCGCCCACCCGCAGCGCAGCGGCGGCCTGCCGGCCGGGGCGGTGCCGCTGGCCGACTCGCAGCTGGTGATGCTGATCCGCTGGCTCGAAGTGAGCGATGCGGGCGCCGCGCGCAAGTGGCATGACCAGTGGGCGGCGCTGCAGGGCGCCGGCCAGCGCGGCCCGGCCGAGGTGCGCAGCCAGGCCAAGGCCATGTTGGCCACGCTCGACGGCAGCATCGTGCCGCTGGTGCAGAGCCGCACGCTTGACGACGCGCAGCTGCGCAAGCTGCTGAAGAGCATTGTCGGCGATGCCCGCGGCGATCACGTCGGCGATTTCAGCGACGCCGAGCAGACCGCCATGGCCGTGTCGGTGCTGACCACCGCCCTGTCCGAGCGCGGCACGCAACCGGTATCGGACAGCTTGCGCGCCGCGGTGGACCAGCTTTACGCCCAGGTGAAGAACCGCGACGAGTTCCAGCCCGAGAACTATCGCAAGTCGGTGGAGCGGGTGGCGGTGGAACTGGGATTGCCCGGCGCGGGCTGAGCGGCAGCTGCGGTACCGGGTTCTCGTCATCCTGAGCGCAGCGAAGGATCTGGCCGGTGCTAAATCGGAAATCCTTTGCTGTGTCGAGGATGACCGGTCAGAGCCTGCGGCCCACGAGCCACTTCTGGCGTCATGCTGTATGTGCCCATATCCCTGTTAAGCTTAAAATCCTGGCCTGAATGGGGGTGACTGCGTGGCGCTGAACATGGGCTTCCAGTCTGTGGAAGACGCCGAACTGCTGTACCTCAGCGAAAATCCACATCTGCTGTTGTCATTCATCAATGCGGAGCCTCCCATGGAAGCTCCCGCTTTATGGAAGATGTTCCTGGGCGCCAAGCCGAGGAAGATGGAAACGCCCATCCCGTGGCCGACCTCCGAGCGACCCTGCATGGTCACGGAAATCACGCACAGGAGTGTTGAAATTTTCCATTACCTGCTGAACGGAACATACCAGCATGTCGGCGGCTGCGGTGACGTGTTTGAAAGCTGGTTTCGGTCGCGTTCGTTTGAAGGTATCACTATTCCGGCGCAGGACGCGGCGTTCGGATATCTGTCGGCAGACGTTCCACATCTGGCGCAACTGCTCGATGGAATGTCTGAAGAAGTCATTGCTTTGCGCTGGAAGGAATATTCAGCGGAGAGTGATTCAAGCGCTGCCGGTTTCTACGATGTCGAGTTCTTTTCAGCTTGTTTCTCCGATCTTGGTCGTATCTGCCAGATGTCGCTTGATCAGTCCAAAGGATTGATGTGGGTGGTATGTTGACGCGCGCAGGGTGGCTTTGCCGAAAGCCGCGGCCGGATTCATTTTTCGTGTTTGATCGGGCGGGATTCCTGAATCCTCACCGGACGCCGCAGCCTGGATCGCCGGGCGGGCCATTTTGCGCCGTCGAAAGTTGCGCTCAAGATCTTGATCTGTGAAGTAATTCGCAGTCCGAACGGCGACCGGTGCAGGTGCCGCGGCAAGCAGCCGGCGCTATGCTATGGTCTGTGCCCACCACGCAGAATTTCCGCTCCCGGAAGGAACGAACCATGGCCCTGATGGACTTCGTCAAGAAACAATTCATCGAGATTCTCGAATGGACCGAGGACGGCGATGAGGTGCTGGCCTGGCGCTTTCCGATGCAGGACCGCGAGATCATGAACGGCGGCTCGCTGACGGTGCGTGAGTCGCAGTTCGCGTTGTTCGTCAACGAAGGCAAGGTGGCCGACGTTTTCGGCCCTGGCCGCTATACGCTGAGCACCAATACCCTGCCGTTGCTGACCGACCTGAAGAACTGGGACAAGCTGTTCCGTTCGCCGTTCAAGAGCGACGTGTACTTCTTCAGCGGCCGCCAGCGACTGGACCAGCGCTGGGGCACCAGCCAGCCGGTGACGCTGCGCGACAAGGAGTTCGGCGCGGTACGCGTGCGCGCCTTCGGCAACTATGCCTACCAGATCGCCAATCCGGGGCTGTTCCACACCCAGGTTTCCGGTACGCGCGACCTCTACCGCATGGCCGACCTGGAAGGCCAGCTGCGCGGCCTGGTGCTGCAGGAGATGGCCAACGCCGTGGCCGCTTCCGGCATCGCCTTCCTTGACCTCGCCGCCAACCAGAACATGTTCGCCAAGCTGCTCGGGGACGCCTTGGCGCCGGCTTTCACCGCCCTCGGGCTGCGGCTGGACAGCTTCACGCTGCAGAGCTTGTCGCTGCCGGACGAGTTGCAGAAGGTCCTCGACCAGCGCATCGGCATGGGCATGGTCGGCAACGACATGAACAAGTTCATCCAGTACCAGACCGGCCAGGCCATCCCGAAGATGGCCGAAGGCGTGGGTTCCGGCGGCGGTATCGCCGGCGATGCGATGGGGCTGGGCGCCGGCGTGGCGCTGGGCCAGGTGCTGGCGCAGAACCTGCAGAAAGGCCTCGGCGCGTCTGCCGCACCGGTGGCGGCCGCTGCCGGCGAAACGGTCAAGGCCGACGAGGTGATGGCCACGCTGGAAAAGCTCCACGACCTCAAGACCAAGGGCATCCTCACCGACGTCGAGTTCGACGCCAAGAAAGCCGAGCTGCTGAAAAAGCTGAGCTGAAGCCGCGCCGTCAAGATCCTGAAACGTGGCTGAAACTCCTGGCTCCGGGCCGCCGGGCCCGGCCGGGCCGCAGCGACACTGGCAGGCGCCGTGCCCCAACTGCGGCGCGCCGGTCCCGTTCCAGTCCGCCGCCTCGCCGGTGGCGGTGTGCGGCTACTGCCGCAGCACCGTGCTGCGGGACGGCGACTCCCTGCGCAAGATCGGCGAGAGCGCCGAGCTGTTCGCCGACCATACGCCGCTGCAGCTGGGCGCATCCGGGCAGTGGAACGGGCGCGCTTTCACCCTGGTCGGGCGTCTGCAATACGGCTACGGTCCACGCATCGCGCAGCCGGGCGGCGAGCACGATGTCGACGGCAGCTGGAACGAGTGGCACGCGCTGTTCGCCGACGGCGCCAGCGGCTGGCTGTCCGAGGATAACGATCAGTATGTAATGGTGTTCGATGTGGCGCCGGACCGGCCGCCGCCGGCACCGCAGTCGCTGCGCCCGGGCCAGCCGCTGGCGCTGCTCGGCAAGCAGTGGAGTGTGGCGTCGCTGAATCGCGTGCGCCTGCTGGCCGCGCAGGGCGAGCTGCCGGCCCCGCCGGCGCTGGGGCAGATGTTCGCGGTGGCTGACCTGCGCAACGCGCAGAACCAGGTGGCCACGCTCGACTATGCCGATCCACAGAAGCCGGTGCTGTCGCTGGGGCTGCCGGTGCGCCTGGACGAGCTGCAGCTGCGCGGCCTGCGTGACGATGCGGATGCCAATACCAGGACGCTCGTCGCGCGCGGCTTCCCATGCCCGCAGTGCGGCGCGGCGGTGCAACCTCGGCTGTCCACCACGCAGAGCATCAGCTGCGCCGCCTGCCACAGCGTCATCGACCTGTCGCAGGGCGCCGGTGGCGAACTACGCTCTTTCCAGCAGCGGCAGCGCTTCACGCCGAAGGTCCCGTTGGGCAAGTCCGCCACCCTGGCCATCGCCGGCATGCCGCCGCGCAGCTGGCAGGTGGTCGGCTTCGCCCAGCGCCGCGGCAGCGGCAATGGTGTGTTCTCCTGGGGCGACTACCTGCTGTACAACCTCAAGGAGGGCTTCGCCTTCCTCAACGACACCGAGGACGGCTGGGTCGGCTGGCGCACCCTGACCGGCGTGCCGGCCGCGGTCGATCACGCCGGAAACGTGGTGCAGTGGAACGGGGCGCGCTACCGGCTCACCGACGGCTACACAGCCGAGGCGGTCTATGTGGAGGGAGAGTTCTACTGGAAGGTGGAGCAGGGCCAGCGGTTGCGCAATGCCGACTACAGCGGCACCGGTGGCGCCATGGGCCGGCGCCTGTCGCGCGAGGCCAGCGACAACGAGGTGGTGTGGTCGCAAGGTGCCATGATCCCGGCGCGCGTGATCGCGGAGGCTTTCGCCCTGGCACCGGAGCAGCGCCGCCTGATCCGGCCGGACGTGACGCCGGTCTCCGGCAGCGGCATCTCGCTCAACCTGTTCTGGGTGGTGGTGCTGATCCTGCTGGTGCTGTTCCTGCTGGCGGAATGCGGCAGCGGTGGTGGCGGCTACTATGGCACGTCCGGCGGCTCGTTCGGCGGCTACAGCAGCGGCGGCGGGCACAAGTAGCCGGTCATGCGTCAATGCCGGCCATGAATCCCTCGGGCAGCGGGCCTGAAACAGAGTCCGGCCGGCCGCCCGGCTTGGCCCGGGACGAGGTCGCGCGGGCAGCGGAATCGGTGCCGCCGCACCCGATGGAACTGGTGCTGCTGGCTTCGGTGTTCGTGGTCGCCGCCTGCGGCCTGATCTACGAGCTGGCCGCCGGCACGTTGGCCTCGTACCTGCTCGGCGATTCGGTGTTGCAGTTCTCCACCATCATCGGCACCTACCTGTTCGCCATGGGCATCGGCTCCTGGCTGTCACGCTTCCTCGACCACCAGCTGCCGGCGCATTTCCTGCGCATCGAGCTGCTGGTCGGCGGCATCGGCGGCCTGATGCCGGCGGCGCTGTTCCTGCTCAGCGCCTATGCGCCGTCGCCGTTCCGTTTCGTGTTGTACGGCCTGGTCTGGGGCGTGGGCGTGCTGGTAGGGCTGGAGATCCCGCTGGTGATGCGCCTGCTGACGCGCCAATATGCGCTGAAGGAGCTGGTGTCGCAGGTGCTGACCTTCGACTATCTCGGCGCGCTGGCGGTGGCCATCGCCTTCCCGCTGCTGCTGGTGCCGTACCTGGGGCTGATCCGCACCGGCCTGTTGTTCGGCCTGCTCAACACCGCGGTGGCGGTGCTGGCGCTGTGGCTGTACCGCGGCCAGCTGCTCCACCTGCGTGCGCACAGCGCAGCGGCGGCGGGCACGGCGCTGGTGCTGCTGGGCGCTTTTGCCGGCGCCGACCGCATCACCTCCTGGGCCGAGGACCGCTTTTACGCCGATCACGTGATCTATGCCGCCAGCACGCCCTACCAGCGCATCATCATCACCCAGGGCCACGGCGGGCGCGACGACAGCGTGCGCCTGTTCCTCAACGGCAACCTGCAGTTCTACGCCCACGACGAGTACCGCTACCACGAGGCCCTGGTGCATCCGGCCATGGCCGGTTTCGGCGCGCCGCGGCGGGTGCTGATCCTCGGCGGCGGCGACGGTATGGCGGCCCGCGAGGTGCTGAAGTACCCCAGTGTGCAAAGCGTCACCGAAGTGGAACTGGACCCCAACATGACGCGGCTGTTCTCGCAGCAGCCGCTGCTGCGCAGACTCAACCAGGATTCATTGCTGTCGCCGCGGCTGAAGGTGATCAACCAGGATGCCTTCCGCTGGCTGCAGGAGCAGGCCGACGCGCAGGCCGAGCCTTACGACGTCATCGTCATCGACTTCCCCGATCCGAGCAATTTCTCCATCGGCAAGCTCTACACCACCAGCTTTTACGCCCTGGTCGACCGCAACCTCTCCGCCAGCGGCTACGCCGTGGTGCAGACCACCTCGCCGCTGATCGCGCGCAAGAGCTTCTGGACCGTGGCCGCGACGCTGGAGGCGGTGGGCCTGCGCACCGCGCCGTACCACGCCCATGTGCCCAGCTTCGGCGAGTGGGGATTCATCATCGCCGGGCGCCGACCGTACCGCTTTCCGGACACGCTGCCGGCGGGGTTGCGCTTCCTGTCGGCGCCGACGCTGCCGCTGCTGTTCGATTTTCCGCTGGATATGGCGCGGGTGCCGGCCGAGCCGAACCGCCTGTCCAACCAGGTGCTGGTGCAGACCTTCGATGCCGAGTGGGGGCAGGCGCCTTGAGCGGGGCGGCATGAAGGGGCGCGGCCGGCGCCGTTTCCTGCAGGGCGCGCTGGCGGTCCTTGGCGGCCGCGCGGCGGCGGCCGGCTTGCCGCGCTTCCCGGCGCGTGGCGACAGCCCGCTGGACGACGCCGGCGAGGCGCCGCTGCAGCGCCTGCTTGAGCGTTTCGGCCTGGGCCGGCGCGCCTCGTTCAGCGGTGGCTTCGTCGGCCAGCGTTTCGAGCGCGGCCACCTGCTGCGCGACCACGGCGACCTCGCTGGCGCGCCGGCGCAATCACGCCGGGTGGCGGTGGCCATCGTCGGCGGCGGCATTGCCGGCCTGGCCGCTGCGCGCGCCTTGCAGCGCGCCGGCATCGACGACTTCCGCCTGTTCGAACTGGAGGACGAGAGCGGCGGCAACAGCCGCGGCGGCGTGGTGGGCGGCCTGGCCTGTCCCTGGGGTGCGCACTACCTGCCGACGCCGGGGCCCTACGCCGGGGAGGTGGCCGAGCTGCTGGACGAATACCGGCTGCGCAGCACGACGGCGGGACAGGTGGTGTACGACGAACTGCACCTGTGCCACAGCCCGCAGGAGCGGCTGTATATCAAGGGCGGCTGGCAGGATGGCTTGCTGCCGGTGCGCGGCCAGGACGCGTCCACCTTCGCCGACTACCGCCGTTTTGCCGCGCTGGTGGGTGCTGCCAGCCGGCCCCAGGCCTTCACCATTCCCAGCGCCCGCAGCCGCTGGGACGAGACCCTGGCGCAGCTGGACAGGCAGAGCTTCCGCCAGTGGCTGGATGCGCAGGGGCTGGGCGCACCGGCCTTGCGCTGGTATCTGGACTACTGCTGCCGCGACGATTACGGTGCCGGCCTCGACCACGTATCCGCCTGGGCCGGCCTGCATTACTTCGCCAGCCGCCACGGCTTCAGCGCGCCGGGGCAGGACGGCGCCGGCGGCGACGAGCTGGACCGCGAGGAGCTGCTGACCTGGCCCGAGGGCAATGCCTGGCTGGCGCGCCGCCTGGCCGCGCCGCAGCGCCAGCGCATTCAGACCGGTGCGCTGGTGCTGCGCGTCGAGGAGCAGCGCGACAGCGTGGCGCTCGACGTGCTTGATCTGCCGAGCCGGCGGCTGGTGCGCTGGAACGCGCAGCACGCGATCCTGGCGGTGCCGCTGTTCGTCGCCGCCCGCCTGCAGCCGGACCCCGCTCCGGCGTTGCGCGAGGCCGCGCGCAGCCTGCCGCACGCGCCCTGGCTGGTGGCCAACCTGCATCTCGACAGCCGCCTGACCGAGCACCGCGGCAATGCGCCGCTGTGCTGGGACAACGTGCTGTACGGCAGCCCGGGCCTGGGCTATGTCGACGCCATGCACCAGAGCCTGCTGCCATATGCCGACGCCACCGTGCTGACCTATTACCGCGCGCTCGGCGACGACCCCGCGGCCGGTCGGCGGACACTGCTGCAAGGCAGCTGGGCGCAGTGGTGCGAAACCATCCTGGCCGAGCTGGAGCAGGCCCACCCGGATCTGCGCCGCAAAGTGCGCCACATCGACATCATGCGCTACGGCCATGCCATGGCCGTGCCCGCGCCCGGCGTGCGCGGCAGCACCTGGCTGGCGGCGTTGCAGCAGCTACGGGGGCGGGTGGCTTACGCCCATTCCGACCTGTCGGCGTATTCGGTGTTCGAGGAGGCCTATTTCCACGGACTGCGTGCCGGAGACGCTGTCGCTGCCGCCTTGCACCGGAACAGTGCGTCAATGTAGCGGGTCGCAGCGTGCCGGATACCCTCGCTTCCGCGTAGGGAAACGATGCTGTAATCACCTGCATCCGCCACCCGGCAGGAGAGGCTCTGCCGGGTTCCATCATTGACAGCCGGCGGCGCTTTGCGGGCGGGATTCCGCCGACCCCGCGCAACGGCGAAAAACCCGTCAAATAAAGGAGTTGATTGTTGCGGCTGTGTTAAAATCGGGGGATTAAAAACCCAGCGTCCCCGCATAACGCCGCCCCTTTCGCGGCCCACTGATTGCGCATGACCGAATTCGCCAAAGAAATACTCCCGATCAATCTCGAAGACGAGATGAAGCGCTCCTACCTCGACTACGCCATGAGCGTGATCGTCGGGCGCGCACTTCCCGATGCCCGCGACGGCCTCAAGCCGGTGCACCGCCGCATCCTTTTCGCCCAGCAGCAGCTCAACAACGTCTGGAACCGCGCCTACATCAAGTGCGCGCGTGTGGTCGGCGACGTCATCGGCAAGTACCACCCGCATGGCGATACCGCGGCCTACGATGCGCTGGTGCGCATGGCGCAGGAATTCTCCATGCGCTATCCGCTGATCGACGGCCAGGGCAACTTCGGCTCGGTCGACGGCGACATGGCGGCGGCGATGCGCTACACCGAGTGCCGCATGGCGCGGCTGACTTCGGAAATGCTGGCCGACATCGACTCCGAAACTGTCGATTTCGTGCCCAACTACGACGAGAAGGAGACCGAGCCTTCGGTTCTGCCGACGCGCATCCCGCAGCTGCTCGTCAACGGCTCCTCCGGCATCGCCGTGGGCATGGCCACCAACATCCCGCCGCATAACCTGAGCGAGGTGCTGGACGCCTGCGTCGCGCTGATCGACAACCCGGACCTGGACCTGGCGGCGCTGATGAAGCTGGTGCCGGCCCCGGATTTCCCCACTGCCGGCCTGATCGTCGATGCCAGCGGCGTGGTCGACGCCTATGCCCATGGCCGCGGCCGCGTGGTGCTGCGCGCGCGCACCCACATCGAGACCTTCGAGCGTGGCGGCGAGCGCGAGGCGATCATCGTCACCGAGCTGCCGTACCAGGTGAACAAGGCGCGCCTGCTGCAGCAGATCGTCGACCTGGTCAAGGATAAGCGCGTCGAAGGCATCGCCTCCGACGGCCTGCGCGACGAGTCCGACAAGGAAGGCATGCGCGTGGTGATCGAGTTGCGCCGCGGCGAAAACGCCGAGGTGCTGCTCAACAACCTGTACCAGCACACCCAGCTGCAGATCGCGTTCAGCATGAACATGGTCGCGCTGGACGGCGGCCAGCCCAAGACCCTGGGCCTGAAGGCGCTGCTGGAGATCTTCCTTCGCCATCGCCGCGAAGTGGTGACGCGGCGCACCCAGTACCTGCTGCGCAAGGCGCGCGAGCGCGCCCATGTGTTGGAAGGCCTGTCCGTGGCCCTGGCCAACATTGACGAGATCATCGCCCTGATCCGCAGTTCGCCCGGTCCGGCCGAGGCCAAGGCGGGGCTGATGGGGCGCATCTGGAAGCAGGGCCAGGTCGGCGCCATGCTGGAGCGCGCCAGCGCCGACGCCTCGCGTCCGCTCGACCTGCCCGCCGGCTTCGGCTTGGTGGAAGGCGGCTACCGCCTGTCCGAGGCCCAGGCCCAGGCCATCCTGGAACTGCGCCTGCAGCGCCTCACCGGCCTGGAGCAGGACAAGATCCACGACGAATTCCGCGAGCTGCTGGAAGCGATCCTCGGCTACCTGGAAATCCTCGGCTCGGAAGCGCGCCTGCTGGAGGTCATCCGCGAGGAGCTGCTGGCGATCAAGGAGCAGTACGGCGACGCCCGCCGCACCGAGATCAGCGAATTTGCTCTGAACCTGAACCGCGAGGATCTGATTGCGCCGCAGGAGATGATCGTGACCCTGTCGCACCAGGGCTACGTCAAGTCGCAGCCGCAGTCCGAATACCAGGTGCAGCGCCGCGGCGGCCGCGGCAAGACCGCCGCCACCACCAAGGACGACGATTACGTCCAGGGCCTGTGGTCCGCCCACACGCACGACTGGCTGCTGTGCTTCTCCAGCCGCGGCCGGCTCTACTGGCTGCGCGTGTTCGAGCTGCCGGCCGGCAACTCCGGCTCGCGCGGCAAGCCCTTCGTCAACCTGCTGCCGCTGGAGGAGGGTGAGCGCATCACCACGGTGCTGCCGGTGAAGAGCTTCGACACGCCGCAATACGTGTTCATGGCCACGCGCCGCGGCACCGTGAAGAAGACGCCGCTGACCGATTTTTCGCGTCCGCGCGCGGCCGGCATCATTGCCGTGGATCTGCGCGTGGATGACGCCCTGGTCGGCGTGGCGCTGACCTCCGGCGAGAACGACATCCTGCTGTTCTCCGATGCCGGCCGGGTGATCCGCTTCAATGAAAAGGACGTGCGCTCGATGGGCCGCGGCGCCACCGGCGTGCGCGGCATGCGCCTGGTGAAGGTGGGCGCTGCCGAGGAAGAGGAAAGCGCGCCCGCCGATGGCGAGGCGGAAGCCGCCGAGATCGAGGGCGAGGCCGCCGCCAGCGCGCGCGTCATCGCGCTGATCGTGGCGCGCCAGGGTGACATCCTCACCGTGTCCGAGCAGGGTTATGGCAAGCGCACGCCCATTGACGGGTTCCCGCTGCGCGGTCGTGGCGGCCAGGGCGTCATCGCCCAGGCGCTGTCGGACAAGACCGGCAACCTGATCGGCGCGGTCGAAGTGGACGACAGCCACGACATCATGCTGATCTCCGACGGCGGCCGTCTGATCCGGGTGCAGGCCAAGGAGGTCAAGATCCTCGGCCGCAACACCCAGGGCGTGCGCGTGGTGCGTCCGAGCGAGGGCGACCGCCTGGTCAGCCTCGACCGCATCACTCCCGATGCCAACGGCGAGGACGGCGGCGAGGCGCCTTCCGAGGCCGCGCAGGATGGCTCCGGCACTCCGCCGGAAGGCCCTGAAGGGGCTGGCAACGGGCCGTAAATTTACTTTAAATTAATATGGTAATTGACTGAAATGTCTAGGGTATTCAACTTCAGCGCCGGTCCGGCCACGCTCCCGCTGAGCGTCCTGCAGCAAGTCCAGTCCGAGTTGCTGGACTGGCACGGCAGCGGCATGTCGGTGATGGAGATGAGCCACCGCGACAAGGACTTCATGTCCATCGCCGCCGAGGCCGAGAAGGACCTGCGTGAACTGCTCGGCGTGCCGGCCAACTACAAGGTGCTGTTCCTGCAGGGCGGCGCCATGGGCCAGTTCGCGGCGGTGCCGATGAACCTGCTGCGCGGCAAGAGCAGCGCCGACTACGTCGTCACCGGCTCGTGGAGCGTCAAGGCGGTCAAGGAAGCGGCGCGCTACGCCAAGGCCAATACCGCAGCCAAGCCGTCGGACGGCAAGTTCACCCATATCCCCGAACGTGCCGGCTGGAAGCTCGATCCCGACGCGGCTTATGTCTATTACTGCCCGAACGAGACCATCGAAGGCGTGGAGTTCGGCTGGGTGCCGGAAGTCGGCGCGGTGCCGCTGGTGGCGGATTTCTCCTCCACTTTCCTGTCGCGTCCGCTGGACGTGTCCCGCTTCGGCCTGGTCTACGCCGGGGCGCAGAAGAACGCCGGCCCGGCCGGCATCACCTTCGTCATCGTGCGCGAGGATCTGATCGGCCAAGCCCTGCCGTTCACGCCTTCGGTGTTCGACTACAAGCAGATGGCGGACAACGAGTCGATGCTCAACACGCCGCCGTGCTTTGCCTGGTACGTCAGCGGCCTGGTGTTCAAGTGGATCAAGAGCGAGGGCGGGCTGGCGAAAATCGGCGAGCGCAACCAGCGCAAGGCCGCGCTGCTCTATGACCTGATCGACAGCCAGTCGTTCTACCGCAACCCGGTGGCCAAGTCCGACCGTTCCTGGATGAACGTGGTGTTCACGCTGGCCAACCCCGAACTGGACGCGGAGTTCCTCAAAGGCGCGGTCAAGGCCGGCCTGCCGGGCCTGAAGGGCCACCGCTCGGTGGGAGGCATGCGCGCCAGCATCTACAACGCCATGCCCGAGGCGGGGGTCCAGGCGCTGGTGGACTATATGAAGGAATTCGCCCGGACCAAAGGTTGAGGTGCGGCGCGAATGACCCGGTGTCATTCGCGCAGGCACCGAACGACCGGCCATCGATGATCGGCCGGGGCTTCCCTAGGAAGCTGCGGTCTGGCCAGGGACGGCAATAGCAAGGTTTGTCCAGAGGCTCGTTTCTCCATGCGCTCCATCGCGGTCTACTGCGGCTCCAGCCCAGGCACGAACCCGGCCTTCCGGCTGGCGGCGGCGTCCCTGGGCCGCACCCTGGCCGAATCCGGCCGCACCGTGGTTTACGGCGGCAGCCATGCCGGCCTGATGGGCGCGGTGGCGGACGCCGCGCTGGCGGCCGGCGGCCGGGTCATCGGCGTGATCCCGGACGCGCTGGTCAGCCGGGAAGTGGCGCATCGCGGGCTCACCACGCTCGAAGTGGTGCGCAGCATGCATCAGCGCAAGGCGCGCATGGCCGAGCTGGCCGAGGCTTTCGTCGCGTTGCCGGGCGGCATCGGCACGCTGGACGAAATCGTGGAGATGTTCACCTGGTCCTTGCTCGGCATCCAGCGCAAGCCCTGCGTGCTGCTCAATCTGAACGGCTACTACGACGGCTTGCTGGCGTTCCTGCGCAGCACGGTGGCGCAGGGCTTCTTGCGGCAGGAGCAGCTGGACCACTTGCTGGTCGTTGCCCGCGTGGAGGAGCTGCTGCCGCAACTGGCCGCGTTGCCGGCGGCAGCCACGGCCGGACCGGGTGGCGGGCCCGCGCCGGCGCCATGAGATTTCGCTCCGGGCGCCCGCACCGGCACAATAGCGCCCCCTGCGCGATCTGAAATCCCTCCAGCCCCAGGAAAACCGCGATGTTCAAGGTCAAAACGCTCAACAACATCTCCGTATACGGCCTGGAGCGGTTGCCGCGCGACCGTTACGAGGTGGCCTCGGATATCCAGAGCCCGGACGCGCTGCTGCTGCGCTCGGCCGACCTGCACAAGGCCGAGATTCCGGCCTCGGTCAAGGCCGTCGCGCGCGCCGGCGCCGGTACCAACAACATCCCGGTGGCGGCCCTGTCGGCGCGCGGTGTGCCGGTGTTCAACGCTCCCGGCGCCAATGCCAACGCGGTGAAGGAACTGGTGCTGGCGTCGATGCTGCTGGCGGCGCGCAACATCGCCCCGGCGCTGGAGTTCGTGCGCGGCCTGTCCGGCGACGACGAAGCGCTGCACAAGCTGGTCGAGGACGGCAAGAAGAACTATGTCGGCTTCGAGCTGCCCGGCCGTACGCTGGGCGTGATCGGCCTCGGCGCCATCGGCGTCAAAGTGGCCAATGCGGCGCTGGAGCTGGGCATGCAGGTCTACGGATTCGACCCGGCGATGACCGTGCACAACGCCTGGCAGCTCAACTCCGGCGTGCGCCAGGCGTTGTCGGTGGACGATCTGGTGTCGAAGTCGCAGTTCATCTCGGTGCACGTGCCGTTGCTCGAGGCCACGCGCGGGCTGATCAACGCCGAGCGCATCCGCCTGATGAAGAAGCCGGGTGTGGTGCTGAACTTCGCCCGCGCCGAGATCGTCGACGAGGACGCGGTGCTGGCGGCGCTGGCTGAGGGCGCGCTGCACGCCTATGCCTGCGATTTCCCCAGCCGCAAGCTGCAGGGCCAGCCCAAGGTCATCACTACGCCGCACCTGGGCGCCTCCACCGGCGAAGCCGAGGACAACTGCGCCATCATGGTGGCCGAACAGCTGCGCGAGTTCCTGGAAACCGGCAACGTGCGCAATTCGGTCAACTTTCCCGAGGCGGTGATGCCGCTGCCGCCGGGCAAGCAGCGCCTGGCGGTGGTCAACGCCAACGTGCCGAACATGGTCGGCCAGATCACCACCGCGCTGGCGCAGCACCAGATCAATATCGCCGATCTGCTCAACAAGTCGCGCGGCGACCTGGCGTATACCCTGGTCGATGTCGATCAAGCCGTGCCGGCGGCGCTGGTGGCGGAAATCAGCCGGATCAAGGGCGTGCTGGCGACACGCGTCATCGTTTCATAGGCGAACGGAAATGAGCACAGGCAACGAGGAACTGTCCAAGGCCCGCGAGCAGATCGACGCCATCGACGCCGAGCTGCAGAAGCTGATCTCGCAGCGCGCGCGCGTGGCGGAGGAAGTGCGCGAGATCAAGCTGCGCAGCGGCGGCGCCGCCGGCGACCACTACCGCCCGGCGCGCGAGGCCGAAGTGCTAAAGCGTGCCATGGCGCGCAATCAGGGGCCGTTGCCGGACGAGGTGATGGCGCGCCTGATGCGCGAGGTCATGTCGGCCTGCCTGGCGCTGGAGTCGCCGCTGTCGGTGGCTTACCTCGGTCCCGAGGGCACCTACACGCAGGCCGCGGTGTACAAGCATTTCGGCCACCAGGTGGCGGCGCGCGCGGTCTCGGCCATCGACGAGATTTTCCGCGACGTCGAGTCCGGCATCGCCGCCTATGGCGTGGTGCCGATCGAGAATTCCACCGAGGGTGTGGTCAGCAGCACCCTTGACCTGCTGGCCAACACGCCGCTGTCAATCTGCGGCGAAGTGTGGCTGCCGGTGCATCACCAGCTGCTCAGCCGGCAGGAGCGGATCGAGGACGTGCAGGTGGTCTACGCCCATCCGCAGTCGTTCGCCCAATGCCGCCGCTGGCTCGATACGCGCCTGCCGGGGGCGGCGCGCGAACCGCTGGCCAGCAACGGCGCTGCCGCCAAGCGCGTGGCGGAGAGCGGGCAGGGCGCGGCCATCGCCAGCGCCGCCGCCGCCGAGTTGTACGGCCTGCGCGTGCTCGCCGCCAACGTCGAGGACGATCCCAACAACACCACGCGCTTCCTGGTCATCGGCCGGCAGAATCCGGAACCGACCGGAGCCGATCGCACCTCGCTGGTCTGCTCGGCGCCGAGCGGCGGTGAGGCTGGCGCGCTGTTCCGCCTGCTGGAGCCGTTCGCCGCCGCCGGCATCAACCTGAGCAAGATCGAGTCGCGCCCCAGCCGCCGCGGCATCTGGGACTACAACTTCTTCCTCGACCTCGAGGGCCACCGCGCCGAAGCGCACGTGGCGCAGGCGCTGGAGGAAGTGCGCAAGCGCTCGGCCTTCTTCAAAATACTCGGCTCCTACCCCAGGGCGGTGATGTGATGAGTGGTGCTCACGAAGTGCTGCCGTTTCTCGAATTCGTCGCCCCCGGTGTGCTGGAGCTGCACCCCTACGAGCCGGGCATGCCGGTGGAAGAGTTGCAGCGCCGTCTCGGCGTGAGCAACGCGATCAAGCTCGCCTCCAACGAAAACCCCCTCGGCCCCAGCCCCAAGGTCAAGGAAGCGCTGGCCGCGGCGGCGCAGGGCAACCTGGCGCTGTATCCGGACGATGGCGGCTTCCGCCTGAAGGCGAAGCTGGCGGCGCTGCATGGCGTCGGCCCCGACTCGATCACCCTGTGCAACGGCTCCAATACGCTGCTCGACCTGGTGGCGCGCGTATTCCTCGGGCCGGGGCGGGCGGCGATGTATTCCAAGTACGCCTTCGCCGTGTACCCGCTGGTGACGCTGGCGCAGAGCGCCGAGGCGATCGTGGTGCCGGCGCTGCCGCCGGACAGCGACATGCCATACGGTGACGACGTCGATGCCATGGCGCGCCTGCTGCGGCCGGATGTGGCGGTGGTGTTCATCGCCAGCCCCAACAACCCGACCGGCACCTGGGTCGAGGCCGGCGCCTTCGAGCGTTTCATGGCCAAGGTGCCGGCGCACACCGTGGTGGTGCTGGACGAGGCCTATCATCACTTCCAGGATCCGGCGCTGCGCATCGACAGCGACGCGCTGATGAAGCGCTATCCCAACCTGATGATCACGCGCACCTTCTCCAAGGTGCACGGCATCGCCGCGTTGCGCGTCGGCTACGGCGTGGCGCATCCGAAGCTGACCGATCTGCTGCACCGCGTGCGCCAGCCGTTCAACAACGGCTCGCTGGCGTTGCTGGCGGCCGAGCTGGCGCTGGAGGACAGCGCCCACGTCGCCCGCTGCGTCAGCCTCAATGCGCAGGAGCGCGGGCGCGTCGCCGAGGCGCTGCGCAGCATGGGCTTGCACGTGCTGCCGACGCAGGCCAACTTCGTCACGGTGGACTTCGGCCGGCCCTCGGCGCCGATCCACCAGGCGTTGCTGGAGCAGGGCGTGATCGTGCGGCCGATGGGCTCGTACCTGCTGCCCAATTTCCTGCGTGTCAGCATCGGTACCGAGGTCGAGAACGACCGTTTCCTGGCTTCCCTCGCCAAGGCCCTGAAGGCGTGAGCGCGCACGCGCCGATCCGCCGCCTTGCCGTGGTCGGCCTCGGCCTGATCGGCGGCTCGTTGGCGCGCGCGTTGCGCGCCGCCGGCGCGGTCGGCTCCATCGCCGGCTACGACACCGACCCGGAGCAGGTGCGACAGGCGCTGAGCCTGGGCGTGATCGACGTCGGCGCCGCCGATGCCGGGCACGCGGTAAAGGGCGCCGACGTTGTGCTGTTGTCGGTGCCGGTGCTGGCCACCGGGGCCGCACTGCGCGCCTGCGCGCCGGCGCTGACGCCGGAGATGATCATCACCGACGTCGGCAGCACCAAGCAGTCGGTGCTGGCGGCGGCCCGCGAAGTGTTCGGCGACCTGCCGCCGCGCTTCGTGCCGGGGCATCCCATCGCCGGCACCGAGAAGAGCGGCGTGGCCCACTCGCAAGCCGAGTTGTTCCGCAACCATCGCGTGATCCTGACGCCGCATCCACGCCAGGACACGGCGGCGCAGGAGCAGGTGGCCTGGCTGTGGCAGTCGGCCGGCGCCCGTGTGGTGACCATGGAGCCGCAGCGCCACGACCAGATTTTCGCCGCCACTTCGCACCTGCCGCACCTGCTGGCCTACAGCTTCGTCGATATGCTGGCGCGGCTGGACGGCGCCGAAGCAGACCTGTTCCCCAACGCCGGCGGCGGCTTCCGCGATTTCACCCGGATCGCTTCCAGCAGCCCGCGCATGTGGCACGACATCCTGCGCGCCAACGCCCAGCCGGTGGCCGAATTGCTGCGACGGCAGATCGGCGAACTGCAGGAGCTGCATGAGCTGATCGAGCAGCAGCGCTGGGACGCCCTGCTGGCGGTGTTCGAACGTGCCCGCGCCGCGCGGGAAAGGCACCTGGCCAGAATCGAGTGATTCCGTTTCACCCGGGAGCCTCCGCTCGGTGCCGGGCCCGGCTTCTTGCGCTTTGTCCGGGGGGCAAGCCGGTCATCCGGCGAAAGCCTGGAATTGACAACCGGTGGCTGCGATTGGCCAGGCGAGACAGGGGCTTTTGCCGCTACGCGGATGGCGGTCGCTGCGTGATATCCGCGCGCCGCAAAAATGATCTAAGCTGCCGCGCCTCGAAACAGCCACAACCCGACCGCCGCATCCCGATTTCCGGTTCACAATGAACTCCATGTCCGACGTCACTTTCAATGTCTTTCCTGGCGGCTCCCTCGATGGCAGCGTGCGCGTGCCGGGCGACAAGTCGATCTCGCACCGCTCGGTGATGCTGGCCTCCCTGGCTGAGGGCCAGTCGGAAGTGCGCGGCTTCCTCACCGGCGAGGACTGCCTGTGCACCATGAAGGCGTTTCGCGCCATGGGTGTGCGCATCGACCAGCTGGCGGACACCCATCTGCGCATCCACGGCGTGGGTCTGCACGGCCTGCGCGAGCCGGCGCATGCGCTGGACCTGGGCAATTCCGGCACCTCGATGCGCCTGATGGCGGGGCTGCTGGCGGCGCAATCCTTTCCCGCCACGCTGATCGGCGACGAGTCGCTGTCGCGGCGACCGATGCGGCGCATCGTCGAGCCGCTGCGCCAGATGGGCGCGCAGATCGAAACCACCGCGCGCAACACCGCGCCGCTGCGCATCCTGCCGGCGCCGGGCGGGCTGAAGGCGATCAGTTACCAGTCACCCGTGGCCAGCGCGCAGGTCAAGTCCGGAATCCTGCTGGCCGGCCTGTACGCCCAGGGGCGCACCGAGGTGTTCGAGCCGGAGGCCTCGCGCGACCACACCGAGCGCATGCTGCGGTCCTTCGGCGCGCAGGTCGAGGCCGAGGCGGGTCGGGCGGCGCTGCAGGGTGGGCAGACGTTGCGCGCCAGCGCCATCGAAGTCCCGGCCGACATTTCCTCCGCCACGTTCTTCCTGCTCGGCGCGGCCATCGTGCCGGGCTCCGAAGTGCTGCTCACCGACGTCGGCGTCAACCCGACCCGCACCGGCGTGATCGAAATCCTGCGCCGCATGGGCGCCGACATCGAGCTGCTCAATCCGCGCCAGTTCGGCGGCGAGCCGGTGGCCGACCTGCGCGTGCGCGGCCGCGCGCTGCGCGGCATCGCGGTGGGGCATGAGCTGGTCGCGGCGGCGATCGACGAATTTCCCGCCATCTTCATCGCCGCGGCCTGTGCCCGCGGCGAAACCCTGGTCAGCGGCGCGGCCGAGCTGCGGGTCAAGGAGAGCGACCGCATCCAGGCCATGTGCGACGGCCTGAAGGCGCTGGGCGTGGCGGCGACGGCGTTGCCGGACGGCGCCCGCATCAGCGGCGGCCGCCTGCTTGGCGGCACGGTGGATTCCAGGGGCGATCACCGCATCGCCATGTCGTTCGCCATTGCCGCGCTGCGCGCCGAACAGCCGATCCGCATTCTCGACTGCGCCAACGTCAACACCTCGTTCCCCGGCTTTGCCAGCCTCGCCGCCGCCAGCGGCCTGAACATCGTGGTGCAGGGTTAGACCGCGTGGCGCCGCTGCCGCAGGTCATCGCCGTCGACGGCCCCAGCGGAGTCGGCAAGGGCATGGTGACGCGCTGGCTGGCCCACGAACTGGGCTGGCACCGCCTGGACAGCGGCGCGCTGTACCGCATCCTGGCCCTGGCGGCGCACCGCGCCGCTGTGCCCGCCGAGCAGCCGGAGGCGGTGGCGGCGCTGGCGCCGGCGCTTGATATCCGTTTCACCGGAAGCACTGAGGCCGACGAGGCGATCATGGTCGACGGCGAGGACTGGACCGCGGCCGTGCGGGCCGAAGCCACCGGCGGCATGGCTTCGAAGATTGCGTCGGCCGGGCCGGTGCGGGCGGCATTGCTGCAGCGGCAGCGCGATTTCCGGCAGCTGCCCGGACTGGTGGCGGACGGGCGCGACATGGGTACGGTGGTGTTTCCCGATGCGCAGCTGAAAATCTTTCTCGAAGCCAGCGCCGAGGCGCGTGCCGAGCGGCGCTGGCGCCAGTTGAGCCAGGCCGGCGTAAATGCTACGCTAATAGACCTCTGTGCTGAAGTACGCGCCCGCGACGAACGCGACCGCAAGCGAGCCATCGCTCCACTTGCCCCTGCCGCCGACGCCATAGTCGTGGATTCGACGCAGATGAAACCGGACCAGGTTCTGGCGGAGATCGGGCGTTTGCTGCGTGATCGTGGCATTTCCCGTTGATTACCAGACGTTGCCGGCTGACAGGACATTGCAGCAAGGATTTGAGTCGCAAGGAAGCGGCTCATTCGTAATCAGACCCCGGCAGCAGGATGCAGCCGAGGAAGTTGTCACCAACCAAGAGTGTGCTGAATGACCGAGAGTTTTGCGGAACTGTTTGAACAAAGCCTGACCGGCGGCCAGTCGATGCAGCCGGGCACCATCGTCAACGCGATCGTGCTGGAAGTGAAGCCCGATGTCGTCATTGTCGATGCCGGCCTCAAGTCCGAAGGCGTAATCCCTATCCAGGAGTTCCAGATTGACGGTGCACAGGCCACGGTGGCCGTGGGCGACCGCATCGAAGTGGCTCTGGAAACGGTTGAGGATGGTTTCGGCGAAACCCGCTTCAGCAAGGAAAAGGCCGAGCGTATCCGCACCTGGGACCGCCTCACCAAGGCGTTCGAGGGCAAGGAAACGGTCATCGGCACCATTACCGGCAAGGTCAAGGGCGGCTTCACCGTCGATATCGGCAACGTCCGCGCCTTCCTGCCCGGCTCGCTGGTCGATGTGCGCCCGGTGCGCGACACCGCCTATCTGGAAGGCAAGCCGCTCGAATTCAAGGTCATCAAGCTCGACCGTCTGCGCAACAACGTCGTTGTCTCCCGTCGCGAAGTGCTCGAGGCCGAGTACAGCGCCGAGCGCGACATGCTGCTGGAGAAGTTGCAGGAAGGCGCGATTCTGCGCGGCGTGGTCAAGAACCTGGTCGAATACGGCGCGTTCGTCGATCTCGGCGGCATCGACGGCCTGCTGCACATCACCGACATGACCTGGAAGCGCATCAAGGATCCGGCGGAAGTGGTCACCGTCGGTACCGAGATCGAGGTGAAGGTCCTGAAGTACGACCGCGAGCGTCGCCGCGTGTCGCTGGGCCTGAAGCAGCTGGGCGCCGACCCCTGGGTCGACATCGCCCGCCGCTACCCGGAGAAGACCCGCCTGTTCGGCAAGGTCACCAACATCACCGATTACGGCGCGTTCGTCGAGATCGAGCCCGGCGTCGAAGGTCTGGTGCACGTCTCCGAGATGGACTGGACCAACAAGAACGTCAACCCCGGCAAGGTCGTGCACCTGGGCGACGAGGTCGAGGTCATGATCCTCGACATCGACGAAGAGCGCCGCCGCATTTCGCTGGGCATGAAGCAGTGCCAGCCGAATCCGTGGGAAGATTTCGCGCAGAACTACCAGAAGGGCGATCGCGTCAAGGGTGCCATCAAGTCGATCACCGACTTCGGCATCTTCATCGGCCTGGACGGCGGCATCGATGGTCTGGTGCACCTGTCCGACCTGGACTGGAACGAGCCGGGCGAGCAGGCTGTTCGCCGTTACAGCAAGGGCCAGGAAGTCGAGGCCGTGGTGCTGGCCATCGACGGTTCGCGTGAGCGCATCTCGCTGGGCGTGAAGCAGATGCAGCAGGATCCGCTCACCATGTTCCTGGCCGACAACCAGAAGGGTGTCATGGTCAAGGGCACGGTGAAGACGGTGGACGCCAAGGGCGCCACGGTGGAACTGGCCGGCGGTGTCGAGGCCTACATCAAGGCCGGCGACCTGTCGCGCGATCGCGTCGAGGACGCCACCAAGGTGCTGAAGGAAGGCGATACGCTGGAAGCGCGCTTCATCGGCGTGGACCGCAAGAACCGCATCGTCACGCTGTCCGTCAAGGCCAAGGAAATCCAGGAAGAGGAAGACGCCGTGGCCGAGTACAGCCGCAACGCTTCCACCGGCAAGACCAGCCTGGGCGACCTGCTGAAGGAACAGATCGGCGGCAACGATCGTTGATCCTCGGGCGTTAAGCAGTTGAGAGAGGGCCGTGGCGACACGGCCCTTTTTCTTTGTGGCGCAGGCTGCGCTCTGCCGCGAGCTCGGGTTTGCAGTACGCCGTGCCTGCCTGGCCGGCGTCCGCCTTCAGGCCGTCCTGCTGTGCCGCGGTGCGGAGGGTCCTGTGGCCGCCGGTTCGAAGCGCACCGTATTGCGTCCGCTGCGCTTGGCGGCGTACATCGCCTCATCGGCGCGGCGCAGGGCACCGCGCGGCGATTCCTCGCCGCTGCCGATAAAGGCAACGCCGATGCTGGCGCCGATCCGCGCCTTGGCGCCGCCGCCGATGTCGATCGGCTGATTCAACGCTTCGATGATCTGGCGGGCGATGGCCTCGGCTCGCCCGACGCTGTCGACGCCGATCAGGACCACGGTGAATTCGTCCCCACCGGGGCGCGCCACCAGATCGGTATGGCGCACGGCGCCGTTCAGCACCTGGGCCACGTGCCGCAGCACCGTGTCGCCGGCTTCGTGACCGCAGCTGTCGTTGACCTGCTTGAAGAAATCCAGGTCGATCTGCATCACCGCGATACCCTGGCCGGGTTCGCGCTGTTGCCGCAGCAGGGCATTTTCCAACCCCAGCGTCAGCCCGCGCCGGTTGAACAGCCCGGTCAGCGCGTCGCGCTCGGCCAGCCGTTGCGCGTCCTGCACCGAACGTTTGCGCTCTGTGATGTCGTTGACGAAGCCCTGCAGCATGCGCTCCGAGACTGGGGTCAGCGACAGCTCCAGCCACTTGGATGCACCTGCCGGGCCAGCCTGCAGCTCGAAATCGGCTTCGGAGGGGACGCCGCTGGCCAGGCAGCGGGCGATCAGCTCGTCCAGCTGCCGCTCGCGGCCTTTCAGCATGGTGCGCAGGCAGGGCGGCTGCGGCGGCTGGCCCAGCGTGTGCACGAAGGCCGGATTCCAGGAGTGCAGCAGCCCATCCCTGTCCACTTCAAAAATGCCGGCGTCGACCTTGTCGAAAATCAGCGCCAGGCGGCGCTCGCTGGCTTGCCGTTCCATGTGCAGCCGGTGCTCGGTGTCGAGCAGATTGGTGAGCCGGGCGATGAGCGCGTTGACGTCGCTGACCAGGCGGCCGATTTCATCCTGGCGGTTGCCCCGCGGCACACGCAGGTGGACACCGGTACGCACTTCCAGCTGGTGCAGCTCGTCGGAAATGGCCTTGATCGGGCGGGTAATGAGATTGAACACCACCAGCGCCACGGCCAGCGCCACCACTGATACTTCAAGCGCCAGAACCCAGACCACGAAGCGCGTATAAACCCACGCCTGGGCGGTGATTTCCGCGTTGCCGGTGTACAGGCTGATCTCGCCGACGGTTTCGGATGGCTTGAACGGCGAGTGCACCCGGCGCGTGATCGAGATGGCCTGGGCGTCGCTGCGCATGGCTTCGCCGTCACGGTACTGCGCGTCCAGCAGCCCGTTTTCGGTGGTGATGCGCACGCCCTTGAGGATGCTGTTGTTCATCAGGCCGTTGCCGATTTCGTGCGCCAGGGCCTGATCCTTGACGTAGCAGGCGATGCTGACGGTGCTCTCCACCGTCGCCAGCAGCTGCTCCAGCTGTGCGCGCTGGCGATTCTGTTCGCTGCGCTGGATCATCCAGGCGCCGCCGGCCGCGCCGACAGTGCCGACCCACGTGGCCAGCAGGATGATCAGCAGCGTGCTGCGCGCGACGATGCTGCGCGGCAGCGGCATGCGGCGGATCAGCAGTGCCAAGGCTGTCGGTGGGCGCTTAGCGGTCGGAGAGTTCAAGGACCACCTTCACGTTCTTGCCGGCGTGGTCGCGCTCGACATAGGCGATCGCGCTGCGATTGCCGGCCACCAACTGCACCGCGGTGCTTTCGTCGGGCACCTGCAGCGGCGGGGAGGTCTGCCCGGAGAACACCAGCCGCGCCCAGTACGCGTCGACCTCGGCCGGTTCCTTGTTGACCAGCAGGTTGTAGAAGGCCTTGCGCTGCGGTGACTGGCTGCCGATGTCGATCGGGAAGGCGACCAGTCCCGAGGGAAGCTTGCGGTAGCGTCCCATGAAAATGTTGATCGCCTCATCGCGGTTCAGATGATCGACGCCGCTGTCGGGATTGACGATCACCACCAGATCACGGGCAGCCGCGGCGTTCGCCATGACCAGCACGGACAGCGCTGAAAGGATTGCGGACAGGCGGCGCATGATGCTCAGAACACGAAATCCAGCGCCAGGCCGAATACCGTCAGATCGCCGTTGCCGTGGGGCGGGGGGCTGCGCTCCAGCACGAACTCCGATCCCTGCTCCCACACGCGGTCGATCTGGAATTTCAGGTCCATTTTCGGCGCGAAGTCATAGCGCAGGCCGGCGGCCGCGGTCGACTGATTGGTCTGGGTCAGCGTCTGCGCCAGTTCGGCGGCGCTGTTGAGATCCGCGGTCTGCGGCGAATCGGGCAGGCCGGTGGGTTGCAGATGGCTGTAGTTGCGCGCCCGCGACAGCAGTACGAAGGGCGTGACCTTGCCAATGCCGTAGCCCAGGGTCACGTTGCCAATGTCTTCCGTGGGCCCGGTGATGTTGGCGGTTTCGATGCGCGTCAGATAAAGGCGCATCTGCCAGGGGCCGTTGTCATAGGTCAGCGCTGCGGACAGGATCGTGGAGCGGTTGTGCGCCGTCTCGAACTGGCTGGCGAGCGCCTGCGCCTGTGCCTGTCCGGTCTGGTCGAGAGCGTCGGACAAGGACTGCAGCGACGGCGGGTGTGCCACCACGAACCAGCCCGTGCCCAATTGCGCCGTCCATGGCCCCCACAGGTACTGAGCCTGAGTTCCCCAGATGGTTGAACCGGACAGGTCGGCACGGGTTCCGTTGTTTTGCAGCAGTGTGCCGGAGGTTTTGCCGCCGAACAGCTTCAGGCGTCCCAGGCCGGGGCCGATGGGATGGGTCAGCGTGACATCGGCGCCGTCGAAATCCAGTTGCGGCAGCTGGCCGAATATCTCCACCGGTGGCCGCATGGTCAGGAAGGCATAGCCGATATCGCTGGAATCGGCGTGCGGGAAGAACTCATAGCCAATGCGCCCGGCCCGCAGCATGATCGCTTCGTCCGGCACGTAGCGCACGAAGCCGCGGGTCAGGCGCGGCCGCCAGCGATGCTCGGCGTTGTCGCGGCTGACGATCTGCAGCACGGTTTCGAGCTGGTGATTCAGCGCCGCGTTCATCTGCAGGCCCGCGACCGAATCGGTGCCGAGTTGCAGGCGGTGCGGGTCTGCATCCCCAGCTTCGCCGGCGTTGCTGCGATATTCCAGGCCATGGGAAAAGTTGTAATCGGCGGCGAGCGTGCCGAAACCGCCGAATACCAGGCGGCGTCCGCTCAGTTCGTCGGCCTGCGCCGCCGGCATGCCGGTGAGCACCAGGATCAGGCCCGCGATCGCGCCTGCCGCGCGCCAGGCAGCCGGACCGCTGATTTTCCTTGTTATGAACCTCATGATTGCCTGCACTGCGGCTGTCCGCTTCGGACGCTTTCCTCTGGGTACAAATTTCCGATATTGGCGGAGCCCGCGAATTGACCTAAATCAGCTTATCGACCGCTTCGGGCCGCGGTTCTGTGGGAAAAAGGCACTAGGAAAGCCCCTGACCCGTCTCGCATCCCTGGCCTTTTGCGCGCCGCGCCTGGATTGCGCGGGCGATACACGCGGCGGCGGACCATCTGGTTACGCCATCCCGGTTCAAGCGGGGCGTGCGCCAGCAAAAACAGCCACTTGCATCGCCAGCTGTTTTTCTTTATCGTAAAATCAAGCGCTTAAGCCTTGCCGAGTCCATGACTAAGTCCGAATTGATCGAGTCCCTCGCCCTCAAGCAAACCCACCTGATGCAAAAGGATGTGGAGCTTGCGGTGAAGCTTGTTCTCGACCATGTCAGCAACGCGCTGGCCCGGCAGGAACGGGTCGAAATCCGCGGTTTCGGCAGCTTTGCGTTGCACAGCCGCCCGGCGCGCGTTGGCCGCAATCCCAAGACCGGGGAGGCGGTGCGCATTCCGGCCAAGCATGTGCCTCACTTCAAGCCGGGCAAGGAAATGCGCGAACGCGTCAACCTGACCCGCCAGGAGCAGGATGCTGCAGCGGCAGCAGCCGCGGCTGCTGCCGGCGGCGCCGCCGGCACTTCCTGATGCTGCGTATTGTCGTGGTGATGGTGCTGGCGGCGGTGTTCATCGCCGGCGCCGCCCTCGGTTATTTCAACGCCACGCCGGTGAGTTTCAATTACCTGTTCGGCGCCGTCGAGGTTCGTCTGGTGGTGCTGATCCTGTTGACCTTCGTGCTGGCCGCGCTGCTGACTTTGCTGCTCTGCGCCGGGCGCATCTGGACCCTGTCCGGCGAGGCGCGCCGCCTGCGGCGGCAGCTGCGCGATGCCGAAACCGAGCTGAAAAACCTGCGCAATCTGCCACTGCTGCCCCCGTCCCGCTAGTCCCGTGACTCACCCGTTTGGGAACAAAAGATCGGAGTCGGCCGCTGGCAAGCCTGCGCGACGAGGCATGGTGTGGGCCATGGTGAGGAGCGCCGGCGCCGCCAGCGGTCAGACGCGGCCCGAGACTTGTTTCCAAACGGCTGGGTCACGGTACTAGCATGTTTGACAGCTACCTGGCCTGGCTGCTGCTGCCGCTGGGCGTGGCCCTGGGCCTGGCCTGGGCGCGCAGCCGCCGCGGCGCCGCCGAGCCGCAGTCGCAGGAAGACACCCTGGCCGGTCTTACCAGCCTGGCCAACGACAATGCCGATCAGGCCATTGCCGCCCTGAGCCGCGCCGCCGATGCCGAGCCGGCGGCCGAGCTGCAGCTGACCCTGGGCGGCCTGTTCCGCAAGCGCGGCGAGATCGACCGGGCCATCCAGCTGCATGAAGCGATCCTGGCGCGCAGCGGCCTGCCGCGCAAGATCGCCGATTCGGCACGCGTGGAGCTGGCACAGGACTACCTCAAGGCCGGCCTGCTGGACCGCGCCGAATCGCTGTTGCAGGGCATGGAAGGGACCAGTGCGCAGCTCGCCGCGGCGCTGGAGCTGCTGCTGGACCTGTACGAGCAGGCACGTGACTGGCCGCAGGCCATCGATACGGCGCGGCGCCTGCAGGCGGTGCGGGGGCAAAGCGCGGCGCCGCGCATCGCGCAGTACTGGTGTGAGCAGGCCGAGGCGGCACAGCATCGCGGCGACCTTGCCGAAGCCCAGCGCTGCCTGCAGCAGGCGCTGGAGCAGAATCCCGAATGCACGCGTGCCAGCCTGCAGCAGGCCGCGCTGGCGGCGGCCGCCAAGGACTGGAGCGCGGCGGTCAAGGCTTACTGGCGTGCGATGCAGCAGGACGGCCGCTATTTCACCGAGGTGGCGCCGGCCATGGAGCGCTGCTATGCGTCGCTGGACGACAAGCGCGGCTATGCGCAATTCCTGGACGAGGCGGAGAGCGCGCTGACCGAGTCGGCCGCGCCGGCCTTGCTCAAGGCCCGTTGGCTGCAGGCGCAGGGGCAGGATCTGCGGGCCTATTTCGGTGAGCACCTGGCGCGCCGGCCGACCCGGCAGGGCATGCTGCTATGGCTGCAGAGCGGCAGCGGCGAGGCGGGCGCTCCGCCGTGGCTGCAGACGCTGAGCGAGTCGCTGAAGAAATCCCTGCAGTCGCAGCCGCGCTACCACTGCTCCAGTTGCGGGCTGCAACCGAGCATGCTGTTCTGGCAATGCCCCAAGTGCAAGCGCTGGGAGACGGTGCTGCCGGTGGAGGAGCGGCTGTGAAGCGGGGAACGGGAACCGCCAATGGGCAAGCCTATTCCCGGTCTTTCTAACCCTGCCTCTGCAGCGCGCGCAGCTCGTCCTTCGGGATGCTGTCGATCAGCTGCTTGCGCCGCGCCGTCAGCTTGGCGCGGTCGTCGTCGTTGATGCTGGCCACGCGCAGGCCCGCGTTGAGCTGTTCGATGGCGCCGCGCAGATCGCCGCGCTCATACAGGTAGTTGGCGAGCTGATACTGCGCCTCGGCCGTATTGCCGCTGGCGCGCGCAGCCGCCGACAACAGGCGGTAGGTGTCGGGATGCGAACCCTGGGGCTGGATATAGCTCAGCAGCACCTGGCGCGCCTGCTCGGGCTTGCCGGCGTTGATCAGCGCCTCGCCGTATTTCTGGATTCCGGGCGTATAACGCGGATAAGCCGCGAGATTGCGCGCGTAGACGTTCAGGGCGTCCTGGGTCTTGCCCATCTGCATCAGGATCTGCGCCTGCAGCAGGGCGATATTGGGCTGTTTCGGATAGGCGTCGATCAAGGGCTGCAAAGCCGCCAGGGCCTGCTGGTTCTGTTCGACGTTGGCCAGCGCGTAGGCATAGCCATAATGGTTCTCCGGCGTGTCCTTGCCCGCCTGCAACTCGCCGGCGAAATAGCCCTGGGCCTCGTTCGGCGAGTCGGTCTCCAGCACCCGCGTGCGGGCGCGCATCAGGCTGAATTCGATCGAGTCCTTGACGGTGCGCGGGCCGTACTGGGCGGCGCGCTCGGTGGCGTCCGCGATACGGGCGGTGTTGACCGGGTGGGTCAGCAGGATTTCCGGCAGGCGGTTGCCGTAGAGGCGCGTCTGCTGTGAAAGCTTGCCGAAGAAGGTGGCCATGGCCATCGGGTCGTAGCCGGCCCCGGCCAGCTTGCGGATGCCGAAGCGATCGGCCTCGCGTTCGTCGTCGCGCGAATAGGCCACCTGGCGCTGGTAGTTGATGCCCTGGCCGACCGAGATCGCGCCCAGCACGACGTTGGGGTTGGCCGAACCGGCGATGATCGCCGCCAGCACGCCGATCCAGGTGGCGATGTCGGCCACCTGGGTATCGCCGGCGGCGCGCGCCATGTGGCGCTGCGTGATGTGCGATTCCTCATGCCCCATGACCCCGGCCAGTTCGCTTTCGTTGGCGGCGGCGACGATGGTGCCGGCGTTGATATTGACGTAGCCGCCGGGCAGGGCGAAGGCGTTGATGCGATTGTCGGCGATCAGGTAGAAATTGAACGCCGGCGGCACCGGGTTGACGTTGTCGGCGGCCGCCAGCTTCCAGCCGATATTGGACAGGTATTCGGTGATTTCCGGGTCGTCGACGATGTAGTCGTACTGGTACATCTCGGCCACCACCTCGGCGCCCAGCTTCGCCTCCTGCGCCGGCGACAGCGTCAGGTCGGCCGGGCTTCCCAGTTGTGGCAGGTCGATATCCTTCTGCGCCAGGGCGGGCAGGGCGGTCAGCGAGAACACGACGCTGAATACAAGGGCGGGTTTCAACATGAAAAAGCGGCGTGACTTCATGAACGGAAGTTTACGCTTAGAGGCGGATTTGCGCCGCGAAGTTTCGGTTGCATTAGGTAAATCCGCCCCGCGTCGCCGCCATAATGTTAAAATTGCGTTACCGCTTCAGCGGACTCAAATGGCACATGACTTGGCTGGACTATGTATTTGTCGCAATTGTCCTCGTTTCAGTGCTGTTCGGCGCCCTGCGGGGCTTTATCCGCGAGGCGTTGAGCCTGGCGACCTGGGTCGGGGCCTTTGCCGGCGCGCTGCGCTACGGGCCCGAGTTTGCCGAGCGCTTCAAATCCAGCATCAACGCCGTGCCGGTGCGCTTGGCCGCGGGTTACGCCCTGCCGTTCTTCGCCATCCTGCTGGTCGGCGGCCTGCTCACCTGGCTGGTGGCCTGGGCGGTGCGCGGCGCGGGGCTGGCGCCGGTTGACCGCATGCTCGGTTCCGGTTTTGGCCTGCTGCGCGGCGGCCTGATCGTGGTGGTGCTGGTGATGCTGGCGGGAATGAGCGCGCTGGGGCGTGAACCCTGGTGGAACCATTCCGTATTAGTTCCGCAAATTCAACCAGTTGCAAGAGATGTGCAGGGCTTGATTCCGGCCAGATGGTTCGCATATTTGCAGGCTCAGCAACCTGCGCCCCAGGTTCCCGTCACCCAGCGAGAGAAATGACTCCATGTGCGGCATAGTCGGCGTCGTCGCCAAGCAACCGGTCAATCAAGAGCTTTATGATGCCCTGACCATGTTGCAACACCGCGGGCAGGACGCCGCGGGCATCATCACCAACGAAGGCGACCGCCTGTTCCTGCACAAGGACAACGGCTTGGTGCGTGACGTGTTCCATTCCGACGACACCATGATCCGCCTGCGCGGCAACATGGGCGTAGGCCATGTGCGCTACCCCACGGCCGGCTGCAGCACCTCGGCCGAGGCGCAGCCGCTGTACACCAACACCCCCTTTGGCATCTGCCTGTCGCACAACGGCAACCTGACCAATGCTGAGCAGCTCAAGCACGAGCTGTTCGCCGAGGACCGCCGCCACCTCAATACCGATTCCGACTCGGAAGTCCTGCTCAACGTCTTCGCCCACGAGCTGATGATGTGCGGCACCATGCGGGTGACGCCGAACGAGGTGTTCGAGGCGGTGTCGCGCGTGCACGTGCGCGCCCGCGGCGCCTACGCCTGCGTGGCGCTGATCAGCGGCTACGGCATCGTCGGCTTCCGCGATCCGTACGGCATCCGCCCGGTGGTCTACGGCCGCCGCGAGGGGCCCTACGGCACCGATTACATGATTGCCTCGGAGTCGGTGGCGCTGGATGCCGCCGGCTTTGAACTGATCGCCGACATCGCGCCGGGCGAGGCGGTCTACATCACCCTCGACGGCAAGCTGCACAAACGCCAGTGCGCGCAGAACCCGGTGTACTCGCCGTGCATCTTCGAACACGTGTATCTGGCGCGTCCTGATTCGGTGATGGACGGTATCTACGTCTACAAGGCGCGCCTGCGCATGGGCGAGAAACTGGCCGACAAGATCCAGCGCGAGTGGCCGGACCATGACATCGACGTGGTCATCCCGATTCCGGACACCAGCCGCGTCGCCGGCGTCGAGCTGGCCATCCGCCTGGGGGTGAAATACCGCGAAGGCTTCGTCAAGAACCGCTACATCGGCCGCACTTTCATCATGCCGGGCCAGGCGCAGCGCAAGAAGTCGGTGCGGCAGAAGCTCAATCCGATCGACCTGGAATTCAGCGGCAAGAATGTGCTGCTGGTGGACGACTCCATCGTCCGCGGCACCACCTCCAAGGAAATCATCCAGATGGCGCGCGACGCCGGGGCGAAGAAGGTCTATTTCGCCTCTGCCGCGCCGCCGGTGCAGTATCCCAACGTCTACGGCATCGACATGCCCACCTCGAGCGAGCTGGTGGCGCACGGCCGCAGCCATGACGAACTGCAGCAACTGCTCGGCGCCGACCGCCTGGTTTACCAGGACCTGGAAGACCTGATCGACGCCGTGCGCCACAAGAACTCGAAGATCCAGCGTTTCGACACCTCGGTGTTCACCGGTGAATACGTGACGCAGGACATCAACGAAGACTACCTGAACCAGCTCGAACTGTTCCGCTCCGACGCCGCCAAGGAGGCGCGGCGGGTGCGGGCGGGCAACGTGGTGATCGAACTGCACAACGCGCGCTGAGAAATGGTTCGCGACTTGTATCCGGGCCGCTGAAGGCCGTAGAGTTGCATCGCGCCGATTTGTAGCCAGCTTGCGGGGCGCGTAAAAAATTCCGCTAAAAGGGCAGAAAAAGCCCGTTTGGCGCTTGCTGGCGGGCTTTTTTGCTGTGCAGAGGAATGTTGAAGCGATGAGCCAAGAATTTGATCCGGCATGGGGCAGTGCCACCTTGGGTGTGCGCGCCGCAGAGCCGCGCACCGGGGAGCGCGAACACTCCGCGGCGGTACACCTGACCTCATCGTTTGTGTTCGACAGCGCGGCGCAGGCGGCCGCTGTGTTTACCGGCCAGCAGCCCGGAAACATCTACTCGCGTTTCACCAACCCCACGGTTGCGGCTTTCGAAAAGCGCTTGGCGGCGATGGAGGGGGCCGACAGCTGTGTCGCCACCGCCAGCGGCATGGCGGCGATCATGTCGATGCTGCTGGCCCTGCTCAAGGCCGGCGATCACGTGGTGGCTTCGCGCACCCTGTTCGGTTCGACCATCAATCTGCTGAACAATGTGTTCAGCCGCTTCGGCATCGCCACCACTTACGTCGACGCATCCGATCCAGGCGCCTGGGCCGCCGCGATCCGGCCCGGCGTGACGCGGCTGCTGTTCGTGGAGACGCCGAACAATCCGCTGACCGACATCGCGGACATCTGCGCCCTGGCCGGGGTGGCCCATGCCGCCGGCGCGCTGCTGGCGGTGGACAACTGCTTTCTCACCCCGGTGCTGCAGAAGCCGCTGCAACTCGGGGCCGACCTGGTGATCCACTCCGCCACCAAGTACCTGGACGGGCAGGGGCGCTGCGTCGGCGGCGCCGTGGTGGGCGATGCGGAACGCGTCGGCAAGGACGTGTTCGGCTTCATGCGCACTGCCGGCCCGTGCATGAGTCCGTTCAACGCCTGGGTGTTCCTGAAAGGCCTGGAGACGCTGGGGTTGCGCATGCGCGCCCACTGCGAAGCGGCTCAGCAGCTGGCTTTGTGGCTGCGGCAACAACCCGCGGTCGAACGCGTCTACTACCCCGGACTGCCGGACCACCCACAGCACGAACTGGCCAAGCGGCAGCAGAAGGGCTTCGGCGGCATCGTTGCTTTCGAGGTCAAGGGCGGCCGTGAGGCGGCCTGGAAGGTGATCGACGCGGTGAAGATGATCTCCATCACCGCCAATCTGGGTGACACCCGCAGCACCATCACGCATCCGGCGAGCACTACACATGGCCGCATCAGCGCGGAAGCGCGCCAGGCCGCAGGCATCAGCGAGAGCCTGATTCGCGTCGCCGTGGGCCTGGAGGATATCGAGGACATCATCGCCGATCTGGCCCGCGGCCTGGATTCCTGATGCGTTCCGGCGGCAAGGTATTGCAGCGTCTGCGCCAGGTATTGGCCGGAACCAGCGAAGCGACGCGTCCGGTGGCGCGGATGGAATTGCCGCTCAAGCTGGATCACCTGATCACGCCCGCGGCGGTCGCGCGCCTGCGCGCCGCCGCGGTGCTGGTGCCGGTGATCGACCATGCGGCGGGCGCCACCATTCTGCTGACGCGGCGCGCCGAGACCCTGCGCAATCACAAGGGTCAGATCAGCTTCCCCGGCGGCGGCCGTGACGAGAGTGACGCCAATCTGGCGGCCGCGGCCCTGCGTGAAGCGCAGGAGGAAGTGGGCCTGGACCCGGCGCTGGTCGATCTGATCGGTTATCTGGATGACTATCCGGTGCTGAGCGGCTACCGCATCACGCCGGTGGTCGGCATCGTGCGGCAGGCGTTCACCCCGGTCACCGATCCGGGTGAAGTGGCGGAGACGTTCGAGCTGCCGCTGGACCAGCTGCTGGCCGAAAACGCCTTCGAGCGCAAAGTCCTGAGCCGGGATGGCGTCAACCTGCCGTTCATGGAGCTGAACTACGCCGGACACCGCATCTGGGGCGCCACCGCCGGCATGCTGTGGAACCTGCGGCAGAAGTTGCTGGCGCAGGAGCCGCAATGAGCGAGCCGCTGGCCGAAGCCCTGCGCCTGCAGCTGGCCGCCGCGGCGGAAGGTTTCGACTGGGACGACGCCGCGGGCTTGTGGGACAAGCTGGCGGAGGAGATCGTCGAGCTGCAGCAGGCGCCCGACGTCGCCAACCGTGCAGAGGAGCTCGGCGACCTGCTGTTCATGGTGGTCAACCTGTCGCGCCACCTCGGGGTGGACGCCGGGGCGGCCCTGGTGGCGGCCAACGCCAAGTTCAGCCGACGTTACGCCTATGTGCGGAAACACCTGCCGGAACTGCCGCCGATCGGCGATCCGCTGCGCCTGCAGCGCATGGAAGCCCTGTGGCAGGAGGTCAAGCGTTTGGAGCAGGATGTAAAGACAGGTTAGACTTCAAATAATTAGACGATATTATTAAACAAAAAGAAGCGGTTGATCGACCAAGGCGCCGTCGCGGCTGGGTTCCTCGATGAGCGGAGCCTGGATCGCACCCGGGGAGGACCGGCATGAGAATTGGGCTAGTTGTGGACTCGGCCTGCGACCTACCGCAGGAATTTTGCCGCGAGCACAAGATTGTCATCCTGCCGGTGACGGTGCATGTCGGCAAGGAGGAATTCGTCGATCGGCGCGATGCCGAGGCGACGCTGGAGTTCTACCGGCGGCACCTGACCAACGCCGCCCACGCCGAGACTGCGCCGCTCAGTCCCGAGCAGATCAAGAGCCTGTTCCTGGAACGCCTGGTGCTGGACTACGACTTCGTGTTCTGCCTGACCGTGGCCAGTTCACGCAGCCCGATCTTCGACAATGCCACCCAGGCCTCGCTGGCGATCCTGTCCGAATACAAGGTGGTGCGGGCCCGCGCCGGCACACCCGGGCCATTCGCGATGCGAGTCATCGACAGTCAGAACCTGTTCGCCGGCCAGGGCGTGCTGGCGGTCGAAGCGGCACGCATGATCGTCGAGGGGCAGACCCCCAATCGCATCCGCGAGCGGCTCGACAGCCTGATCCCGGCGCTCTACATGTACGGTCTGCCCAACGACCTCTACCATCTGCGTGCCCGCGCCAACAAGAAAGGCGACAAAAGCGTCGGCTGGTTCAAGTACGCGCTGGGCAGCGCGCTGGATTTCAAGCCGCTGATCCGCGCCCATCGCAACGAGACTGCGTCGATCGCCAGCATCCGCCACTACGACGAGGGATGCCGGCGCCTGTTCGGCTTCGTCTGTGAGCGCATCCGCGCCGGCCTGCTGACGCCCACGGTCTGCCTCAGCTACGCCGGCGACCTGGCCAAGGTGGACAAGTTGCCCGGCTATCAGGAATTGAAGGACGTCGCGCGGCAGAACGGCGTCACGCTGTATGTCAGCGTCGCCAGCGTCACCGCCTGCATCAACGTCGGCGAGGGTGCGCTGAACGTCGCCTTCTGCGCGCCGGAGCACGAATTCAACTAGAGGGGCCCGAATCCGCTAACGCCGGTTGAATCGCGGCGACGGCTTGTGGAGCGCCCGGCGCCAAGAAGCGGAACACCCTGCACCGTTTGAACCATCCGGGCATGGATGAACGGTGCCCGGACGGGGATGTCCATCGCCTTCAATCCAGCGCGTCGTAAAGCGCGACATACTCCTGTGTCACCCGGTGGCCCGGTTCCAGCTGGATCATCGGCAGATGTTTTTCGTGCGATTCCTTGACCCGCACCGAGCTCGACAGCGTCTGTTCCAGCACCGGCTGGCCTTCCTCCCGCAATTCCGCCACCACGCGTGCCGGCAGCTTGGCCCGGCCCTGGAACTGGTTGACGACGATGCCCTCGATTTCCAGCCCGTCGTTGTGGTCGGCGCGGATCTCCTGCAGGTTGTCCAGCAGGGTGTACAGCGCCTGGCGGGCGAATTCGTCGCAGTCGAACGGGATCAGGCAGCGGTTGGCGGCGATCAGGGCCGAGCGGCTGTAGAAATTCAGCGCGGGCGGGGTGTCGATGAACACCGCGTCGTAGCCTTTGAGCTTGTCCAGCGCCTGCCGCAGTTTCTGCACCTTCTGCTTGGCTTCCAGCTTGACCTGCAGGTCTTCCAGGCGCGTGTCGGAGGCCACCACGTCGAGATTCTCGAACGGCGTGTTGGTGGCGTAGGTGACAAACGGCGGCGGCTGCAAGGAAAAGCCCAGCGTCGATTCGAAGAAGTCGCCGATGGTACGATCGGCCTTGCCGGGCTTGCCGCCCAGCAGGTACTGGGTGGCGTTGCCTTGGGTATCGAGATCGATCACCAGCGTGCGCAGGCCGCGCGAGGCGGCGATGGCGGCGAGATTGCAGACGATGGTGGTCTTGCCCACGCCACCTTTCTGGTTGAACACCACACGACGGATCATCCGGGTACGACTCCGAGCCAGGCGAAAATTTGGGCGCCGCAATGGTGCGCTTTGCGGTCATTATCGCCAGTTTCGTGCCGGAACTGGTGTTTTTCGCCGCCGGACTTTTGAAAAACCCGGCAAGCGGCTACGATGCCCGCCCCGGTATTTCGGGCATTTCACCGCCCAGACGGGTGTTCGAGCGCCCGCGTTCCGGGCTTTTCCATCTCACAGACGGGTATTCCATGCTGAAGCACAACAGCTATTTCAACGGCGCCGTGCAGTCCATCGGCTTCGAGCGCCACGGTCTGCGCGCCACGGTCGGGGTCATCGCCGGCGGCGAACAGCACCATTTCAATACCGCGGCGGCGGAGCGCATGACCGTGGTCAGCGGCCTGCTGCGCGCCAATATCGGCGGCACCTGGGCCAGTTTCGCCGCCGGCACTTACTTCGAGATCGGCGCCAACAGCGGCTTCGACGTGCAGGCAGTGGGCGGCGCCGCGGCCTATCTGTGCGAATTCCTCGCCTGATCCGGGGCCTGATGCGGGCCTGATGCAGAGCGGGTGAAACGAAAAAGGGGCGCCGAAGCGCCCCTTTTTTGCTTGTTCCAGCGCTCCGGACACGGCGGCCCGGAGGTCTGGACAAGAGTGCCCGCTACGCCGCCAGCTGGCGCAGCATGTAGTGCAGCACGCCGCCGTTTTCGTAGTATTCCCACTCCTTCGGCGTGTCGATACGCACGCGCGCCTTGAAGCTGACCGTCTTGCCGTCGGCCTTCTTGGCGTTCACCGTGACTTCCTTGGCGCCGTGGCTGAGGCCGGCGATGTCGAACACTTCGCTGCCGTCCAGGCCCAGGCTCTGCGCGTTCTGGCCGTTGACGAAGTTCAGCGGGGCCACGCCCATGCCGACCAGGTTGGCGCGGTGGATGCGCTCGAAGCTTTCCGAGATCACCGCCTTGACGCCAAGCAGGATGGTGCCCTTGGCCGCCCAGTCGCGCGACGAGCCGGTGCCGTATTCCTTGCCGGCCAGCACGATCAGCGGGGTCTTCTCGGCCTGGTACTTCATGGCGGCGTCATAGATCGACATCTGCTCGCCGCTCGGCACGTACTTGGTCACGCCGCCTTCCACGCCCGGCACCATCTGGTTTTTGATGCGGGTGTTGGCGAAGGTGCCGCGCATCATGATCTCGTGGTTGCCGCGGCGCGAGCCGAAGCTGTTGAAATCCGCCTTCTGCACGCCGTGCTCGACCAGGTACTTGCCGGCCGGGCCGTCCTTCTTGATGTCGCCGGCGGGCGAAATGTGGTCAGTGGTGATGGAGTCGGCCAGCAGCGCCAGGCAGCGCGCGCCGCTGATGGTGGGGATGCCGGGCTTGGTCTTGGTGATACCGTCGAAGTACGGCGGATTCTGCACGTAGGTGCTCTTTGAATCCCAGGGATAGGTCTCCGACTTAGCCACCTGGATCGACTGCCAGCGGCTGTCGCCGAGGAACACTTCACCGTAGCTCGCCTTGAACAGCTCGGCGGACAGCGATTTGGCGATGGTTTCCTGGATTTCGTGCTGCGACGGCCAGATGTCCTTCAGGTAGACCGGCTTGCCGTCCTTGCCGGTGCCGATGGCGTCCTTGCTCAGATCCATGTCGACGGTGCCGGCGAAGGCATAGGCCACGACCAGCGGCGGGCTGGCCAGGTAGTTCATGCGCACGTCCTGGTGGACGCGGCCCTCGAAGTTGCGGTTGCCGGACAGCACGGCGGCGACCGACAGCTTGTTGTCGTTGATGGCCTTGCCGATCGGCTCGTTGAGCGGGCCGGAGTTGCCGATGCAGGTGGTGCAACCATAGCCCACCAGGTTGAAGCCGGCGCCTTCCAGGTCGGTCAGCAGGTTGGCCTTTTTCAGGTACTCGGTGACCACCTTGGAGCCGGGAGCCAGCGAGGTCTTGACCCAGGGCTTGGTCTTCAGGCCCAGCGCCAAAGCCTTCTTCGCCACCAGGCCGGCGGCGATCAGCACCGCCGGGTTGGAGGTGTTGGTGCAGGAGGTGATGGCGGCGATGACCACCGCGCCGTCCTTCAGCTCGTACTGCTGGCCGGCATCGCTGACCTTGGCCGCGCCGGCCGAGGGGCGCAGCTTCTGCTCGCCTTCGAACGCCTTCTTGTAGTTCGGCTGCACGTCGGTCAGCAGCACGCGATCCTGCGGGCGCTTGGGGCCGGCCAGGGAGGGCTGAATGGTCGAAAGGTCCAGGTGCAGCACGTCGGTGTATTCGGCTTCCGGCGTTTCCGGGGTCCACCACAGGCCCTGCGCCTTGGCATAGGCCTCGACCACCGCGATCTGCTCCTCGCTGCGGCCGGTCAGGCGCAGGTAGTTGAGGGTTTCGCCGTCGATCGGGAAGATGCCGCAGGTGGCGCCGTATTCGGGGGCCATGTTGGCGATGGTGCAGCGGTCGGCGGTGGCCAGGTTGCCCAGGCCCGGGCCGAAGAACTCGACGAACTTCTCCACCACGCCGCGCTTGCGCAGCATTTCGGTGACGGTCAGCACCAGGTCGGTGGCGGTGGCGCCCTCGGCCAGCTTGCCGCTGAGGCGCACGCCGATCACGTCCGGCATCAGCATGGTGGAGGGCTGGCCGAGCATGGCGGCCTCGGCTTCGATGCCGCCGACGCCCCAGCCGAGCACGCCGATGCCGTTGACCATGGTGGTGTGGGAGTCGGTGCCGAAGCAGCTGTCCGGGTAGAGCAGGCCGTTCTTGTCGAACACCACGCGGGCCAGGAACTCGATGTTGACCTGGTGTACGATGCCGGTGTCCGGCGGCACCACCTTGAAGTTGTCGAAGGCTTCCTGGCCCCAGCGCAGGAAGCTGTAGCGTTCCTTGTTGCGCTGGAATTCGAGCTTGGCGTTGAGATCGAAGGCGTCGGCGGTGCCGTAGTGGTCGACCATCACGGAGTGGTCGATGACCAGTTCGGCCGGACACAGGGGATTGATTTTCCTGGCGTCGCCGCCGAGGCTCTGCATGGCATCGCGCATGGCGGCGAAGTCGACCACGCAGGGCACGCCGGTGAAGTCCTGCAGCACGACGCGCGCCGGCATGAAGGCGATTTCCTTCTGCGGCAGCTTCTTCAGGTCGGCGGCGGCCAGCGCTTCGACGTCAGCCTTGGTGATGTTGACGCCGTCTTCGTGGCGGACCAGGTTTTCCAGCAGGATCTTGTAGGAGTAAGGCAGCCGGGACAGCTTGAACTGCGGTTCGAGAGCCTTGAGGCTGCAATAGGAATAGGTTTTGCTGCCGACGGTAAGGCTGGACTTGGCTTTGAAGCTGTCCGACATGGGTCTTCTCCTGAAAAAGATCGGTACATGCACGCATGGAGCGCGCCATGGCGGCGCGAATTATAGCAAGGAGGCTGGATGAAAAAGCTGGGAGTGCTTGTATTGACGCTGCTTTTGGCGTCTTGCGGCGGCACCTTGGCCGCCGCGCCGGTGATCAGCGCGTTCAGGGCCAGCGCCGCCGCGGTCAACAGCGGCGAGGCGGTGACCCTCACATGGGGGGTCAGCAACGCGTCGAAAGTGGTGCTGCAGCCGGGAGCGGTCGACGTCACCGGGCGGAGCAGCTACGCCGTCACGCCCGCGGTCAGCACCGTCTACACGCTGCAGGCCAGCGGTGACTCCTCCAGTGCGCAGGCCACTGCGCCGGTGCGGGTCTATGACTGGAGCCGGCTCGGCAGCGTTCTGGACGGATTCGTCTCCAGCGCCGTCGACCCGCCCTCCGGCAGCGTTGCCGGCTACAGCTTCCTGCTGTTCGATCGCAGCGGCGTGTTGCTGACGCGCGCCGCCGGCGACCATAGCCCGTCCACGCCGGAGACGCTGGCTTCCGCCACCAAGCTGCCCTCGGCGTTGGCGATCCTGACCCTGGTGGACCAGGGCAGGCTCAATCTCGACACGCCCATCGCGTCCTACCTGCAGGGCGCCGGCAATCCGATCACCTGGCCCGGCGACAAGGCCGCGATCACCATGCGCATGCTGCTGTCCCACACCTCCGGCCTGCCCGGATTGGGAGACGGGCAGCCGGCCTGCCTGAACCAGCCCAGCACCACCACGCTGCGCAGTTGCGCCCAGCAGATCGCCAGCACGGCGCTGGTGTCGGCGCCTGGCGCCGAGTTCAACTACGGCGGCGCCGACTACCAGGTGGCCGGCTATGTCGCCACCTTGATCGCCGGCGCCTCCAGCTGGCAGGTCTTCTTCAACAACGCCATCGCGGCCCCGCTGGGCGGCATCCCCAGTTATAGCTACGGCAGCCCCTTGACGGTCAGCAATCCGCGCATCGGCGGCGGTGCGGTCAGCAATGTATCCGACTACGCCACCATCCTGCGCATGGTGCAGGGCGGCGGCGCATCGGGCGGCACGCGGGTGCTGTCGGCGTCAGCCATCGCGGCGCTGACCGGCAACCAGATCCAGGGCTTGCCGAATGTCTACAACCCGTTCCCGGCCGATGCGGCGGGCGACTATCCGGGCTATGGACTGGGGGTGTTCATTTCCACGCCGGCGCTGTACAAGCCCAGTCCGGGACCCGAATACAGCGATCCAGGGTTGTACGGCGCGGTGCCCTGGTTCGACAACGGGCTCGGCTATGGCGCGGTGCTGCTGATCAACCAGGACACCAGCACCGGACTGGCCATGTGGAATGCGGCGCGGCCGCTGATCATCCAGCAGCTCAGCGGCGGTTAGCTGCGGGCTTCGGCGATCTCGCCACAGCCCAGGCACTCCTCGCCGTCGTACAGCGCCAGGTATTGGCCGGGTGCTGCCGCGCGCTGCGGCTGCTCGAATTCCGCCGCGAGCGTCCCGTCCGGCTGCAACCGCGCACGGCAGGCCTGCAAGGCCTGGCGGTGGCGGATGCGCGCCTGCAGCACATGCTCCAGGCGCTGTGGCTGGCGCACCCAGTGGAACGGCGCGGTGACGATATGCCGCGACATCAGGCGCGGATGGTCGGCCTGCTGCGACACCAGCAGGGTGTTGCGGGCGGGGTCCTTGCCGATCACATACCACGGCGCCTCGCGCGCGCCGCGCAGGCCGCCGATGGCCAGGCCGCGCCGCTGTCCCAGGGTGTAGTACATCAGGCCGCGGTGCTCGCCGATGACGCGGCCGGCGTCGTCCTGCAGCGGCCCGGGATCGGGTTTCAGGTAGTGCGACAGGAAGTCCCGGAACTCGCGCTCGCCGATGAAGCAGATGCCGGTGGAGTCCTTGCGCCGGTGATTGGGCAGTCCGGCGCGCCGCGCGATCTCGCGCACCATCGGCTTGCTCAAGCCGCCGATGGGGAACAGCACGCGCTGGAAATGTTCGCGCGCCACGGCGGCGAGAAAATAGGTCTGGTCCTTGTTCTCATCCACCGCGCGCAGCAACCGCGGGCCATCATCGGCCTGCTCCAGGCGCGCGTAATGTCCGGTGGCGATGAAGTCGGCACCCAGGCGCAGGGCGTGCTCGCGGAACGGCTGGAACTTCACCTCGCGGTTGCACAGCACATCGGGATTGGGGGTCTTGCCGGCGCGGTAGTCGGCGAGGAAATGGTCAAACACACGGCTGCGGTACTCGGCCGAGAAATCCACCCGGTGCAGAGGGATGCCCAACTCCTCGCACACCGCGCGCGCCGACTGGAAGTCCTCGGCGGCGGTGCAATAGCCTTCCTCGTCCTCAGTCCAGTTGACCATGAACAAGGCCGAAACGCGGTAGCCCTGTTCCTTCAGCAGCCAGGCGCAGACGGCGGAATCGACGCCGCCGGACAGGCCCACCACGACATGCGCGGCGCCGCCGCTCATGCCGGCCGCTCCGTGCGGGCGGCGCGCGCGCGCAGCAGCAGGCTGAGCAGCGGCAGCACCAGCAGCACCTTGGCGGCGTCGATGGCGTAGAACAGGTTCATCACCGGCGGTGCATCCGGCAATGCGTCGCGCATCATCAGGTAGTCCAGCCCCATCCACACCAGCGTCGGCATGACCACCAGCAGCGCCGCCGGCAGCAGGCGCCGCGCGTACAGTCGCGACAGCGCCCAAGCGAAGGGCAGGGCAAGCAGCAGCACGATCGAGGTATGCAGCGCCTGGTTCCAGGCCCAGAAGCGCAGGTGCCGGTCATCGATCGCGTCGAGGAACGAGGGTGCCGGCAGCGCGGCCGCCATGCTGACGGCCTGCGGCAGCAGCACGGTGTACAAGGCGGCGCCGAGCAGCAGCGTCAGGGCTCCTTGCAGCGGACTGCGATCAAACGGACTGGTTTGCACCGCGCGATTATCGCAGATGGCTGAGCAGTTCCAGCGGATAGCGACGGCCGGCGCGATAGTCATCCACGGCGTGCAGCACCATCGGGCTGCGATGGCGCGCGGCGCTTGCCGCCAGTTCGGTGTAGCTCAGCCACAGCGCGCGCTCGATGCCCTGGTCCAGAGGCCGCTGCGCATGGTGGCGCAGCGGCCGGGCGGCGAAGGCCACGCGCAGGAAGCCGTACTCCAGATGCGCCGGTTTGTAGGCATACAGGCCCAGCACGGCGGTGAGTTCCACCTCCCAGGCGCTTTCCTCCAGGGTTTCGCGCAGTGCGGCCGCCTGCAGGGTTTCGCCTTCTTCCCAATGCCCGGCCGGCTGGTTCAGCAGCAGGGGTTCGCCGGGTTCGCCGGCGCGCTCCTCGACCAGCAGGAAGCGGCCCTCCTGTTCGACCACGCAGGCGACGGTGATGTGCGAGTTCCAGCTCATGCGCCGGGGCGCCTTAGAAGCTGCCGCGGTTGCGCAGGTGATAGTAGCCGCGCGTGTCCGGCTGGCCCAGGCCGCCACCCTGCAGCAGGTTGCGCAGGTTGGGATCGGCGTTGTCCCTGGCCTTGACCTGCAGGTCGTAATCGTAGCTGCGGTCGGCCTGCAGGTGCACCTCGCCGCTGGCGTCGATCGGCCCGGCCAGGGTTTCGATCACCGCCTTGACGCTGTTGTTGCCGTTGGTGCCGGCCGGCGGTGGCTGATCGCTCAGGGTGGCCTTGAAATCACCCAGGGGCATCGGCTCCTTGCCCAGCGTGAAGGCCAGGCCGTGCAGTTCCACCGTGCCGTTGACCGACTGCGGCAGCCCCTTGCGCAGCTTCAGGCTGGCCAGGTCGAAGCGTGCCTGCCCATCCACCGGTACGAACGGAAAGCCGGCGGTGGCGGCGAGCGCCTTGACGCTGCCGCCGCCCTGGGCGCCGCTGATATTGACGCCGCCGATGACCAGCGCCACGCGGCCCTTCAGGTTGAGATCCTGGCCGCCGCCCTCGACATGAAAGCTGGCGCGCAGCAGCGGCAGCCACCAGGGTTGAAAGGTCCAGCGCAGATTCTGCAGCAGCGGGCGGCCGTTCACGCCCAGGGTCTGCACCTGGCCTTGAGCCAGGCTGCCGTCCATGCCCCACAGTTGCAGCGGCGAGGCCTTGGGTGCGAACCAGCCGTACAGCGTTGCGGCTGGTGCGTTGAGCAACAGCGTCCACAGGAAGGCCAGCAGGCCGATCAGCAGCAGGGTGCGTGCTTTCATGGGTTCAGGGACCGCCGCGGGTCAGCGACAGGCGTGCGCTGACCACGCCGGGCGCCGGGCGGCGCTCAACCGCGACGTTGTCGATGTGCACGGCGTAGCGTGTCTGCAGGTCGTCGATCCAGCGCAGCAGCGCGTCGAACGGCACGTCGTCGACCCATACGCGCACCTGTTTGTCGCCGTCCGGATTGATGCGCGACAGCGGCTTGCCGAGAACGCCGTCCTTGCTCGCCTGGTCGACCGCCGCCAGCAGCGACACGTCGTTGCCCACCACCGGCGCGCCGCCGGCCGGCCGGCCGGCTTGCGCCTGGGCGCCGATCTGCTCGATGCGCGCCGCCAGCGCGCGCGCCGCCGAGAGCTCGTCGGCGCGGCGGGCGCGGGCCAGGGCGAATGGCTGCCACAACGCCAGGTAGATCATAAACAGCGCCAGCATCAGGCCGGCCGCGGCCACCAGCAGCTGCTCGCGCGGCTGCAACGCCTCAAACCGCGCCCGCAGCGGCGCGAGCTGACGGTTGATCTGCGCCAGCTGTGGTTCGAGTTGTTCGCGCAGGGATTTCATCAGCACTTGCCCGCGCTCAGCTTGAGACGGATCTTGGCGCCGCCTTCGCCGGAATCGGCCGACTGCACGTCCATGCCGGCGCAGCGGTGGCTGGCATACCAGCCGCGCAGCTTCTCCAGCACCTGCAGGTCGCTGCCGCTCAGGTCCAGGAACAGCGCGCCCTCGCGGAACTCGGCGTTGTTGAGGGTCAGCCCGGGCGTGGCCACCAGGCTGTCGGCGGCCTGCTGCAGCAGCGGCAGCGGGCCGCCCAGGCCGCTGCCATGGCTGAGCAGCTGGGCCTGCTGCTCGACCTGGGTGGCCAGCGACACCGAGGCCACTCGCTGGCCCGGGAACAGCTGGTTGAAGCGCAGTTCGTTGGCGCTCTGCTGCGCTGCGGCGGCGTGCCTGAAGCGGATCGCCTCCACCAGATTGACCACGATGCCGAGCAGGAAGGCCGCGGCCAGCAGCCCGGCGGCGAAGCGCCAGGGACGCCAGAAGCGCTCCAGGCTCTCGCGCTGCGAATAGGCGCCCTGCAGCAGGTTGATGGCCTGCGGCAGGCGCAGGTGCCGCACCAGCGCTTCCAGCGGGTGGCGGAAGCCCGGCAGCAGCTCCAGCGGGCGCTGCAGCGTGGTGTAGTCGGCCTGCTGGTCCAGCACCACCAGCACGCGCAGCGGATGCGGCTTGCCGCCCTCGGCCAGCTGCAGGAACAGCTCGAAATCCTGCGGCACGCAGCTGAAGCCGCTATAGGGGCCGGTGCGCGCGGTCAGCTGCTGCGCCTCCGGCAGCACCGTCCAGTGGGCGCCGTCGTCCCATGGCAGGGCCAGGGTTTCCGGCACCAGCGCATCGGGCATCAGGCCGCGCTCGCGGAATGGCGCCAGCCATTCCTCCATGCTCGACAGCGCCGCCACCGCCACCGGAAAGGCGCCATCCGGCAGGCGCGGCCCCAGCGCGAAATGCAGGGTCTCGACATCTTCGGCGAACTGGTCTTCCAGCACGAACGGCGCGGCCTGCAGCACCTTGGCCGGCTGCCGTGCCGGCACCTTGACCTGGGTTAGCCGCACGTCCGCGCCCGGCACGAACACCACCATCTTGCGCCCGCCACCCTGGGCGATCACTTCGCGCAGCGGCGCCTCGCGCACGAACACACTGGCCGGCGCTCCGCCGAGGCCGTCGGTGCTGACCACGGCATACGGTGTTGGCGCATCAGCGGTGGGCTGGCGCAGGCGGATATACAGGATTTCGCGCACGGTCAGGCGGCGGGCAGGGCGGCGGTTTATTCGGTATTGGTGCTGTGGGCCAGTACAACGGGTGCGCTATTGCCCGGCCGGTACATGACACTGTACAACGCGAGTCGACCGCTGCCAATGGAAACCTCGGCCTGCAGCTCGAAATAGCTGCTGTTCACGCCCATGGTGACCTGGCTGGCGCTGGCGCCGCCGTTGGCCGGCGGGATGAAGGCGTATTCGCCGGTGGTGGCGGCGTTGTTGCTGGTGAAGGGCTGGGTCTTGCGCACCGCCATGAACTTCTCCACCGCGGCGCGGTTGACGTTCGGCGCCAGGGACAGCAGTACCGGCTCGGGCGCGGTATTGATGTTGATTGAAGTCGCGGTTCCGGTGCTGGCGGGCGAGGTCGGCGTGCCGCTTGAAATGCCGACTGGCAGCACGGCGACATAGGGTTGCAGCGCGGCGTACAGTTCCTTGGTCATGCCGCGCACCAGCATCAGTTCGCTGATGCTGCGCATCGGCTGGTTGGCGGCGCGGTAAGGCGGGTCCTGCGACAGGTAGTCCTGATCCTCGGCACCCTCGGTGCCGGAGCGCTGGTCGTCGGCGTCGATCCAGTCGCGGATGGCGTAGCCCAGGCCGTGGTACTTGGAGGCGTCGAAATTGGGCAGGTTGTCGAGCAGGCGGTCGAACTGCTGGATGTAGAGCATGGAGCCGGTGGCCGCCGCGCTGTTCGGATTGGGCGCAGGGCCTACGCCCAGGTTGTTGAGGTTGAAGCGCCCTTGCAGGTCGACCATGCGGCCGCGGATGCCGCCGCCGTCGATCGGCAGGAAGTCGACCGGCTGCGCCCACAGCCCGTTGAGCCCCACGGTCTGGCCGCCGTTCAGCTTGTAATCGCGGATCAACACGCCCTTGACCCAGGATTCGATGCCATTGGCGTACCACAGCTCGGCTTCCGACTGCACCAGGTTGGCGCTGCGATGGGTCGAGACATTGGCCCCTTCGAACATCGCCACCGCCGCGATGCTGGCCAGCGCGACGACGAAGATGGCGGTGATCAGGGCGATGCCGCGCTGCCTTCTCATTGCCCCCCTCCGCTGCTGCTGCTACTGCTGGACCCGCCGACGTTGCCGCTGCTGCTCAGGCCGTCCGGTCCGAAGCGGAACAGCAGGCGGATGTCGCCCCAGTCGCGGGTGCGCAGCGTCAGTTCCGCCGCCTGCGGCGGCAGGATGGCCGCGGCATTGCTGCCATTGCCGTTTCCGCTGAAGGTCGTGCCGCTGGGCGGCCACTGCGCCTGCCAGGTGCTGTTCTTGTCGAGGAAACGCCATTGCACCTGCTCGACCTGCTCGAGCAGGCTCAGGTCCACCGGCTCGCTCTGCTGGGCTCGATCGAGCACCCGCCAGCTGCGCCGCACCAGCCTGAAATTGTCCGAGCGGCTGTCGTCAAGGAAATAGCTGACCCGCTCCAGCGTGGCGCGCGGCAGCAGCGCCGGGTTGCTCCAGCCGCCGCGGGTGAATTCCAGGCGCTTGTTGTAGCTGTCGTAGATGAAGGCCGGCTGCAGCACGCCGTCGCCGTCGCGCACGGTGCGCAGCGAGCCATTGACGAAATCGTCGCGCAGGCGGATATAAGCCTTCTGGTATTCGGCGGTGCGGGCCAGCGATTGCTCGATACGGCGGCGCGTGCTCAGCACGTTGTTGAGGCCGCCGTAGGCCATCACGGCGAAGATGCCGAAGATCAGGATCACCACCAGCAGTTCCAGTAGCGTGAAGCCGGCGCCGGCCGGGCGGCGCCGCGAAATACGGGCCGGGGGTCTCATTGCGGCTGCCGCCCGGCGCTGGACAGGAAGCTGGTCAGCTCGATGTAGCTGTATTTTTGCGCGTCCGACTTTTTCTCCACTCGGATGTTGATGCGGCGCAGCGTCGGATCCTGCGTGCTCACCACCTCGGCGCGCCAGGTCCAGGTGTCGTTGCCCATCTGCACGTCGTCGCTGCTGGTGCCGATCTGCGGCCACACCGGCAGCAGTTCGATCTCGGCCATGCGGTTGCGCGCCACCCACAGGGCCAGTGTCTTGTCGCGCATGCCGCTGGCCGCACGGGCATAGCTGGAGCCGCCGGAAATGATCGCGGTCAGGGCCAGGGCCAGCACGGTAACCGCGACCAGCACCTCGAGCAGGGTGAAGCCGCGTTGTGCCGGCCGGCCGGCCGGGGCCCGCGAATGAGCGGCTTTCATTGCAGGGACCGCCGCTCGTGCAGCATGCGGCCGAGGGCGTCGGATTCGATATGGAAATAGGAGGCGTAGTTCTGCGCCTTCACGTCGACGGCGAAAGCGGTGCATTCGCCGCCCGGCAGCAGCACGATCTGAGGCTGCACCTTCTGCTGATCCGGGCCGGGGCCCGGCTGGCCGTCCTGCGCCGGCGCCACCATGCGGCCCTCGACGTGCAGCTCGGCGTAGAACGGCGCCGTCAGCGGCCGGGCGCGCAACGCGCCCTGGCCATAGTCCTGCCACTGGCCCTTGTCGTTGAGCGCCAGGAACTGATAGCCGCCGGTGGTGAAGCGCAAGCCGATCGGCACGCCTTTGACCTGCGACTCCTCCTGCGCCAGCTTCACCAGCTGCTCGAAGCGTTCGGATTCGGTTTGCAGGCGGTCGTCCAGGGCGCGGCTGCCGATCTTCAGGCTGACAAAGGTGGCGAGCACGCCGATGATGAAGATGACGACGAGGATTTCGAGCAGGGTGAAGCCCGCTGCCTGGCGTCGGTCAGGATGTTGCCGCACGGCTCAGGCTCTCAAGGCGCCGGGTACGGGCCCGGGTACGCGCCGATGCTGTCGCCGCCATCCCTGGCAGGACGGCGCGCGTTCTGCGGCAGACTGGCCCGTCCATCCCGGTCCTGGTGTTGGCGGCGCCCGCGAGCTGCGCTCGCGCAGCGGCGCTGTTCACCCACCCAGGTTCCAGTTGCCGATGTCGGCGTTGACGCCATCGCCGCCGGGGGCGTTGTCGGCCCCCAGGCTGAAGATGTCGATCTCGCCGTGCAGGCCGGGGTTGAGGTACTGATAGGGGTGCTGCCAGGGATCCTGCGGCAGCCGGTCAATGTAGCCGCCCGGCTTCCAGTTGCGCGCCGCCGGTTCGCCCTGCGGCGGCGCCACCAGCGCTTCCAGGCCCTGCTGCGTGCTGGGGTAGACGTAGTTGTCCAGCTTGTACAGGTTCAGCGCCGACTGGATGGCGGCGATGTCCTGCTTGGCCTTGGTGATGCGCGCCTTGTCCGGCGCGTCCATAACCTTTGGCACGACAATCGCGGCGAGAATGCCGAGAATCACCACCACGACCATGATTTCGATCAGGGTGAAGCCTGCAGCGTGGCGGTGCAGATTGGATTTGTTCATGATTTTGTAATGAAAAATACCCGCGATAACCTGTGCTTATGATAGCAGAGACATCCCCGAGTTCCCCGCGCGCGTGGGGCCCGCCTGCGGTCCTGAGCCTGCTGTGCCTGCTGCTGACGCTGGCCGGGCCGCATTTGTCACAAATCCTGCGTTATGATCGCGCCGCCGTCGCGGCGGGGCAGTGGTGGCGCCTGTTCACCGGGAATCTGGTGCACCTGGGGTACTGGCACCTGCTGTTCAACGTGCTGAGCCTGGCGCTGCTGGTGTTGCTGTGCCCGGAGCGCCTGTCGCCGCTAGAGTGGCTGCGCCGGGTGGTGCTGATCGGCAGCGGCATGAGCCTGTGCCTGTATTGGCTGGCGCCTGAGGTGCAGACCTACGTCGGCCTGTCCGGGCTGGTGTACGGGCTGTTTGCGCTGGGCCTCGGGCGGCAGGCCTTGCACCGCGACGAAATCGCCATTGCCTGCCTGGTGTTCCTCGCGGCGCGCATCACCTGGGAACTGGTGAAGGGCGCGCCGGCCTCGGAAACCGAGCTGATCGGCGGCTCGGTGGTGGCGGTATCGCATCTGTACGGAATTTGCTGCGCCTTGCTGTATGCGCTGGGCGGTTATGCCTGGAGCAGGGTGCAGGCTGGCCTGAAGCGCGCGCCCGGCTAAAGCAGTACGGCTGCGGATGGCGGGGTTGTGTCTATAGGATGCTGTTTTTTCGGGGAGGTGTTGCTGCATGAAGCATGCGTTGTTGTTTCCGGGTCAGGGTTCGCAGTCGGTCGGCATGCTGGCCACCCTGGCCGCGGCCGATGCGCGGGTGGACGAAACCTTCAGCGAGGCTTCGGCCGTGCTGGGCTGGGACGTGCTGAAGCTGGTGCGCCAGGGGCCGGAAGAGGAGCTGAACCGCACCCAGCGCACGCAGCCGGCGCTGCTGGCCGCCGGCGTGGCGGTATGGCGCGTGTGGCACGCCGCCGGCACGCCGCCGGCGGCCCTGGCCGGACACAGCCTGGGTGAGTACGCGGCGCTGGTGGCGGCCGGCAGCCTGGACTTCGGCGACGCGCTGAAGCTGGTCGAGTTGCGCGGCGAACTGATGCAGAACGCGGTGCCGGCGGGCGAGGGCGCGATGGCGGCGATCATCGGCCTGGACGATGCCGCGGTGGAGAAGATCTGCGCCGGCTTCCCCGGCCCCGGCGCGCTGGAACCGGCCAATTTCAACGCGCCGGGGCAGGTGGTGGTGGCGGGCAGCAAGGCCGGCCTGGACTGGTTGCTGGCCAACGCCAAGGACCTGGGCGTGCGCAAGGTGGTGCCGCTGCAGATGTCGGTGCCTTCGCATTGCTCGCTGATGCGTGGCGCCGCGGCCCAGTTGGGGCAGCGCCTGCTGCAGGTCGAAGTGCGGCGCCCGGCGCTGCCGGTGCTGCACAATATCGACGGCCAGTCCCGCACCGAGCCGGATGCAATCCGGGACGCGCTGATCGGGCAGTTGCACCACCCGGTGCGCTGGTCACAGAGCGTCGGCGCCATGGCGCAGTCCGGCATCGGCGCGTTTTTCGAATGCGGGCCCGGCAAGGTCCTGACCAATCTCAACAAGCGCATTCTGAGCGCGGGCACGTTCATTGCTCTGGAAGAGCCGGAAGGCATCGCCAAGGCGCGCGCCAGCCTCGCAACGGAGCAACAGGCATGAGCACAAGCGGACGTTTTGGCGACAACGCGGTGGCGCTGGTCACCGGCGCCAGCCGCGGCATCGGCCGCGCCATCGCGATGCGCCTGGCGCGTGACGGCGCGCGCGTCATCGGCACCGCCACCAGCGCCGCCGGCGCCGAAGCCATCGGCGCGGCGTTGCAGCCCTGGAACGGTGCGGGCCGGGTGCTGGATGTGCGCGATGCGGCGTCGATCGAGGCGGTGCTGGCCGAAATCGGCAAGACCATCGGCCCCGTCACGATTCTGGTGAACAATGCCGGCGTGACGCGTGACACCTTGTTGCTGCGCATGAAGGACGAGGACTGGACCCAGGTGCTGGAAACCGACCTCAGCGCCGTGTTCCGCCTGTCCAAGGCGGTGGTGCCGGGGATGATGAAGCAGCGCCACGGCCGCATCATCAGCGTCGGCTCGGTGGTCGGCACCATGGGCAATGCCGGGCAGGCCAATTACGCCGCGGCCAAGGCCGGGCTGATCGGCTTCTCCAAGTCGCTGGCGCGCGAGATCGGCTCGCGCAACATCACCGTGAACGTGGTCGCCCCGGGCTTTGTCGAAACCGACATGACCAAGGATCTGAAGGAGGATACGCGCGCGGCGCTGCTGCAGCAGATGGCGGTACGCCGCCTCGGCTCGCCTGACGATATCGCCGCCGCGGTGGCCTACCTGGCCTCCGCCGAGGCCGGCTACATCACCGGCGAGACGCTGCACGTGAACGGCGGCATGTATATGATTTAAAGCCTGTTAATAGCGATGGGCTGGATGGAAATCAAGCATTTAATTTAAGCAGAGAGTGGCGCTTCGCTGGCGACAGTGGCGGCGAATCTGGCTACACTAGGCGACGTTTTTTTTACCACCCCGAACGAGGGAGTCTCATGAGCAGCTTGGAAGAGAAAGTCAAGAAGATCATCGCTGAGCAGTTGTCGGTCAGCGAAGACCAGATCACCCCGGAGGCTTCGTTTGTCGAGGATCTCGGTGCCGACTCGCTCGACACCGTGGAGCTGGTGATGGCGCTCGAAGAGGAATTCGAGATCGACATCCCCGATGAAGAAGCCGAGAAGATCGTCACGTTCCAGGACGTGCTGAACTACATCAAGTCGCACACCAACCAGGCCTCCTGATCCACCGGACAGGTCGCAGCAAACCCCTCCAGACCCAGATCTCGCTATGACTCGACGCCGCGTGGTCGTCACCGGCATGGGCATCGTTTCGCCCGTCGGCTCCGACCTCAACACCGCCTGGTCGAACATCCTTGCCGGCAATAGTGGCATCGGGCCGATCACGGCGTATGACGTGTCCGCCTACACCACCCGGTTCGCCGGGCTGGTGGCGGGCTTCCGCGCCGAGGACTGGATGGGGCCGAAGGAGATCCGCAAGACCGATCCCTTCATCCATTACGGGGTCGCCGCGGCCAAGCAGGCCGTGCGCGACGCCGGGCTGGAAATCACCGACGCCAACCGCGATCGTATCGGCATCTGCGTCGGTTCCGGCATCGGCGGCATCGGCTCGATCGAGGAGGAGGTCGTTGCGCTGCACAAGGGCGGCCCGCGACGCGTGTCGCCGTTCTTCGTGCCGTCGAGCATCATCAACATGGTGTCGGGCTACATCTCCATCGACCTGAAGATCACCGGCCCGAACTTCGCTGCGGTCAGCGCCTGCACCACTTCGGTCCATGCCATCGGCTGCGCGCTGCGCATGATCCAGGGCGGCGATGCCGAAGTGTTCATCGCCGGCGGCGCCGAGGCGGGCTCGAGCCCGGCCGGCATGGCCGGCTTCTGCCAGGCGCGCGCGCTGTCCACCCGCAACGATGCGCCGCAGCAGGCCAGCCGCCCGTGGGACAAGGACCGTGACGGCTTCGTGCTGGGCGACGGCGCCGGCGTGCTGGTGCTGGAGGAGTACGAGTTCGCCAGGGCGCGCGGCGCGCGCATCTACGGCGAACTGGTGGGCCTGGGCATGTCGGGCGACGCCTTCCACATCACGCTGCCGCCGGAAGACGGCAATGGCGCGCGGCGCGCCATGCAGAACGCCCTGAAGGACGCCGGGCTCAATCCCGGGGACATCGACTACATCAACGCCCACGGCACCTCCACGCCGGCGGGCGACCAGGCCGAATGCACCGCGGTCAAGGGCGCTTTCGGCGACTACGCCCACAAGCTGATGGTCAGTTCCACCAAGTCCATGACCGGCCACCTACTGGGCGCGGCCGGCGGCATCGAGGCGGTGTTCTCGCTGCTGGCGCTGCGCGACCAGGTGGTCCCGCCGACCATCAACCTGGACAACCCGAGCGAAGGTTGCGACCTGGACTTCGTGCCGCACACGGCACGCAAGGCCAAGCTGGATGTGGTGATGTCCAATTCCTTCGGCTTCGGCGGCACCAACGGTACGCTGGTGTTCAAGCGTTTCCAGTAGCCGCTCAGGGCGCGAAGCACGATGCTGAGCGCCGAACTGCCGGGCAAGCTCGATCTGTTGGCGCTGCACCGGCTGGCGCCGGCGCGTTACCCGTTCCTGCTGGAAAGCGTGGCCGGCCATCCCCTTGCCGGGCGCTACGATATCCTGTTCGCATTTCCGCAGGCCGCGCTCGAAACCGGGCGCCACGGGCTGAGCCACAGTGATTTCTTCGACCGCCTGAGCGCCGCGGCCGCGGCTGAACGCTGCGCACCGGTGCACGGCCTGACGTTCTGCGGGGGCTGGTTCCTGTTGCTCGGCTACGAGGCGGCGCGCGGCGTCGAGTCGCGCCTGCACCTGCCCGATGCGCCCTACCGGCTGCCGGATGCGCTGGCGGTGCGCTGCACCGCGGCGGTCATCATCGACCGCGAGAGCGGCCGCAGCCTGCTGCTGGCCGAGAGCGACCCCGCGCAGTTGCGGCAGTTGCAGGCGGACTGTGCCAGCCTGCAACCCCCGCCGCCGCTCCCCGAAGGCCCGCTGCTGGCCGCCATCGAGGAGGACGATGAAGCGCGCTTCCTGCACGGCGTGGAGGCGATTCTCGATTACCTGCACGCCGGCGACATCTTCCAGGTCAACCTGTCGCGCGCCTGGCGCGCCAGCCTGCGCCCGGGCATCGGCTACCTGGAGGTCTATTCGCGCCTGCGCCGCGCCAATCCGGCGCCATTTGCCGGCCTGGCGCGCTGGGATGGCAGCGCGGTGCTCAGTTCTTCGCCGGAACGCCTGGTCAATATCGACGGCGGCGTGGTGCAGACCCGGCCGATCGCCGGCACCCACGCGCGCCTGGCCGATGCGGACGCCGATGCGCTGCAGCGCGCACGCCTGCTGTCCAGCCTGAAGGAGCGCGCCGAGCATTTGATGTTGATCGACCTGGAGCGCAACGACCTGGGCCGCATCTGCGCCCCCGGCAGCGTCGAGGTCAGCGAGCTGATGAGCATCGAAAGCTACGCCCACGTGCACCATATCGTCTCCAACGTGCGGGGCCGGCTGCGGCCGGACATCGGGCCGGGCGAAGTGCTGCGGGCGGTGTTCCCCGGCGGCACCATCACCGGCTGTCCCAAGGTCCGGGCGATGGAAATCATCGCCGAGCTGGAAGGCGTGGGGCGCGGCCCCTATACCGGCGCCATGGGTTATCTGTCGCGCTGCGGCCGCCTGGATAGCAACATCCTGATCCGCAGCCTGGTGTGCGAGGACAGCCAGGTCAGCCTGCGCGCCGGCGCCGGCATCGTCGCCGACTCGTGGCCGCAGGCGGAGCTGGCGGAGACCCGCGCCAAGGCGCGCGGCCTGCTGCTGGCCCTCGGTGCGCAGGTTTGAGCGGGATCACCCCGGCCCTGTTCAACGGCGACCCCGGCGCCGCATCGCTGCTGCTCAGCCGCGGCCTGCACTACGGCGATGGCATCTTCAGAACATTGTTGAAGTTTGAAGGTCAACTGATTGACTGGAAACTGCAATATCTGAAACTCTCGCACGATGCCGAAGCCCTGGACCTGGATCCGCCGGAGGCCGCCGTGCTGCAGGACGAAGCCGCGGTGCTGGGGCCGGCTTCGGGCGTGCTGAAGATCCTGTTGCTGCGCGGTGGCGGCGGGCGTGGCTATGCGCCGCGCACGCGCCAGGCGGACCGCCTGCTGCTGGCCTATCCGCTGCCGGACTACCCGGCGCGGCACTGGCAGGAGGGCATCGCCGCGTTCCGCTGCGCCCTGCGCCTGGGCCGCCAGCCGGCGCTGGCCGGCGTCAAGCATCTGAACCGGCTGGAGCAGGTGCTGGCCTCGCGGGACTGGCCGGAAGCCGCGGTTGAAGGCATCCTGTGCGATGAACGCGGTGCGCCCGTGTGCGGCACGCGCAGCAACCTGTTCTGGGTACGCGACGGGCGCCTGCATACCGCGGCGCTCGATGCCTGCGGCGTGGCCGGGGTGATGCGCGACAAGGTGCTGGCCGCCGCCACCGCCCTGGGACTGCCGGCGCGGGTGGAAACGAGGCCCTGGTCGAACCTGCTGGATGCCGACGAGGCCTTCGTCTGCAACAGCCTGATCGGCATCTGGCCGCTGCGCAGCCTGGAGCAGCGCAGTTGGCAGGCGCCGGGGCCGCTGACCGCCCGTCTGAGCACATTGCTGCGGCATCCCATCATTGCTTCCTGAAATATGAACCGACCGAAGAAGAACAAGAGCAGCGCCGGCAGCCTGTTGCTGCTGGCGCTGCTGCTGGGACTGGGCGCTGACATCTGGTTGCAGCTGCACGCCGCGCTGCCCATCAGCCAGCCCGCCACGGTGGAGCTGGAATCCGGCCAGCGCCTGTCGTCCCTGACACGGCAGATGGAGGAGCGCGGCCTGTTCGACAGTGCGCGCCAGCGCCTGTACCTGGTGCTCTATGCGCGTCTTCACGGCGAGGCGGGCCAGCTCAAGGCCGGTGAATACGCCCTGCCGCCGGGGCTCACGCCGCTGGGCCTGCTCGGTGTGCTGACCTCGGGCAAGACCGTGCTGCACGAGCTGCGCCTGGTCGAAGGCTGGCGCTTCGCCCAGGCCTGGAAAGTGATCCAGGCCGATCCCAATATCGCCCATACGCTGGCCAACGCCGACAATGCCGCCATCATGCAGGCCATCGGCCGGCCCGGTCTGGATCCGGAGGGGCGGTTCTTTCCGGATACCTACCGCTTTCCGAAGAAGACCAGCGACGTCGCCTTCCTGCGCAACGCCTTGGCCGAGATGGACAAGGTGCTGGCGGCGGAATGGGTGTCGCGGGCGCCGGGGCTGCTGTACGCGACGCCGTCGCAGGCCCTGATCATGGCGACACTGGTGGAGAAGGAGTCGGCCGTGGCCGGTGAGCGTCCGGTCATTGCCGGCGTGTTCCTGCGCCGCCTGAAAAGCGGCATGCGCCTGCAGACCGACCCGGCGGTGATTTACGGCCTGGGCGAGGCTTACGATGGCACCATCCATACTGACGACCTGCGCACCGACACGCCCTACAACACCTATACCCGCGACGGCCTGCCGCCGGGGCCGATCTGCCTGCCGGGGCGCGAGTCGATCCATGCTGCGCTGCATCCGGACGACGGCAGCGCCCTGTACTTCGTCGCCAAGGGTGATGGCACCCACCAGTTTTCCAGCACGCTGGAGGAGCACAATGCGGCGGTGATGCGCTACCAGATCAACAAGCCGCACCTGCATCCATGAGACGCCACCGCCTGATCGACGTGGAAAATTGTCAGCTGCACATGCCGGCTGGCGCTGCCGCGCCATGACTGAGCGCGGCCGTTTCATCGTGCTGGAGGGCGGCGAGGGTGCCGGCAAATCCACGCACATCCGTTCGGTACGCGCCTGGCTGGAGCAGCGCGGCCGCGAGGTGGTGCAGACCCGCGAGCCCGGCGGCTCGCCGCTGGCCGAGGCGATCCGCGGCGTGGTGCTGGGCGACTGGCCCGAAGGCATCGACACGGCCACCGAGACCCTGCTGATCTTCGCCTCCCGCGCCGCGCACCTGCACGCGTTGATCCGCCCGGCGCTGGCGCAGGGCAAGGACGTGGTTTGCGACCGTTTCGTCGATGCCAGCTATGCCTACCAGGGCGCTGCGCGCGGTCTCGGGACCGACGCCATCGCCATGCTGGAGCGTTTCACGCTCGACAGCCTGCGGCCGGACCTGGTGCTGCTGCTCGATCTCGACCCGGCGCTGGGGCTGCAGCGCGCCAAGCGCCGCGGCGAGGAGAACCGTTTCGAGGCGGAAACGCTGGATTTCATGGCGCGGGTGCGTGCCGAGTACCTGCGCCGCGCCGCTGCCGAGCCGGCGCGTTACGCGGTGGTCGACGCGGCGCAGCCGCTGCCGCAGGTGGCGGCCGACCTGCAGCGGGTGCTGGAGGTGCGGCTATGAGCGAAGCGCTGCGGCTGCTGCCCTGGCAGGCGCCGGTGTGGCATGTGGTGGAGCAGGCCATCGGCCAGGAGCGGCTGGGCCACGCGCTGCTGCTCAGCGGCCTCAACGGCACCGGCAAACGTGTCTTTGCACGGGTGCTGGCGGCGGCGCTGTGGTGCCGCTCGCCACGCGCGGAGCGCCTGCCTTGCGGGCAGTGCGACGATTGCCGCCAGGTCCTGTCCGGGGCGCACCCCGGCTACACCGTGCTGCGCGTGGAGGAGGACAAGCGCGATATTTCCATCGACGCGGTGCGCGGCCTGTGCGAGCGCATCGGCATGACCAGCCACGATGGCCGTTCCAAGGTGGCGATCATCGACCCGGCCGACGCGCTCAACCGCAACGGCGTCAATGCCTTGCTCAAGACCATCGAGGAGCCGCCGCCGCGCAGCCACCTGCTGCTGATTTCGGAGCGGCCGCTGGCCTTGCCGGCGACGCTGCGCAGCCGCTGCCAGCAGCTGCGTTTCGCCATTCCGGCGCGGGACCAGGCGCTGGCCTGGCTGGCGCAGGCCGGCGCGCCCGCGGCCCAGGCCGCGCTGGCGCTGGATGCCGCCCATGGTGCGCCGCTGAAGGCGCTGCAGCTGATCGAGGACAAGAGCCTGGAACTGCAGCAGAGCTGGCGCGCGGCCCTGCTGGACCTGGCCGCCGGGCGCAGCGAGCCGCTCAAGGCCGCGGCCGAAGTGGGCGAGCCGCAGGCCGCCGCCTTCCTGCGCTGGCTCTACGGCTGGCTGTTGCAGCTGCTGCGTGCCGGAATGGTGCCGGACGGCGGCGAGCTGGCGGCATTGGCGCAGGGCCTGCCGCGGCACGCACTGGACCGCTACATTGGCGAGGTGCAGGAGAACCTGCGCCGGCTGGAACTCAACGCCAAGGCACAGCTGGTGCTGGAAGCGGTGCTGATCCGCTGGCGCGCGCTGGTTGCGCTGGGGCAGCGCAGTTAGCCAGAATGATTGCAAGGAATCGGGGAGAGCAAGGACAGTGAGCACCATGACGCGGCCCGGCGCAGCTCCGGGCATGCTGACACTCAACATCAAGGACAAGAGCGCCCTGTATGCGTCCTACATGCCGTTCATCAAGAACGGCGGCCTGTTCATTCCCACCAACAAGCAATACCGCCTGGGTGACGAGGTGTTCCTGCTTCTGACCCTGATGGACGGCGCCGAGCGCCTGCCGGTGGCCGGCAAGGTGGTATGGCTGACGCCGCGTGGCGCCCAGGGCAAGCGCCAGCAGGGCATCGGCGTGCAGTTCAGCAGCCAGGATGGCGGCGAGACACAGAAGAAGATCGACACCTACCTGGCCGGCGTGCCCACCGACCGGCCGACGCACACCATGTAGCCGGCCGAGGCCTCAGACTTTGGCCGGCAGGCCATTTTCCAGGGTAAAGGCCTCGAAGCCCTTTTCGCACAGCACGAACACCGCCACCGAGCTGCGGCGGCCGGTGTCGCACACCGCGACGTAGATCTGCGACGGGTCCAGCTGGCTCAGCTTCATGCGCAGCATGTAGAGCGGAACGTTGAGGCTGTCCGGCAGGTGGGCGCGCTGGTATTCGCTGGGCAGGCGCACGTCGAGCCATTTGGCCTTGCCCGCCTGGACCAGCTGGCGCGCCTCCTCGAAGCCGATGCGGCGCGCGATCGGATCGTTCAGCAGCGTGCGGAAGTCCTGCTTGGACAGGCGCATCAGGCGGCCGCGCGTCAGCATGGTGACGGTGGCGTTGCGCTCGGCATCAGCGATCAGCGACTCCTCGCCGAAGCAGGAACCGGAGTCGAGCTCGGCCAGCCGCATCGGCTTCTGGTTGGGGGCCTCGCGCGTCACGATGCAGCGGCCTTCCATGATGACGTAGAAGAAATCTCCCGGTTCGCCCTGGCGCACGATGACCTGCCCCGGATCGGCGCCGACCTCCTGCATGCGCATGAACATGGCCTGCAGATTGGACGGCGGCACCATCTGGAACACGCGCATCTGCAGCAGCTTGGTCATCCAGTCGCCGCCGCTGGCGGCGGTGCTGCCGGTCAGTTCGCCGACTTCGAAGCGGCCGCTCTGGTCCCAGGTCAGCATGACGTCGAGCAGGCTGGCATCGACCGCCAGGTAGCGCGAGTCGCGCAGGCAGCGAGCCGTCACCTTGCGCGGCGACTGGTGGGCGATGCGATGGAACGAACTGGGCTCTCCGGCGCGGATCACCACCAGGCCCTTGCCGTTGGCATCCTCCAGTTGCACCTCTCCGGCGACCAGGAACATGGCCGCGTCCGCCGCGTCACCGATCCTGAACAGGTATTCACCGGCCTTGGCCTGCATCAGCGTGGATTTGCGCGCCAGGTTCTGCTGGCTTTCCGGCCGCAGGGCATTGAGCGGGATATAGTTGACGAAGAGCGCGGGATCGACCGCCGCATCCATAGACAGCTCCGGCTTGCTTTACAGCTTGGGTATACGTGAACACCTTATCATGCGGCGGCGGCGGTTTTGCACGGCTGGGACAGGATTTGCGCGGGTTTGAGCGCGCCATCACAATTGCGCAGCGTGTGCCGGCGCCAGCGGCGCGCGATCCGAGCACACTTGAAGTTTACCCGGCAATATGTTGAACCAGAAATCGAATATCAACATATCCGCCGGCCCTGGCAAAGACGGGGCGGGGACCACGCTGAAGCTGCTGACGCTGAACACGCACAAGGGCTTCACGCCTTTCAACCAGCGTTTCGTGCTGCACGAACTGCGCGACGCGGTGCGCAGTGTCGGGGCCGATCTGGTGTTCCTGCAGGAAGTGGTCGGCAGTCACCGGCGGCACGCCGCGCGGCATGCCAACTGGCCGGTGCAGCCGCAATACCAGTTCCTGGCGGAGGCGATCTGGGACAGCGTCGTCTACGGCGGCAACGCGGTGTATCAGAACCACGACCACGGCAACGCCATCCTGTCGAAGTATCCGATCAAGCAGTACCGCAACCACGATGCTTCGCTTAGCCGGGTGGAGCGGCGCGGCATCCTGCATTGCGTGGTCGGCGCGCCCCGGCACGAGGTGCACCTGATCTGCACCCACCTGAGCCTGCGCGAGTCCCACCGCCTGCGCCAGCTGCACCAGTTGTGCGCCATCATCGCCGCCGAAGTGCCGCCGCAGGCGCCGCTGCTGGTCGCCGGCGATTTCAACGACTGGCGCGGCCGGGCGCACCCGCTGCTGCGGCGCGAGGCGGGATTGCAGGAAGCGTTCATCGAAGCCTCCGGTCGCGCCGCCGCATCGTTTCCGGCGCGCTGGCCGATGCTGCAGCTCGACCGCATCTACTACCGCAACCTCGACCTGCTGCACTGCGCGGTGCTGGACAGCGCGCCCTGGTCGCGGCTGTCGGACCATCTGCCGCTGTACGCCGAAGCGCGTTTGTAGGCGTCGCTGACCGCGCCGGCAATCAGGCGGCGCGCAGGTGGATCTGCGCCGTCAGCAGCTGCGCGCGGTCGGCGTTCGGCCCGGCCAGGATCTCCACCTCGCCCGGCTCGAACACCGGCTTCAGTGAGGCGTCGAGGAAGCACAGGGCCGCGGCGGCGATGCTGAGCCGCACGCTGCCGCTTTCGCCGGGCTGCAGCCGGATCTTGCCGACCTCGCGCAGTTCGAGCAGCGGCCGGGCCACGCTGGCCACCTTGTCGCGGGTGAACAGGAACACGGTTTCCTCCGCCTCCCGTTCACCCTGGTTGCTGAGGTCGACCTGGATTTCGATGATGTCGTCCTGCTTCACGCTCGGCGGTGTCACGCGCAACGCGGAGTAGACAAAGCGGCCGTAGCTCAGTCCGTGTCCGAAAGGGTAGAGCGGCTCGTTCGGCACGTCGAGATATTTGCTGGTGAAATGGTCCTTGGGGTCGGCCGGCCGGCCGCTGGGGCGCGCGGAGAAGAACAGCGGCACCTGCCCCAGTGCGCGCGGCCAGGTGATCGGCGTACGGCCGCTGGGCGATACCTGCCCGGTCAGCACATCGGCGATGGCATGGCCGGCCTCGCTGCCGAGGAACCAGGCGGCGAGCAGCGCATCGGCCTTTTCGGCCAGCCAGGGCACGATCAGCGGCCGGCCGCTGAACAACACCACGGTCACCGGCACGCCGAGCTGGCGGGCGCGTTCCAGCACGGCCTCGGCCAGCTGGCGCTGATGGCCCGGCAGCTCGGGGCAGGCCCGGCTCGCCGCTTCGCCGCTCATCGCCGCCGCTTCGCCCAGGCACAGCACGATGGCTTCGGCGCCGTCGCACAGCGCCAGCGCTTCGGCGATGCCGTCGACGCCGCCTTCACCGATGGCAACGCCGGTCACATGGCGGATTTCGCAGCCGGGCAGGGCCTGTTGCAGACCGGCCAGTACGCTGACCTGTCCGTCCGGCACGCCCGCCGCCCACCAGGGGCCGCGCATGTCGCCTTGCGCCTCGGCCAGCGGGCCGATGAGGCTGAGCCGTCGGATCGACGGTGCCAGCGGCAGCGTGCGCCGCTCGTTGCGCAACATGACGATGGCGCGCGCACCCACCGAACGCGCCAGCGCCTGGCGTCTGGCATGATCCGCCGGCGTCTCGCTGCGGCTGCCGCGCAGGTAGGGGTTGTCGAACAGGCCGAGGCGTTCCTTCAGGCGCAGCACCCGGCGCACCGCGGTATCCACCTGCTCCATGCCGACCAGGCCGCGCTCCAGCGCCAGCGGCAGGCCGTGGCGGTAGGCGTTGGCCATCATATCGATGTCGATGCCGGCGTTGAGGGCCAGCGCCGCGGCTTGCGCCAGGTCGGCGGCGACGCCGTGGCGCAGCAGTTCGGCGATGGCGTTGTAGTCGCTGACCAGCACGCCGTCGAAGCCGAGCTCGCCGCGCAGGTGGTCGCGCAGCAGCCCGGGGTGGGCGGTCATCGGAATGCCGTTGAGATCGGTGAAGGCCGGCATGATGGTGGCCACGCCGGCCTGGACCGCGGCGGCGAACGGCGGCAGGTGCACCTCGCGCAGCGTGCGCTCGGAGATGTCGACCGAGGCGTACTCGCGGCCGGCCGTCACCGGGCCGTAGGCGCAGAAATGTTTGGCGCAGGCGGCCAGCGCACCGGCATCGGCCAGGTCGGCGCCCTGGAAACCCTGCACCTTGGCCTGCGCCATGCGCGCGCCGATCCAGGGGTCCTCTCCGGGGCCTTCGGCGGTGCGCCCCCAGCGCGGGTCGCGCGACACATCGAGCATCGGGGCGAAGGTCATCGCCAGGCCGTCGGCCGCCGCTTCGGCGGCGGCGTTGCGCGCGGTTTCGCGCCAGGTCGCCGGGTCGAACAGGCCGGCTTCGGCCAGCGGGATGGGGAACAGGGTGCGGTGGCCGTGGATGATGTCCAGGCCGATCAGCAGCGGGATGCCCAGGCGCGATTGCTCCACCGCCAGCCGCTGCAGGTCGTGCACCGGGCCGGCGCCGTAGAGGTTCAGCAGGTTGCCCAGGGTGCCGTCACGGATCGACTCGGTGGAGTCGCCGGCGATGATCGGACCGGTCACGGCATAGCCGGCCGCGGTCATGGTCAGTTGCCCGAGCTTCTCGGGCAGCGTCATCTCGCCGATCAGGCGCTCGATCCGGCTCATCCAGTGCGATCCTTGGGTGGTGTTGTCCGTATGATAGGTGCAGCGGGTGAAAACGCCAGAGAAACGCTGTCGAAGGCGCCACCACGGTTCAGAATCGAACGAGCAACGAGGTGCTCATGCCCAATGCAGACAAGAGTCCGAAGCCGAGGTTCCGGCCGGCCAGCCCGGCCGCCCTGCTCAAGCTGCCTGACGAGCAGCTGATCGAGGCGGTACAGCGGCAGACCTTCCGCTTCTTCTGGGAGGCCGGGCATCCGCACAGCGGCCTGGCGCCGGACCGCTGCAGGACCCGCGGCACCCAGTCGGACGACCTGGTCACCATCGGCGGTTCGGGCTTCGGCGTGATGGCGCTGATCGTCGCGGTGGAGCGTGGTTGGGTGGCGCGCGAAGCGGCGCTGGAGCGGCTGGGCGGCATGCTCGAACTGCTGGGGCGCGCCACCTGCTACCACGGCGCCTACCCGCATTTCATCAATGGCCGTACCGGTGCCACCATTCCCTTCAGCCGCAAGGACGACGGCGGCGACCTGGTCGAGACCTCGCTGTTGTTCATGGGCCTGCTGTGCGCGCGGCAGTATTTCCAGCGCGACACGGCGGCCGAGCGCTCGGTGCGCGATCGCATCGACTGGCTGTGGCGCGAGGTGGAATGGGACTGGTACACCCGGGATGGACACAACCTGCTGTACTGGCACTGGAGTGCCAACAACGGCTGGGCGCTGGACCACCAGATCCATGGCTGGAACGAATGCCTGATCACCTATGTGCTGGCGGCGTCCGCGCCGCGCTATGCCATCGATCCACAGGCTTACCACCGCGGCTTTGCCGCGGGCCGCAACTTCCTCAACGGCCGCTCCTATTACGGCATCGAGCTGCCGTTGGGCATGCCGTATGGAGGCCCGCTGTTCCTCGCCCACTACTCATTCTGCGGGCTCGATCCGCGCGGCTTGAAGGACCGCTACGCCGACTACTGGGAACAGAACCTGCGCCACGTGCGCATCAACCACGCCCATTGTGTCGCCAATCCGAACGGCCACAAGGGCTATGGCACCAGCTGCTGGGGGCTGACTGCCAGCGACGGTCCACTGGGCTATTCGGCCCACGCCCCGGATCAGGACAACGGCACCATCTCTCCCACCGCGGCGCTGTCGAGCCTGCCTTACCTGCCGCGGGAATCGCTGCAGGCCCTGCGCCATTTCCTGGCGCGCCACGGCGAGAAGGTGTGGCAACGCTACGGTTTTGTCGATGCCTTCAACGAGGCCAGGAACTGGTACGCCGACACCTACCTGGCCATCGACCAGGGCCCGATCGTGGTGATGATGGAGAATCATCGCAGCGGCTTGCTGTGGAAGCTGTTCATGAGCGTGCCCGAGGTGCGTCACGGTCTGCGCCAGCTCGGGTTCAGCAGCCCCTGGCTGGATGAGGGGGCGGCAGGATGAGGGACACCTTCGCGCAGTGGCTGGAGCGGCAATACCGCCATTCGGCGCAGGGGATGCTGGCCAGCGTGTCGCCGACCGCCATCGTCAAGACCCGGCCCGGCTTCGCCCAGACCGTCCGGCCGCTGCCCGGTTCGATCGTCGCCTCGCCGGTGCTGGGGGCCTACGACCCGGAGCCCGACTATTTCTTCCACTGGTACCGCGACTCCGCGGTGGTGATCGATGCGCTGCGCCTGCTGCATGCGGATGGCTCGCTGGGCGCGGAGGCGGTGGGCCATTTCGCTGATTTCCTGAGCTTCAATCGGCTGCTGCAGCAGCTCGACGGGCGGCGCCTGGCGGAAGAGCCGTCATGGCGCGCCGGCGTTGCGCCGGATTTCCTGCGCTTCCTGCGCGACGAGGCCGAACTGGCACAGGTGCAGGGCGACGCGGTGGCCGCCGAAACGCGGGTCAACACCGATGGCACGCTGGACATCTCCAGGTGGGCGCGGCCGCAGCACGACGGGCCGCCGCTGCGCGCGCTGGCCGTGCTGGGCTGGATGCGGGACGTGCAGCTCGATGCGGTGCTGCGCGCGCGCGCAGCGCAACTGATCCGCGCCGATCTCGAGTTCACACTGCGCCACTGGTGCGAGCCTTCCTACGATATCTGGGAGGAGGAGCGGGGGCAGCACTACTACACCCTGCGCGTTTCCGCCGCGGCCCTGGCGGCGGGTGCCGCCTGGCTGGAGTCCACCGGCGACGCGGTGCAGGCGCAGAGCTGTCGCGCCGAAGCAGCGACCATCCTGAACACGCTCGACCATTTCTGGCTGGAACAGGAAGGGTACTACCGCTCGCGCATCCTGCCCGATGCGACACGCTCCAGCAAAGACCTCGACATCGCGGTGATTCTGTCGGCGGTCCACAGTCCCGGCGAGGTTGCGGCGCACTCGGTGCACGACCCGCGCATGCAGCGTACGCTGGCGCGCCTGGAGGCGCTGTTCGACGCGGCGTACCCGATCAACCGCCAGCGTGCCGCCGGCAGCGGGCCGGCGATGGGGCGCTATCAGGGAGACGTCTACTATTCCGGCGGCGCGTACTACTTCTCGACCCTGGGCGCGGCCGAATTCTGCTTCCGTGCGGCGGAGGGCGCCGCCGACCCGCGGGCCTGGATCGAGCGCGGTGACGGCTTCCTCGCCACGGTGCGCGCCTACACGCCGGCGGACGGCGCCTTGTCCGAGCAGTTCGACCAGCGCAGCGGCGCCCAGACCTCGGCTCGGCACCTGGCCTGGAGCTACGCCGCGTTCATTTCCTGCATCGCCGCGCGGCGCCGCTCGGCAGTGGTAAACCCGGGCCCCGGCCCGGATCAGCGGACCGCGGGAGAATGAACGCCGTGGCGCAGCGGGACAGCACCGCATCCGAGGAGGGAGCCGATCTCGGATTCTGGCGCCAGCTCGGGCTGATGCTGGGCATCCTGCGCTACTCGACCGTTGGCCGGGTGCTGGGCAGCCTGGCTATCGCCACGCTCATCGTCATCGGCCTTACCGCCTACGGCCAGATCCGACTCAACAGCTGGAACAAGCCGTTCTACGACGCCCTGTCGCGCCGTGACATGCGCGACTTCCTGCACCAGCTCGCCGTGTTCTTCGTCATTGCCGGCGCGCTGCTGGTGCTCAACGTGATACAGCGCTGGCTGGTGGAAACGCTGAAGTGGCGCATGCGCGAAGGCCTGGTGCAGAACCTGGTGAAGCACTGGATGAAGCCGCGCCGCGCCTTCTGGCTGGCGCACGCCGGGCCGATGGGCGTCAATCCCGACCAGCGCATGCACGAGGATGCGCGCAAGCTGTGCGAGCTTTCGGCCGATCTGGGAGTGGGCCTGTTCCAGGCCACGATCCTGTTCATGAGCTTTGCTGGCATCCTGTGGGTTCTGTCGCAGGACTTCAGTTTCCGCATCGCCGGCGAGGACTACCCGATTCCAGGGTTCATGCTGTGGGCGGCGATCCTTTACGCCGGCCTCGGTTCGCTGCTCAGCTACCGCGTCGGCCACAGCCTGATCGCGCGCAATGCGGAGCGCTATGCGCGCGAAGCGGACCTGCGCTTTTCGCTGGTGCGCATCAACGAGCACCTCGACGGCATTTCCCTGGCGGCGGGCGAGGGCGACGAAAGGCGTCGGGTGCAGCTGGACCTGGCGGAGGTGCTGCGCGCCACCAGCCGCCTGGTCACCGGACTGACCAACCTCACCTGGATCACCGCCGGCTTCGGCTGGATCACGCTGGTGGCCCCGATCCTGGTGGCGGTGCCGCTGTTCTTCTCCGGCAAGATCTCGTTCGGCGGGCTGATGATGGCGGCGGCGGCCTTCACCCAGGCGCAGTCCTCGCTGCGCTGGTTCGTGGACAACTTCAGCGTCATCGCCGACTGGCGCGCGACGTTGCTGCGCGTCGCCAGCTTCCGCCAGGCGCTGACCATGGACGATGCGCCGCGCAGCACCGAGAGCCGCATCGTCTATACCGAGGGCGAGCCGGGGCAGATGCTGATCGAGAACCTGGAGGTCGAATCGTCCGCCGGCCACGACCGCCTGCGCGAAGAGCGGGTGGTGCTGAGCGCCGGCGAGCGCGTACTGGTGGCGGCAGCGCCCGGCACCGGCAAGACCTTGCTGTTCCGCGCGCTGGCGGGGCTGTGGCCCTGGGGCAGCGGCCGCATCGCCGGCCCGCTGGGTGAGCCGATCCTGTACATGCCGCGCGGCACGCCTTACCTGCCGCGCGGCAGCCTGCGCGAAGTGCTGGCCTATCCGCAGGCGGTGGACAGTTTCGATGCGGAAGCATTCGCCCGCGCGCTGCGCCGCCTGGGCCTCGACCGCCTGGTGCCGATGCTCGACACCAGCCAGCGCTGGGAGCGTGAGCTGAGCCAGGACGAGCAGTTCGGCCTGGCGTTCGCCCGCCTGATGCTGCAGGCGCCGCCTTGGGTGCTGATCGACGACGCCTTCGGCTCGCTCGACGAGGAATTGCTCGACCGGGTGGTCGACGTGCTGACCTACGAGCTGCCGCGGACCGGAGTGATACACATCGGTACCGCCGTGGAGGGACACGACCCGCTGTTCTCGCGGGTGCTGCACCTGGACAAGGCGCCGGCCAGGGCGGCGGCCACCCCCGGGGCCGCGGATGATGCGCTAAAGTCCGGCAGCCCTCCAGCCATCCGCCCATGACCCGATTCATCCACACGCTCTGCCTGCTGCTGCTGGCGCTGGCGCCATACCGCGCCACGGCCCAGGATTTCGAGTTCCAGCCGCCGGCGACGGCCGGCGATCCGGCCACCTCCAACGCCGTGCGCGACCTGGCCGAGCGCATGCTGCCGGTATACCAGGATACGGATATCCAGCAGTACCTCGCCAACCTGTCGCTGCTGCAACTGGCGGCCGGAAACTATGCGGCGGCGGACGATTCGCGCCAGTCGCTGCGCGACCGGCAGCACGGCACCGTACCGCTTTCCGGGCCATCGCTGGCGCTGGACCTGTACGCGCACGCCAAGGCGCAGGAGGCCGCTGCGGCAGTGCCGCTGGCGCAGGCTTTCGCCCAAACGTTCAAGGACACCGCGGCCCGCCTCGGCGACCAGGACGCCTATGCGCTGATCGCCTGGCTGCGGACGCCGCCGGCGGTGCCGGAGGGCGCGCTGCAGGTGGCGTTCGATCAGATGCGCGGTGGAGCGCGCATCGAGCAACAGCAGGCGCTCGACCTGGTCCGGGTTTACGTATCGCTGCAGGCGCGGCGCAGCCTTGGCCCGCTGCTCGGGCCGCTTGCCGCCGAGGACCAGGGGCGGCGTTACCTGAGCGACGACGAGGCCCTGATTCGCACGCCGCGCGGCGCGCAGATTCATATCCGCAGCGTCCGCCCCAAGGGTGCCGCCAGGAAACGCCCGGCGCTGCTCGAATTCGCCCTGGCCCCGTCATTGGACGACGCTGCTGCGGCGGCGGCTCATGGCTACGTCGGGGTGGTGGCCTACAGCCGCAGCCGCGCGGGCGGCATCGTGCCGTTCGCCCATGACGGCGCCGACGCACGCAAGGTGATCCGCTGGATCGTCCGACAGCCGTGGAGCGATGGCCAGGTCGGCATGTACGGCGAAGGCTATGCCGGCTTTGCCGCCTGGGCCGCCACCAAGCTGCCTTCGCCGTTGCAGGCCATCGCCACCGCTGATGCCATGGCGCCGGGCATCGATTTTCCGGCGCCGGGCCGCGTGTTCCGCAATTCCGCCTACGGCCTGGCCCTCCGCCTCGAACGGGGCAGCGCCGGCGGCGGCGCTCTGGACGCAGCGCAGATGCGCGCGCTGGACCAGAAGTGGTACCGCAGCGGCAAGCCCTACCGCAGCTTCGACCGCGTGGCCGGCGCGCGCAGCCCGCTGTTCCGCGAATGGCTGACCCACCCGAGTTACGACCGCTACTGGCAGAAGATGATTCCGTTCGGCGAGCAGTTCGCGCAGGTTGGAATCCCGGTGCTGTCGATGACCGGCTACTACGCCGACGGAGCGGACGGTGCGCTGTACTATTTCCGCCGGCACCAGCAATACCGGCCCGGCGGCGAGCATCGGCTGCTGCTTGGGCCGTACGACGAACGGGCATTGCCGGACGGCCCGTCGCCGCTGCTCAAGGGGCAGGGGGTGGACGCCACGGCGCTGGTCGACCTGCGCGAGCTGCGTTTCCAGTGGTTCGACCATGTCTTCAGGAAGGCGGCGCTGCCGCCTCTGCTGCAGGATCGGGTCAACTTCGAGGTGGCGGGTGCCAACCAGTGGCGCCACGCCGCCTCGCTCGATGCGATGGCCGGGGCGACGCGGCGTTTTTACCTCGATCCCGCCGGCGCCGGGACACGCCACATCCTGGCGGCGACGCAGCCGCCCGCCGACGGGTATGCCGAGCAGACCCTCCACTTCGCCGAGCGTGGCGATGCGGGCGAGGCGGCGCCGGTGGCCGGCAAGGCGCCGGCGGCCCGCAACGGCCAGATTTTTGTCAGCGAGCCGTTGCAGCAGGCCAGCGAGCTCAGCGGCCAGTTTTCCGGCCAGCTCGATCTGCACCTCAACCGCATGGATCTGGACCTGTACGTGGCCCTGTATGAGCTGCGGGCCGGGGGCGATTATCTGCCGCTGTGCCAGCCCTATGAGTTCCGCGCCAGCTATGCCGGCGATCCGGTCCACCGGCGCCTGCTCAGGGCCGGGGAACGGCAGCAGCTGCCGTTCGTCAGCGCCTGCATCGCCAGCCGCAGGCTGCAGGCGGGCAGCCGCCTGGCGCTGGTGCTGGGCGTCAACAAGCGGCCCGATCGCGAAATCAACTATGGCAGCGGCAAGAACGTCAGCGAGGAGTCCATCGCCGATGGCCGCCGTCCGCTCAAAATCCGCTGGTACGGCGACAGCTACGTGGATCTGCCGCTGCGCAAATAGGCGCATGGCCGCCGCGGCGGTGATTGACCTGGGTCAAGGCGCCGGCATGGGGCGCTGCTAAAGTCGGCGGCACAGCCCCAGCGCGAGGAGAACGCCATGCGAGCCCTGGATGTGATGACAACCAAGGTAATCACCGTCAAGCCCGAAGCGACCATACCGGAAGTGGCGCGCCTGTTTGTGGAGAACAACATCAGCGCGGTTCCCGTGGTCGATGCCGCAGGCAAGCTGATCGGCATCGTCAGCGAAGGCGATCTGCTGCATCGCGCCGAGATCGGCACCGAACGGCGCCGCTCCTGGTGGCTGGAACTGGTCTCCTCCAGCCACGATCTGGCGGCCGACTACATCAAGTCGCACGCCAGCCGCGTGCGTGACGTGATGAGCGCCGATGTGGTGTCGGTGGACGAGGCGACGCCGGTTGCCGATATCGCCGACCTGCTGGAGCGCAAGCGCATCAAGCGCGTTCCGGTGGTGCGTGACGGCAAGCCGGTGGGCATCGTCAGCCGCTCCAACCTGATCAAGGTGCTGGCTGCCTTTTCCGCGGCGCCCAAGTCCGAGGAGGCCGAGACCAGCGACCAGGATATCCGCTCACGCCTGGTGGTGGAGCTGCAGGGCCATAAGTGGTGTGAAGCCGGCCCCGAAAACATCGTGGTGCGCGACGGCGTGGTTCACCTGTGGGGTTATGTGCTGTCCGAGCAGGAGCGCCGTGCCTTGCGCGTCGCCGCCGAAAATGTGCCCGGCGTGCGGGCAGTGAAGGATCACACGGTCGATTTCCCGGTATTTCCGAGCGGCTGAGTTGTTGCGCTGACGCCCGCCGGTTCCGACGTGGCGGGTGGGGAAATGGTGCGATATGAATCACTCGTCAGATGACGAGTGATTCCAACGGATTGCGGACCAGTGGTAAGATCAAGCCGATAAATGGTCTTCGGCCGGATCTCGATGCAAAAGCTGATGATGGTTTCCATTCCCAGCGAACCCGACGCCCGCGTCGAGGTCTGGCTGGAACGGAGCCGCTCGCGCCTCGCCCCGCCGTATTTCCACGCCATTTCCTACCGCGGCGCGGCCGAGCTCGGCCGGCGCACAGTGCCGGCGGATACGGATGAGGCTTTGCCGGTCAGCGTGCGCCGCCTGTGCAGCGAGGTGTGCGCCGGAATGGGGTGGCCGCAGTCCTGGCCGGGCCCGGGTTGAAGCAGGCCTGAATCAGGCCACGCTGCGCAGCTGACGCAGCGTCTCGTAGCTGCCGCCGCCACGCGCATCGTAATTGGACGGCGGACCGCGCTGCGCCAGCAGCGCATTGCGCGCCCGGTTGAACCGCAGGTTGAGCAGGGCTTCATTGGCCTTGGAGCGCTGCTGGCATTGGCGCAGCAGCTCGGCCAGCGAGCGCCGCTGTTCATCGGGAAGAGCGGCGCCGGCGGGCGTCTTGAGGGCCGCCAGCAGGGTTTCCAGCTGGCGCAGATAGCCCAGCTTGTCGAGGCATACGGCCTTGAGCGCCGTGGCGTCGCCGGCCTGCAGCGCAAGGGCCTCGCGCTCCAGCAACTCGAGCAGCGCACCGGCCCCCTGCACCGAGCTGGCGGCCTGCGGCGTCACTGCTTCATATCCCATTCAAAACGGGTCAGCTTGGCAGCCACTTTTTCGGCGTTGACCTGGTAGCGGCCCGAGGCGACGGCACGCTTGATCGAGGAAACCCGTGCCGAATCGACCTTCGGTCCCTCGTTCACCGCCTTGTCCAGCTGCTGCATGCGCACTGCGTCTCCGGTCAGGCTGACCTTGTCGGCCGGCGCGGCGGGGGCGGCGCTGGCCACGGCGGTGGACGCCGGCCGGTCGGCGGCCACTTTGCCGGCACTGCCGAGACTCACGGCCATGCTTCCAACGGAATCGATTTTGCTCGTCATATCAGCGCCTTGAAACTTCATGTATGAGCCCTATACAGACCATAGCGGCCGCCGCGCGCAAAACTTTAGGGCTTTTTGTTGACCATCATTTAATCGCTGCCTGCCCACCTCCCTGCTTTTGTAATAGCGGCCGCACCAGCCAATTCTTCACGGCTCGATTTCCACCACACCGTTTTCCCGCACCACGCCCTCCACCACCCGGTGCGTATCCAGGTTCTCCGCCTTGATGCGGTCTCCGCTGGCGCCGTCGGACAGGGCCTTGCCGTCGGCACGCACGCTGAAGCCGCCCGCCTCGCACAGCAAGGTGACCTCCTGGCCGTGCTTGACGCTGGCGGGGGATGCCACGGCGTCCGGTGTCAGCGTGGCGCCGGCCGATACCGGGTGGCGCAGCAGCTTGCCCACGGCCTGGTCCAGGCTGCCGACATAGCCGTAGGACAAGGCCGACACGTCGCGCTCCTGCACCGTCACCGCATCGGCGGGAATCGGCGTTCCGGGCGGCAGCGAGCGGGTCAGCACCACCACCGGACGGCGCTGGGTGGCGTGTACCGGGATATAGAGGGTCCAGATCGACGGGCCGGTGCAATGCACTGCCACCAGCCATGCGTTGCCGGCGTTGGGGGCCGGGCCGGTGGTCTGCAGCGGCGCGCCGCAGGCCGGCATGTGCAGGCGATGGTCCAGCGGCCCCGCCTGCGCCTGGGTGCCGTCACCCAGATGGGCGGCGACATAGTCCTGCGCCGCGGCGCTGATCTGTTCCAGGGACTGCGTCTCCGCGCCCCAGGCGCCGCCCAACGGCAGGCAGCAGACGAGCAGGACGATCAGGGACAGGCGCGGCATGGGCGGCTCCGACAGGTCAGACCCAGGGCCCTAGCAAGCCCTGTGCCTCTGCCTGCGGCCCTCAAGTTCCGGCCGCCACCGCCGCTAAGCCGTTTACCGCGACGGATCGAACATGGCCACCGGACTACTTGAAAGCATTGACCGCAGCACGCAGCTGGCCGGCCACAACCGGCTGGCGCTGCTGCTGTTCCGCCTTGATGAGCGTCAAATCTTTGGCATCAACGTCTTCAAGGTGCAGGAAGTGATCCCGGTGCCGCCGCTGTCGCGCATGCCGGCCTCGCACCGCCTGGTGCGCGGGGTGGCCAGCCTGCGCGGCGCCATCGTGCCGGTCATCGACCTGGGCATGGCGCTGGGCGGGTCGGCCGACGCCGCCGCGGCGCACGTCATCGTCACCGAATGCAACTGCAGCGTGCAGGGCTTCCTGGTGCGCTCGGTCGAGCGCATCGTGCACGTCGACGTCGCCGAGGTGCTGCCGCCGCCGCGCCATGCCGGCGACGACGGCTATCTCACCGCCATCACGCGCTACGGCGAAGAGCTGGTGGAGATCGTCGACGTGGAGAAGGTGCTGGCCGAGGTTCTGGGCGAGGCGCCCGCCTTGTCGCAGGAACTGGCCGGCACCGCCCACGCGCTGACCGGCGGGCGGCGCGTGCTGGTGGCGGACGACTCGCGCGTGGCCCGGGCCCAGGTGGAACGGGTCCTGCAGGAACTCGGCGTGGAGTGCGTCATCGTCAATGACGGCCGCGAAGCCTTGCACTACCTGCAATCGCTGGCGGCCCGGGGACCGGTGACGGATCAGCTGCTGATGGTGATCTCCGACATCGAGATGCCGGGCATGGACGGTTACAGCCTGACGACGGAAATCCGCCGCGATCCGCGCCTGCGCGACCTCTATGTGCTGCTGCACACCTCGCTGTCCGGCGGTTTCAACAAGGCCATGGTGCAGCGCGTCGGCGCCAACCTGTTTGTGCCCAAATTCAGCGCCAACGAGCTGGCGCGCGGCGTGGTCGACCGCCTCAAGGCGGTGTCGGAGCCGGTCAGCGCCTGAACCCCGACAGGGGGGCTGGCACAGGCCTTGTAAGGCCCCTGCGTACATTTTTCGCGGGAGCCAGCGATGGCCGACATCAATTCCGTATTTGGCGCGCATGCCAGTTCCATGACTGTGCAGCAGCAGCGCATGGAAGTGCTGGCGGCGAACCTTGCCAATGCCGACACGCCGCACTACCAGGCGCGCGACATCGACTTCGCCAAAGTGCTGGCCGACCAGCAGCAGGCTTCCGCGGCCGCCCCGGCCTCCCCGGCGGCGCTGGCCACCACCAATCCGGGCCATCTCGGCGGCACCGCCGCCAGCGGCGCCACCATGCCGGCCTTGAACTATCGCATCCCGATGCAGCCCAGCGTCGACGGCAACACCGTCGACGAGCAGGTGGAGCAGTCGGCCTTTGCCGACGCCGCCATGCACTATCAGGCAAGCCTCAGTTTTCTCAGCGGTGACATCAAGAGTGTGATGACCGCCATTACCGGACAGTGAACGGAGGCCGCGTATGAGTTCCTCGTTCCGCATTTTCGACATTGCCGGCTCGGCCATGAGCGCGCAATCGGTGCGCCTCAGCACCGTCGCCAGCAACCTGGCCAACGCCGACGCCGTCGGCTCCGATCCGAACGCGGTGTTCAAGGCGCACCTGCCGGTGTTCAAGACGGCGCCGGAGCTGGCCGGGCAGCAGACGCCCGGCGTGCGCGTCACCGGTGTGGTGGAAAGCCAGGCGCCGGCGGACAAGCGCTACGAGCCGGGCAATCCGCTGGCCGACGGCGACGGCTATGTGTACGCCCCCAACGTCAACGTGGTGGAGCAGATGGTGGACATGATTTCCGCCTCGCGCTCCTATCAGAACAGCGTTGAAGTGATGAACACCGCCAAACAACTGGCGTTGAAGACGCTGACGCTCGGCAGCTAGCCCACCCCTTATCCGGACTTTCCATGACCACCTCATCCGTCAACGGCAGCAGCAGCCTGTTTTCCAGCCTGGGCCTGACCAGCAGCACGCCGACGAGCAGCGGCAACAACATCACCGCCGCGGCCAACGCGGCCAGCGCCTCGCTCAATGAGCAGGACTTCCTGCAGTTGCTGACCACGCAGCTGCAGGATCAGGATCCGCTCAATCCGGTCAGCAACAGCGAGTTCTTCAGCCAGATTGCGCAGTTCTCCACCGTGTCCGGCATCAACCAGTTGAACAGCTCCTTCTCGCAGCTGTCGTCGCAGCTGACCAGCAGCCAGTCGCTGCAGGCCGCCAGCCTGATCGGGCAGAACGTGCTGGTGCCGGGCAGCCAGGCGCAGCTGACCAGCTCCGGCCTGTATGGCGCGGTGCAGGTGCCGGCCAGCGGCGATGTCACGGTGCAGATCAAGAATTCATCCGGCGCCGTGGTCGGCACCCTCGACCTGGGCACCCAGTCCGCCGGCAATGTGCCGTTCACCTGGAACGGCCAGGACGGCAGCGGCAATACGCTGCCGGCCGGTACCTACACCATCACGGCGCAGGTCGGCAGCGGCAGCAGCGCGCAGGCCGCCACCACCGACGTGGCGGCGCAGGTGCTGAGCGTGTCGGTCAATTCCAGCGGCGCGTTGCAGCTCAATCTACAAGGGCTGGGCCAGGTGCCGTTCAGCCAAGTCCAGCAGATCCTTTAATCCGGGAGTCATCCGATGTCCTTCAATATCGCGCTGTCTGGCATCAATGCCGCCAACACCGACCTCAACACCATTTCCAACAATATCGCCAACGCCAACTCCAACGGCTTCAAGGAGTCGCGCGCCGAGTTCGGCGACCTGTTCCAGAACGCGGCCTACAACCTGCAAAGCTCCAACACCGGCGGCGGTGTCACCACCGAGACCATCGCCCAGCAGTTCACCCAGGGCACCATCTCCAACACCAGCAACCCGCTGGACATGGCGATCAGCGGCGAGGGCTTCTTCACCATGAAGGACAACGGCGCGCTGGTCTATACGCGCAACGGCGCCTTCACCACCAATTCCAGCGGCTACGTGGTCAGCGCCACCGGCCAGCGCCTGCAGGTGTATCCGCCGCTGGGCAGCGGCACCTTCAGCACCGGCACGCTGACTGATCTGCAGCTGTCCACCGCGCCCAATCCGCCGCTGGCAACGACCAGCATCGGCGCCGGCATCAACCTGCCGGCCAACGCCAAGGCGCCGGCGACGGCCACCTTCTCGCCGACCGATTCCACCAGCTACAACCAGACCACCTCGGTCACGGTGTACGATTCGCTCGGCGCCGCGCATAGCGCCAGCCTGTACTTCGTGGCCGGTGCCACCGCCGGCAACTGGACCGTGCACACCGTGGTCGACGGCACCGAGGTCGGCACCGGCACGGCGCTGACTTTCGGCAGCAGCGGCACCCTGACCACCCCGGCGGGAGGCAAGGTGGCGCTGTCGTTCACGCCCAGTGACGGCGCCGCGGTGATGAACACCACGCTCGACCTGAGCGGTGCGACGCAGTACGGCAGCTCCTTCGCCGTCAACAGCCTGACGCAGAACGGCTACGCCACCGGCCAGCTCAGCGGCGTGTCGGTATCCGGCGGCGGCGTCGTCTCGGCGCAGTACAGCAACGGCCAGACCAGCGTGCTCGGCCAGGTGGCGATGGCCAACTTCGCCGACCCACAGGGTCTGCAGCAGCTGGGCGATGCCATGTGGGCGCAGACGTTCGCCTCCGGCTCGGCGGTGCCCGGCTCAGCCGGCATCAGCGATTTCGGCAACATCCAGTCCGGCGCGCTGGAAAACAGCAACGTCGACCTGACGCAGCAGCTGGTCAGCATGATGAACGCGCAGCGCAACTACCAGGCCAATTCGCAGGTCGTCTCCACCGATGACCAGCTGCTGCAGACCATCCTGCAGCTGCGCTGAGGCCTAGGCCGTGGATCGGGCGCTCTATGTCAGCATGTCCGGTGCGACGCAGACCTTGCTCGCCCAGGCCGCGAACAGCAACAACCTGGCCAATGCCAGCACCACCGGCTTTCGCGCGCAGCTGATCGACGCGCAATCGGTCGCCGTCACCGGTGCCGGCCTGCCGTCGCGCGTCAACGCGCAGTTGCAGGACCAGGGCTGGGATTCCACCCCCGGGGCGGTGACGCAAACCGGACGCGAGCTCGACGTGGCGCTGCAACAGGGCGACTGGCTGGCGGTGCAGGCGTCCGACGGCAGCGAAGCCTATACGCGCGCCGGCAACCTCACGGTCGATGCCTACGGCCAGTTGCTCACCGGCAGCGGCCAGCCGGTGCTGGGCGACAACGGCCCGATCTCGGTGCCGCCGTATTCGACCATCAAGGTCGGTGCCGACGGCACCATCTCCATCGTGCCGGCGGGACAGAATCCCAACACCGTGGCAACCGTGGGGCGGCTGCGCGTGGTGCAGGCCACGCCCACTCAGCTGCTGCGCGGTACCGATGGTCTGATGCGCGCGGCGCCAGGGGTGACCCTGGACTCGGCGTCGGGTGAAACACTGGTGTCCGGCGCGCTGGAAGGGTCGAACGTCGATCTGGCCACTACCATGGTGACCATGATCCAGCTGGCGCGCCAGTTCGACCTGCAAACCAAGCTGATGAAGACCGCGGAAGACAATTCCAGCGCCTCGTCCTCGCTGCTGCAGATGACCTGAACCACGCCGGCCAAGTGCTCCGGATGGCGCCGTGCCAGCCGGAGCGCGCGCCTGCCTGACGTGTTTGCGGCATCGGGGTGGTGCTGGTTTTTTGACTGCCACGGGGCTGGTCCAGGTCTTGTAGGGGAGTGCTGCATAGCCGGATTACCGGCGTGGAGGGCTTCTTATGAATTCCGCATTGTGGGTGGCGAAGACCGGTCTGGACGCGCAGCAGACGCAGATGACCGTGATTTCCAACAACCTGGCCAACGTCAACACCACCGGCTTCAAGCGCGGCCGCGCGGTGTTCCAGGATCTGCTGTACCAAAACCACGGCCAGGCCGGCAGCCAGACCAGCACGCAGACGCAGTCGCCGTCGGGCCTGCTGCTCGGCACCGGCGTCGGCGTCGGCGCCACCGAAAACCTGTTCGAGCAGGGCAACCTGCAGCAGACCGGCAACAGCCTCGATGTGGCCGTCAACGGCCGCGGCTTCTTCCAGATCCAGATGCCGGACGGCAGCCTGGCTTACAGCCGCGACGGCAGCTTCCAGGTCAACAGCCAGGGGCAGCTGGTCAACGCCAACGGCTACCTGGTGCAGCCGGGCATCACCATCCCGCAGGCGGCGCAGAGCATCACCATTTCGCCGGATGGCATCGTCGATGTGCAGCTGGCGGGCCAGAGCGCCCCGCAGCAGGTCGGCACCCTGACCATCGCCGACTTCATCAACCCGGCCGGCCTGCAGTCGAAGGGCGGCAACCTGTACGCGGAGACTGCGGCCAGCGGCTCGCCGCAGACCGGAACGCCCAGCCTCAACGGGCTTGGCAGCCTGGTGCAGGGCTCGGTGGAGTCGTCCAACGTCAACGTCGTGTCGGAGATGGTCAACATGATCGAGACCCAGCGGGCCTACGAGATGAACTCCAAGGCCATCTCGACCACCGACCAGATGCTGCAGAACCTGACGCAGAACATGACATGAAAGCCCTTTCCGTCTGGCTGTCTCTGGCGGCCGCCTGCCTGTTGCTGGCGGGCTGCAACATGGTCGAGGAGAAGATCGATACGACACCCACTCCGGTGCCGGCGATCCCGCCGCCACCGGCGCCCGCCACCGGCACCATCGGCTCGCCGTACCAGGGCATGGCGTTGTTCGAGGACGCCAAGGCGCGCAATGTCGGCGATCTGCTGACCATCCAGCTGGTGGAGTCCACCACCGCGCAGAAATCCGCCACCACCAACTCGAGCAAGGCCGACAACGACACGCTCGGCAACATCGGCATTTTCGGCAAGACTATCCACACCAATTCCAGCGTGTCTGCTTCGCGCGCCTTCAAGGGTGCCGGCGACAGCGCGCAAAGCAACAGCCTGCAAGGCAGCATCACCGTGCAGGTGGCGCAGCGCCTGCCCAACGGCAACCTGCTGGTGCGCGGCGAAAAGCAGATCCAGATCAACCAGGGCTACGAATACGTCAAGCTGGAGGGCGTGATCCGCCCGGCGGACATCGGCACTGACAACAGCGTCACTTCGGACCGCGTGGCCAACGCGCGCATTTCCTATACCGGCAAGGGGCAGGTGGCGGACGCCAATGCCCAGGGCTGGATCAGCCGCTTCTTCAATTCGCCATGGTTCCCGTTCTGATGAAAGCCCTGAAGCCGCTGGCCGGGCTGGCGCTGGCCCTGGCCGCCTTCGCGGCCGGTGCCGACCGCGTCAAGGACCTGGCCGATGTCGAGGGAGTGCGCAGCAACGCGCTGATCGGCTACGGCCTGGTGGTCGGCCTCAACGGCACCGGCGACCAGACCACGCAGGCGCCGTTCACGGTGCAGAGCCTGGAGAGCATGCTGCGCCAGCTGGGCGTCACCGTGCCGGTCACCACCAACCCGCAGCTGAAGAATGTCGCCGCGGTGGCGGTCCATGCCGAGCTGCCGCCCTTCGTCAAGCTGGGCCAGACCATTGACGTCACCGTTTCGTCCATCGGCAACGCCGTGAGCCTGCGCGGCGGCAGCCTGCTGATGAGCCCGCTGAAGGGCGCCGACGGCCAGGTTTACGCGCTGGCGCAGGGCAATGTCATCGTCGGCGGCCTCGGCGTGTCGGGCAAGGACGGCTCGCGCGTCACGGTCAATATTCCCAGTGTCGGCCGCGTACCCAACGGCGCCAGCGTCGAGCGCGAGGTGCCGAACGTGTTCGCCAGCGGCGGCGACCTGCTGATCAACCTGCATACACCGGATTTCACCACCGCCGCACACACCGCCGAAGCGATCAACCGCTCGCTGGGCGCGCCGGTGGCGCGCGCGGTGGACGCGGTGACGGTGGCGGTGAAGGCGCCATCCGACGCCAACGACCGCGTCGACTTCCTGGCTTCGCTGGAGAATATCGACGTCACCCCCGGCGACGCGCCGGCGCGGGTCATCGTCAATTCCCGCACCGGCACCGTGGTCATCAGCAGCCACGTCGAAGTCAAGCCGGCGGCGGTTGCCCACGGCAACCTGTCCGTGACCATCACCGAGCGGCCCAGGATCAGCCAGCCGGGACCGTTTTCCAAGGGCACCACCGAAGTGGTGCCGACCTCATCGATCGAGGTCAAGGAAGGCAGCGCCCACATGTTCGTGTTCCAGGCGGGTGTCAATCTGGACGATATCGTGCGCGCCGTGAACCAGGTCGGCGCTGCTCCCGGCGACCTGGTGGCGATCCTTGAGGCGCTGAAGGAAGCGGGGGCATTGCGCGCGGAGCTGGTGGTGATCTGAGATGGCATTGCCCGCGCCAGACGTCAGTGCCGTCACCGATTTCGGTCAGTTCGCGGGCCTGCGCGCCGCCGCGCAGCGCAATGATCCCAAGGCCTTGCAGCAGGCGGCAAAGCAGTTCGAGGCGCTGTTCACCGAGATGCTGCTGAAGAGCGCCGACAAGACCCAGCTCGGCGATGACCTGACCGGCGAGCAGGGCCAGTTCTACAAGGATCTGTTCGACCAGCAGATGGCGGCGCATATGTCCGCCGGCAAAGGCCTGGGCCTGGCCGACATGCTGGTGCGCCAGCTCAGCGGCCTGCACGGCGGCAGTGCTGCAACAACAGCGGCGGCGGGCGCCGCCGATGCCGCGTCCGCGGCCACCACCACCGCGCCGGCCGCCGCGGGTCCGGCTTCCGCTTCAAGCTCGTGGCAGCCCGGTTCGGCCAAGGGCTTTGTCGACGCCATTCGTCCGCACGCGGAAAAGGCCGCCGCGGAGCTGGGTGTGCCGGCACGGGCGCTGATCGCGCAGGCCGCACTTGAAACCGGCTGGGGCCAGCACGTGGCGCACAACAAGGACGGCAGCGCGGGCCTCAACCTGTTTGGCGTCAAGGCCCAGTCCGGCTGGAGTGGCGCCAGCCAGACGCAGCAGACCAGCGAATTCCAGAACGGGCAGTGGAACAGCCAGCAGGCGAACTTCCGCAGCTACGATTCGATCGGCGCGGCGTTCGACGACTATGTCAAGTTCCTGAAGGACAATCCGCGCTATGCCGATGCATTGCGCAGCGGCGACGTCCATGGCTTCGCCCATGGTCTGCAGAAAGCCGGCTACGCCACGGACCCGCACTATGCGCAGAAGCTGCTGCGCGTGGCCTACGGCACGCAGATGAACGGCGCCTACGACGCCGCCAAGGTGAGAAGCGCTTGAACGGGGAGCCTACATGAGCGACATGCTGAGCATCGGCAGCTCCGCGCTGCTGGCCTATCGCACCGCGCTGGACGTGGTCAGCCAGAACATCGCCAACGCCAACACGCCCGGCTACAGCCGGCAGCGGGTGGACCTGCAGGGCGTGCCCGGCGTGACGCTGCCCAGCGGCACCGTGGGCAACGGCGTGCAGGTGCAGACGGTGCAGCGCCTCAACGACGCCTTCATGCAGCAGCAGCTGGTGGCGGACGACAGCAGCTACAACCGCATCAACACCTTCCAGACCTATTCCTCACAGGCCGACAGCCTGATGTCCGGCTCCAGTTCCGGACTGGCGCAGCCGCTGCAGCAGTTCTTCACCGCACTCAACAGCCTCAGCAGTTCTCCGACCTCGAGCGCCACGCGCCAGGCGCTGCTCAGCAGCGGCCAGTCGCTGAGCGCCACCTTCAACAGCCTGCAGCAGCAGCTGAGCGGCATCGACAGCCAGGTTTCCGGCAGCATCACCACCACGGTCAGCCAGATCAACAGCTACGCCAGCCAGCTGGCCCAGCTCAACGGCAGCATTTCCCGGGCGACCGCCCAGGGCAACGGCCAGCCGCCCAACGACCTGCTCGACCAGCGCGACCAGCTGCTGCGCAACATGGCCAGCGACGTCGGCATCAACACCACCATCAATGGCGACGGCACGGTCAACGTCTTCGTCGCCAACGGCCAGGCGCTGGTCCTGGGCGGCAACACCAATACGCTGTCGGTGCAGGCCGATGCCTTCGGCCAGGGCCAGGACATCGTGGTCAACAGCGGCAGCACCAAGAGCATCGTCACCGGGCAGCTGTCGGGCGGCTCGCTGGGCGGCATGCTGGACACGCGCCGCGAGGTGATCGCCCCGGCGATGGAGCAGCTGGGCAAGCTGGCGGTGACGCTGGCCGGCGCGGTCAACGCGCAGAACGCCAAGGGTATGGACCAGTACGGCCAGCTCGGCGGCAATTTCTTCACGCCGCCGGCGGTGGGTGTGACCGCCGCCTCCGGCAACAGCGGCAGCGCCAGCATCACGGCCAGCATCAGCAACACCAGTCAGCTGACCGGATCGGACTACCTGCTCAAGTACAACGGTTCCAGCTGGAGCCTGGTCGACCAGGGCAGCGGCGCCAGCGTCGCGCTGAGCGGCGCCGGCACCGCGGCCAGCCCGCTGACCGCCGCGGGGGTGAGCCTGGTGGTTTCCGGCACGCCCGCCGCCGGCGACCAGTTCCTGGTGCAGCCGACGCATTTCGCCGCCGCTTCCCTGCAGGTGGCGATCACCGATCCGGCCCGTGTCGCCGCGGCCACTCCGGTGCAGACCGCCGCCGGCAGCGCCAACACCGGCTCGGCGAAGATCGGCAGCGCGCTGGTGACCGATGCCAGCAACCCGAATCTGCTGTCAACGTCGACCATCCAGTTCACCAGCGCCAATACCTATTCCATCAACGGCACCGGCAGCTACAGCTATGTCAGCGGCGGCAGCATCGCCATCAACGGCGTGCAGGTGCAGATCAGCGGCACGCCGGCCAGCGGCGACAGCTTCACCCTGAGCGCGAATTCCGCCTCCAGCAGCGACAACAGCAATGCCCAGGCGATGGCCAACATCGCCAACCAGACCCTGCTCAACGGCGGTGTCGACACGCTCAGCTCGGCCAACGCCGCCCTGGTGTCGCAGGTCGGCGCCCAGGCGCAGCAGGCGAAGACCCAGCTCAGCGCCGAAACCGCGATCCGCACCCAGGATCAAACGCAGCGCGACTCGCTGTCCGGCGTCAACCTGGACGAGGAAGCGGCCAGCATGATGCAGTTCCAGCAGGCCTACCAGGCAGCGGCCCAGGTGATTTCAACCTCCAACACCCTGTTCCAGTCGCTGCTCAGCGCGCTGCACGCCTAACCAGGACTCCGCCATGATCCGCATTGCCAATTCGACCTACTATCAGCAAGCCGTTGCCACGATCGATCAGAACCAGACCACGCTGTCCACGGTTCAGCAGCAGATGAGCAGCGGCCTGCGCCTGCAGACCGCCGCGGACGATCCGGTTGCGGCCGGCCAGGTGCTGGGGGTCAACAAGTCCATCGCCGACGTGACGCAATGGCAGAGCAACGCCAGCGCGCTGCAGTCCAGCCTGGGGCTGGAGGACAGCGCCCTGACCAGCGTCAGCAGCGCGTTGCAGCAGATCCAGACCCTGGCGCTGCAGGCCAACAACGCCACGCTCGGCACCAGCGACCGGCAGACCATCGCCGCGCAGATGCAGCAGCAGCTCAACGGCATCCTGCAGCAGGCCAACACCCAGGATTCCTCGGGTCAATATATCTTCGCCGGCACCAACAGCAGCAGCGCTCCGTTCAGCCAGACCGCCACCGGCGCCAGCTACAACGGCAACAGCAACGTCAACATGCTGGCGCTCGGCCCGACCAGCGAGATCGCGGCCGGCGACGCGGGTGACGCCGTGTTCATGCAGCTCAAGTCCGGCGACGGCAACATTGCGGTCAGCGCCTCCGCCAGCAACAGCGGCGGCGCCACGCTCACCGCGGCGGCGGTCAGCAACACTGCGGCGTACAACGGCGGCACCTACACCGTGCAGTTCAGCGGCAGCCAGTATCAGGTGCTGGACAGCGCCAGCAATGTCGTCAGTTCCGGCGCCTATACCGCGGGTTCGGCCATCCAGTTCGCCGGCGTATCGTTGACACTGACCGGTACGCCGGCCAGCGGCGACAGCTTTACGGTCGCGCCGAGCACCTCGCAGAATCTGTTCAGCGGCATTCAGAACATGATCAACCTGGTGGCCAACCCGGGTTCGAGCAGCGCGCAGCGCGCGCAGAACCAGACCGCGATCTACGGCGCCCTGCAGTTCCTCAGCGGCGCGCAGACCCATATCACCAATGTGCAGGCCGGCGTCGGCGCGCGCCAGCAGGCGGCGACCAATGCCACGTCGCAGCTCAGCGCTCGCTCGACCCAGCTGCAGTCGACCCTGTCGAACCTGCAGGATCTGGACTATGCCGCGGCGACAGCGCACTTCAGCCAGACCCAGCTGACGCTGCAGGCGGCAGAGCAAAGCTACGTCCAGATCCAGGGCCTGAGCCTGTTCAACTACATCAAATGACCGTTGATCGGCCGCCCGCAGCCGGTCATCCACGGAATTCACTGCAGCTGTCAAGAATCGGACGGGTTCACCGCTAAAGGAATCAGCACAGGCCGTCATTCCCCTGGTAGGGAAACGCCGATGCGATCCGACCGGATTGCCGGCCGGTACAAACCCAGCCAGTGTAAGGAGAAATTCCGTGAGCTTAGTCGTTAACACCAACCTGACGTCCATCATCACACAGAACTACCTGTCCACGTCGCAGAGCCAGTTGGCCCAGGCAACCCAGCGCCTGGCCTCCGGTCTGCGCATCAACAGCGCCGCCGACGATGCCGCCGGCTATTCCATTTCCCAGCGCATGACCGCGCAGGTCAACGGCGACAACACCGCCATCCAGAACACCAACAACGCGGTGTCCCTGGCCCAGACCGCGCAGGGCTCGCTGTCCGAGATCACCAACAACCTGCAGCGCGTGCGTGAGCTGGCCGTGGAAGCGGCCAACGCCACCAACAGCGCCAGCGACCGTCAGTCCCTGAACAACGAGGCGTCGCAGCTGCTGAACGAAGTCGACCGCGTCGCTTCCAGCGCCTCCTTCAACGGCGTCAAGCTGCTCGACGGCACCTTCACCTCGCAGCAGTTCCAGGTCGGCGCCAACGCCGGCGACACCATCAGCATCGCCTCCATCTCCAGCGCGCGCATCGGCAGCCTGGGCCAGGGTTACTCGGCCCAGACCGGCGGCGCGGTGGTCGCGGGCAGCGCCGTCACCGGCGCCGGCCAGATGGTGATCAACGGCACGGACGTCTACACCGCCAACGGCAGCAACAACATCGCCGCCGACGCGCAGTCGCTGGCCAACGCTATCAACAACGCCGGCATCACCGGTGTCACGGCTTCCGCCGCAGCCAACAGCGTTACCGGCGCCAACGTTGCCGCCAACAACTCGGGCAAGACCTTCCAGTTCACCATCAACGGCGTGACCAGCTCCGTGGTGACGGAGTCCGGCACCGCCGCGACCGACCAAGCCAACTATGTGGCTGCGATCAACTCGATCAGCGCCGCCACTGGCGTGACCGCGAGCGCCTCGGGCGGCGCCCTCAAGCTGTCCGCGGTGGACGGCCGTAACATCACGGTGGCCTTCGTTGCCGGCACCGCCACGGCGGCCCAGGCGGCCACCGACTCGGGCCTGACGGCGCAGACCAGCTACTCGAGCCTGACCGTCACCTCCAGCAACTCGACCGCCCTGACCACCTCCGGCGCCAGCGCCACGGCCACCAGCCTGGCCGCCAGCACCAACGCCGGCCTGTCGGGCACCTCGCTCGCCAACATCGACATCTCGTCGACCTTGGGTGCCACCACCGCGCTGGCCAGCCTGGACAACGCGCTGAACACCATCAACTCGAGCAATGCCAGCCTGGGTGCGTATCAGAACCGCTTCCAGTCGGCCGTGGCGAGCCTGCAGGCGCAGTCGCAGAATCTGACGGCCGCGCGCAGCACGATCCAGGATACGGACTTCGCGGCTTCCACCGCCGCCGAAACCCGCGCCAACGTGCTGCAGCAGGCAGGTGTGGCGGTTCTGGGCCAGGCCAACTCGCAGCCGCAGCAGATCCTGTCCCTCCTGCAGCATCTGTAACAGGTCGCGAGTGATCGACCCCATGCCGGCGGCAAACCGGCATGGGGTTTTATGCCGTTCCGGCGCAGGAACGGCAAGCTGAGCGGAGTGCGCAAGCATGACCGATCCAATCAACGGCAGCAGCGTCATAGCAGCAGTTTCGGCGAGCCTCGCCGGCACGGTCGCGGCCCCCCCGGCGCCGGGCGCGACGGTTTCCCCGACCGCGCCGCCAACCGCGGGCGCGAACGCCGATCCGCACGCCATTGCCGCGGTGCTCAACCAGCATGCGCAGGATCTTCAGACCAGCCTGCATTTCAAGGTCGACGCCGTCACCGGACAGCTGGTGATCTCGGTGGTCGACACCACGGACAACCAGGTGCTGCTGCAGATCCCGAGCCAGGAAGCGCTGGCCATCGCGCAGAGCCTGGAGCGTCTGCGTCCGCAATTGATGAGCAAGACAGTGTAGGAGAGCAGCCATGACAGTCAGCCTCGCAACCGCGGGATCCAATACGGTCGGCACGGTCACTTCGCAGGGATTGGGCTCCGGACTCAACATCAGTTCGCTGGTGACCTCGCTGGTCAGCGCCACCATCCAGCCGCAGCAGACCCTGCTGCAAGCCAACCAGACGGCCGATCAGGCCACCATTTCGGCGCTGGGCACGGTGAAGTCGGCCCTGTCCAGCCTGCAGAGCGCAGTCGACGCCATCACCACCGGCAACGCGCTGTCGCAGCTCAGCACACAGTCGAGCAGCAGTTCGGTGTTCACCGCCACGGCGGGCACCGGCGCCGTCGCCGGCTCCTACCAGGTGCAGGTCAAGACGCTGGCGCAGGCCAATAACCTGCAATCCACGTCGTTCAGCAGCCAGAGCGCCACCGTCGGCACCGGGCCCTATACCTTCAGCGCCGGCAGCAAGAGCTTCACGGTCACGCTGAGCAGCAGCAACGACACGCTGTCCGGCCTGGCGTCGGCCATCAATAGCGCCAGCGACAACAGCGGTGTTACCGCCACCATCATCAACGGCAGCAGCGGTTCGTACCTGCTGCTGTCGGCGACCCAGACCGGCACCGCCAACGCGGTGTCGGTTTCGTCGTCCTCGCCGATCAGCTTCACCACCACGCAGCCGGCCAGCGATGCCACGGGCACCATCGACAACCTGGCCTTCGACAGCCCCTCGAACATCGTGTCGAATGTGCTGACCGGCGTCAGCCTCAACCTGGTGTCGGCTTCGCCCAGCACCACCCAGACGCTGACCGTGAGCGCCAATACCCAGGCCAGCATCAGCGCCGTGCAGTCTTTCGTCTCGGCCTACAACACCGCGCTGTCGCTGATCGGCAGCGACGTCGCCTATACGCCGGGGAGCACCAGCTCCTCCGGCAGCGCCAGTTCCGGCACCGCCGGACCGCTGCTCGGCAACCTGGCGGTGGAGAATCTGTCGCGGCAGCTGCAGTCGATCACCGGAGACAGTGCCGGAACCTCGTCCAGCGTCTTCACCTTGCTGTCGCAGATAGGCGTCACCACCAATACCGACGGTTCGTTGACGGTGAATTCGTCGACGTTGAGCAACGCCCTGCAGCAGAATGCCAGCGCCGTGCAAAGCCTGTTTTCGGGCACCAACGGCGTGGGCACACAGCTGGATGCGCTGCTCAACACCGCCGCCGGCGCCGGCGGCACCATCGACAACCAGACCTCCGCGGTGCAGAGCCAGGTGGACGGCATCACCACCCAGCTGACGGAGCTGACGGCCAAGTCGACGCAGCTGACGGCGCAGTACAACGCCGAATTCAACGCCATGGACAACGTCGTCGCCGCCTACAAGAACACCTCCAGCCTGCTGACGCAGCTCTACGCACCGCGCACCACCTCGTCGTCGTCCTCCGGAAATTAATGCCGGGTCCCTCAAGTTTTCCCGCGTCCGGTCGATGAAAAGAGGGTCGGGCAGAACATTTTTCAGAGGTCAGCGATGGTTCCCAGAGGCTATGCAGCGGTTCGTCAATATCGTGAGTCCGGCGTGACGTCGATGCTCACCGATGCCTCGCCGCACCGGCTGATCGCGATGCTGTACGACGGCGCCCTGGAACGCCTGGCGCTGGCACTGTCGGGCATCGCCCATGGCAACCTGGCCGACAAGCTGCGCGGAATTGATTCCACCCAGGCCATTCTCGGCCACCTGCACGACATCCTCGACTACAAGGCCGGCGGCGACATCGCCATGCGCCTGGCGGCGCTGTATGACTACATGATGCGGCGGCTGATCCATGCCAAACTGCATAACGACGCCGCCGCGGTGCAGGAAGTCATCGGCCTGCTGCGCACCATCAAGGCCGGCTGGGACGCCATCGCGCCGCAGGTCGGTTAGCGCGCCGGGCCGGCGGGCCCGCGGCTTGCAGGCAGCCGTCAACTCGGAAGCCGGCAGGAGGAGCAGCAAATGGACAACACACCGCAGTCTGGCGGCGAAGGCCTGGCCTATCGTGACCGGCGGCCGCTGCGCTGGGTGCCGCTGCAGCAACTGCCGGAAGGAACCGAAGCGGAGCGCCTGGCCGAAGCCAACGCGCGCGTCCTGACCGCGGTGTCACTGCTGGAGGAGCATCACCAGCTGGGCGAGGAGCCGACCCAGACCGAGCTCGAACTGCACCGCATCCACCACAAGCTGGATCTGCTGCTGGAACTGATCGGCAGCTTCATACAACTACAGGCTCCGCGTCCTGGCGCATTGGCCTTGCGCCTGTCCTGGCACGGGGTGAGCTGGGAGGCGGGGAGCGGGGATCCGCCGCCAGGGTCCGTCGGCCTCGTAGAACTGCACCTCAACCCGGTGATGCCGCTGCCCCTGCGCTGGCCGGCGCGCATTGTCGCCGTGTCGGCCACCGAAGTCAGCGCCGAATTCGCCGCCGTGCCGGATTTCTGCCAGGTGGCGCTGGAGCGTCACGTCTTCAAGCGGCATCGCCGCGAGGTGGCGGAAACACGTCAGCCGGTGCGCAACGCCACCTGAATTTGCGGTCTGGTTGCGCGGCCAACGCGCACGCCGAAAATGCGTCACCACGCAACTGCCGTTCGTCTGGCGGACGAATGGCGCTTGAAAGCCCTCGTTCGGCCGCACAGTCCCCCAGCTTCTACCGTTCACCGGTCGTGAAACGGATGGTAATTTTTTGCCACGAGCAAACGCGCAAAGCACTTATAGGATGCCTCCCAGGTGTTCGAGCGGGGGACATGCAAGGTGCGATTGAAAACGGTGGAGCCACAGAGCCCGGTGGGCACGGATTTCCGTCACGGTCTGACGGTGCTGTGCGATATCGGAGCCCGGATCGACGGACTGCAATCCCCTTCGCATAGTTTCAACGCCCCCGACTTTTCCACGCTGTCCCCCGGCTCCCGCGATGTCCGCACAACGGCACGGGCTGCCGGCGCGCGTGCGGAGCACAACTCCATTCAGCATGAACCCGGCATGAGCCCGAAGGTGGAGGGGGCACGCCGGAGTTTTGACGGGCGTCACGGCCAAGGCAGCCAGACATCAGGACGTCGCTGACCGGCCGTTTGGAGATTTGAAACAAAACATAAGTCGCACCCGGGATGTGCACCGGACTTCAGGAGGAATGAAATGGAACCGAGACTAAAACTTCACATCGGCCAACAACAGGTGATGACGCCGCAACTGCTGCAGTCGATCCGCCTGCTGCAGCTGTCGTCGCTGGAACTCGAACAGGAAGTGAGGCAGGCGCTGGAATCCAACGTCATGCTGGAAGAGGGCGGCGACGAGGAAGAGTCCGACACCTTGTTCCCGGAGCAGGATACCGCCGCGGCGGTGCCGGCCGACAGCACCGAGTGCGCCGTTACCGGCTGCGACGCGGCGGCAGCCGACAAGGTCGACGCCGATTTCGACTGGAGCAGCGCCGAGTCCTGGTCCGGCGGTGAGCCCTGCGACGAGGATGATGCGCCGTTCGGTTCGCGCACCGCCGCGCAGAACTCCACCGACCTGCGTATGCGCGCGCTGGCGCAACTGCGTCATTGCGTCACCGACGAGCGCGAGCAGCGCCTGGTGTCGGCGCTGATGGAGCACATCGACGACAACGGCTATCTGGACACCCCGCTGCAACAGATCCTGCAGGCCCTGCCGGTGGAATGGCAGGTGTCGATGCAGGAGCTGGAGCAGGCCCTGCGGCGGGTGCAGAGCGTAGAGCCCACCGGTTTCGGCGCCCGCGATCTGCGCGAATGCCTGCTGCTGCAATTGGGGGACCTGCCCGGACACACCCCCGGCCTGCAGCTGGCGCACCACCTGGTGCGTAACCACCTGGAGCGGCTGGCGGTGCGCAGCCCGGCCTTGGTGGCGTCCGAAGCCGGCTGCTCGCTGGATGAATTCGGTTGTGCCATGCGCCTGATCCGCGCCCTCGACCCGAAGCCGGGCTCGACCGTGCGCGAGCCGGCGCAACACGTGGTGCCGGATGTGGTCATCAGTGGCGGAGGGCGCAGCTGGAAGGTGGAGCTGAATCCGGAGACCCTGCCGCGGGTCCGCGTCAACGGCCTGTACGAGAAGCTGCTCGGCGGCGCGCCGCACCGCGGCCTGAAGGACAAGCTGCAGCAGGCGCGCTGGCTGGTGCACGGGCTGCAGATGCGTCACGAAACCCTGCTGAAGACTGCGCGCGCGGTGTTCGCGCGGCAGTGCGAGTTCCTGCGCCGCGGCGAGGAGGGCATGGCGCCGCTGACCCTGCGCGAAATCGCCCAGCAGATCGGCATGCACGAATCGACGGTGTGCCGCGTGGTGTCGAGCAAGTATGCGCTGACGCCGTGGGGCGTCTATCCGCTCAAGGCGTTCTTCCCCAGCCAGATCACCGGCACCGAGGGCGAGACCTCCGGCACCGCGGTGCGCGCCATGATCCGCCGCATCATCGACGGTGAGAACCGCGCTGCGCCGCTGTGCGACGGGGCGATCGTCGCCCTGCTGGCGCGCAACGGCGTTCGCGTTGCGCGGCGCACGGTGGCCAAGTACCGCGAGTCGATGAAGATTCCCCCGGCGCCGGAACGCGCCCGCCCGCTGGCCGCTGCGGTCTGAACGGTTGTCCCCGGTTGCCACCTGCGGCGACCCGCATTGCATGAAGCACGAGGAACGATACATGACTGAGTCCAGGGTTCTGGTGATCGACGCCGACGAGCAGCGTCTGGAGATGATCGGCGCGGTGCTGCGCTTCATCGACTACACGCCGATGCTGCTGACTTCGCCGGAGCAGTTGTCGCTGGAGCAGAGGCAGCAGCAGGACTGGCTGGCGGTGATCTTCGGCCGCACCGACGACAAGCCGGCGCTGGTCCGCTTCACCGAGTGGCTGCGGCGTGACCGCTACCATCCGCCGGTGCTGGTGCTGGCCCATTACTATGAGTCGCTGGTCGACATGCTGGGTCTGGACCGCAGCGCCTGCCTGGCGCTGGACTACCCGGTGAAGTACACCCAGCTGAGCGAGGCCCTGCGCCGTGCCGGCCAGCTGCGCGGCAGCGCCCAGGGCAAGACGCGCGGCGCCGCGCCGGCCAACGGCCCCACCGGCAATTCCACGGTGGTGCGCCGCACCCGGCGCATGATCGAGCAGGTGGCGCCGCACGACAGCACTGTGCTGATCACCGGCGAGTCCGGCACCGGCAAGGAAGTGGTCGCCCGCGCCATTCATGCCCAGTCCAGCCGCCGCGACCGGCCGTTCGTTGCGGTCAACTGCGGCGCCATCCCTGCGGAGTTGCTGGAGAGCGAGCTGTTCGGTCACGAGAAGGGTGCGTTCACCGGCGCCATCACCTCGCGCCGCGGGCGTTTCGAGATGGCCGAAGGCGGCACCCTGTTCCTCGACGAAATCGGCGACATGAGCCTGCCGATGCAGGTCAAGATCCTGCGCGTGCTGCAGGAGCGGACCTATGAGCGGGTGGGCTCCAGCCGCAGCATCCATTGCGACGTGCGCGTGATCGCCGCGACGCACCGTGACCTGGAGGAGGCCATCATCAAGGGCAACTTCCGCGAGGACCTCTATTACCGCCTCAACGTGTTCCCGATCGAGATGCCGCCGCTGCGCGACCGCCTGGAAGATCTGCCCTTGCTGATCGACGACCTGATCGCCGCGCAGGAGCGCTCCGGACACGGCAGCGTGCGGCTGTCGGCGGAGGCGGTGCATACGCTGCGCGGCTATCGCTGGCCCGGCAATGTGCGCGAGCTGTCCAATCTGATCGAGCGTCTGGCGGTGCTGTATCCGGATGCTCCGGTCACCGCCGCCGACCTGCCGCAGCGCTACCGCGGCGCGGCCGCGGCTTCGCCGGCGGTGGAGGAGGTGCTGCCGGAACCGGAAGAGCAGACCGCGCGCGGCTGGCTGGCGGAGGCCGCGACGCCGGCGCCGGCACCGGTGCCGACGCCCGCGCAGTCCTATCTGCCGAGCAAGGGTTTGGACCTGAAGGATTACATCGAAGGGATCGAGATCAGCCTGATCCGCCAGGCGCTGCAGCAGTCCTGCGGTGTCGTGGCCCACGCCGCCAAGCTGCTCAACACGCGCCGTACCACCCTGGTGGAAAAGCTGCGCAAGTACGGCTTGCACCGTGACTTCGAGGAGCGCGAGCAACTCAAGGCCTGAAGCCAAACGGGGCGCCGGAAATGCGTCGCAGCGTGCGGGCATGGGACTTGCTCCCCTGCGACGGAAGCCCGGCGCAAGCCGTCGCGAGGAATTCTGAATGAACGAGATCAATGTCAACAGTGTGCTGGCCCAGATCCGGGCCCTCGGCGCGCAGGCGGCGCAGACCAAGAGCACCGCCAAGCCCGCTGCCGCCACCGACAATTTCGGCTCGCTGCTGAAGACTTCCATCGACAACGTCAACAACGCCCAGAGCGACGCGGCGCGGCTGCAGCGCGCCTTCGAGATGGGTGATCCGAATACCGACCTGTCCAGCGTGATGCTGGCCACCAGCAAAGCGCAAGTGTCGTTCCGCGGCATGGTGGAGGTGCGCAACCGCATGGTGGCCGCCTACCAGGACATCATGAACATGCCGCTGTAGGACGGAACTGAGCCATGGCAGAACTCGCGGTTCCCAGCTTCAGCCAGGTGCGCGGTCTGAAAGACCTGCCCATGGTGCGGCAGCTTGCGCTGCTGATCGGCCTGGCGCTGGCCGTGGCCGGCGGCCTGGCCATGTTCAGCTGGTCGCAGCAGCCCAACTATGTGCCGGTGTATCCGGGCCTGGCGGAGAAGGACGCGTCCGAGGTGGCCGAGGCGCTGCGTGGCGCGGGTGTGCCGTTCCGGCTCGATCCGGCCAGCGGCAGCGTCAACGTGCCGGGCGACAAGGTGTACGAGGCGCGCATGCGCCTGGCCGCGCAGGGTCTGCCCAAAGGCTCGGCGATGGGCTACGAAATGATCCAGCAGGATCAGGGTCTCGGCACCAGCCAGTTCATCGAGAACGCGCGCTATCAGCTGGCCCTGGAAACGGAACTGGCCCGCACCGTGGGCAGCCTGCAGCCGGTGAAGGCGGCGCGCGTGCACCTGGGCTTGCCCAAGGCTTCGCCATTCGTGCGCCATGGCGACAATGCCAGCGCTTCGGTGCTGGTGGAGCTGTATCCGGGGCGGCAGCTGGAGCAGGGACAGGTGTCGTCGATCGTGCACATCGTCGCCTCCAGCGTGCCGGAGCTGCTGCCCAGCGCGGTCACCGTGATCGACCAGTACGGCCATCTGCTGACCCGTGCCGACGGCGACGGCGCCGCGGCGCAGAGCGCCGAGCAGTTCGACGAGACCCATCGCCTCGAAGCCGATTACACGCGGCGCATCGAGCAGCTGCTGACGCCGATGCTCGGCCCCGGCCGCATCAGCGCGCAGGTGGCGGCCGACATGGACTTCTCCGAGACGGAAGAAGCGCACGAGAGCTACAAGCCGGACTCCGCCGTGGTGCGCAGCGAGCAGACCAGCGAGGACATCAACCGCAACGGCACCGGCGGCGCGGCGCAGGGCATTCCCGGGGCCACCAGCAACCAGCCGCCCGCCGCCGCCAAGCCCGCCGCGCCAGCGGCGCCCGCTGCCGGCGCGGCCGCTCCGGCGGCGCCCGCGGCAGCCACCGCGGCGCAGGATCAGCCGACTTCGCAGAGCCGCACCAGCACCCGCAATTACGAGCTGGACCGCACCATCAGCCATACGCGGCAACCGGTCGGACGGCTGCGCCGGCTGTCGGTGGCGGTGCTGGTCGAC